>JBOHLG010000009.1:0-67500 GCA_050729515.1 Caulobacteraceae bacterium
GGGTCAAGGAGGTGATCCAGGCCGCCCGCGATCATGGCTGCTCGATGCGGATCGGGGTGAACGCCGGATCGCTCGAGCGCGATCTCCTCGAACGCTATGGCGAGCCCTGTCCCGAGGCGATGGTGGAAAGCGCCCTGGGGCATGCCCGCATCCTCCAGGACCACGATTTCCACGAGTTCAAGATCAGCGTGAAGGCCTCGGACGTGTTCATGACCGTGGCCGCCTACCAGCTTCTGGCGGAGGCCATCGACTGCCCGCTCCATCTGGGCGTCACCGAAGCCGGGGCGCTGCGCTCGGGAACGATCAAGTCTTCCATCGGCCTGGGAAGCCTTCTGTGGGCCGGCATCGGCGACACCATCCGCATCTCGCTCGCCGCCGATCCGGTCGAGGAAGTGAAGGCCGGCTTCGACATCTTGAAGTCGCTCGGCCTGCGCCATCGCGGGGTGAACATCATCGCCTGCCCTTCATGCGCGCGCCAGGGATTCGATGTGATCGCCACGGTGGCCAAGCTGGAGGAGCGACTGGCCCACGTCACCACCCCGATGAGCCTTTCGATCATCGGCTGCGTTGTGAACGGGCCGGGCGAGGCTCTGATGACCGACGTCGGCTTCACCGGCGGCGGCAAAGGCGCGGGGATGGTCTATGTGGCGGGCAGCCCCGACCACAAGCTCGACAACGATCGAATGGTCGATCACATCGTCGAACTGGTGGAAGCCAAGGCAGCCGAGATCGACGCCCATCACTCCACCGCCGCACCGGCCGCCCTGATCCGCGCCGCCGAGTGAGCGGCTAGGGAATCGCAGGCGCACTTGCGCTTGCTTCACCATGCTGGTTAGCTCGCCTCCCCTTCGATCACGAGGAGCAAGAGGGCCATGTCGGCGGACGGCGCTTGGAAGACGACGATCAATTCACCCATGGGCGTCCAGGAGGGCACCCTCAATATCACCACCAGCGGCGATTCCTTCACGGGCGAAATGGCCGGCCGGATGGGCTCCCAGGCGATCTCCGGAAAGGTCGACGGGAGCAATCTTAGCTGGACGGCTCAGATCACCACGCCTTTTCCCATGACCCTCGAATTCGCCGTCTCCGTCGACGGCGACAAGATGAGCGGGAGCGTCAAGGCCGGCGCGTTTGGGTCCTCCCCGCTTTCCGGAGTGCGCGCCTGATCAAGGCTTGAGCGCAACGGTCCGCCAAGCGCTGGCCGCAGCGCGTCAGCGCCTGGAAGCCTGCGGCGTGGAAGGGGCCGCGCGAGACGCCAGGCTCCTCCTTGAGTGCGCCGTCGACAGGGCGCCCGCGGCGGCGCTTGCCGACCCCGGCTATCCGCTCGGACCCGAAGAGAACCGCCGGTTCCAGTCACTGGTTGGCCGGCGAGCCGACCGCGAGCCGATGAGCCAGATCCTCGGGCGGAAAGGCTTCTGGTCCATCGTCCTTGAGGTCGACAAGGACGTTCTCACCCCCCGCCCCGAGACGGAGACGCTGGTCGAGGCCGCCCTGGAAGCGTTCCCGCCCGGCCGGGCCTTTCGTCTCGCCGATCTTGGAACCGGATCAGGCGCAATCCTCCTGGCCATTCTCGGCGAGCGGCCGTTCGCCCAGGGCTTCGGGATCGACAAGTCGCCTGCCGCCGCCAGGCGCGCGGCGCGCAACGCCCAAGCCCTCGGGCTTGCCGCCCGCAGCCTCTTTTTGTGCGGCGACTGGGCCGGCGCGCTCGCCGATGGCCTGCTGGATCTGGCGATCTCGAACCCTCCCTATGTCGCAAGCGGCGACATCGCCGGCCTCCCTCCCGAGGTCCGCGACTACGAGCCGCGCGTCGCGCTCGACGGAGGCGCCGACGGGCTCGCCGCCTATCGCCGCCTCGCCGGTGAGATGCTTCGGGTTTTGAAGCCGGGCGGCGTCTTCGTTCTGGAGATCGATCCCTTCCTCGAGCGTTCGGTCCTGGGGCTGATGGACGAGGCCGGCGCCGGCGGTGTTGTTGCGAAGAACGATCTTTCGGGCCGCCCGCGAGCGGTGGTCGGGCTCAAGAAAGGCCTTGGATAATACCCCGCGAGTCGCTACATCATGGCCTTCTCCGAGCCGAAGGCATGGGTCTGGACGCGCGTCGCATCCGGACCGACGGCCTCCCGCAGGACCCCGCGACCAGGCGGGCGGCCTCGCGGGAATGCTGGCGGAGACCGTAAGAGGAACCCTTTCGAACCTCTTCCAGGCGGACGAATCCGCACCCTCCTTCAAGGAGGCTCGACACTCCGGTCAGACGCGAAGGTCGCGGTCGGCGCGGAACTTCAAGGCAGGTCACATGAGAGACTTCAAGGGAATGAAGCGTCAGCGGAGGAACCGCAACGGCGGCGGCGGCAAACCCCAGCACAACTCCAATCGCGCGTTCGACTCCAATGGGCCGGACAGCATGAAGGTGCGCGGGGCGGCCCAGCACGTCTATGAAAAGTATCAGCAGCTCGCCCGGGACGCCCATACCGCCGGCGACCGGGTCACGGCGGAGAACTTCCTCCAGCACGCCGAACACTACTTCCGGGTCATGAGGGCGATGCAACCGCAGCGCCCGGTCTCCGACATCATTGGACGCGATCAGTTCGTTTCCGGCTACGACATCGATTTCGAGGACGAAAGCGCCCAGACCCAGCCCCAGGAGCCTGAGGCCGATGGCCAGGAGGGCGCGCGCGAAGACTTCCGTGGCGGCCCCAGGGATGATCGCCAAAGGGAGGATCGCTCCCGCGACGATCGACCCCGCGACGATCGACCCCGCGACGATCGACCCAGGGAAGACCGGTCCGCCGGCGAACGGTTCCAGGGCGAGCGTCGGCCGGAGAGGTTCTCGAACGAGCGCCAGGACCGCGGCGGAGGAGATCGCAACGGCCAGGACCGCTTCCAGAGAGGCTATCGTGACGAGCGGCCCAGGTATCGCGACGAGCGCCCCCGCAACGGGAACCGGGAGCTCGAGCGCGGCTCGGCCTCGCCGCAGGAACCCGCCGAGCCCCGCAGCCAGAACGCCGAGGGCGCTGAGGGCTCGCGACTGCTCCGCGCCGACGATGGCGAGGTGAACAGCGCCCCGGCCTTCCTCCAGGTGCGTCCGATCGAGCCCAGGGACGAGGAAACTCGACGCCCTCGCCGCCGTCGGCCCGAACCGGGTCTCGCCGCCGCTGAACCGGAAGCGCCGAAGTCGGACGAGGATTAGGGCTGGGCTCCGCTGGCCGCCAGCCCCGTGGCGGCGCGGTTCGAAACGCCCAGACTGGGCCACTTCAGCACCCACCGCGGTCGCTTGGCGGGGCTTGGAAGGCACGCCTCCAGCGCCGAGAGCAGGACCTCGGGCGGCCCGTCGTTCAGGAAATGGTTGGCTTCCGGGACGCGTTGGAAGCTGACCGGCAGGCGTGTCTTGCAGTCAAGCGCCAACTGCAGGGCTGCATCGATCGGCGCGAAATCGTCCTTCGCCCCATGGACGAAGCCAATGGGCGCGGAGATCCCGCCTAGGGCCTTGGTGAAGAGAGACATCTGATCGGGAAGGCCGCTCACCTCCATCACCGCATTGCGCAGATCGCGGGGGATGACGCCAAGGAAACGCGAGCCCACACCCACCAGCCATCGCGCCGTAGGGCCCGGGACGCCGAGGTAGCTGGAGAGGAGGACTAGGCTGGCGACCCGCCCCGGAGCGCGGGCCGCCATGATCGCGGCGATCACCGCCCCATAGGATTGGCCCACCAGCAGCAGCTTCTGGCCTGGCGCGGTCTCCATCAGCGGCGCGAGGGCCTCAGCCTGGGCCTCGAGGTCGCCGACGCATTCGGCCGGCTCGCTTCCGGCGAAACCGGGACGATCGACGACGATCATTTCGCGATCGGCCGGCAAGGCGGCGATGACCGGCGCCCAGTACTCCGCCCAGGAGGGCGCTCCGGTGACCACCGCGATCTTCCAGGGCGGCGGACTGGAGCGCGGACTGACGAGGGCCGAGAGCCGCCAAGAATGTGCGCCTCCGGCAGGCAAGGAGATGCGCCGCACCACGCTGTCGGGCCAGTCGGCGGAGGTCGGCCGGTGCTCGGTTCGCCCGTTGGCCGCCGATTCTAGACAGGCCCAGCCGAGCGCCAGGACGCCAGTCGGGCGTCGCCGGATCTGCCTTGCCCGCTCCTTTTCCGTTTGGGACCACATCATCTGTGCAACGCGTTCGAGTTCGATCGGGTTCTTCTGTCGGTATCGAGCCTCGCTCGCCGGACCTGAACCCACGCTGACGAAGGAGGATCCGGCGGAGCGCCCGTTCTTGTGTGATATTCAAGCAACACTTACATGACCATTGCCGGCCGGTCTTTGCATGGAGCGTGCCGGCGAGAGGGAGCTGATGAACATCGACCTTTATTCGGACCGCGCCAAGCAGGCCGTCCAGTCCGCCCAGTCCGTGGCTCTCGCCCGCAGACACCAGCAGCTTGGCCCCGAGCACCTTCTGAAGGTGCTTCTTGAGGAAAGCGACGGCGTGGGCCGCACCCTCATCGAGAGAGCCGGCGGGCGCCCCGAGGCCGCCGCCCAGGCGCTCGAGAGCCTGCTCGCCAAGAGGCCGAAAGTCGAAGGCGGCGGCGCCCAACTCTACATGGGGCCGGCCATCGCCCGGGTGTTCGCGCTCGCCGAAGAGGAGGCCAAGAAGGCGGGTGACTCCTTTGTGACCACCGAGCGTCTGCTGGTGGCGCTCGCCCGCGAAGGCGAAGAGGCGGCGATGGTCCTCAAGGACGCCGGCGCGAGCGCGTCCGCCCTCGAAACGGCGGCCAAGTCGCTCCGCAAGGGCCATGCCGCCGACTCGCCCTCGGCCGAAGAGGGATACGAGGCCCTCAAGCGCTATGCGCGCGACATCACCCAGGCCGCCCGCGAACAAAAGCTCGACCCGGTGATCGGACGCGACGAGGAGATCCGCCGCACCATCCAGGTGCTTGCCCGCCGGACCAAGAACAATCCCGTCCTGATCGGCGAGCCCGGCGTGGGCAAGACCGCGATCGTCGAGGGCCTCGCTCAGCGGATCGTCAACGGCGATGTCCCCGAGAGCCTCAAGGACAAGCGGCTCCTCGCCCTCGACATGGGCTCGCTCATCGCCGGGGCGAAATACCGTGGCGAGTTCGAGGAGCGGCTGAAGGCCGTGCTTTCCGAAGTCACCGCCGCCGAGGGCGGAATCATCCTCTTCATCGATGAGATGCATACCCTGGTCGGGGCGGGAAAGACCGAGGGGGCGATGGACGCCTCCAACCTCCTCAAGCCCGCCCTGGCGCGTGGAGAGCTGCATTGCGTGGGGGCGACCACGCTGAATGAGTACCGCAAGAACGTCGAAAAGGACGCCGCCCTGGCGCGGCGCTTCCAGCCCATCTTCGTCGGCGAGCCCAGCGTCGAGGACACGGTCTCGATCCTGAGGGGGCTCAAGGAGAAGTACGAACTCCATCACGGGGTGCGCATCTCGGACGCCGCCATCGTCGCCGCCGCGACGCTCTCGCACCGCTACATCGCCGATCGCTTCTTGCCCGACAAGGCGATCGACCTCATCGACGAGGCGGCGAGCCGGGTGCGCATGGCGGTCGATTCCAAGCCCGAGGAGCTGGACGAGATCGACCGGCGCATCGTCCAGCTCAAGATCGAGCGCGCCGCACTCCAGAAGGAGACCGATCCGGCCTCCAGGCAGAGGCTGGAGACGCTCGAGGAGGACCTCGAAGACCTGGAAGCGCAATCGGCGGAAATGACCGGCCGCTGGCGCTCGGAGAAGGAGAAGATCGGACAGGCCGCCCAGGCCCGTGAGGCGCTCGAGCGGCTGCGCGCCGAACTCCTCGCCGCCCAGCGGCGCGGCGATCTCCAGCGTGCTTCGGAGATCGCCTATGGCGAAATCCCGCCACTTGAAAAGCGACTCGCCGAGGAGGACGAGAAAGCCGATGGCGAGGCGATGGCCCCCGAAGTGGTCGACGCCGAACAGATCGCCCAAGTCGTCTCGCGGTGGACCGGCGTTCCGGTCGAGAAGATGCTCGAAGGCGAAAGGGCCAAGCTGCTGCGCATGGAGGAGGCGTTGCGCGGCCGCGTCGTGGGTCAGGACGAGGCGCTCGAAGCGGTCTCCGATGCGGTTCGGCGGGCGAGAGCCGGGCTCAAGGATCCGGCCCGTCCGATCGGCTCCTTCCTGTTCCTCGGCCCCACGGGCGTGGGCAAGACCGAGCTCACCAAGGCGCTCGCCGAGTTCCTCTTCGACGACGAGGCGGCGATCACCCGCCTCGATATGAGCGAATACATGGAAAAGCACTCGGTGAGCCGAATGATCGGCGCGCCGCCCGGCTACATCGGCTATGACGAGGGTGGGGCCCTCACCGAAGCGGTGCGCCGCAGGCCCTATCAGGTGGTCCTCTTCGACGAGATCGAAAAAGCCCATCGGGATGTCTTCAACGTCCTGCTCCAGGTGCTCGACGACGGGCGCCTCACCGACGGCCAGGGCCGGACGGTCGACTTCCGCAACACCCTCATCATCATGACCTCGAACCTCGGCTCTGAGTTCCTCGCCGCCCAGGGCGAAGGCGAGGACGTCGAAGCGGTGCGCCCCATGGTCATGGAGGCCGTCCGCCGACACTTCCGGCCCGAGTTCCTGAACCGCATCGACGAGATCATCCTCTTCCATCGCCTCGGCCGCGAGCAGATGGACGCCATCGTGAAGATCCAGTTGCAGCGCGTCGACCGGCTCCTGGAAGGCCGGCGCATGGCCATCGCGCTCGATCCCGCCGCCCTCCACTGGCTGGGTGAACGCGGATACGACCCGGTCTATGGCGCAAGGCCCTTGCGGCGCGTGATCCAGAAGGAGCTCATCGATCCCATCGCCCGCAAGCTGCTCGCCGGAGACTTTGTCGATGGGGCGATCATCGAAGCCACCGCCGGGCCGGAAGGCCTGGAGATCGGCAAGGCCTCGGTGCACTGATGGCGAGCCCCACCGCCCGGCGGCAGTGAGCGGGGCGCGCGGCCCTGAAACGAGAAGCCCCGCGCCGAGCGGGCGCGGGGCTCATTGTCGCTATTGGCCGCTGCGGAGAGCTAGCAGGCGTAGCGGATGTGGCGGACCACGTAGCGGCCGACGTAGGGGTCCCATACCCAGCGGCGGCTGGTGCACATCGCATAGCCTGGGCCGTAATAGGGACCATAGTAGGGACCGTAGCCCGGCCCGTAGTAGCCGCCGTGGCCGCTGGTGATCGCCGCGCCAAGCGCCAGGCCGACGATCCCGCCGGCGACCGCAGCGCCGACGTCGTCGTCGCCGCGGTGATAGTACCCACCGTGCCAGGGGCGCGCCGAAGCCGGCGCGGTGGCGGCCAAGCCGCCAACCAGAGTCGCCGCGGCCAAGCCCGCCGTGATGAGATTTCTCATAAGAACCTCCAATCCATCCCCCATAAAACGCCTATTGGGGCGTTCGGGCTCCCTCGAACTCCGAGGTTGGACGAAGGATGGACCAAGCCGGTTGAACCCGACCTGAACGCGCCCAGAAGGCCGCGTTCAGGTCGAAAATTCAGGCGTTGACGTCGATCGCCACGCGTCCGCGCACCTTGCCTTCAACGATTTCGGTCGCGATGCGCGGAACATCGGCGAGCGGTGCGGTGGTGGAGAGCCGGTCGAGCTTTTCGAAGTCGAGATCGCGCGCGAGCCGGGCCCAGGCTTCCACCCGGTCACTCTTGGGCCTCATGACCGAATCCACCCCCGCCAGCTTCACGCCTCGAAGGATGAACGGGGCAACCGAAGCTGGGAGGTCCATGCTCTGGGCGAGCCCGCAGGCGGCGACCGCTCCACCGTAGCGGATCTGGGCGAGTACGTTGGCGAGGCTCGCGCCGCCCGCCACGTCCACCGCTCCGGCCCAGCGCTCCTTGGCGAGGGGCCGAACGGGTCCGGAAAGTTCGCTGCGCTCGATGACCACGGCGGCGCCCAGATCGCGCAGAAAATCGCCTTCAGGGCCGGCCCGGCCGCTGGACGCCGTCACGCGGTAGCCGAGCCGCGAGAGGAGGGTCACGGCGATGCTCCCCACCCCGCCCGCCGCTCCGGTGACCAGGACCTCGCCGGAGGCTGGCGAGAGCCCCTGGCGTTCAAGCTCCATGACGCACAGCATGGCGGTGTAGCCGGCGGTCCCGATCGCCATCGCCCGCCGGTTCGAGATTCCGTCCGGAAGTGCGACCAACCAGTCGGCCTTCACTCTGGCGAGCTGCGCGTAGCCGCCGTGGTGGGTCTCCCCGACGCCCCAGCCGTTGAGGACGACCCGCTCCCCCTGTCTGAATGCCGGGCTCTCCGATGTTTCGACGACGCCGGAGAAATCAATTCCGGGAATGAGGGGCCAAACGCGGACGACCGGCGCCTTGCCGGTGAGGGCGAGCCCGTCTTTGTAGTTCACGGTCGAGTAATCCACCCGGACCGTCACATCTCCGGCCATCAGATCGCCCCGCTCCAGCTCGGCCCGCCGGAGGGTCTGGCCCTTCTCGGTTTTCTCGAGGAGCAGCGCGGCGAAACGATCGATCACCTAGGTGCGCTCCTTTGGCTTCAATCTAGGTCGGACGACCCAGGGTGATCGCGCCGACCGCGTCGCGGGCCTCGCAGCGGACCTCCTTGAAGTCCATCGCGCCGAAGGCCCGCCGGCCCTAGCAGCCCGATCCCGACGTTCGATCCTCGTGGGGCGAACGCCAGCTGAACGTCGGGATCGAGGAGGCTGCTAGCAACCTCATGATTCTAGTGGCGTTTACGAATTTGACGTCCGTCCTGAGCCCTCCCCCAAGCGGAAACGAACGCCAAATTCACGACACTAGCCGAGCGTCACAAATCTGGGGCCATCGCCAGTGACCACCCGCCGCATCACCGCCACGCCTTCCCCGCCTCCGACCGGCTTGGCGACGGTGATGACGAACCAGCGTCCGGCCGGAAGGCCCCGGAAATGGAAGCGATTGGCGTCATCGCACGTCGCGCGCCGGACGTAGCGCGCATAGTCGGCGGCAGGCCCGGTAGGCTCGCGCGCCCGCACGACGGAAACCGGGATCTCGGCGCTCGTCGCCGAGCCGTAAAGGATGATCATCCGCCGCCGGCTCCAACGGGTTTCGGGCGTGAGGATGACGTCCCCGCCGGCGCACTGATAGGCCAGGCCCTGGGCTCGAAACGCCAGGACGCCGTCGATCGAGGCGCCGCCGTTCTGAGTCGACCAGGCGAAGTCCTGGGCTTCGAAAGGCGCCGGCGGTCCGGGATTATAGCTGGGCGGCGGCCGCCCCGCTGGTCCGAGCGCGTAAGGAGTCTCGGAGCACGCGCCCAAAATCAGCGCGGAGAAGAGGAGAGGCGTCACGAGCTTCATGGCCTGCAGCCTAGGGCCAACGCGCGCCGCCGGCAACGGCGCGGAACAGCCGCGCTCGCCTTTGAATCGCAATAGCTCTGGCGGAGCGGCCTCGACACCGATAAGCGAGTTCAGCCGAACGGAATTGACGCCGAAGGGAGACGAACATGAAGGCCGCCGTCTTGAGGGAGGTGAAGAAGCCGCTATCAATCGAGGACGTTCAAATCGGCAAACCCGGCCCCCATGAGGTTCTCATCCGCACCGCCGCGGCGGGTGTCTGCCACTCCGATCTCCATTTCATCGAGGGGTCCTATCCTCACCCGCTTCCCGCCGTGCTCGGCCATGAGAGCGCTGGCATCGTCGAAGAGGTCGGTTCGGAAGTTCGAACGGTCAAACCGGGAGACCACGTGATCACATGCCTGTCGGCGTTCTGCGGCCACTGCGAATACTGCCTCAGCGGCCACATGAGCCTGTGCGTGAGCCCTGACACCAAGCGCGGAGCCGAGGAAGCGCCGAGACTCTCCCAGGAAACGGGTCCGATGCTCCAGTACCTGAACCTCTCCTCCTTCGCCGAGAAGATGCTGATCCACGAGCACGCCTGCGTCGCCATCAGGCCGGACATGCCGCTGGATCGCGCCGCCCTGATCGGGTGCGGAGTGCTGACGGGCACCTCGGCGGTCTTCCACACCGCAAAAGTCGCTCCCGGCGAGACGGTCGCGGTGATCGGCTGCGGAGGCGTGGGCCTGGCGGCGATCAACGGCGCGGCCATCGCCGGAGCCGGCCGGATCATCGCCATCGACATGTCCAAGTCCAAGGACAACATGGCCCGCAACTTCGGGGCCACCGACTTCATCTGCGCGGCCGAGACTGATCCGGTTCAGGAAGTCCTCACCATGACCTCCGGAGGCGTGCACCACGCCTTCGAGGCGGTAGGTCTGAAGAAGACCACGGAGCAGGCCTTTGGGATGCTCCGCCGCGGCGGGACCGCCTATGTGATCGGCATGATTCCGATCGGCCAGAGCGTCGAGATCCCGGGCTACGCCTTCCTTGGCGAAAAGAAACTCGTTGGCTCGCTCATGGGGTCCAACCAGTTCCCGGTCGACATGCCGAGGCTGGTCGATATGTACATGGCGGGCAAGCTCAAGCTCGACGATATGATCTCCAACCGCCTTCCGCTTTCCAAGGTGAACGAGGCCTTCGAGGAAATGAAGACCGGTCAGATCGCTCGCTCGGTGATCGTCTTCGACGCCTGAGGGCGAATCGCGAATTCGTCGGGAGAAGACGATGTTTCCCCAGCGTTAAGGGGTGAGGGCGCATGCTTGATCCGAAAACGGGTGGAGCATGGCCTCTTCAGTGGTCCCGGATCGACCGGCATCGTCGGGCGCCGGAGACGGCGTCCGACTCTTCGCGGCGTCGGCCCGAAATATCATTCCCAGGCTGGTCCACAGCCTGGCCCTGGCGTGCGTCGGCTGCATCTATCTCGGGTCGGCCTGGGCAGGGGCATGGTTCCTCATCGCGTTAACCTGTATCCTGGTTGCCGTCAGCCAGACCAACAGGAACAAGTCGGGGAGTTCGCCTAGAAATGGGCGCCTCCTGTCGCGCATTCTCCTCTTCGTAAGCTTACTCAGCTCAGTGCTCAACGCGGTGCTTCCGGCGGCGATCTGGGTCAGGGCCGACGATTACGGGCAAGTTTTTGCAATCGTCTCCCTCTTTATCGCCGCTGCCTATGTCCTGCTTCAGTACTATTCGGAACGGAAGACGTTCTTCACACTCTTGGCGCCGTACTTTGCGTCTTTGGGTTACATCTGTTTTCACTTGGCGCGAGCTACCGAGAGTCCGATGGCCGCCGCCGCGATTCTTCTGGCTGGCGCGGTCAGCCTGGTGAACTTCTTCGCCCTCTCCCGTCAACTCCTAGACCGGTCGCGATCCGCCCTCCGTCGCGCCAGGATGGATGCGCGCGAGAACGAAAAGGCGGCCGCTTCCGCCAACGAGGCCAAGACCGACTTCCTCGCCGCCATGAGCCACGAGATCCGAACCCCTCTCAATGGCGTACTTGGGATGACCCAGGCGATGGCGGCCGGGCCGCTCTCGAAAATCCAGAGGGAGCGCCTCGGCGTCGTCCACCAATCGGGCAAGGCGCTCTTGGCGATCCTCAACGACATTCTCGATCTTTCCAAGATCGAGGCCGGCAAGCTGGAGCTCGAAGAGATCGACTTCGACTTGCGCGAGCTCGTCTTGAGCGTGCACGGCGCCTTCGCGCCGCTCGCTCATCAGAAAAAGGTCCGCTTCGAAATCGAGATCCGCGAAGCCGAGGGCTTTTGGCGCGGCGATCCGGTCCGGCTCCGCCAGATCATCGGCAACCTCGTTTCCAACGCCCTGAAGTTCACCGAGCAAGGGTCGGTCGATCTGGTCATCCGAAGCCGCCCCGGCGGCCTGGCGATCCAGGTGCGTGACACCGGCGTCGGACTCGCCGCGGACGCCCTGCCCAGGCTCTTTGACAAGTTCTCTCAGGCCGACGCTTCGACCGCTCGCAAATTCGGCGGCAGCGGCCTGGGCCTGGCGATCTGCCGCCGCCTCGCCATTCTCATGGGCGGGGACATCGTGGTGGCGAGCGAGCTCGGTCGCGGTTCGACCTTCACCCTGGAGCTCCCTCTCAAGCGGGCGACGGGCCCCTCTGCAGATAAGAGCCTCTCCGCGCGCCCCGCGCCAGTTGAGCGCTTCTCACTGCGTCTGCTGGCCGCCGAAGATAATGCAGTCAATCAGCTCGTGCTCTCCACCCTCTTGGCCCAAGTCGGCGTCGAGCCGACGCTGGTGGCGGATGGCGCGGCCGCCGTCGCCGCGTGGGAGGCCCAGGAGTGGGACGCCATCCTCATGGATGTGCAGATGCCGGTTATGGACGGCCCGGCGGCGGCGCGCGCCATTCGCCGGCGCGAGGCCGAACTGGGTCGATCTCGAACTCCGATCATCGCCCTCACCGCCAATGCGATGAGCCACCAGATCGGTGAATACCTGGCGGCCGGAATGGACGGCCATCTGCCCAAGCCGATTGAGGCCAAACGGCTCTTCGAGACCCTGGCGCAACTCGTCCAGGGCTCCGCTCCAGAGGAGGCCTCGCCCCTCGCCGCGGCCCGTTGAAGCGGCTCTTCAGGAACTCAAAGCGCGCCGCACCTCGGACCACGGGTCAGTCTCGACCCGACTTTCGAGATCGAAAATCATCGTCGCGCGTCGTCCGCGCTCATACGCCGGCCAGGAGGGGAGCGACCCGCAATTGGGGTCGCCTGTGCGGGCGAAGGCCAGCCAGGCCGGCGCCATCTGGTCGGCCAGGGTCTGCGGCGCCTCTCCGCGACCAACGAAGTTGCGCGCCGCCTCCACATTGTCGAAGGCGAAGGGGATTTCGAGGGCGTGGGGGCATCGAAGCTCGCCCCTCGCCACCGGGGTCTCCCAGGCCAGCATATACATGAAGACCGGCGCCGCCTCTTGGTCAGCCTTGCGCTCGGCAAGCGTCACCGAGTTCGACCACATCGTGGTTGCGGTCTGGACCTGGCAGACGAGATGGGTCGGCGAATAGTCCGGGAACCGCCGCCGGAGCGCCCCCACGAGAGCCTCGGCTCTGTCCCCGACGGCTTCCCTTGCCCGCTTGAGGAGATCATCATCGGTGTATTCGCCGAATCTCGGCCCTCCCCGGAGGAAAAGGGTCGCCTCGTCTTTGTTCGTTCCGATCATCAGGGGAATCTCGGCCGAGATGGTCGGGGCGTCGGGGTCGAACGGATGGCGCGGAAGGGCAAGGCCGTTGACGCACGGGGAGAAGGCTCGCATGAGGCGATCGGCCCCGAGACTTTCGGACGCCTTTTGAATCTCTTCCGCTGAGATCTCTTCGAGGCGTTCGAGCTGGCCCGGTTCGATGGAAAGTGCGGCGAGGAACTGGCGCGCGGTTCTGGTGGCGGCTCCCTTGGAAACGGCCTTGAGGCCTGGCCCGCTCTGAATGATGGCCCTGTGGAAGAGCCCATGCGCGTCCGGCATGGCCTGCAGCATAGAAACCTTGGCGCCGCCGCCGCTCTCGCCGAAGATCGTGACATTGGCCGGGTCGCCGCCGAAACGGGCGATACTGTCCCTCACCCATTGCAGGGAAAGGACGATGTCCAGCATCCCCGCTTGACCGGACGATGGGTGGCCGCCTAGCTCGCCCAGGTGCAGGTACCCGAAGACGTTGAGCCGGTGGTTGACGGTGAGAACGACCACATCGCCGCGCCGGGCCAGCTGAGCTCCATCGTACATGGCCGCCCCGCCCGAGCCGTTGGCGAAGCCGCCACCGTGCAACCAGACCATGACCGGTCGCCGGCGATCGTCCAATCCCGGCGTCCAGAGATTCAGAAAAAGGCAATCCTCGTCGGTTCCGGGCTGATCGGGAGCGGGAGGATCGCCAGCGCTGCGCCCGCCGGTCTTCTCGCCGGGCGGCAAACCCGACTGAATCGCCGGGGCGCCAAGGGTGAAACAGTCGGCCGGCTCAGCCCAGGGTGAGGGTTTCATGGGCGGTCGAAATCGGCGGGCCCCCAGCGGAGGCGCGCCATAGCGGACGCCCTTGAAGATCGAGAGTCCCCCCTCCGCATAGCCTCTGATCGGTCCATTGCTGGTGGCGACGGCTGCGGTGACGGGCGCTGGGCGCGTCTCGGCGAGGACTTCAGACATGGCGGTCTCTCCTGGCTTCCCCGCCCGGAAAGAACGTCCTTCGGGCCAAAGCGTCAAGGAGGCCGCGGTCTGCGATCACACTCTCTAGGTACCTCGCGGGATGGCGAGGAGGGCGCCCTCATGGCGGCGTTCCGCTAACGCTCAAGACGTTCCTGCGGCTGAGGCCCGTCGGGCCGAACCATGCCGGATCGAACTGCGAGCGATCCAATCCGCGGTTCGGAATCGATGAAATCGGCGGCCGCGGGAAGGGCTCTGGCGAGATCCGTCCTTTTTTGGAGATCAGGAGTGCGGCGAGAACTCAGGCTCGATGTGCGACAACGCGCCGCATCAGTTTGACCTCAGACGCCTACTGAAATCGCGACCGTCCAGGGCCGCGAAGCAAAAGGTCAGGCGGCGGCCTTTCCGTCCTGCGGATCTCGAAGCACGTATCCCCGTCCCCAGACAGTTTCGATGTGATGATCTTCGGCGGCCGCTTTGAGTTTCTTACGTAACTTGCAGATGAACACGTCGATGATCTTCAATTCCGGCTCATCCATCCCGCCGTAGAGATGATTTAGGAACATTTCCTTAGTGAGCGTCGTCCCCTTTCTCAAGGAAAGAAGTTCGAGCATCTGATATTCCTTACCGGTCAGGTGAACCCGCATGCCATTCACCTCGACGGTCTTGGCGTCAAGATTGACCACGATCTCACCAGTCTTGATGATCGACTGGGCATGTCCCTTGGACCGCCGAACGACGGCGTGGATTCGCGCCACCAACTCTTCCTTGTGGAAGGGCTTGGTCATGTAATCGTCGGCTCCGCCGCCCAGGCTCTTCACCTTGGTTTCGATTTCCGATGTTCCGGAGAGAATCATTATGGGAGTGTTGATCTTTCCGACCCGCAACGTTCGCAGCACATCCATGCCGCTCATGTCGGGAAGATTCATGTCGAGAAGAATCAAATCGTAGTCATAGATCTTGCCAAGATCGATGCCTTCTTCTCCAAGGTCTGTCGTATAGACATTGAAGCCCTCGGATTTGAGCATCAGCTCGATGCCTTGCGCCGTGGCGCTATCGTCTTCGATCAGAAGTACGCGCATCCGTCGATCCCTCCCCGCACGACGCAGACAACTCACCAGAGCCCGCGCGCGCTCGCCCCCGCAAAGTGACAAGGGGTAATTTAAGACGGGTTAACGATGATGCTGCAAGGCCTATAGGCTGATTTCTCCCAAAGGAACGAGCAGGCGATGGTTCCCGCCGCGCAACCAACCCGCCGGTCCGTCCTCGCCGCCTCGCTGGCCCTCGGCGCCTGCCAACGGCCCGTTTCAAGCTCCGCCCAGGACCTCAGCTCCGAGCCTCTCAAAAAGGTCGCCCCGTTTGCGATCGGAACCGCTGTGCAGTCTGCCCAGTTCGCCGATCCGGCGCTCTCGTCCCTCTTCACCCGCGAAGTCTCCCAGCTGACACCCGAATGGGAGATGAAGATGGAATACATCCTTCGCCCCGACGGAAGTTTCCAGTTCGCCGCTCCGGACCGGATCGCTGACTTCGCCAGTCAAAACGGCCTCGCCCTCTTTGGCCACACCTTGATCTGGTACGAGGAGACGCCGGCCGCGTTCGAACGTCTCGATCAATCCAAGATCCCCTTCCGTCAGGCCTTCGCCAACTACATCGAGGCGGTAGTCGGTCGATATCGCGGGCGGGCTGTCGGCTGGGACGTGGTCAATGAGCCGATCGCCGAGGATGGGAACGGCCTTCGCGAGAGCTTGTGGAGCGCTCGCCTGGGGGACATCGGATATATGGAGCTGGCGTTCGAACTGGCGCGCCGCGCCGACCCACAGCCGGTGCTTTTCCTCAACGACTACAATCTGGAATCCAATCCGGCCAAGCGAGCAGCGTTCCTGAACCTCGCCGAGCGGCTCCTCGCCGCTGGTGCGCCGCTTGGCGGCCTGGGCACCCAGACCCATGTCGCCGCCGATCTTCGGAGGGGCGCGATCACGGCCTGCGTGGCCGATCTCGGCAGTCTGGGGCTGCAGGTCAGAATCTCAGAAATGGACGTATCCCTCTCCGAGGCGAAGGCGCTGTTCACGGGCCGGAGCGGACTCCTGAGCGCCCAGGCCCGTCTCTACGCCGAAGCGGCGGAGGCGATGATGGCGCTTCCCGCGGCTCAGAGGTTCGGCGTCACGTTCTGGGGACTGAGGGATCGTGATTCCTGGTTGAGGCGCGAGCATCCCGGCGATTCGCCGCTTCTCTTCGACGATCAGGGGCGGCCCAAGCCGGACCTCGCCGCCTTCGAATCTAGGCTGACGCCTCGCCGAAAAGGCTGACGCTTCAGAAGCGCTGCGCCGCCGAGGTTCTCGCCGGCGCCTGCTCGGTTTCGCTCAATTCCCTGATCCTGGCCAGGTCGTCGCCGATCCGCACAACGATCACATAGAATTCGCAGAACGCGCGCCAGACCAAGCCGATTGCGAAGGCGACCAGCAGTCCGATGGCGAGCACGACGATCGCGAGCAGCACCGCCGCCCAGCTTCCTTCGCGAAGGGCGACGCCGATGGACGCGCCGATGACCGAGAAGGCGACGATCACAATGACCCCCAGCCCGGCCCAGTAGACGAGGTGGATCACCGGTCCGGTGACGAGGCGTTCAAAGGTGAGCGCTCGCCAGATTCGCCCGTGGTCAGTCCGACCTGCTGGACTCATGGCGACGAGATGACCCTCCGGTTATCGCCCGCGGCGATGGCTAGCAGCGCAAGCGGCTTGGAGCAATGGCGCTCGAAGGCTCGGTGGAAAGGGTCGCAGCCGCAAGTCGAACAGGAAAAAAAAGGCGGCCGCGCCTGGAGGGAGTCGCGGCCGCCATGCTCGCTGTTCCTTGGGGGAGGCTCAGCGAAAACTTCTCTCGGTGTGAACGGTGGTGCGAAGCCCGGGCATTCCATGCTTGTCGAACGCTTGCTGCCAGGCGAGGAACTCCTCGTTGGTCAAGGCGTATCGCGCGCAAGCCTCCTCGAGGCTGAGGAGTCCCCCGCGCACCGCGATGACAACCTCGGCCTTGCGGCGTATCACCCATCTTTGGGTGTTGGCCGGAGGCAGGTCGGAAATCGTCAGGGCGTCGCCAGTAGGACCGATCACATATCGGTCGCCTCGGCTGTTGATGCGTTGCTGCTGCAACATGTCGCCTCGTCCTTCGCAAGACACTTCGAGAGACTATGCAGCGGCACCCTATAACGTTGACTTAATACGGTTAGTAAAGACGAGGTAAGCGCATGATGAATGGAGGATTTACATTATTGCGCCAGAATAGGACAGGTATTACTGCCGATTAACTACCGGCCGACAATTCAGGCGAGGCGGCGACTCTCGCCATGCAACCGACGGACGGCTAGAAGCACGCCCAATGTTCCAGAAGGCGACCCATTCGGAAGCGGCAAGCGTGCAGGCGGCGCTGGGCGGCCTTGGCGAAGGCTCGCGTGTCGTTGCGGCCATGTCGGGCGGCGTCGACTCGACCACGGTCGCTGGGCTGCTGAAGTCCGCTGGGTGCGAGGTGGTGGGCGTCACGCTGCAGCTTTACGACTCACCGAGGGCCGCTCCCCGCGCCGGCGCCTGTTGCGCCGGGCAGGATATCCGCGACGCGCGCGCCGCGGCTCAGAGACTGGGCATCCCCCATTATGTCCTCGACTACCGGCGCCGGTTCAGGTCGGCGGTGATCGACGATTTCGTCGACACCTACGTGCGCGGCGAGACCCCGGTTCCTTGCGTCCGCTGCAACCAGACGGTGAAGTTCAGCGACCTTCTGACGATTTCGCGCGAACTGGGGGCCGCGGCCTTGGCGACGGGTCACTACGTGCGTCGGGTGGAGCGGGACGGTCGAACCGAGCTCCATCGCGCCCGCGACTCTGCGCGCGATCAAAGCTACTTCCTCTTCGCCACGACGGCCCGGCAGCTGGATTTCCTCCGGTTTCCCCTCGGCGGCCTTGAGAAGACGGCGGTCCGGGCTCTGGCGGCGGCCCTGGGGCTCGCCGTCGCCGATAAGCCTGACAGCCAGGACATCTGTTTTGTTCCCAAGGGGCGATACACGACGGTGATCGAGCGCTTGCGGCCCTCGGCCGCGGCGAGAGGCGACATCGTTCACGTCGATGGGCGGGTGCTGGGCCAGCACGGCGGAGTCGCGCGCTACACCGTCGGCCAAAGGCGGGGCCTCAATGTCGCGGTGGGCGATCCGCTCTTCGTCACGCGCCTGGACGCGGCGCGCAACGAGGTCGTCGTGGGGCCTCGGCGGGCGCTCGCAACCGCGAGTTTGCGCCTGAAGGAGATCAATTGGCTCGCCACGGAGTCGAGCTTCGAAGAAGCGGCTCGATCTGGCCGAGCCGTGCTGGCTCGGGTGCGCTCGACAAGGGAGCCGGCTCCGGCGAGGCTGATCATGTCCGAGCGGGGCCCGGAGGCGGTCTTCGAGACACCCGAGGAAGGGGTCGCGCCGGGCCAGGCTTGCGTCCTCTACGATGCCGCCGAGCGGAGCCGGGTGCTGGGCGGAGGTTTCATCGCCGCCGCCGTGACGGGCCGGGCGAGCACGGCCCTGGCGCAATCGAACGGGCTTGCGCCGGGAAGGCGGGCGAGCCACATCGGGATTGCTTCCTGAAACCCCATGTGGAGGACGCAGATGTCCGCCGATCCCATCGTCATCGTCGGCTACGCCCGAACCCCCATGGGCGCGTTCCAAGGCGCCCTCGCGCCGGCGTCCGCCGTACAATTGGGTTCGGCCGCGGTGAAAGAGGCGGTCCGACGCTCCGGCGTCAGCTCGGAGGCTGTCGAACAGATCGTGATGGGTTGCGTGCTTCCAGCGGGCCTGGGGCAGGCGCCGGCGCGTCAGGCGGGAATCGGCGCAGGTCTCGATCTCGGCGTCCAGGCCACCACGGTCAACAAGATGTGCGGCTCGGGCCTGCAGGCGGCGATCCTCGCCCATGACGCGATCGCGGCGGGATCCGCGCAGATCATCGTCGCGGGGGGAATGGAGAGCATGACCAATGCCCCGTATCTCCTCGCCAAGCACCGCTCCGGCGCGCGCATCGGCCACGATCGGGTGATGGATTCGATGTATCTCGATGGTCTTGAGGACGCCTACGAGCCCGGAAAGCTCATGGGCGTCTTCGCCGAGGAGACGGCGGCGGCCTATCAGTTCACCCGCGCCGACATGGACGCCTACGCTACCGAGAGCCTGCACCGCGCCAGACGCGCCTCGGAATCGGGCGCATTCGCCCGCGAGATCGTCCCGGTGGAGGTCAGCTCGCGCAGAAGCATCGAGAGAATAGACCTCGACGAACAGCCAATGAAGGCGGACCCGGCCAAGATTCCGACCCTCAAGCCGGCCTTCTCCAAGGACGGCGCCATCACGGCGGCCAACGCCTCGTCGATCTCTGACGGCGCAGCCGCCCTCGTCCTCATGCATGCCTCGACCGCCGAGAAGCTCGGCGCCAAGCCCATCGCGCGGGTGGCGGCCCACGCCGCGCACGCCCACGCGCCGGCGCGTTTCACCACCGCACCGGTTCCGGCCATGAAGACGGCCCTGGCCAGGGCTGGCTGGGAAGCTTCGGACGTCGACCTATTCGAGGTGAATGAAGCCTTCGCTGTGGTGGCCATGATCGCCATGCGCGAACTTTCCATTCCGCACGAGAAGCTGAACGTGAACGGCGGCGCGTGCGCGCTTGGTCATCCCATCGGCGCGTCGGGCGCCCGCATCATCGCCACTCTGCTGGCGGCCATGGAGGCGCGCAACGCCAAGAAGGGCCTGGCCTCGCTATGCATCGGCGGCGGCGAAGCGGTCGCCATGGCCGTCGAGAGGGTCTGACCGTCAGGCGCTCAGGGCTCGATGCTGCTGAGCGCGCGAACGCCCTGGCCGAGCCTGTTCACGTTCACCTTCACGTCGCCGTCGATCAGCATGTCGCCAGGCGCCATGTCGGCCGAACAAGGGCCCGCATACCGGGCCAGGATCAGACTGCGGTGATGGCCGTTCAAAGGAGGAAAGCTCGCTCCTGAGACGGTGCTCTCAGAATCCACTCTGTAGCTGGTCGAAAAATCGCCGCTCGCGACGCCTTGCGAGGTGATCACTCCCGCCTTGCCGAGGCTGCAGGTCGAGGAAAAACGATAATCTCCATTCGTCAGGCGCACGACCGATCTTTGCCGGCACAGGCTCCCCGCCGCCTCGCGCCCGAAGATGCCGACCTTTGCGTCGGTGGCGGCATCCAGGCAGATCTCAAGCTTGCCGCCCTCAGCGAGCGGCCGACCGTCCCGACTGATGGTCTCCTCCCAGAGGCCGGGCCTGCGCCCGGGAATCTGTCCTGTGCTGTGCGGGGCCGATGCGCCGACGCCGCCGCGGCGCGCTCCGCACCCGGCCAGCGCGAAAAGCGCCAACACCGCGAGAACTTTCCCCATCTCGCTCTCCTTCCAGCCCCAGCGCATTCTCCTTCAGATTGTGCAAGGTTCAAGCCCGAGCGAGGTAAGAGGCGATGAGCGACCTCAAAGACCGGCCTGAACTTGGGCGCTTCGAGGCGGTGGAAAACGGCAAGATCGTCTTCGCGCGCTACCGCCGAGCGCCCGGACAGTTGATCATCGATCATGTCGAGGCGCCGCCGAGCCTTCGCGGAACCGGCGCCGCAGACCGACTGATGGGCGCGATCCTTGAACGGGCTCAGGCCGAGGGCGTTGAGATCGTTCCCTTATGCGGCTGGGCGGTCCACTGGCTGGCCCGGCGCGGAACTCACCGATCCGGCCACTCCGGGCGCGGATAGTACGCCTCGTAGGCTCCCTGGCCGTATTCGGCGTCGTAGGCGCGCCGCGCCTCTTCGTAACGCCTCAAGTGGTAGAGATAGGCGCGGTGCCGGGCGGCGTAGTCGCCGCGTTGGTCGTGATACCGCCGCTGTTGGTCCTCGTAGGCCTGCCGCTGGTCCTGATACCGCTGTTGCTGGGCGCGGTATTGTTCCGCCTGGCTCTGATTGTAGTCCGGCTGATTGTAGCCTGGCTGGCCGTAGCCCTGCTGATCGTAGCCCGGTTGGTTATAACCTGGCTGATCGGAGTAGCTCGGCTGGCCGTACTCCGACGCGGGCTGCGCCAGGACCGGCGCGGCGGCCGCGGCGGCGAGAAGTCCGGCGAGAGCGACTGCGGGAATGAGGTTCATGTGTTCGATCTCCTGCCCCACCGCCTCCCTCAAACGCGGCGGGACGGGATCGGTTTCTAGATCAGGGCGGCCGGCTCGAGCTTGAGCTCCTTGAGGAGCGGGGCGGCGTGATCGATGCGTCCGGTCAGGGTCTTCGGATCGCCGCTTGCCAGCCGGAACACCGCCTCGGCGATGAATTCGATGGGCTGGACGCGATCGCGCGTCGCCTCGTTGATGAGGCCGTGGACGGCCACGCCCGGCGTATCCACGAGCCCCGGCGAGACCACGTTGACGGCGATGCCGGCGTCGGCGACTTCCGAAGCCAGGCCGGTGGTGAAGCGTTCGAGCGCGGCCTTGCACATGCCATAGACGGTCCCGCCCCGGGCGCCGGCGTGGTAGGGCGGCTTGGGATGGAAGGCCGCCCCGCTGGAGATGTTGACGATCCACCCCGACCGCCTCTCCCGCATCCCCGGAAGAACGAGTTGGGAAAGGTGGAACGGCGCGAAGACCTGCACCTCCATCATCAGCTTGAGCCGCTTTTCAGTGAAGGTCTCAACCCGGATGAACCAGGTCACCGCGGCGTTGTTGACGAGGATGTCGACGGGGCCGAGGCGTTCCTCGGTTTCCCGGACCAGGCGCTCGCGATCGGAGGCAATGGCGAGATCGGCCTTCAGCGCCTCGGCTTGGCCGCCGGCCTCGCGAATGCGGCCGATCGTTTCGCGCAGGGTGCCCGGGAGACGGCTCTCGCCCTTTTCGGCGGTTCGCGCGCTCACCGCGACCTTGGCGCCTTCCATGGCGAGGCGCGCGGCGACGGCCGCACCTATACCGCGGCTGGCTCCGGTGACGAGGGCGACGCGCCCCTGAAGAGCCCCGTGTGGATCAACCTTGGCCATCGGCCAGCCTCCTCCGCTCCGCGCAAGACGCACGCTTGGCGACGACGGCTTAGACCGGAGCAAGGCTAGGCGGCAAGCGCCTCCCGAAAGGAACGGGAAGCGCTTACCCGAGATCTACTGGCTGTTGCCTGCGGCGTTGGCGGCCGAGTTGGCGGCGCTGGCGGCCGAGTTCGCCGCATTGTTGGCGGCGCCGGCGGCGGCGTTGGCGGCGTTGTTGGCGGCCGCGGCGTTCTCCGCGCCGGGCATGGCGTTGGCCGACGCGTTGGCCTCGGCGTTGACCGCCTCGTTGGCCGAGTTCGCCGCCTCGTTGGCCGATTCGGCGGCCGAATTGGCGGCGTTGTTGCCGTTGCTCCCGCTGCAGGCGGCGATCGACAAGGCCCCTATCGAGGCGGCGGCGATGAAGATCGTACGCAACGCTGAAGTTCTGGTCATGAGTTCCCTCCGGATCCTGGATTGCGCCAGTCCGCCCTCGCTAAAGCTCGGATGCACGGCTCTGGTTCCACCTGCGGCGGTGTGGCCGATTCAGAGCCAAACCTCAAGAGCGCGTTCTCCTCAGCGCGGCGTGGTCGTCGCCCCGATTGCGCCTGGGCTCAGATCCTCCTGGGGCCGCGAAGGGATAGGCGACGCTGATGACGCTCAGGGGCGCGACTGCCCGCCCTCGGCGCAGAGGTCGAGATCGGAGAGCGCCGATCGGGCGAGCCCGCGCCAGGTCTGGCTCGTCATGGTCCAGCCGAATCGGTCGTAGAGCGCCTCGCCGGGCGGCGGCGGCTCCGAAACGGTAGGGGGGCGCATGGCGGCAGCGCTCGCAGTCGCTCGGGAACCAGGAGTTCGGCTCGGCCTGGCTGGCGAAGCAGGCGAGGGCCTCCGCCTTATTCTCGCGCTCTTCGGGTCCCAGGAGCCAAATGGTCTCCCCGACCTCCTGGTCCGGCCAGAAGACGCCGGCGCGCCTAGCCCCGCCGGAGAGATGATAGGACGCGAACTCGTAGCGATCCGGCGGTTTGAGGCCGGACCTCCTCAGAAGCTGGCAGGCGCAAGCGACCGCGAAGGCGGCGGCGTCGTGGTCGGGATAGCCGCCCTCGTAGGATGGGTGAAGACCGCCTCGACGCAGGCGAGCTCCTCGGCAAGTTCGCGCGTCAGGCGAACCAGGTTGAGCGCGGCTTCCTGGTCCCGCACCCCCAGGGAGCGGCGCCGGCAGGGGGTGGGCCGGATAGGGCGGGGTTGCTATCCTTGCGCCGAAAACCCAGGCCGCGTTGGGAGGGCGACGCATGAGTTGGGTCCGGTTGTCCGCCAGTTTGGCCGCGGTGGTGGCGGCGGCTTCGACTTCGCCCACCAGCGCGCAGGTAAACGCCGCGCGATTGGCCGACGAACGCGTTATCTCCCAGGGAGAGAGCGCGTGGGGCCAGGCCTACGTCACGGGCGACGTCCCAGCGGTCGAGCGCCTGCTCGACGACAGCTTCCTCGGGGTGGATACGCGCGGGGCGGAGTATGGCAAGGCGGCGGTCGTCCGGGAGGTGAGGAACGGGCCGCACGCGACGTCCGATGAAGTGCGCGGGATGAAGGTGCGGTTCTATGGGAATGCCGCCATAGCCCAGGCCCACGAGTTCGAGGTGGGTCCGGCGCCGGACCGCAACGCCCGCGAGCAGGTCTTCACCGATACCTGGCGCAAGATCGGAGGCCGATGGCGCATCGTCGCGGCCGCGGATGTTCCCATCGTCGCCGTCACGGCTCCCGCCGCCGCCAGCCTCCCGAAGAATAGTGCACGTCTCATCTCGCCGCGCTGACGATAGGGAACCTCGCTGGGCCGCAGGGATTGCTCCGCTCGCCTCTCTTTGAAGGAGACGACGACATGTCCCAGAGCCACGAACACGCGCAGGGAGGACACCGGACCGCCGAGGCGCAGAGGCGCACCCAAAGCCGCGCCGAAGCCAAGTCGAAGACGAGTTCAAAGTCGGGGAAGAACGGCGATGAGGAGGAGGGCGCGGTGCAGGCCGGCGCGCGCGCCTATCCGGCCCCACCCTTTCCCGCCCAGCATCAGGCCAAGCCTGGCGAAGAGCGCAAGATGGATCCCGCGCCCATGTACGAGGCGCCCTATTGGAAAAGGTCGGGCAAGCTCGAAGGCAAGGCGGCGCTGATCACCGGCGGCGATTCCGGCATCGGGCGGGCGGTGGCCGTCCTCTTCGCCCGCGAAGGCGCCGATGTCGCCATCGTCCACCTCGACGAACGGGCCGACGCGGAAAAGACCAAGGAGATGGTCGAGGGCGAAGGGCGCCGCTGCCTGGTGCTGGCGGGCGACGCCGCCGATCCCGAGTTCGCCGAAGAGGCGGTCGCCAAAGCCCTGAAGACCTTCGGCAGGCTCGACATCCTCATCAACAACGCCGCGTTCCAGGAGCATGCCAAAGCCATTGAGGAAATCGACGAGGAGCGCTTCGACCGCACCCTGAAGACCAATCTCTATGGCTATTTCCACCTGGCGCGGGCGGCGGTTCCCCATCTGCCGCGCGGTGGGGCCATCGTCATGACCGGCTCGGTGACCGGCATCCTGGGGTCCAAGCACCTCCTCGATTATTCAATGACCAAGGGCGGCATCCACGCCTTCGCCCGGTCGCTGGCGAGCGCGCTTCTTCCGCGCGGCATCCGGGTCAATGCGGTGGCCCCGGGGCCGGTGTGGACGCCACTCAATCCGGCCGACAAGGAGGCCGAGGACGTCTCGGAGTTCGGCGCGCAGTCGGGCATGAAACGGCCCGCCCAGCCCGAGGAGATCGCCCCCGCCTTCGTCTTCCTCGCCTCCGAACAGTGCTCGAGCTACATCACCGGCGAGATCCTGCCGATCATCGGCGGCTATCACGAGTAGGCCGGCGCCAGACGTAAGGCAGGGCGAACCAGCCCCCGAGCGCGACCAGGAGCGCCGCAAGGCAGCCGACAGCGGCCCAGGCGATGTTCGAGAAGACGACGTCCAGGGCGACGAAGACGTCGGCGGCGAGGGCCAGGGCGAGGGGGACGAGCGAGGCCAGAAGGAAGGCGACGCCGACTCGCTCCACCCGCTCGTTGCACTCGCCATGCTCAGCGATGCGATGGAAGGACGCCGGCGCGATGAGGAGAATCATACAGATGACCAAAAACGCCAGGCCGGCGGTATGGAAGGCCTTGGAGGCGCGATCGAGGTGGGGAAAGAATTCAGTGAGATAGGCGACGAGCTGAAAGCCGAGCAGGGCCTGGACGCCGGGAAGGACGATCCGCGCCTCGGTCATGAGTTCGCTGATCCGCTCGGAGAGCGGAACGGCCTCGTCGGGCCCGGGGGGAGGTGGCGGCGTGCGGCTCATGAGGGCGATCCCGAACCAGACAACGAGTGAGAGGAGGAAAAGGCTCGCGCCAAAGAGCGCGGCGCCGGCGAGACCAAGAACGCTGCTCAGCGCCACGACGATGTCGAGGCCAATGGCGAGCGCGAAGGGAGCGAGCGAAAGGACCATCATGGCGTCGGTGAAGCGGTTCTGCCGCTCGGTCGCGGCCCCTCGCTCCGAGATCCGGTGGAAGGGGCCAGGGGCGATCATCAGCACCACCACCAGGACCAGGATGAGGAGGCCGGCGGCCTCGATGGCGCGCAGCGGAAAGGCGAGGTGGGAAAATCCGTGCTGGAAGATCGCCTCGTATTGGAATCCCAGGAGGATCTCCGCGCCGAGGATGAGGATGCGGATCTCGCTGAGGCCCAGCTTGACCCGCTCGCCCGCGCCCGTCCTTTCGCCCATTCAGGCGTAACCGCCCGACAAGCAGGAGCGTTCCGGCGGGGAACTGGGCAGTGGCTGTGATGATTTGAAGAAGACGCGGGGGCGCAAGCGGAGCCTCTATGGGCGATCTTTCCCGCCTTCCCCACGCCCTTGATCGCGATGCCCTGACCTGCCAGGCGGTGATCGAGAGCCCCAGGGGCTCACGCACAAAGTTCGACTACGATCCGGCCATTCGCGCCTTCCGCGTGAAGACGCACCTGCCGGAGGGCCTGAGCATCCCCCTCGACTTCGGTTTCGTTCCCTCGACGTACGCCGAGGACGGCGACCCGCTCGACGTCATGGTCCTTTCTGAGGAACCCTTACCGATGGGATCGGTCCTCATCGCCCGGCTCGTCGGAGTCATCGAGGCCGAGGAGACCGAGAAGGGAGACCGTCACCGCAACGACCGCGTTCTCGCCGCCGCGGCGGTCTCGCGGCTCTACGCCAAGCTCCAGGCGGTCGGGGATCTTCCGAGCGACTTCATTGACAATCTCGTCTCGTTCTGGACCGCCAAGGCCAAGCTCGAGGGCAAGGCCTTCGAGGTGATCGGAGTGCGCGAGGCCGCGCGCGCCGCCGAGCTCATCAAGAAGACAGCCAAGGCCGCCAAGACCGCCCGGGCCCGCTCAGGGAGCTCCTGATCCGCGTCGCGAAGCGCCGGTCCCGATCAGGTCGCTCTCAACGCGCGTCGGTCGGCTCGCCGCCACCGTCGCGGGCGCTCTCCACGGTCTCGGCATAGAAGGCGTCGAGGTCGGAGTGGAGCTGATCGAGCGCCTTGGGATTGAGATAGATCATGTGGCCGGAGGGATAGTAGCGGAACTCGACGTTCTTTGCCTCGGTCGGCCCCACCATCATGTGCGAGAGATCGTACTCGGTGATGAGGAAGGGCGTCGCCATGTCGTAGTAGCCGTTGAGCGAAAGCACCTTGAGATAGGGATTGGTGCGCATGGCTGCGCCCAGATCGAGGGCGACGTCCGGCATCTGCTCTTCGCGTTGGTAGCTTCCGGGCGCCTGCATGGGCGCCTTGTGCTTCCAGTCCCATTTGAAACCGTCCATGCCGTAGACGGTCGTCCGGTATTCCATGTCGGTATGATAATCGAGCTCGGTCGAAAGGTAGTTCTGGAACGCGGCCACGAAGGCGTCGCTGATCGCCTTGTCCGAAGCGTCATAGTCGGGAACGGCCCCAGCGGCGCTCTCGTCCACCCCGGTGTAGCGGGAATCGTAGCGTCCGAGAGTGAGGCGCTGGTCGCGAAGCAGCTCCTTGCGGAACATGGCCGGCTCGACGCGCAGGTTGGAGTCCTCGATGAAGGCCGGCGAGACCCCGATGAGCCGGCTCAGCTGCTCGGCGATCTGCTGGCTCTCCGCCGGTGTGATGCTCGATCCCTTGGCCAGGGCTTCCGAATAGGGGCCGAGGGCGAAGGCGCGGGCCTGGTCGAGCAGGGCGTCGAGCGTGGCCGGCGGTCCGGGGATCTTATGATGGTACCAGGCTGCGGCCGCATAGGTGGGGATGTAGCCGATGTAGAGCTCGTCGAAGCCGGGCTGGTCGATTCCGTAGTTGAGGATGCTGGACTGCAGGATGACCCCGTTGATGGCCATGCCGCGGTTCTGAAGTTGCCAGACGAGCGCCGCCGAACGCGTGGTGCCGTAGGATTCGCCGTAGAGGAACTTGGGAGAATCCCAGCGATCGAACTTGGTGACCCAGCGCATGACCCCGCGGGCGAAGGCGTCGGCATCCTCGTCCACGCCCCAGAACATCTTGGGCTTGGAATCCCCCAGGGCCCGCGAATAGCCGGTGCCGATGGCGTCGAGGAAGACGAGATCGGAGGCGTCGAGCAGGGTCTGGGGATTGGGTCCGAAGCCGTAGGGCGCCGGGCGGATGAAGACCGGGTTGGCGGTCGTGACCCTCACCGGCGAGAGCGAACCCATGTGAAGCCAGATCGAGGAGGAGCCGGGGCCGCCGTTGTAGAAGAAGGTCACCGGCCGGTCGGCGGGAGTGGCGCCATCCAGGGTGTAGGCGACGTAGAACATGCTGGCGACCGGCTTGCCGTGGTCGTCGCGGAGGGTGAGCGTGCCGGCCGTGGCGGCATAGTGGAGCACCCGGCCCGAGGCGGTGGCGACCAGGTGATGGGTGACCACCTCGCGCTCGGCCACCGGCGCGCTCGCCCAGCCCGAGGCGATCTCGGCGGCGACCTCGGCCTTGTGGAGGTCCTCGGCCGTGGGCGGGGTCGGCGAGGGAGCATGGGGCCTGGCGGTATCTTCCTTGGCCGCGTCGGGCTTTTTGACATCGGCGCTCTGGGCGATTGCGGCGAGCGGAGCGCTCAGGAACAAGGCGCAGGCGAGCGCGAGAAGAGTCGGGCGCAAGGAATCACTCCGGCGGGCTGGGGACCGGGCCGAGCCATAACCCCCTTTGCGCCGGAGCGACAAGACGGCGGCGGCTACTCGCGCAGGACGTACACTTCCCGCCTGCGGCCGCCGCCGCCCAGCATGAGGCCCAGAGCAAGGCCGCTCACCGTTGCCAGGACCAACGACCAGACCGGCTCGGCGGCGATCGTCTCGCTCGCCTGGCGGCCGGCTTCGCAGACTTCATCGAAGACACGATCGAAAGCGGACTCGGCGTCGGTCGGCCCTTCGGTCTCGAAAGGCGCTTCGCTGCCGACATCGCTGGCAACATCGCTCATCGCCTCATCCCTCCTCTAGAAGAGTCGCCTACCAGGGCTTCTGGAAGCTGTTCTCGTGCAACCAGTGGATCTGGCTGGCGACGTTGTCGAGCCTCGTTTCGAGCATGGCCGTCTCGTTGTCGGTGAGCTGGCCATCGTGATTGTCGCGCATGCGGTCTTCCTCGTGGTGGATGCCGGCGATCTCGTGCTTGACGCGCTTATATTCGTGATGGTCGATTGAACCTTGGTCGCGGGCCATGTCGAGGCGGTTGTCGAGCCAGTGCTCGCGCTCGTTGAGGGTCCAGTTGCCATGCTCGGGGTTCATCGCCGAGGCGTCGGGGGTCATCGCGGCGTCCTGGGCCCTGACCACCGTCGGGGCGAGCGGGACGAGTGCGGCCGCGCCGAGCGCGGCGAGCGACAGGGCGAGGGTCTTCATGGGTGATACTCCATAGCGAAGGGCCCCCTTCAGCAGTAGAAAACGCGCGAGTGGCCGAGAGGATGCGCCCGTCCGGTCAGGCGCGGGCCTTAGGGATCAGTCTCCCGCCTTCGCCTTGGATTCGTTGGCCGCGGCCCCGAAGACGCCCTTGGCCATGAGCGAGGTCTCGGCGTCGCGCCGGCGCTGGAAAACCTCGGCGCGGGCGCCGTGGACGGCGGCGTTGTGGGGTTCGGCGAGGGCGGCCATCTCGGCGAGATGGCAAGCGAGCCGCAGATCGGTCTCGGCGAGCTCCTGCGCCCGCTCAGCGAGCCGCTCGGCGCCGCCCGCGAGATGGGCGATCTCGGCGGCGAGTCCCGCGTCGTGGGCGGGCTTCAGATTGGCGGGATTGGCGTCCCACCAACCGCCATACTGGCGCCAGATGTTGCGGACGACGAACTCCGGCTCGTCGTAGAGCGGGCGCAGATAGGGCTTTTCGAGGACTTCGGGCGCGACCCTAACCGTTCCCAGGATATCGGTGAGCCGCGCTCCGGCGTTCATCATCGCCAGGGTTTCGGCGACCAGCGCCTCCAGCGCCGAGGCGACCTCGTCGAGCACCTTGGCGATGCGCGCCTTTCCGCTGATCGGAAGACCGTGGGCGGGAAGGAAGAGCTCGGCCTCCATCGTCGCCATGGCGCGCAGAGCCGCCGCCCATTCCGCCGGATAGCGCTGCACCTTCTGGGGATTGCCGGCGTTGGGAAAGTTCCAGATGAAGAAGTCGCCGGCGCAGATCGCCTTCTTCTTTGGCAGCCAGGCCCAGGTGTGGTCGTCGGTTTCGCCGCGGGCGTGGCGCAGCTCCACGTCCAGTCCGCCGATCGAAAGCGCCCTCTGGTCGGAATAGGTGAGGTCGGGCCTGGGCGTCGTCGCCGGCAGGAAGCGTTCGGACCCGCCGATGGAGTAGCCGGCGCGCATGAACTGGCCGAACTGGCGCGCGTTGATGATCCGGTTCCAGCCGTCGGTCAGCTCATAGCGGTCGAAGCGGGCGGCGATGTTGTCGTGGCCGGCGACGCGGGGCCGTGCATGGCCCCGGCTCTCGGCGTCGGCGAGGAAGGCGCCAGCGCCGCCCACATGATCGACATGGCCGTGGGTGTAGACGAGCATCGAGAAGGGATCGACGCTCCATGTCCTCGCCGCCTCCACGACCCGCGGGCCGCCGGCCGGCCCGGAAGCGTCGAACGCCAGCAGGCCCTCACCGGTGGAAAAGAGGATCGAGTGGCTGAACGCCTCGACCATGGCGATCCCCTCGGCGAGCTCGGAGAGCTCGTGGGTGATGCGGTTGAGCGGCCCGGTCTCGGCGAGCGATTTCTCGCCATCGATGACCGAACGCGAAAGCTCCAGAAGATCGGCCATGCGGGCTCCTTCGAGCTCGACCTATAGGCTCGTGCACCGGTCTAGGCGATGGCGCCGAGCTTGAGATTCCAACAGGCGAGGCGGCGGGAGACGAGGATGCCGCTGGCGAGCCAAGGGTCAGGGGCCAGCAGGCGCCGGGCTTCCTCCAGATCGCCGGCCTCCACCACCACCAGCGCGCCCTCGAAGTCGCCGAGGACGCCGGCGAGGCGGCAGATCCCGCGCTCGTAGAGATCGTCCATGAAGCGGGCGTGACCGGCCCAGTCCGGCTGCTCGGCGAGAGGCGCGCCTCGGCGGAAGGCCGGGCCATAGTCGTTGAGGGCGGCGAAGAGAACCATGACCGATCCTTTCCCTACGCCTTCTGCAATGCGGCGCGCCGCTCCAGGGCCCCGCTCGTCCAGACCTGCTTAGCGTCATAATAGACCTTGTAGGCCCGGGCGCCTTTCGGGAGCTCCACCCACGACAGCTTGGAGCGGACGAAGATGTGGACGTCGGGCGGCAGGGCGGCGGGATCGTCGAGCGTGCCCACCCGAACGAAGAGGAGGTTTCGCCGACGCCCGTAGTCGCTCCACAGGGAGGTCTTGCATGACGGGCAGCCCCAGTCGTCGAGCGGACGGCCGCTCTCGGTGGGGAGGGTGACGCAGGCTGGCGAGCCGGAGAGGAGCTCGATCCGGTCGGCCTCGATGAGGGCGTTCACCGCAAACGCCGTCCCGACCCGCCGCCGACACTGCGTGCAGTGACAGCAGTGGACGATCATCGGCGGCGAAGACAGGCGATATCGCACCTTCCCGCACACGCAGCCCCCCTCCAAGCGAGATTCCGTCTCGGACGAATCCATGGATTGTTCCCCTTTCGAGCCCGCTGCGTTCTGAAGCTGGACGCCGAGCGCGTCAAGCGGGCGGATTGGGGACGAATTCCCGAAACGGCTCTTCGGGCGACTTCTCTTCGGGCGACTTCTCTTCGGGCGACTTCTGGCCCGTCGAGGTCTAGGTTGGCAGGAGAGAGGCCCATGGACATCACCGGCATCGACCACATCAACATCTCGACCGACCGGCTGGCCGAGACAGTGGCCTTCTTCCGCGACGCCCTGGGCCTGAAGGAAGGCTGGCGGCCGGCCTTCGGCGCTCCGGGAGCCTGGCTCTACGAGGGCGAGCGGGCGCTCGTGCACCTGGGCGTGCGGAGCGAGCCCCAGGCCCCATCGACGCAAGCGGCGCTCGACCATTTCGCGTTTTCGATCGCCGACATCGCCGCGGCGCGCAAGAGGCTCATCAAGGCCAAGGTCCCCTTCCGCGAGATCGAGGTCCCCGGCGGCTCGGCCCGCCAGATCTTCCTCACCGATCCCAACGGCGTGGCGATCGAGCTCAACTGGCGGGCGGCGAAGTCGGGCTAGGCGCAGAAGGGCGTGGCTCCTTTCCCTTCAATGAGAGGTGTTTCACGCCGCGTCGTGGAAGATGATCCCGAGCGTCGTCCGCTCGCCGACCCGGATGTCGCTGACGCCATGACGCATGGCGACGCGGCGCCAGCCGCGGCGGGCGGAAGGGACGGGCCTTTCAAAGGAGGAGAAGACCACCGCGTCGCCTCGGGCGAGCGGCACGACCATGACCCTGGTCTGGGCGCGGGGCTCCTGCTCGGCGAGAAGGAACTCGCCCCCGGAAAAGTCCAATCCCGGCTCCGAGAGGAGGATCGTCGCCTGGAGGGGGAAGACGAGCGGGCCGTAGAGGTCGCGGTGGAGGCGGTTGTAGTCGCCCGGGCCATAGCGGAGGAGGAGTGGGGTCGGCCTCAGCTGGCCGCCGCGATGACAAAGATCGAGCCAGGCCTCGAGGCGGTCGGGGAAGCGCTCCTTTCGCCCCAGCCGCTCGGCCCACTGGTTGGCGAGCGCGGCCAGCGGTGGGAAGAGGCCCTCGCGCAGCGCCTGGACGGGCGCCGGCAGGGGCTCGGCGAAGTAGCCGTATTCGCCGGCTCCAAAGCCGTGGGCGGCCATGACGACCTTCTTGCGGAAGAGGCCCGGGTTTTTCCACAAGCTCGCGATCTCGACGCAGGCGGCGGGCGAAAGGAGTTTTTCGAGGACGTAGAAGCTGCGGCGGTCGAGCTCGGCGGCGGCGGCCTTCGCCTGGGCTTTCGAAAGGATCGCAGCCATCGCGCGGACCATAGCGGCCCCGCGAAGGCCTGGCGCGCGGTCTTTGGACCCCTCATGCCGAAGTCGGCGATTCTTACTTCCGACTTCGCGAAGCCGCCGGGCTTCTCATCCGTGATCGCCCAATTCGGGCGCGGCTCGGGAACGAGCCCGGTCGGGGAGGCGGCCGGGCGGCTGACGAGTTTTCCCTGACGCCGGCAGCGGAGAAAATCCGAGCGGACCGATCAGGCGACGGCGAGCGTCCCCCGGCGGCGGCGCATACAAAAGCCGATCATCCCCAGGCCGGCGAGCATCAGAGCCCAGGCAACCGGCTCGGGAACGCCGGAGACGGTCGGGTTCAGAGAGACATTGTCCAACCCGATGAACTCATCGCCGGATGTGCCGACGAACGAGATGACCGTCGAGGCCGCCGACGCCGTGAAGTCCAGGGTATAAGGGGTCCAGTAAGTCCCGCTCGCATCCGTGCCGCCGGTCCCCCCCGGATCGGTGAAGGTCTGGGAGGCGGAGCCGGCGTTGGCGGTCGCCGAGATCGGGCCGCCAAACGCGCCACCAGCGCCGTAAACGCCGAGGTAGAAGGTCAGCGCATAGGCCTGCCCCACGACCGTCGTGACCGTCTGGCTCACCCCGGAGAACGGCGTTGTATCGGTGGTGCCTGTCAGGTCGAGGAAATCCGTGCCGAACGGGGTGTCGAGGCCATAGCCACCGTTGCCGATCCAGATGAGATTGTGACCGTTGTCGGTCGTGGTGCCGTCGTTGTTGATCGCGGTCCAGCCTGTGATCGCAGTACTGCCGATAGGCTCGGTAGGGGCACTGCCCGCCGCCGGGCCGTTCGTCTCGAAGCTGCCGTTGGTGATCAGATCCGCGGCGCGGGATGCGCCTGCACTCAAGGCGACGACCGCAACACAGGCGATCAACTCGACAACTTTCATGACGAACGCTCCTTGTACGACTTCAACAACCAGTGGCGCGGCCCGTCGGTCATCCCTTTCGCGAGGGCCAAGCCCGATCAGCGGGCCTGATGCCTAAGTCGGGTTCACGATCATGTCGAATCGATTCCCCTGAGGGTTGAGCCGGTGCGCGCGGAAGGTGAGCCCGTCTCCACATCGTGGGGGGTGAGGGCCGGCCGAAGTCGGTAGCCTCGACCTGAACGATCGGGACTCGCGCCACGGCTTGATTTTCGCGCAAATCTATTGCATATTGCTATGGTATGTCCGCTCTCGACAATCCAAGGCTCGAGGCGCTCGCCCAGGCCCTCGCCGACGGCCTGCCGATCCACGAGGCCACCCGCCGGGCCGGGTTCTCACGCCAGAGTGGAATGACCAGGAGGCGCTGCGCGCGCAGGGACGTCAGAGAACGGATCGCGGAGATCCGTCTCGAACGGGCCCGGACGGCGTCCGACGTGAGGCCAGTGATCGAGAAGATGATGGCACTCGCCGAAGAGGCGGGGAAGCTGAAGTCGGGGGCGGGAATGACGGCGGCCCACAAGCTGCTGGTCGAGGCGGCGCGGCTCAAGGCGACCCACGCGCCCTCGCGGCCGCGCGAGACCTGGGCCCTGCCGCCGCAACTCTCCAAGGAGGAATGGCTCGACGCCTTCGCTCCCAAGACGGGAACGGCGCGGGCGGATCGGGAGGGCTCCCGCTGAGGCGGCCGCCGCCCCGGGGGCGCGACTTTCGGACGCCCTTGTTCGGCGAACCCTCCGGTCGTATTCTGAGGACCAAGGCTGCGGCGAATTGGGGGTCGGGGCTCGGGGAACAAGCCCGGGCGAAATCCGTTCCTTCGGTTCGCCGCTGGCAGGAGGGCGCACTCATGTCGATCATCGCTTGGCTCGTCCTGGGCCTCGTCTCGGGCTTTGTCGCCAGCAAGCTCGTCAACCGCAGCGGCGAGGGAATCCTGATGGATATCATCCTGGGCGTCATCGGCGCCCTGGTGGGGGGCTGGATCAGCGTCAGGATCTTCGCCGGCCCGCCGGTCAACGGGCTCAATCTGACGAGCTTCCTCATCGCCATCGTGGGCGCGGTGATCGTGCTGCTGGTCTATCACACGGTCGTCGGTCGACGGCGCGTCTGACCGGCCGCCGCTCGCGTATCGACTCTGGCGAGAGTCAGCGGCCGCCGACCGAGAAGACCAGAAGCGGGTTGGTGGGGGCGCCGCCGAGGCTGCCCAGATAGCCCGAATAGACGAAGACCATGCCCTCGGCGACGACGGGGCCTGGGCCGTCGATATCGCCTCCGTGCTGCGCCGCCACGCCGTTGACCGTCGCATAGCTCCGGCTTCCGGTATCGAAGCTCCACAGGACCCGGCCCGTGGCGGCGTCATAGGCTCGGAATCGCCCATCGAGGTCGCCGGCGAAGACGACGGTCCCGGCCACCGTCGGCGGGGCCGAGATCCCGTTCATGCAGGGGGCCCCGCCCGTCCAGCCACACGACAGAAGCGGCGAGGTTGTGAACCAGAGAATGCGGCCGGTGGCCGGGTCGAGCGCGGCCAGGCCCGGCCGACCCGGCGGCGAGGGCATGAAGGCGTCGGCGACGCCGACGTAGAGACGCTTGCCGTCGCTCGCCATACCCCATTCGACGCCGCCCAGGGGACCGCCGTGGCCGACCCGGGTTTTCCAGAGGACGCGTCCGTCCTCGGGGTTGAGCCCATAGACAATCCCCGACTTCTGCCCGGCCAGCAGGATGTCGGCGCCGCTCGCCAGCCTCATCAGGATCGGCGCCGCGCCGAAATCGAAGTCATGGCCCAGCGGCGTGGGGCAATTGGTCATCCTCACCGCTTCGCAGCCGCTCAGATAGTTGTCGCTCGCGGTGACCTGCGTCCTCCATTTCACCGCCCCGGTCGCCAAGTCCATGGCCATGATCGCGTCGGACCCGCCCTCCTTGACGTCGGTATAGGAATCGCCGGTGGCGACGTAGAGTTGGCGGCGTATGGCATCGATCGTCGGAGCCGACCAAACGGCGGCGCCGGCCGGGCCGTACATCTGCGTCCCGCTCCGGTTCAGGTGCGAGGGAGACGGCCGCCGGCTGATGGTGTGGGTCGTCCACAGCGGCCGGCCCGTGGCGGCGTCCAGGGCGGCGACGCCGCCGCGGAAGGTGCAGCACGGGTATTTCGCCACCGAGGCGGTGAGCTCCTCGTAGGAGGAGAGCGGCGCATAGAGCCGGCCGCGCCAGAGAACCGGGGCTCCGGTGAGAATGCCGAGCGGATGGGTCTGGACGCGCTGTTTCCAGATCAGGCTCCCGTCGCCGGCGTCGAGCGCATAGACGTTATTCCCGGCGCCGCCCAGAAAGACCGCAAAGCCGCTCCGGGCCGAGGCGAGGCGCCCGACCGTGATGGTCGTGCGCGAGCGGGCGCCCGAGAAGCGCCAGATCATGCACCCGGTCTTGGCGTCGAGGGCGTAGGCCTTTCCCCCGGAGCTGGTCAGAAACACCCGCCCGCCGGCCACGGTCGGCTGGCCGTACTTGCCCCCAAAATGAGCGAAGGCCCACTTGACCTTCAACTTCGGCGCCGAGGATGGCCTGAAGCCAGGATCGGGCTGGTCGCGCCAGTTGGTCGGCTCGCGGCCCCAGCTCGTCCAATCATCCGGCCGTACGCGCAAGGGCGTGAGGGTCGAACACTTCGGCGGGTCGGCCGGGGGAGGCGCTTTGGCAGCGCCAACCGAAGGGGGAGAGAGGAAAGTCGCGATCTCCCCCAGTTGAAGTGCGCTGAGGCCCTGCGCCATCGGCCGCATCGCGCCGTTCTTCAACACGTTCACGATTTCCATGGGGCCGAGAGCCGCAAGTCGTTCGCGGTTCGGCGCCCTTCCGACGGCCGGCTCGTGGCAACTGGCGCAGCGACTCGCGAAGAGGGCCTGGCCCGCGGCCGAGACCGCCTGCGGCGTCGGCGCCTTCTGAGCCGCGGACGCGAGCCCCAGGGCGACGAGGACGCCCGTCAGGGCGAGCGTCACCGAGGCCACGGCCGCCGTCGACAAGACCTGCCGGCTCCTAATCCAGACTCCTCCTCGGCGAATCTCGTTTCCGATCTGGAACTAGGCCGTCGGCTGGGGTCGTGTCCAGCCGCTCTTCACAGCCTGCTTTCAAGGTCGCCTGCGACGAGCGGCCGCTGCGGCGAAGCAGCGGATTGACCCTTGCCGACGCGTCCTTGAGCCTCGCCTGACGGCCAGTCGGTAGAGGCGGACGCGGGGGGAACATCCATTGCCGTGGAATGCGATCCTGGCGCTGGGAGTCCAGCTCGCCGCCTTCGTCACACCGGCTCCGCCGCCGCCGCTGGAGCGGGCGGCGGTTCTCGCCGTGGAAACCGGGACGCCGGCGCGGGACTCGGCGGTGGCCGAGGCGGCGCGCCGGGCCTACGAGCGAGGGGGCTTTCGGGCGCTGGCGGCCTGGCAGGGCGCGCTTGAACGGGTGGCCGGCGAGGCGCCGGGGCCGTCCGGCCGGTTGGAGCCCGGCGACGGCCAGATGATCTATTGGGCTTCGGATCGGTCCGATTGCCTTCGCGGACTTCGTGAGGCGCGAGCGGCCACGTCGAAGGGCGGGCCCAAGCAGAAGGACGTCTGCCGGCTCGAGCCATGGACCGAGGCCGCGATGATGGCCGCCTCGCTCGACGACCAGAGGGGCCGCTACGCCCAGGCGATCGCCCTTCTGGACGAGGGCCTCGCGGCAGCCCCGAACGACCCCGATCTCAGCTCCGAGAAGGGCTTCGCCCTGGAGGGCCTGCACCGGCCGGCCGAGGCCTTGAAGGTCTATCGGCAAGCTCTCGCGGCGGCCCCGCCGGCCGCCGACGATCGGGCCCGGCTGATGCGCGGCGAAGCCTACGCCCTCACCGGCCTGGGCCGCCTCGACGAGGCTCTCGAAACGTATCGGCAATCCCTCAAGCTGGAGCCCGGCGATGCCGTCGCCCAGGATGAGATCGCCTACATCGAGGGGCTGAAGGCCGAGACTCCAGCCGGCGCCGATGCGAGCCCCTGAACAGTCTTCGGCGCCTCGACGACCGTCGTCTGCCCCAAAGTTCTGTTCAACTCGGGGGTGAATCTCTTGGGAAACCTTGACCTACCCGACCGGCGGACCTACGAATATCGGCCGAATCAAGAGCGATTCGTGGAGAAGCCGATGTCGAAGACAGGCCGCATCTTCCAATACGCCGGAACTCTGGCGCTCGCCGCCGCCTCGCTGGCCGGACTGCGCGCGACCTCCGCCCCCGCGTCGCCGGCCGTCGGAGCGACCGGGCCTGTCCTGGACAAGCCGAATACGCCCAAGCCGGCGCCCAAGCCGTCGACGACAGTGCACGTGCCGACCACGGTCTCCGGCGTCCGGGGCTGAGGCGCGGGACCGGTCCGAGGGCGGCCGGAGAATCCATAAGCGGGCCGCTACGCGTTCTGGCGCTCGCCTCGCCGGGACGGTTTCCCACCGTCGTCCACGACCCCGGCCGCTGGTGGGATCAACTCGCCGGCGATCCTGGGATCCGCTTGGCGGCGTTCAGCCTCAATCACGCGTGGTGGCGGGATCTGTGCAGCCCGGCCTTCGCCGACAGGATCCTTCGCCGGCTAGGCATTCGCGAACGCTGGATCGCGCGCCTGGAGCGGCTCGCCAACGGTCTGGACGCGAAAGGCCGGGCGCGGGCGGCGGGCGCCGCCTTGGACAAGCTCGACCGCGCCGAGACCTTTGGCGGCGCCGACGCCTATGTCGAGGCCCTCGCCCCGCTGGAGGACTGGCTCGAACGCCTCTACGCTCTCGAGAACGAGTTCGCTGTGACGCTCTCCGCCGGGCCGATCGTGGAGGGCCTGGATTATCGAAAGAGCCGTGCGCTCGCCGCCTTCGCCGAACGCGACAGCGTCCTCGCGCGCAGCATCGCGGAGATCGTGCGACCGCTGGCCCGCGCCAACGATCTCTTCCTCTTCGCCGCGACGTCCCCTGAGGACCTCCTGACCGGCCTCATCGCCGCTCGATCGATCCGCGCCGCCAATCCCGCCGCCCACATCTCACTCGCCGACCACGGCTATGAGAACTTCTCGCTGAGCGCCAGCCTGGAGGCGGCCGCCCCGGCGCTGGCCGCCTTCTTCGATACGATCGTGGCGACCAAGGACGAGCGGGACGAGGTGGTTCCCCTTCTCGCCTCTTCCCTCGCCGAAGGAGAGAGTCCGGGCGGGGTGCTGAGGCGCGCCGATTTAACCGGAAACGCGCGGCGGGCGAGCCGGACGCCGGTCGGCGAGTCGGCGCGCCTTCCGTCGATGGCGACCTTCTCGCCCGAGCCGGTCCTGTGGACGCGCCTCTCGGCCCGGCGCTGCTACTGGAGCCGTTGCGCCTTCTGCACCCAGAACGCCAAGTACGATGAGCCCGGCGCGCCGGCCAAGGCCGAGGTCCGCGCCAGCTTGCAGAGGCTGGCGGCCATGGCCGGCGGCGGCCTTCGCCTGGCGATCTTCTCCGACGAGGCGCTCTCGCCGGCCACCCTGCGGCTGGCGGTGAAGGAGATGGGCCGCCTCGATCTCGCGATCTCCTGGGCCTGCCGGTGCAAGATCGAACCGGCGCATACCGCCGACCTCTTCGAGGGGCTCGCCGGCGCCGGTTGCGCCGAGGTCCTCTTCGGAATCGAGTCCGCCTCGCCACGAGTGCTGGCCCTGATGGACAAGGTCTCGCACGGTGTCGACGCCGCCTTCGCCGCTGGCGCGCTGCGCGAAATGAGCGCGCACGGCATCGGCGCCCACGTCAATCTGCTCGCCGGATTTCCCGGCGACAGCCTCGAAGAGGCGGAGGCTTCGGTTGACTGGTGCGTCGAGGCCCTGAAGGATCTCGCTGGCGCGACCTGGATCCTCAACCGCTTCGCGCTCTTCTCGGAGACGCCGGCGGCCGACCGGCCGGAGAGATTCGGCCTCGAGGCGATCGATCGGAAGGGCGACATTCCGGGACCCCTCGACCATCGACTGACGCCGATCCTCGCCGGAGAAGCGGCGAAGATCGAAGCGGCCCTGCCGCGGATGCGGGAGCGGCTGGCGAGCGCGCTCGGCTGGGGCGACGTGGCGAGACGGCCCGGCGGCAGGCTGGCGCTCGAACTCTATTTCGGCTCGGGCCACGGGCTCATTTTCAAGTCGCAAGGCGCGGCCAATCCCTTCGCCAATCCCCTGAGCTCACGCGCGGTTTCGCCTGGGAGCCGTCAGCCCCAGGCGGCGTGATGCGAATCTTCGTGACCGGCGGTTCGGGTCAGATCGGCCGCGCGGTGGTCGCCGAACTACTATCCGGCGGGCATCAGCTGACCGCTCTGGTCCACCGGAGCCTCGTCCCCGGCCGAGGGGTTCGCCAGCTCAGAGGCTCCCTCGCCCGACTCGCCCCTCTCGCCCACGAGATCGCAGCCGCCGAGGCGATCGTCCACCTGGCCAGCCCCAGGACCAACCTGCGCTCTCGCGCGCTCGAGGAGGACATTGCCGGAACCGGCGCCCTGCTCGATGCCTGGAACGGCGGCCGCTTCATCTTCGCCAGCAGCCAGACGCTCTATGGCGTGGTGAGGGGCGAGGTCGCCGAGGACGCGCCGCGCTCCGCCGAATGCTGGTACGACATCGCCAAGCTGGTCAACGAGAGCCAGATCGCCATGGCCGCCGCCGAACGGGCGGGCGCGGTGGGGGCGAGCCTGCGCATTCCCCTGGTCCTGGGCCATGCTTTGGGCTCGGAGGGTCAGATCCTCGACATCCTGGCCGACGCCCTTCTGGAAGGACGGGTCTTCCATTTCCAGAGCGAGGCGGAGCGGGCGGCCGATGGGTCGGTCTTCATCGGACCCAGGGACCTCGCCCGAGGGATCGCTCTGGCCCTGACGATAGAGGAGAGCGGCGCCTACAATCTCGCCGGCGGGTTCTTCACCTGGCGCGAGGCGCTGGAAGGACTCGCCGCAGGCCTGGAGAGGGCCCCCGAGATCGCCGTGCGAGCAGGCCCCTCGCGATCCGGGGAGTTCCCGCTCTGGCGCTCGGCCTGTCGCTACGACGTCTCGCGCTTCACCCGCGCCACGGGATTCCAGCCCCGCGAGAGCGCTGCCGAGCTGATCGCCGCCTATTGCGAGCGCCCCCGCCGGTAGAGTCTGCGGGACGTTGCACGCCTTCCTCGGACCCGGCTAAGGAGCGGGCCGATAGGTCCAGGGAGCGAGCTGCTGAACCGCCTTCTCATTCACGAGGACGCCTGGAAGAGGATCGAGCCCCGGCTCGAGGCGGGAGCCTGCGCTTCTCTCGTCCCCATCCTGGTTTCGTCCGACGGGGCGGTCCGCGAGGGCGGCGAAGCCCTCTCCGCCGAGATGGCGAGGCCCTCGATCGCCTGGATGAGCGCGGATCTCTGGGGAACCAAGGCGGCCGGCGCCTTCACGCGCGCGGCGCTCGCCAGCCCCGATCTTTCCTGGGTGCACACCGCCTCGGCCGGCTTCGACCATCCGGTCTTCGGCGAGATGGTGAAGAAGGGCGCGCGGCTCACCACCAGCCACGCCCACGCGGTGGGCATCGCCGACTATGTGCTGTGGGGCGTGCTCGACCACTTCCAGCGCGGACCCGAGCGCCGGGCGGCCCAGGCGGAGGGGGCCTGGCGGCGGCTGCGCTATCGCGAGATCGCCGGCTCGACCTGGGCGCTCTTCGGTTTCGGGGCGATCGGCAAGGCGGTGGCGGCCCGCGCCCGCGCCTTCGGAGCGCGCATCCTGGCGGTGAGCCGTCGCCCCGCAGCCCATCCGCTCGCCGACGCAACGCTCACCCCCAGCGAAGCCAAGGCGCGTCTTTCCGAGGCCGACGTCGCGGTCCTCTCCCTGCCGCTTTCGGCTTCGACCCGCCATTTCGCCGATCAGGCGTTCTTCGCGGCCATGAAGGCCGGCTCGGTCGTCGCGAACGTCGGCCGCGGCGGGCTCCTGGATGAAGCCGCTCTCGTCGCGGCGCTCGACGCCGGAAGGCCCGGCTTCGCCATCCTCGATGTCTTTGAGGTCGAGCCCTTGCCGGCCCAAAGCCCGCTCTGGGGTCACCCGAAAGTGAGCCTGACGCCCCACGCCTCGGCGATCAGCGAGGGCCAGGCCGAGCGTCTGGATGAGGCGTTCCTCGCCAACCTCGAGCGGCGTCTTTCCGGCGCGGCGCTCGCCGACGAACCCGATCCGGCCGACGTGATGGGCGCAACGTGAGGGCGGCAAGCCGCGCGCGTTTCGGCATTGTCGCCCCTTGTCCGCGGGAGAGGGGGTCGCTTCGCCGGTCTATTGCCTGATCGGATCGGTCGCAGGGCATATGCCCGACCCGTCCAACGTCGCGTCCAGAGATGGGAAAGGGGGGCGTCGTGCTTTGACATCGACCCCGGCCTCCGCCTTCCACCTCGTCACCCGCCTCAAGGCGTCGACAAGTCTCGGCGTCATGTCCGGTCCGGGCGGCGCAAGCGAATGTTCCTTCAGGAACCGGAACGCCTCCAAGAAGCGCGGGGCCAGCGTCCGCCCGAGGTGATCGGCGCCGAGCACAAGGTGGTATTCGTGCGGAATCCCCTGATCCCAGAGAACGCGATGCAGGAATTCGGCGCCCTCATCGAGGTTGAACATGTCGTTCGCGCCGACGTCCAAATAGATCGCCAAACTGCTGGAGAGGATCTGCGCCCTATTGCAAATTGCCAGATTAGCTGGGTTGAATTCCTTATACCAATTCTCGTCCACCGGCTTTCCGAAGCGTTCCTCGAAGAAGGCGTCGGTCCGCCAGAAACGATTGCGCACTTTCAGATCGTGGTAGGAAAGCGATGGCGCGATGCCCGGTTCGAGCGCGGCGATGGCGCCAAAAACTTCCGGATGGCGGAAGCCGAGGGTGAGAGCGCCTTCGCCACCCATCGACGCCCCGATGACGACGCTCTGCGAGCGCTCCTTCGAAAGGTTGTAGTGGGCGCGCAAGTAGGGGACGAGTTCGGAGACGATGAAGGTATCCCACTTCTGCGAACCGTCGCGATAATCGATGTACAACGAGCGGTCCGCATCGGGCATCACGACCACCGCGGGGGGCAGGTCGCCATTCGCCCACGCCATCTCGATCAGTGGCTCAAGTCGCGCCAAATCCTCGTCGCTACCCCCGCCGCCGTGGAGCAGCAGCACCAGAGAATATGGATGACCGCCTGCCGCGTAGCCCGGAGGCAGAAGTATACTGAAGTGCGCCGGACTCGGCGCCAGCTTGGTGATCACTTCACCGCGTGACAGCGTCGCTTCGGGGGGCGCGCCTTTGGGCAGGGCGGCCGTCGGCATTCCCAGGAGAATTGCAGCCACGGCGAAGCGGAACAAGGTTCTCAACATTGGCGACTCCTACAGGCGCCTTGCGGCGGGTTCGGCGAGCGTCTGGCCCGGCGCGGCCCGTTCCTGGTCACGAAGATCATCCCGCTGACGACCCTGCGGTCATCGACCCCGGGGGCGCTCCATGAGACAGAAGAGGATCCCGCCGACCATCCCGGGGGTCATTGAGCCCCGGCGCGCCATGCGACAACGCAAAACTCGGCTCGATCCGGCGCATCTTCACCCGCGCAAGCCAGCTCAGATCATCACGGCGACGCCCCCCGCCGCCAGTGGATCAAGCCTCGCCGCGAAGGAAACCCCTATGATCGGCCTGAGCCTACGGAGCGTTCAGCGGATTTATCCCACCCCAGCGGGCTACCGCACTCACGTTTCGCTCGAACTCACGCGATTCCACCTCTCCGAGGGGGAGAGGTGGAGCGCGCCTGAAAGGCGGATCTGGATGAGGCGTTCCTCGCCAACCTCGAGCGGCGTCTTTCCGGCGCGGCGCTCGTCGACGAACCCGATCCGGCCGACGTGATGGCGGCGACCTAGGCCCGTAGGTCTTGTTCTCGCCGCTCGACTTGCGTCATCGCCTGGCGAAATCCCGGCGAGCGGAAAGCCGAGGGGAAAATCAGCCGAGGAAAATGCGGGCGACCTCGAAGGCGCACCACAGCCAGGCCGCAAAGCCGAGCACAGCGAGAAGGGTCTCGAGCCAGCTGCGCCTGCCGGGGGGCGATTCAGATTGCCGGGGATCGAGGCTGATGAGGTCGTCGCTGGGCATGATCGCCTCTGGGCCTGTGGCCTGTTCTGGGACGCCGGGCGGCGGGCGCCGAAGATCCCATGCAAACTGGGCGCCGAAGTTGACAGGGCAGGGCGGCGGCGCGAGCCTCTCGGCGAAATCCAGAGGAGACGCCCGATGCGCGCATCGACGATCGGGGCGGTCCTAGCGGCGGGAGCAGCGATCAGCGCCGGCTTCGCCGCCGGCCAGGCGTTCGGAGCGATGACCATCTTCGGCGGGGGTTTCGCCGAGGCCTGCTCGAAGGCGGCCACGGCGGACGACGCCTCGGCGGCCACGGTCGAACTCTGCACCCAGTCGTTGCGCAGCGATCCCCTGACCCGTCGCGATCGCGCCGGGACCCTGATCAACCGCGGAATCCTCGAACTGGACGAGGATGACCTCCCCAGCTCCCTCGCCGATTTCGATGCCGCCATCGGCCTCGACCCGAGCGTCGGAGAGGGCTGGGTCGACCGCGGCGCCCTGGACGTGATCGAAAAGCGCTACCAGCAGGGCGTCGATGACATCGACAAGGCACTGGCGCTTGGGGTGAGCGAGCCGGAGAAGGCCTATTTCAACCGCGCCGTCGCCTTCGAAGGCCTCGACGACGAGAAGAGCGCCTATTTCGACTACAAGAAGGCCCTCGACCTCAAACCCGGCTGGCAGCTTCCAGAGCGCGAGCTCCTTCGTTTCACCGTGACCCAGCGCTGAGGCTCGTGTGCCGGATTACAAGTTCGCTTCGAGCATGGGGGAAGCGGCGAGGCGAACTCCAAATCCAAGAGGCGCACCCCCGACGTTCGGCTGGCGTTCGTCCCAGGCGGATCGAACGTCGGAATCGGGCTGCTAGCCATGGCCGGAGAACCGGAATCGCTGGACAGCGACGAGCCGCTCGCAAAGCGCCGCGAGCGGCACGATTTCGACCGCCTGATCATGCTCTCCGATGGCGTCTTCGCCATCTCGCTGACCCTGCTCGCCTTCGGCCTGAAGCCGGCGGGCGCGATGACCAGCCTGGCGAGCGTGTGGCGCGGGATCGCGCCCCAGCTCGATGCCTATGCCTTGAGCGTGATCGTGATCGGGGTCTTCTGGCTGGCCCACAAGCGCTTCATGGCCATGATCCTCAAGGCCGATGCGCCTCTGGTGGTGATCAATCTCTTCATCCTCTGCCTCATCGCCCTCATCCCGTCCGGCACCCGCTTTGCCCACTTCGGGGCAGGGCCGGGCATGGCGCTCTACGGGGCGCTGATCGCGGCGATCGGCCTCGCCGAGGGTGCGTTCTGGGGCTGGGCGATGGCGGCGAAGCTGATCTCCCCGGAGGTCCCCGCCAGGCTGCGCTGGTTCTTCCTGGCCCTGATCGTGATCGTGCCGCCGTTCTTCCTGCTCATCACCGAGATTTTCCGGCGGCCCGCCCCGGGCGTGATCCCGCTGGTGCTCCTGGCCCTCTTCCTCGTGGGCTGGCGCCTTCGTCTCTGGACCACCGCCCGCCTGGCCGGCGCCCCCGCCTCCCTACCGACTCCGACGCCGGCCCCGGCGCCGTCTCCCGACCCGGCGCGAGCGCGGACGCCCGCTGAGGTCCAGGACAGGGCTTGAATGTCGGCCCAAGGCGCGTAGGCTCGCGACGTCTTCTCCGGGGTGTCCCGCCCAAGGGACTGAGAGGCCGCTGAAGCGGCGACCCGCCGAACCTGATCCGGGTCATGCCGGCGTAGGGAGGGATGAGCGGCGCACCAGACGCGCGCGCCCTCTTCGCCGGCCGGACTCGAGCTCTAGGAGGCCGCGCCGATGAACATCCAGACTCCCCTTTCCCGCCAGGATGCGCTGCCGAGGGGCGAGCGGCCGGGCTCGCGACGTGTGTGGAGCGCCGGCGAGCTCCATCCCTGCCTGAGAGTTCCGTTCCGCGAGGTCGCGCTCCACCCGAGCGCCAAGGAGCCTCCCGTGACGCTCTACGATTCGGCGGGCCCCTGGGGCGATCCGCAGGCCGCGATCGACATCTCGCAGGGATTGGAGCGGACAAGGGAGGGATGGGTGAGGGCCTCGGGCCGGGTGGTGGAGATCGCCCCCCGCGACGTGACCAGCGCCGACAACGGCGGGGCGTCGGGCGCCCGCCTCGCGCCGGCCTTTCCCAACCGCCCCGCGCCGCTCCGCGCCAAGCCCGGCGCCGCCGTCTCCCAGCTGGCGCTGGCCCGCCAAGGCGTGATCACCCCGGAGATGGAGTTCGTCGCCATCCGCGAGAACCTCCGCCGCGGTCAGGCCGAGAGGCCGATCCGCGACGGCGAGGCGTTCGGGGCCGAGATTCCCGACTTCGTCACGCCCGAGTTCGTGCGCAGCGAAATCGCCCGAGGGCGGGCCATCATCCCGGCTAACATCAACCACGGCGAGCTCGAGCCGATGATCATCGGCCGCAACTTCCTCACCAAGGTCAACGCCAACATCGGCAATTCGGCGGTGCTGAGCGAAGTCGCCGACGAAGTCGAGAAGATGGTCTTCGCCATCCGCACCGGGGCGGACACCATCATGGACCTCTCTACCGGGCGCAACATCCACAACATCCGCGAGTGGATTCTGCGCAATTGCCCAACGCCGCTGGGCACGGTTCCGGTCTACCAGGCCCTGGAGAAGGTGGGCGGGGCGGCCGAGGACCTCACCTTCGAGATCTTCGCCGACACCCTGATCGAACAGGCCCAGCAGGGGGTGGACTATTTCACCATCCACGCCGGGGTGCGGCTCGCCCACATTCCTCTGACCGCCAGGCGGGTCACCGGGATCGTCAGCCGCGGCGGCTCGATCATGGCCAAGTGGTGCCTCGCCCATCACCGCGAGAACTTCCTCTACGAGCGGTTTGAGGAGATCTGCGAGATCATGGCCGCCTACGACGTCACCTTCAGCCTCGGCGACGGCCTTCGCCCCGGCTCGATCGCCGACGCCAACGACGCCGCCCAGTTCGCCGAGCTCGACACCTTAGGCGAGCTCACGAAGATCGCCTGGAGGCATGGCGTGCAGGTGATGATCGAGGGCCCGGGGCATGTGCCGATGCACAAGATCAAGGCCAATATGGAACGGCAGCTCGCGGTCTGCGAGGAAGCCCCGTTCTATACGCTCGGGCCCCTCACCACCGACGTGGCGCCGGGCTACGACCACATCACCTCGGCGATCGGAGCGGCCATGATCGGCTGGTTCGGGACCGCCATGCTCTGCTACGTCACGCCCAAGGAGCACCTGGGTCTTCCCGACCGCGAGGACGTCAAGGCCGGGGTGATCGCCTACAAGATCGCCGCTCACGCCGCCGACCTCGCCAAGGGCCATCCCTCGGCCAGGATGTGGGACGATGCGCTCTCGCGGGCCCGCTTCGAGTTCCGTTGGGAGGACCAGTTCAACCTCGGCCTCGATCCGGAGACCGCCCGCGCCTTCCACGACGAGACGCTTCCCAAGGAGGCGATGAAAACCGCCCACTTCTGCTCGATGTGCGGGCCCAAGTTCTGCTCGATGAAGATCAGCGCCGAGATCCGGGAGGCGGCCGCGGCGCAGAACGAGGTCGTGGAGGCGGGCCTTTCGGAAATGGCCGACAAATTCCGCGAGGCGGGCGGGGAGATCTATGTGCGGTCTCCATGATGTCAGCTGAACCCGACTTCGAGGCGCTCGCCCGTCGCTGGAGGGCGATGGTGGAAAAGGAGGATCTCGGCGGCTTCCTCGCGTCTCTTTCCATCAGGAAGCGCCAGATCGACGCCGCCAAGGCGCTCGTGAAGGCGGATCCCAACCTCAACCAACGGCTGGTCGATCTCCTGATCCTAGGTCTCTCCGATCCGCGCGCGCCGGTGAGATTCGAGGCGGCGCACGCCCTGGACCAATTCGGCGAGCCGCGGTGCGTTCCGCACCTAGCGAAGCTGATGGAGGACAGGGTTCCCAGGGTGCGCTGGATGGCCATGCACGCGCTCTCCTGCCACGCCTGCGGCGAGGGGAGCGTCAGTCTCGCGCCCGAGATCGTCGGACGTATCTGCGAGGCCGTCCGGTCCGATCCCAGTCCGCGGGTGCGCCGCAATGCTGCCATCGCCTTGGGCATCTCGGCCAATCCTGCCGCCGCGGCGACTCTCGCCGACATCCTCGTCAAGGAGAACGATCCGAAGGTCGCCCAATGGGCCGAATGGGCCTTTGACCGCTGCGCAGAGGCGCCCTGAAGCGGGAACGGACCCCGGGCATGAGGGTTGGAGTCCGGTCATGGCTCGCGCCTCTCCCCATCGATGGTCGAACAAGGTCACGGCCGAGAGCCATGCGCTCGATCTCGAGCCGGAGATCTTCCGCTCCAACGATCCTGGCGAGATCGCCCGCTCGCTCAAGCGCTCGGCAGAATCGAGCCATCAGCGCAAGAGCTCGCCCTTCCGCTCGGCAATGTCGATGCTGACCTTCTACATCAACCGAGCCGGCGACAACTTGCCCAAGGGGCTCCAGCGCGTTCTGGAGGCCGCCAAGGATGAGCTGCGCGCCGCGTTCGGGCGTCCGCGATCGTCAGGGAAGCCTTGACGCGCCCGGGTTGAGGCGATATCTGTCAGGGTAGTCCTGACAGGAGACCGCATATGCCGACAATTGCCGAGACAAGCGCGTCGGCCGAAGAGCGGCCGCTCCATTGCTCCTTCTGCCTGAAGTCGCAACACGAGGTGGCCAAGCTCGTGGCGGGGCCGGCCGGGGTCTACATCTGCGATGAGTGCGTCGCGCTGTGCAACGAGGCGATCGCCGGACGGTCGTTCACCTATGATACCGAGGCCTACAGGCTCGCAAAAATTCCAACCGAGCGCCTGCTCGCCCGCCTCTCGCCGATCGAGAAAACCCTGAGGGGCAAGGGGAATCAGCTCGAGGCGGCGGTCGACGAACTACGCGGGCGCGAGGTGAGCTGGGCCCAGATCGGCGCGGCCCTCGGCGTCTCGCGCCAGAGCGCCTGGGAGCGGTTCAGCTAATCCTCCGCCGGATAGGTGATCGAGGACCCTTCGATGTGGGCGAAGGGGGTGAGGCGATGGGCCCGGGAGCTTGTCGCCGAGAGGATCTCGATCGCCTCGATGCCTCTGACGAGGAGGGCGTCGGCGATGAGCGAGCGGTGGCAGCGCCAGGGAACCGCCTCGGCGCACATGATCGCGGTTCGGCGCTCGCGGCCAAGGACCATGAGCCGCGCGAGCCCCTCCTCGAAGGCCGGCGTTCCCATATAGTCGGCGAAGCCGCGGAAGCTCTCGTTGCGCCAGCCGAGATTGACCGAGTCCTTGCGCGGCGCCCGCAGGCCGCCGAGCTCGCCAAGCGGCTGATAGTCGAGGCCGCGCTCGCCGAGCGCCGGGCCGAGCGCCTCGGCGTTGATTTGCGGGTTGCGACGCGAACGGGGGATGGAGCGGACGTCGGCGAGGCGCTCAATCCGGTAGGTCTTCAGGAGGGCGAGGAAAGCCTCGAGCGGGCGGGTCGAATGGCCGACCGTCCAGATCGCCATCCTACGATCCGGATCGAAGAAAGCGCCCATTTCCGGCTCCGCCTCTGACCGCGCGGTCCGAATGGTGCTAGGATGTTCCCGAGATTGCGTCATGACCTCCATGCTCGACCGCCGATCGCTCTTCAGTCTCGGGCTCGCCGGGGCGGGAATCCTCGCCGCCGGAGCGTCCAGAGGCGCGATCGTCCAGCAGCTCACTGCTTCGCGCCTCACTCAACCCGGCGATCGGATTTACCTGCCGCCGACCACCCTTCAGGCGGCCGCCGACCTCTATCGGCGGATGAGCGCGCCCATCTGGGTGAACCGCGAGGGCCCGTTCGGCTTCGTGGTCGACACCGGGGCCAATCAGTCGGTGATCTCCTCCGAACTGGCGGACAGGCTCAAGCTCGCGGTCGGGCCGGACGAGCCCTTGAACGGCGTCGCGGGCATGAAGCTCGCCCCCACCACCTCCGCACGCCTTTCCATCGACAAGCGCGATATGGACAAGGCGACGCTTTCCATCCTTCCCGGCAAGGCGATCGGCGGTGAGGGGATGCTGGGCCTCGACCAGCTCGGCGACCAGGAGTTCACCCTCGATTTCCACAACGAAACGCTCGAGATCCGCGCCCCCGGCAAATTGTGGATACAGCCCGGAACGGTGGTGGTGAAGGCGACGCGCCGGGACGGTCAGCTCACCTTCATCAACGCCCAGCTCGCCGGAACGCGCCTCACCGCCTTCCTCGACACCGGGGCGCAGAACACCATCGGCAACATGCAGCTTCGAGCGATGGCGGTGAGCCTTCATCCCACCGCGCAATGGACCAAGAGCCAGGTGGTCTCGGCGACCGGCCAGACGATCTGGGCCGACATGGCCATGCTCCCCGATCTCAAGTTCGGCGGAATGAGCTTTCCCGACTGGCCGGTGGCGTTCGCCGATCTCCATACCTTCGACATGTGGGGCCTGGAGGCGCAGCCGGCGATCCTGATCGGAGCGGACGTCCTCTCCCAATTCCAGACCGTCACCCTGGACTTCGCCCGCAACGAGGTGCGATTCGTCCCGCCCTGGCATGACGACTGATCCGGAGGCAAGCAGGCGGTGGGCTTTTTCGCGAGGCTGGTTCGCGATGGCCTTTTCCTCCTTCGTCTGATCCGGACCTACCTTCGCATCGCCTCCATCGGGGCCCGATCGACCAACCTCGCGGTCGATGATCTCGAGCGCGCCTGCGCGCGCTTCGCTTCCCGCAGCGCGATCCGCTTCGAAGGCGCGGAGCTTACCTATTCCGAGCTGAACGCCCGCGCCGAGCGCTTCGCCGCCTGGGCCGCCGAAGCGGGCCTCAAGCGCGGCGAGGCGGTCGCCGTCCTTCTTCCCAACCGGCTCGACTACATTCCTCTGTGGTTCGGCTTGGCGAAGCTCGGCGTCGTCTCCGCCCTTCTCAACTACGAGCTATCAGGCGCCGCCCTCGCCCATTGCCTTGCGATCAGCGGCGCGCGCTTCGCCGTCGTCGACGAAACGACCGAGACAGCTCTCAGGGACTCCGCCGGCCGCCCGCTCGAGGTCTGGAGCCTCGGGCCTTCCAAAGCGGGCTCGCGCGACCTCGCCGGCGTGCTGTCCGCCACGCCCAAGGCGCGCGCATATCGCAGCCTCAGGGCCGGGATGAAGGCCGCCGACACGGCCCTTCTGATGTACACCAGCGGCACCACCGGGCTGCCCAAGGCCGCCCGCATCGCCCACATGCGCGCCCAGCTCTTCATGCGAGGCTTTTTGGGAGCGACCGGCGCGAGGCCGTCCGACCGCATCCATGTGAGCCTCCCACTCTATCACGCGACCGGCGGGCTCTGCGCGGCCGGCGCGGCGCTCCTGGGCGGCGGCTGCGTGATCCTCCAGCGGGAGTTCTCGGCCCATCGCTTCTTCGCCGAGATCCTCGATGAGCGGGCGACCATGTTCGTCTATGTGGGCGAGCTCTGCCGCTATCTGGCGGCCCTGCCGGCGCAGGCGGGCGAGCGCGGCCACGCCCTGCGGCTGGCCTTCGGAAACGGCCTCTCTCCGGACGTGTGGCGGACGCTCCTCGACCGCTTCGCGATCCCCCGGGTCCTGGAGTTCTACGGTTCGACCGAGGGCAACGTCTCGATGTTCAATTTCGATGGAAAGATCGGCGCGGCCGGGCGGGCGCCGCGCTGGCTCGCCCCTTTCTTCAATTTCGCCCTCGTCCGCTTCGACGCCGAGGCCGAGGCCCCGGCGCGGGGGAAGGACGGCCGCTGCCAGCGCGCCAGGCCCGACGAGATCGGCGAACTCATCGGCCGGATCGGGACCTCGAGCCGAGACGCCTTCCACGGCTATGCCCGAGCGGCTCAGACCAGGAAGAAGGTGCTGGACGACGTCTTCGCCAAAGGCGACGCCTGGTTTTCCAGCGGCGATCTGATGCGCCAGGACGAAGAAGGCTATTTCTTCTTCGTCGACCGGGTCGGCGACACCTTCCGCTGGAAAGGCCAGAACGTCTCCACCAATGAAGTGGCCGAGGAAATCCTGCGCGTCGCCGGCGTCAAGGAGGCGGCGGTCTATGGGGTCAGGGTGGGCGATCTCGAGGGGCGGGCCGGCATGGCCGCGCTGGTGGTCGACCCCACCTTCGACCTCGCAGCCTTCGGCGCCCATCTCGACGCTGCGCTTCCCCACTACGCGGCGCCGGTCTTCCTCCGCCTCGAAGAGGCGATCGCCAAGACCGGCACCTTCAAGGTGAGGAAGACGGCGCTCCAGGAGGAGGGCTTCGATCCGGCGCGCGTGAGCGGCGCTCTCTTCTTCCGCCCGGCCGGAGGTCCGTTCGAGCCGCTCACGCCGGACGTGCGCGCCGAGATCCTGGCCGGTGCGGTTAGGCTCTGACGGCGGCCTCGACGCCCCGTGGCGGTCGTGGCAAGAGGCGCCGCCCTTTTCCTCCGAGATCCCGATGCGGTTTTTCGCTCCCCTCGCGTCCGTCCTCCTCCTCGCCGCTGCTCCCTCCGCGTTGAGTACGCCGAGCCCCGCGCCGCCCACGACGGTGACCGATGCAGGCCCGCGCCTCTTCGCCGGCGACAGGATGGTGATCCTTCCCAGGATCAGCGTGGAGGTGATCGGCGAGGGGCCCGATCTGGTGTTCATCCCCGGCCTGGCGTCCTCGCGCGCCACCTGGAAGGCGACGGCCGAAAGGCTCAGGTCGCGCTATCGCCTGCACCTCGTCCAGGTCGCCGGTTTCGCCGGAGAACTGGCGCGGGCCAACGCCTCCGGAGCGGTGGTCGTCCCGACCGCCGAGGCGATCGCCGACTACATCGAAGGAGCCCATCTCGCGCCGGCGACGATCATCGGCCATTCGCTCGGCGGGACGATCGCCCTGTGGCTGGCCGAGAACCGACCGGCGGATGTGCGCCCGGTCCTGGTGGTCGACGCCCTGCCATTCTTCGCCCGGGTCATGCTCGGCCCCAAGGCGAGCGTCGCCTCGATCACCCCCATGGCTGAGAGAATACGTCACGCCCCGGCGCTTCCTCTGAGCCAGACGGCGAAGATGATGGACGCCATGGTCACCGGCGCTGCGGAACGGGCCATGGTCCTCGCCTGGAGCGAAGAGAGCGATCCGACGACCATCACCAATGCGCTCGCCGACGATCTCGAACTCGATCTTGGGCCGGGCCTTGCGACGATCAAGGCGCCGGTCGAGATTCTCTACCCCGACAACGCCCCGCTCGGCGTTCCCGCAGGCGCGACCGATCCGATCTATCACGGCGCCTTCGCGAGCCTGCCGGGGGTGAAGCTCGTCCGGGTCGACCACTCCTTGCACTTCATCATGCTCGACCAGCCGGCCCAATTCGCCGCCGCCCTCGATGCTATGGCCGGAGGATGAGCCGCATCGACGAGATCGGGGCGGCCTTCGCCGTCGAACTCGCTTCGCGATCGTGCTTCGTCGACACGATGGTGATGTCGGAGATCGGGCCGGTGCGCCATCGGTTCTTCCTCGGCGACGCCGATTTTCCAGCCGAACTCGTCCAGTCGGCCCGTGCGATCGTTTTCCGCGGCTCAAAGGTCGTGGTGGTCAAGGACAGGGTTGTGATCAGGGAACGGAAGGGCGCGGGCCACATCCTGCCGGGCGGCCACCTCGAGGACGGCGAGACTGAAGAAGAGGCCCTGCGGCGAGAACTCCTGGAGGAGACTGGCTGGCGAGTCGGCGAGATCGATCCGTTCGGATTCATCTTCATCGAGCCGGCCGGCGCGCAATCCGAGGCTGTCATGCGGCGGGTGCACACGCTCTTCCTAGCCGAGGGGATCTCCTGCCATCGCAGTGCGCGGGACCTCTCCCAGATCGAGATTGGTTCGAGGCTCGTTCCGATGAGTCGCGCCCTGGCGGATTTGCCGGATGATCTCGCCAAGCTGCTCGAAGCGGCGATCCATCGACGTCGGCGGCGGAGTGTCTTGCCTGCGCCCCGGCTTTCCCGGCTATCGCCGGGTTGAGCGGAAGCGGGGAGTTCGGCGGTCAAGCCCCCGAGAGGGAGGTTTCGGCCCCTTCGCAGTCTTTGATCTGCGAGAGGAGGGTCCCGTGCCCGTCCTTGGGCGCGGGGATGAAGGTAAGGCCGGCCGCTTCGCGCGCCGCGTGGGCGCCGCTCCGGCCCGGCGACAAGAAGCGAAGGCTCGGGCCGAGGACATCGCGGTGGAAGGCGACGGCCCCATCCGATGCGGCGGATGCCGGCGCCCTCCTCTCCGCCGCCGCCCTCGCCGCTCCTTCGGTTACGGGCTGTGAAGGAGTCTGGAGCTTAACAATGAACGCCGGCCAGCCATTGGGCGCGGCGAGGGAAACGTCAAGGAGACTGTACTATGGGTCGCCTCGGAGCCTTCATGACGTCTTTCGCGTCTTTCCGCAAAATTGATGCCATTGTTACAATCAACGGCGACGTCTCCGGACCGCGATCAAGTGACGATGGACGGCGGAAACACCCAAGACATCCACGAAACATCGAAGTGTCTTTGAGTTTAATCGTAGTCTCCCTTAGTATTTTTAGCGCCGCGCCTGCCCGGTCGACCTCGCTCTTATGCCGTTGGGATATAGACCCAGCCAATGATTTCACCGTTGAATTCAACGCGGCAAATCAGTCGGTGATAGCGACGTCCCTTCCATACAAAGCTGTATCCTCGAGCTGGGACCAGAGGTTTAACAGCGGCTCCTCCAGTGTTGAGCGGTTCGATGACGATACCATCGAATTCAAGCAAATATTTCCAGATGCCGAAGGCGGGTACGAATGGAGGGAATTCAGCATAAACCGACTAACCGGCAATATGGATGTCTATGATCCAAAGAATTCCAATAAAGCTGACCGTGGACATTCAGAGTACATGTGCACCAAATCCACCCAGCAGTTCTAGGGTGCGAGTCCAACGGATAGCGGCCACCCCGCAACCGGACGTTCCGAACTTCCGAGTTGGGTCGAGCCCGGTCGGCAGCTTTGAGGCAGACAGCCGACATCGTCGACAGCCGTAGAGAGTGGAAAGCCGACCCTACTGGGAGGAAAGTTCTCGGATCATCCCTAGGCGGCCGCCGCCGCACGGCCGGCATCGCCTAAACTGCCAGGCTCAGCGCCATGAGCAGCGCGCCCGCAAAGACAAACAACAGCCTCATGCCGGCGCCTGGCCGCGCGCCGACGAGCCCGCCGATACTTAACCGGTCGTAACTAGGTCGACGTCCAACGGCGCCTTAGTGTTGGCGGTAAGGATGACGAACCGCCACCGAACAGTTCACCGTCGGTCACGCAACGCGATACCGGATCGGGCCGCTCTTGGGCGAAGCTTGGCGCTGCGCTTCCGCCGGGCGTTCGTTTTCCTCAGGCGCTGGCGTGCGGCGCCAGCGCTCGCCGCCTACGCCGTGCTCGCCTCGTGCGGCGCGGCGCCGAAGGAGGGACACGTGGCGCAGACCTTGAGCGTCGCCACCCTACCAGCGCCGACAGTCGATCAGATCAACCGCCTCGGGGACGACTGGATCTCGTCGCGCAAGTCGGTCGGCGTCGCCATCGCGATCGCGCAGGGCCCGAACGTCGTCTACGCGAGCGGCTTTGGGGTGCAGCGCCTGCCGAGCGGTCCGCCCGTGACCGCCGAGACGCCGTTTCGCATCGGCTCCGTCACCAAGCATTTCACCGCGGCCGCAATCCTAAGACTGGCCGAACAGGGAAGACTTTCGCTGAGAGATCGCCTCTCCAAGTACTTTCCGACGTTCCCGGACGCCGACAACGTCACCCTCTACGAGCTCCTCACGCACACGTCAGGGATCCACAACTATACGGACGCGCTTCCACTGGCCGGCCTCACATTCATGAGGGCTCATACGACCGCTCAGTGGGTGGACCACATCGCTCGCCAGCGCCCGCTATACGACTTTCCCCCCGGGACGGCTTGGCACTACACGAACTCCGGCTATTTCCTCCTCGGCGCCATCGTCGAGAGGCTCTCCGGCGAGCCGCTGGGCGTCTACCTGCGAGACCAATTCTTCGCGCCGCTGGGCATGAGCGAGACTGCGATCGACGATGGTTCCGACACCGCGCCGGGCCGCGCCGTCGGCTACGCGCATGCGCCGTGGTCCAACCGGTGGTTCGTCCGGCCGTTGCCCATTTCGCTGACCAACGCAGGCGGCGCCGGCGCGCTTCGGTCCTCGGCGATGGACCTGGTCAATTGGATGCAGGCGCTGATGAGCGGCCACGTCGTAGACGCCAGGTCCTTGCAGGAGATGATGACGCCAGCGCGCCTATCCGACGGGCGCTTGGCGAGCGCGAACCCCTTCAAGCCGGAGCCCACGGACTGGGGCGACTACGGTTTTGGGATAAGGATCGGAGCGCTGGGAAGCCATCGTCAGATCGGTCACGAAGGCGGCATCCCTGGATTTCAGGCGGCGCTCTCCACCTATCCGGACGATCGGGTCACCATCGCCGTCGTGATGAACACGGAGGGGGGTGGGGCTGGGGCCTACGAACTCGAACAACATATCGCCAAAGTGGTGTTGACCGCGAGCCCCCCAGCCTCGGAGGGTGGGGTTCAGGGCTCGGCCTCGGTCGCGCCGCGCTCGTAGCCCAGGGGGTCGGCGACCCGCGGCCATTAGTTCGGGTCGCGACGCTGATAGGGAATCCGCGCGAAGTCGAGATCGAGCGCGCCTGGCGTCGAGACGTAGCGGACTTCGGCGGCGATCTGCGAGAAGCTGGTGTAGAACTGCTGCGACGACTTGACGACGACGACCCTCTTGTCCGCCAAATCTACGCCGATGTTGGTGAAGGCGTCGGTCGAGAACACCTGGCAGCGGTCAGCGCACGACGACGCGCACCGGCGCGTGAGCATGACGCAAGCGCTCGGTACTTCTTTCAGGGCCCTGACGAGCTTTCGCTTTGGGTCGCACATCGCCCCTCAGCGCCATCCCGGAAGCCGACATTGTCCGGCCGACGCGGCGGCGGTGCGGAATGGCCCCTCATCGTATTCCTCGCGACTCGAGGGTCTGATTTTGACCGCCCGCGCCTGAGCTTCCTGGCGGCTACAGGTCATCTGATCCTCGTACGCCGGCCGATCTTGGCGAGCGCTGCTTCCTGCATCCTCTCCTGGCGGCGCAGCCTGCGGTTCGCTCCGAGTCCGGCGCCGCGGTCGCGCCCATGTCGAAGCCGATGTTTCGGGCGGGCGAGGAGGCCGCATCGCGAACGGCTTCGAGTGCGACGCCTGGGTCTTGCGCTGCGCTGGCGAGCAGGGGCTCGAGCTGCGGATCGTGTTGCAAGCGCTTGGCCATGGCGTCCGTCTGATCTCGTCGCCGGCGCGCGCAGCGGCGCAAAGGCCGTTCGCCTATATTGGCTCATCGAACCATGGCCGACGATTCACCCAAGATGCACGCCGGCGCGGACCTGATCCGCGACGAGGTGCGCCGCCTTCCCGACGCGCCGGGCGTCTATCGGATGTTCGGTGAGGATCGCGAGCCGCTCTATGTCGGCAAGGCGCGGTCGCTGAAAAAGCGCGTCGCGCAGTACGCGCAGGGCCGCTTCCACACCCAGCGCATCGGCCTGATGGTCGAGCTGACGAGGCAGATGGAGTTCACCATCACCCGAAGCGAGGCCGAGGCCCTGCTCCTGGAGATCAACCTCATCAAGCACCTGAAGCCGCGCTTCAATGTCCTCTTGCGCGACGACAAGAGCTTTCCCGAGATCGTCATCCGCCGCGAGCATCCGGCCGCGCAGCTCCGCAAGCACCGCGGCGCCCATTCCATCAAGGGCGAGTATTTCGGCCCCTTCGCCTCGGCCGGGGCGGTGAACCGGACCCTCAACACCCTGCAGAAGGCGTTCCTCCTGCGCTCGTGCTCAGACGCCGTCTACGAAAGCCGCACCCGGCCGTGCCTCCTCCACCAGATCCGCCGCTGCAGCGCCCCGTGCACCGGCCTCATCACCCTTGCCGACTACAATGAGCTGGTGGGAGAGGCCGAGGCCTTCCTTTCCGGCAAGAGCCGCGCGGTGATGGCCAAGATCGCCGGCGAGATGCAGGCCGCTTCCGATGGCCTGGATTTCGAGCGCGCGGCGCGTCTGCGCGACCGCATCCGCGCCCTTTCCAAGGTCGCCGAGGAGACCCAGGTGAATGCGCCGGGCGCGGTGGAGACCGACGTCTTCGGCCTCGCCGCGGAGGGCGGGGCGGCGTGCGTCCAGGTGTTCTTCTTCCGCTCCGGACAGAACTGGGGGAACCGCGCCTTCTTCCCGCGGGTCGACAGATCGGACGAGGAGAGCGAGATCCTCGCCGCCTTCCTTGGCCAGTTCTACGAGAGCCGGCCGATCCCGCGCCTCATCCTCATCAGCGGCGAGCTCGCCGACCACGACCTCCTCGGCGAGGCCTTCTCGCTGAAGGCTGGTCGCAAGGTGGAGATCCTCAGGCCCGCGCGCGGTGAGAAGAGGCGGCTCGTCGACCATGCGCTCCTCAACGCCCGCGAAGCGCTCGGCCGGCGGATGAGCGAGAGCCAGGCCCAGACGCGGCTGCTCTCGGCGCTTTGCGAGACCTTCGCGCTGGAGGCGCCTCCGGAGCGCATCGAGGTCTACGACAACTCCCACATCATGGGGACCAATGCGGTGGGCGCGATGATCGTCGCCGGCCCGGAGGGCTTCCAGAAGGCCCAGTACCGCAAGTTCAACATCAAAAGCGCCGAGCTCACCCCCGGCGACGACTTCGCCATGATGAAGGAGGTGCTCCAGCGCCGCTTCTCGCGCCTCGCCAAGGAGGAGGCGGAGGGCCTTTCGCCCCCCCGGCCCGACCTGGTGCTGCTCGATGGCGGGGCGGGCCAGCTCTCCGCCGCCGGCGAGGTGATGGCCGATCTGGGCCTCGACGACATCGCGCTCGTCGGCGTCGCCAAGGGCCCGGACCGCGACGCCGGCCTGGAGCGCTTCTTCCTACCCGGAAAGGCGCCGTTCATGCTCGAGCCCAGGAGCCCGGTCCTCTACTTCCTCCAGCGCCTGCGCGACGAGGCGCATCGCTTCGCGATCGGGACCCACCGCACCCGCCGGGCCATGGACCTTCGGAAAAATCCCCTCGACGAGATCGAAGGGGTGGGGCCGGGACGCAAGAAGGCGCTCCTCCACGCCTTCGGCTCGGCCCGCGAGGTCGCCCGCGCGCAGGCCCAGGACCTCGCCAAGGTGGAGGGGGTGAGCGAGGCGCTGGCTCACCGCATCTTCGATCATTTCCATTCGGGGTGAGCACGAGAGGGCCATGGAAAAGGCGAAGAAGGCGCAAGGCGAGCGGCGATCCAATGAGCAGGCCCGGGCCGCCTGCCTGTGCGGCGCGGTGAAGCTGGAGATGGACGTGCCGGCGGTGTGGGCCTGGCACGACCACGGCCGCGCCGCCCAGCGCGCCCAGGGCTGCGCCTATGCGACCTACGTCGGAAGCTGGAAGAGCCGCCTGCGGATTCTCGCCGGCGAGGAGACGCTGGGGCGATTTTCCGATCCCGCGTCAGGCTGGACGCGGAGCTTCTGCACGATCTGCGGGACGCCGGTCTTCGCCGAGCACGCCCGCGCGGGGGCGATGGTCAACATCCCGCGCGCGCTCTTTTCCACCCGCACCGGTCGCGAGCCGCGCTACCACCTGCGCCGAAGCGAGAGCCCGGACTGGGCCTATCGCGAGGAGGCGCTGAAGCCCCTCAAGGGCTATCCGGGCGTCCTGTGGACGGGGCCGAGGCCGAGGCCGGCTCGGCGCTCGGCCGGCTAGAGTCCGACCGGGACGGAGCGACGGGTCGGATCGGGTGGACTCATCAGGCCGACCGGATTGCCGTCGGGATCCTCGACGATGGCGTACCGCGCGCCCCAGAAGGCGTCGTAGGGAGGCTGCTGGCTGCGGTGGCCGGCGTCGATCAGGCGCTCGTAGGTTTCGTCGACGGCCTCGCGGCTACCCAGCTTCAAGCCGATGACCACCCGCGGGCGATCCGGGTCGAAGCCCTCATTGTAGATTCCGGCCAGCTTGTCGCTGTCCCAGTGGACATCAGCCCCCTGCGGCGGCTGGTCGCCGTGGACATGGTGGGGCGGGTGGCCCTCCGGCCAGGTCTCCCGCATCTCCACGCCGGCGAGACGGTAGAAGGCGAGGGTCTTCCCCATGTCGCGCGCCACGATGTCGATCAGATCGAAGGTGGCCATTCGCGCCTTCCAAGCCTTCGAGGCTCGCGCCACGGCGCCAGCGCGTCAAGTCGCGCGACCCGCGAGCCAGGCGTCTTCGGCCGCATAGTCGAAGAGGGCGTCGATGTACGGCGCAAAGGCGATCCCGGCGCGATGGAGCGCCTCGGCCGAGCGGCAGGCCTCGCCGATCGAACCGGCGTAATCAGGCCCCGGCTTCCACCCGAGCGCCTGCGCCTTGGAGACGTCGAGAACGATGGGGTCGGGAATGCACCAGGGATGGGCGCCGACGCCGCCCGGCGAGCCTTCCGGCGGGCCCTGAAACGGCAAAAGCTCCATCTTCGAGCCATACACCCGGGCGATGGCCTCGCCGATCTCCAGGACTGACGGCGCGTCCGGATCGGCGGCGTTGAGGACCTGGATCCCTCCGGCCTCGATGGCGGCGAGGGCGATGGAGGCGATGTTGGCCGTCCCGGCCACGTGGAAGCGGCTTTTCCCGGAAAAAGCGAGCGGGACCGCGGTCCGGCCATCGAGGAGACGCTTGACGAAGAACCACTCCCTGGGATGTCGCGATCCGGCCCCGTAGATCGCTCCGGCCCGCAGAATGGCGAGCGGGATCCTCGCCGAGGCGAGGAGGGCCTGCTCCAGGGCGGCCTTGCGGGTGGAATAGGTCTCTGGGCCCGGCGCGACGGTCGGCTGGTCTTCTCCGATCGGGACCGGGAAGCGGGGAAAGCCGTTGTGCCGGGCTTCGTCGATCGTGCGCCCCGCCGCGTCGCGATAGACGCTCGCCGAGGAGACGACGACGAGCGCGCCAATGGAAGCCTGGAGGGCGAGAAGCTGACGCGCGTGGTTCTCGTCGAAGGCGACGCAGTCGATCACCGCGTCGGCCCCGTCGGAAAGGGCCGCTTCGAGCTCGCCTTGCTTGTCGCGGTCGCCGGTTCGGACTTCCACGCCGAGGGCGGAAAGCTCATCCGGCGCGGGGCCGCCTCCGCGATGGAGCGCGACGACGCGCCAGCCCTGCGAGGCCAGCAGGCGCGCCGCGGCGAGGCCGATCTGGCCGGTTCCGCCGATGATCATCGCCGTCTTGGCCATCGGACCTATCTTAGGGTCATGCGCGCGATTCCCAACCTCCTCACCGGCCTTCGGCTGGCCTTGACCGTTGTCGTCTTCCTCGCCCTGATCGCGGCGGCGGGACGCCTGCCCGGCGCTCCGGGCGCCGCATCTTCGACCGCGCGGACCATCCTCGAGCCCTTGGCGCTCGCCGCCTTCGTCATCGCCGCCGTCACCGACTTCTTTGACGGCATGCTGGCCCGGCGCCTCGGCGCGGAGAGCCTCTGGGGCGCGATCCTCGATCCGATCGCCGACAAGGTCCTGGTCTGTGGGGCGATCGTGGGCCTGGTGGCGCTCTCGCCCGATCCGGCCCTGGCGCTGGCAGGCGGCCTCATTCTCTTTCGTGAATTCACCGTGAGCGCGCTTCGCGAGGTCTGCGCCGGGCGGGGGGTGCGGCTCAAAGTGACCCTGCTCGCCAAGTGGAAGACGACGGCGCAACTCCTCGCGCTGGTCGCGGAGATCGTTTCCTCATCGTGGAGCGCGCTCGGCCTGCCGGCCGACCTGACAGCCCGCGGCGACTATGGCCTCGCCGCCGACGCCCTTCTCTGGCTGGCGACGCTGATCACCCTCATCACCGGCGCGCAGTATCTGGCGAGCGCGCGCGCGGCGCTGAAGGCGAGCTAAAGTCTATTCGCAAAAGACCTTCACCTTGGCCTGATCGCTGTCGACGTCGACCGAGAGCTCGCCGATCTGATCGATGAGCTCGTCGAGGTTCTCCGGCTTGAGCTGGCTGATGTCGAAGGCAAGACCTTTGTCGCGCAGAGCCTCGTTCACCTTGGCCGCAGCGAGCGGCGGGATAAGGGCGGAGAGCCGCACGCCGGCGCGCAGGAGCTGGATGGGGATGCGGATGTTCACCTTGGCAGCGTTTCCGCCCGACTCATCGACGGTGACGCGCATGTAGCGCGGTCGATTGCCGGCGGGCGCGCTCGTCCGGTCGTTCGAGGCGCCTCCCTCCATGGCCGATAGCAGGCGTTCGGCCTCCTCGGGTGTGATCTTGCCCTCGGAAAGCAGCGAGAGGATGCGGCGGCGGTCGTCAGCGAAGGTCATGGGCGTTTCTCACTTCTCAGAAGATGCGAAGGCGCAGGCGAAAGCCGGGCGCATCGATGTCGATGAGGGTTCCGGAAAGGGCGAGGAGCGCGCCTCCCAGCGCCAGGACGGCGCGGGCCGGCCGCCAGCCACGGCGGCGAAGGAAGATCTCCAGCAAAGGGATTGCGGCGAGGGCGAAGGGCGCGAAAAGGAGGGCGAGCGGCGTCGCCGGCGCCCAGAGGCGGAGAGCGCGGCGCGGCGGGCTCGACGCCAAAACAAGCGCGGCGCGGGGGCGAGATTGTGGAAGGCGCCCGACGGCCACTGGGCTCACCGGCCCAGTTCCAGGGCGCTGATCGCCTCTGAGGCGGAGATCTCGCCGGCGGCCAGGCGCTCGAGCACCTCGGCCCGGGCCGGCGCGGGGCTGGTCTCGACGAACTCGAGCCGGGAGGCGATGCGGTTGAGGCGGTTCTTGATGGTCGGATAGCTCACCCCGAACACCTCCTCCATGGCCTTGATCGAGCCATGGGCGCGCAGGAAGGCGGCGACGAAGACCTGGTCCTCCATGGCGAGCATGGCGAGCTCGGGGGGAATAAAGGCGCCTTCGATGGAAAGCCCCCGATCCGGCAGGCGCACCCTCTCGACTATGAAATCCTCCCCGCCGGTGAGTTCGATCAGATCGCGCCAGTCGCGCGGAGCGCCATCCCGCATGTCCGCCTCCAGTTATTCAATTCGACACTTAAGAATATCAATTTTTCGCGCACGTCAAATCGTTTTCTTGGTCGCGATGACGCGCGCAGTCCGGGCCTACGGTCATCCGCGCCCGCCGCCTCAGCCGAGCGGGGAGGGGGCGGGCGGCGGATCGGCGGGAAGCGGGATGAACTCTTGGTGGTCGAAGTCGGGAAGCTTCATGCGCCCGGCGCGCCAGTCGGCCTTGGCGGCCTCGATCCGGTCCTTCGAGGAGGAGACGAAGTTCCACTCGATGAAGCGCTCGCCGACGCTCTCGCCGCCCAGGAGCATCACCTCTGCGTCGGCGCTCGCCGTGAAGAGTTCCGGCGCGCCGGGCGCAAAGATCGCCATCTGGCCGGCCGAGAGGTTCTGGCCCACCACCTCGACCTCGCCGGAGGCGACGAAGGCGGCCCGTTCGGGGTATTCGGCCTGGAGCTCGGCCTTGGCTCCGCGCCTGAGCCGCCAATGGACGTAGAGAAGGGGCGAGAAGGTGGGGACGCGGGCTTCGGCGTGAAAACCCTTGCCGGCGACCAGTCGCGCCCAGAGCCCGCCTTCATCGAGGGTCGGCAGATCCTCCGGTCCATGGTGGGAGAAGGCCGGCGCGGTCTCCTCGAATTCGGCCGGAAGGGCGACCCAGGCCTGGACGCCGTGCATCGGGCCGCCGGTGCGCCGAAGGGAATCGAACCGCTCCGAATGGGTGATGCCCGATCCGGCGGTCATCCAATTGACCTCGCCGGGACGGATCAGCGCCTCCGAGCCGACGCTGTCGCGATGGGTGATCTCGCCCTCGAAGAGATAGCTCAAGGTGGAGAGCCCGATGTGGGGGTGAGGACGGATATCCAGGCTCCTGGGCGCGCCGGCGGCGATCGTCATCGGTCCGAAGTGGTCGAGGAAGACGAAGGGGCCGATGCTGCGCCGGCGAGGCTGGGGAAGGATCCGGCCGACGGAGAAGCCGCCGAGGTCGTGTCTTTGGGCCTCGAGGATGTCGGCGATCATGAGGAGCCTCGCCCCTCGGCGCTTTCGGCCAGGGCCGGGGCGATCAGGCCGAGCGGGGCCTGGGTCACGCTCTTCACCGAGCGGATCACGATGCGGCTTTCGATGTTGGAGACCAGGCCCAGGGAGAGGATCTTCTCGCGCAGGAAGGCGTCGAAGGCGTGCATGTCGCGGGTGACGATGCGCAGTTCGTAATCGGCCGCCCCGGTCACCGTGGCGCAGGCCACGACCTGCGGCCAGCGGGTCACCGAGCGCTCGAAGGCGTCGAGATTTTCGCTGGTCGGGAGCGACAGCTTGACCGTGCAGTAGACCTCGAAGGAAAGGCCGAGCTTCTCCTTGTCGAGCAGGGCGACGCGGCGCTGGATGATCCCTTCGTCCTCCAGCCGCTTGATCCGTCGCCAGCACGGCGAGGAGGAGAGCCCGACCTTTTCGGCGATCTCGGCCACCGAGAGGGCGGCGTCGTGCTGGATGAGATCGAGGATCTTGGAGTCCGTGGCGTCGAGCCCTTCCGGCACGAGGAGGTCCCCTCCAGATCCGGCCGCCCGCGTCCAGTGCGCGGACCCAGCGCGCGACTATAGGCCCGCGCCGCCGCCCCGCAACTTCCGCGGGATGCGCGCTGGTAGATCGCAGCAAACGGATGATCGCCACCCGTTTGTGGTCCGATCCACCTCGATTCAATGTCTTGTGGTGCGACAACGGCGGGGTCGATGGGATGCATGGGTCCGAGTCGCACCGCTAGGCGGGTTGTAGGCCGGCCCGGGCCGCTCCTATAAGCCGCCTCGCGTTTTTTCGGCTGGGTAGCTCAGTTGGTTAGAGCGGTGGATTCATAACCCACAGGTCGGCGGTTCGAGCCCGCCCCCAGCTACCATCCCGACCGGCGATCCTGCTAGACTGCGCCTTTGCCAGCGCCGGGCGTCCGCGTTAGCATTCCCTCGGGGCGGGAAGGCGGCGCCCAGGGTCTGTCCCCCAGGGGCGTCCGCCGACAGGGAGAAGGGCCGATGCACGCTTCATTCGCCGACGTCGTCGCGGGGGCGGTCGCGGGCGCCACGGCGCTCCTGGTGGTCGGGTTCTTCGTCTGGTTCGCCGCCTCCAAGGGCTATGGCGCGGTGAAGATCTGGGGATTCGTCCTCGGCTGGTGGTTGGTGATCCTGGCTATCATCTTCGTCCTCGCCTCGATCTGGGGACCGCACGGGGCGATGGCTCTCCAGACCTGATAGACTCAGGAGGTCTGGCGGCCTCAGGCGAGGCCGGCGAGCCCGAGCTCCCGGAGGTCCCAGGCCAGACGCTCGGCCTCGGCTCCGTCGAGGGGAAGAAGAGGAGGCCGGGGCCGGGCCCATGCGGCCGAGCCGTGTATCGCCGCCAGAGCGGCCTTGGTCGAGACGACCAGCGGACCGGCCGCTTCGAGCCGGGCGCGCACCTTCGAGGCCGCGGTCTGCAGGTCTTGCGCCTGGGACCCGCGCCAGCCGGCGGCGAGCGCGCCGACGGCCTGGGGCTGGATATTGACGCTGGCCGAGATCACTCCGGTCGCGCCCGCCTGGCGGGCGGAAAGGAACGGCGTCTCCGAGCCGACGAAGACAGCAAGGCGGGGGAAGCGCTCGAGAACCTCGCTGGTGTTGGCGAAATCGCCGGAGCTGTCCTTGACCCCGGCGATCGCCTCGCCGTGCTCGGCGAGGAGCGCTCCGATGACCTCAGGGCCGAGCGGAACGCCGCTGACCTTGGGGATGTGATAGAGATAGATCGGCGGAAGCTCCTCGCCGCAGGCGGCGATGACGGCCGCAAAATGCCGTCGGAGACCCTCGAGTCCCACGCCCTTGTAGTAGAATGGCGGAAGCAAGAGGGCGCCGGCCGTCTTCAGGCGCGCGGCGTGGCGGGTGAGGGTGATGGTCTCGGCCGCCGAACAGAGTCCGGTTCCGACCAGAAGACGCGTCGGATCGATCCCCTCGCCGATCAGGGCTTCCAGCGCCTCGAGTCGTTCGGCCAGCGAGCACGAGGCCGCCTCGCCCGTGGTGCCGAAGACGAGGAGGCCATCGCATCCCGAGGCGAGGAGCCAGCGGGCGTGGCTCGCCATCGCCGCAAGGTCGATGCGGTAGAGATCCTCGGCCCTGAAAGGCGTGGAAAGGGCGGCGAGGACGGGGCCGGGGGCCGGTCGGCTCTTCGGGCGGGCGAGCGGGGCGGCGAGGGTCGCGGTCAAGGGAAGATCGCCTCGAGCTGGTGTGTGATCGACGCGACGGGGATCGGCCACGATGGCCGCCCCGTCAAGGCCAGGAGGCGGATCGGGCGCGGTTTGGCCGCGGGGTCCAGGACGGGCCGGGACGCTCGCCCGAGCGTGGTGAATTTGGCGTTCGCCTTTCGACTCGGGGAGGGCTCCGTGACGAACGTCAAATTCGTCAACGACGCTCAATCTCATAGCTGGCTAGCAGCCTTCTCGATTCCGACGTTCGGCCGGTGTTCGCCCCAGGCGGATCGGACGTCGGAACCGGGCTGCTAGTTGGCCGGGGGCGTGACGTAGAAGCTGGCGGCGTTGCCGACGGCGATCGAGGAGGCGATCGCCGCGCGCCCCGGACTGCCGATGGTCGTGGTGGCGTTGGCGGTGACCGCCGAGCCATTGCCCTGGCTGTTGTTGATCGCCATCACCCCGCCGCACTCCGAGCAGGCGTAGCCGGTGACCGAATTCCCCACCGCCTCGGCGGAAACCGCCGAGTCATAGCCCACCCCGCCCGAGCCGCCAGAGAAGCTCGCTTCGGCGTCCACCCCGCCGACGCCATTGGTCTGGGTGTTGTCGAGGGCCACGCCGGGCCCGAGGTTGTCGGCGAGATCGGTGTTGGCCGAGGCCTGGGCGCTCACCGTGGCCCCGCCATATTGATCCGAGGTCTCGGTCGAACTCGCCAGCACCGGGCTGGAGTTGGTCTGGACGACGGCCGCGGCGAGCGGGCCCGAGCCGTTGGTGAGATAGACGTTGTTGGACGCCGCGGTGGCGGCCGTCAGGGTCGCTTCGCTGTCGCCGAACTGGGTCGAGGCCACGGCCTGCACGATGGGGGCGTCACTCTCCTGGGCGATGCCGATCGACTGACTGGCGGCGCCGTCCCCGGCCGATCCGACGCTGTTTCCGACCGCCGAGGAGAGGAAGGTGCCGGTCCCCGGCATGTAGCCCACCTCGGCCGTCGCGGTGGTGGTGACCCCGGCGTCGTTGAGCTGGCTGGCCTCCGCCTGGACCGGCGAGTCGGCGGTCTCGAATGTCTGGCTGTTGGCGATCGCCTGGTCGTCGTAGGTCGCCGCGCCGACCTGGGCGTTGGGGGCGGAAAGGTCGGCGTTGGCGCTCACCGAGGCGCCGTTATCGATCTGGGTCGTGGTCGCGGTGAGCGTCCCCCCGCCGCTGATCTGGGCGTCGCCGGTGTTGGCGGTCGCCGCGCTCGTCACTTCCGCGGTGCCGGTGAATTGGGAGACGTTGAGATTGGTTTCCGATCCGGTCGCCCCGCTCATTGTCTGGTTCGAGGTGAAGGAAAGATCGCCCGTGGACGTCGTCCCGCCCACGGAGTTGCCGACGGCCTCGGCCGAAGCGTTGGAATCGCTCTGGCTCACCACATTGAGCGTCTGTCCGGAGAAGACGTCGCCGAGCTGGATCTGGTTGTTGAGGACCTCGCTCTGACTAATAGCGGCCGTCGGAGCCGCTGAAATCAGGATCGCGGCGATCATTCCAGCGATTGGGATCGGCACGGGTCGAGGCATTGTTTGTCCTCAGGTTGTTGTAAGCCGGCACGTAGGCGCCGGTGGGGCCAGTGGTGACCGGCTCGCCCAGCGGATCGTAATGCATGCACACCTGGGGCCCGGGCATGCCGTAGAGATTGGCGACCATCTCCACCGTCGCCCGCTCGATCACCGAGCGCACGGCGAGCTGCAGGGGCTCCAGGCCCCCGCGCCCGGCGGCGATGTCAAAGGCGTTGTTGTTGAAGATCTTGAAGAGGCCGGCGCTGACCTCGTGGGCGACGATCTGCTTCTGGTAGGAGATCACGTCCTCGACCACGAGGGTGCGGGTGTTGACCAGGCGCAGGTCGAGCCCGACGTTCATGACATAGACGTTCCCGCCCAGGCCCGCCTTGAGGTCGGTGGCGTTGAGTCCCCCGCCGTCGATGTTGGCTCCGGCCGAGGCGATGTTGAAGTTGAGCTCGGTGATGCCCCCGACGAGATAGAAATCCGATCCTGGCACCTGGCCGGCGAGGATCCGGCGATAGGGAGCAGGGGCGTCGGCCTTGGGATTGGGGT
>JBOHLG010000009.1:72500-94059 GCA_050729515.1 Caulobacteraceae bacterium
GCGAGCACCCTTTGATCCGGAAATTTCCGAATGGGGAAACCCGCCTTTACGATCGGCGAGGGCGAGCCCCCGGCATTTCAGCCGGAGGCGAGTCTTCGCGGGTCGTTTCAAAAGGCATTGTGGGCTGAATCCATAGGCTCATAAAGCAAACCCGGGGAACTGAAACATCTCAGTACCCGGAGGAAAGGACATCAACCGAGACTCCCGGAGTAGTGGCGAGCGAAACGGGACTAGGCCAGCGCCGTCGCGACATAAAGCCGAACGACCTGGAAAGGTCGGCCACAGAGGGTGAGAGCCCCGTAGGCGTCAAACAGCGACGGACTCGAGTAGGGCGGGACACGTGAAATCCTGTCTGAACATGGGGGGACCACCCTCCAAGCCTAAGTACTCCTCAACGACCGATAGTGAACAAGTACCGTGAGGGAAAGGTGAAAAGCACCCCGACGAGGGGAGTGAAACAGATCCTGAAATCGGAAGCCTACAAGCAGTCGGAGCCCCCGCGCGGGGTGACGGCGTACCTTTTGTATAATGGGTCAGCGACTTCATGTGTCGAGCAAGCTTAAGCCGTTAGGTGTAGGCGCAGCGAAAGCGAGTCTGAACAGGGCGCTCGAGTTCGACGTATGACGACCCGAAACCAGGTGATCTATCCATGAGCAGGTTGAAGGCTGGGTAACACCAGCTGGAGGACCGAACCGGTGCCTGTTGCAATAGTCTCGGATGACTTGTGGATAGGGGTGAAAGGCCAATCAAACCTGGACATAGCTGGTTCTCCGCGAAATCTATTTAGGTAGAGCGTCAGACGAATTCTTCGGGGGGTAGAGCACTGGATGGATGCGGGCGACGCGAGTCGTACCAATTCTAACCAAACTCCGAATACCCGAAAGAACTATCTGGCAGACACACGGCGGGTGCTAACGTCCGTCGTGGAGAGGGAAACAACCCTAACCATCATCTAAGGCCCCCAAGTAATGGCTAAGTGGGAAACGATGTGGGATTGCTTTGACAACCAGGATGTTGGCTTAGAAGCAGCCATCATTTAAAGAAAGCGTAACAGCTCACTGGTCAAGCGATCCTGCGCGGAAAATGTAACGGGGCTCAAGCCATTCGCCGAAGGTATGGGCGCTCGCCGCAAGGTGGGCGCGGTAGCGGAGCGTTCCGTAGGCCGGTGAAGGTTCGCCGCGAGGCGGGCTGGAGGCATCGGAAGTGAGAATGCTGACATGAGTAGCGACAAAGAGTGTGAAAGACACTCTCGCCGAAAGTCCAAGGGTTCCTGCGTAAAGTTAATCTGCGCAGGGTTAGCCGGCCCCTAAGGCGAGGCCGAAAGGCGTAGTCGATGGGAACCAGGCCGAATATTCCTGGGCCAGTCAGAAGCGACGGATGCTGTAACTTGTCGGGGCTTATTGGATTGCTCCCGGCAGGGAAGGCGTTCCTGGAAATAACTCTGACAGAGACCGTACCCGAAACCGACACAGGTGGACTGGTAGAGCATACCAAGGCGCTTGAGAGAACTATGCTGAAGGAACTCGGCAAATTGCACGCGTAACTTCGGGATAAGCGTGACTCTGCTTGGGGCAACCCTTGCAGAGTGGCACAGGCCAGGGGGTAGCGACTGTTTATCAAAAACACAGGGCTCTGCGAAGCCGCAAGGCGACGTATAGGGTCTGACGCCTGCCCGGTGCCGGAAGGTTAAAAGGAGCAGTGCAAGCTGCGAATTGAAGCCCCGGTAAACGGCGGCCGTAACTATAACGGTCCTAAGGTAGCGAAATTCCTTGTCGGGTAAGTTCCGACCTGCACGAATGGCGTAACGACTTCCCCACTGTCTCCAGCATAGACTCAGCGAAATTGAACTCCCCGTGAAGATGCGGGGTTCCCGCGGTCAGACGGAAAGACCCTATGAACCTTTACTGCAGCTTCGCCTTGGCGTTAGCAACAACATGTGTAGGATAGGTGGGAGGCGATGAAACCGGGGCGCCAGTTCCGGTGGAGCTAACCTTGAAATACCACCCTTGCTGTTGCTGACGTCTAACCGCGGCCCGTTATCCGGGCCCGGGACATGACGTGGCGGGCAGTTTGACTGGGGCGGTCGCCTCCCAAAACGTAACGGAGGCGCGCGATGGTGGGCTCAGAGCGGTCGGAAATCGCTCGTCGAGTGCAATGGCATAAGCCCGCCTGACTGCGAGACTGACAAGTCGAGCAGAGACGAAAGTCGGTCATAGTGATCCGGTGGTCCTGAGTGGAAGGGCCATCGCTCAACGGATAAAAGGTACTCTAGGGATAACAGGCTGATTTTGCCCAAGCGTCCACAGCGACGGCAAAGTTTGGCACCTCGATGTCGGCTCATCACATCCTGGGGGTGGAGCAGCTCCCAAGGGTTCGGCTGTTCGCCGATTAAAGTGGTACGTGAGCTGGGTTCAGAACGTCGTGAGACAGTTTGGTCCCTATCTGCCGTGGGTGTTCGAAGCTTGAGAGGATCTGTCCCTAGTACGAGAGGACCGGGATGGACATACCTCTGGTGGACCTGTCGTGGCGCCAGCCGCGCAGCAGGGTAGCTAAGTATGGACGGGATAACCGCTGAAAGCATCTAAGCGGGAAACCCACCTCGAAACGAGGCTTCGCCGAAGAGCCGTGGTAGACCACCACGTTGATAGGCCAGGTGTGGAAGCGCCGCGAGGCGTGAAGCTTACTGGTACTAATCGCTCGATCGGCTTGATCGTTCTCAACAAGATCCATGTGCGCGAAATCGTGCTAGACGATTGATGTCTTCTCTTCATCCTCCTCGCTGACCTGGTGGTTATACCGGAGGTTCCCCACCCGATCCCATTCCGAACTCGGTCGTTAAGTCCTCCAGGGCCGATGGTACTTCGCCTCAAGGCGCGGGAGAGTAGGTCATCGCCAGGTCTGCCAGGAGGATGAAGCCTTCGATCCGACCCTTCCGACACGACGATTTTCTGGCGCACTGCCGCGCTCGAAAGGGGTTGTCGCGGCCCACCTCGACGCCGCAGGCGGAGAGGACGACAGGAACGAACGGGCTGCGCACGAGAGCCCGAAGAGATCATCGCGGGGTGGGCAGCCCACCTCGACGCCGCAGGCGGAGAGGACGACAGGAACGACCGGGCTGCGCACGAGAGCCCGAAGAGAGATCATCGCGGGGTGGAGCAGCCCGGTAGCTCGTCAGGCTCATAACCTGAAGGTCGCAGGTTCAAATCCTGCCCCCGCACCCACTCTTCGGCGAAGTTCTGCGGAGCAGCCCGCTCGCCGGCGGAAGGCGCCCCCGGCGCCTTTCTTCATCCGGGTCGCCTCGTCAGGCTCATAACCTGAAGGTCGCAGGTTCAAATCCTGCCCCCGCACCCAAGAAAAGGCCCGCTAGGTCACGACTTGGCGGGCTTTGGTTTGTCTGGGTTCCGACGATTGCACTACTCTCGCCTGCATCCAACTCGCCGTCAGGCGACTGGCTCGCGTTTGGACTTTTGAGTCAGGCTTTCAGTCCCCTGGCGCACCGTTGAAGGAGCGTCAAAGATGGCGCGCACCCGTTCCCAGTCGTAGGCTGGTCGGCTCATTCTGAGCAGAGGGACCCGAAGTGATCGTCCCGTTCGAAATCCCCTGGAACCAGCCGGCTGTTTCCGCTCTCAAGCCCCGGATCGCCACTACCCGTTGGGCGGACGCGGTTACGTCCGATTGGAGCTACGGTACGAATGGCGACTTCTTGCGAGAGCTGCTGGAGTATTGGTCGCAGGCATACGACTGGGCTGAGCGGCGCGCGGTGCTGAACCGGCTGCCGCACTTCCGGGCGGAGCTCAACGGCTACGGGTTGCACTTTCTGCACTTTCGCAGCCGTGGTCCCGAGCCGATTCCGCTGTTGCTGATGAACGGATGGCCATCGAGCTTCGTGGAGTACCAGCGGCTGGCGCCTTTGCTTGCAAATGGCGCCCCCTCATTCGACGTGGTGATTCCCACCTTGCCAGGTTTTGGCTTCTCCGATCGCCCGACCCGGCCTTACCAGGTCGAACCGGCCGATCTCTTTCCCCAGCTGATGACTGCCCTTGGATATGGGCGTTTCATGGTGGCCGGAACCGATATCGGATCGGGCGTCGCGACGCGCATAGCCCTGCAACATCCGGATCAGGTGCTTGCGGCGCATGTGTCGGCTGTCGCGCCTAGACCCGTCGCGGCGGACGCGCAGGCGCCGACGGCCGCCGAGGCCGCCTTCCACGCTCGCAATGCGATCTGGATGCGCGACGAAGGTGGCTACCAGGCCATCCAAAGTTCGCGGCCACAAACCCTGGCGTTCGCGCTGGCTGACTCTCCTGTCGGCTTGGCGAGCTGGGTTGTCGAGAAGTTCCGGGCCTGGTCCGACTGTGGCGGCGAGGTCACCTCGGCATTCCCGCTTGAGATGTTGATCGACAATTTGATGGTCTATTGGATGACCAACACCATCGGCTCATCGATCCGGTACTACTATGAGGCCGCCCGGCTCCGCCCGCCTCTCAGGGCCGACGACTTCGTACGCGCGCCAACCGCGGTGGCGATGTGGCCACACGACATCGCGTTGGCCCCACGCGAACTCGCGGAACGTCTGTACAATGTCCAGCGATACACGGTCTTTGCCCGCGGGGGCCACTTTCCTGCATGGGAGACGCCGGACCTTTACGCGGAAGACCTTGGTCAGTTCGCGCGTGAGTGCCGCCGCCGGGGCTGAAATGGCCCAGGTCGTGAACTCATAAGGGCGGCGAGCACCAGCGCTGTCGGCGCCGCAATCATCGCGGCTGACGCCGAAGCCCGCATCGACTCGTGTGAATCGTGTCAACACGGATAGCTTGGATTGGCCGTACATCGGGACCCTCCTTTACGGTGGGGCATACGACGAGCGCGCGGTGTGCGAGGGGGCGATCCACGTCTGAACCGTCGTCTACCCCGACCCGATGGCCGCAGATGGCCGGCGCTACGCCAGCCCGGACGCGTCCATCCGCGAGGCCCGCGCCAGTGCCTGCGTATCGATGTACTCCCGGATGCTCGTCAGTCTGCCGTTACGGACCGTGATGGCGAAGATCCAGTCGTCCTCGAACGTCTTGTTCGTGGCCTTGACCTTGCCCCGTGCGAAACCGACCACCAGGACCCGGTCTCCCAGCGCTACGTATTCGCGGGGCTCCGTGGACGTTTCCAACGTCCGGGATGCCGTCTCAAGCAAATCCGCCAATCCCGCGTGCCCGCGGTGCGTACCGGCCAGCGGCCAGTCCTTTCCCGGAATGATCCACTCGACGTCTTCGGCGACCAGCGCCAGCAGCCCCTCCCTGTCGCCGCGACCGATCGCGGCGAAGAAGTCCTTCACAGTCTGGACGTTCTTCTTGGCGCTCATAGGGATTTCTCCATTTCCTTTGGATCGGATCGCGCTCGATCCGATCGCGTGCGTCGTATCCCTCCTGGTGAGGACGTCGTGTTCATCCGTCGAACTTGACCAGGTCCTCAAAGATCAGTTGGCCCCAGCTATTTCCGCGCGCCTGGACTAGCAGCCCGCCTTCCGAAAGCCCGCCAAGTTTGATCGGCGCGAAACCGAGATTTTCCGCAAGCGCACCAATCTCCGCTGCGGCGCCGTCATCGTCGCTCGCCAGGAACACGACTCTCCTGCCACCATGTACGGCCGGATCTTGGTCAAGAACCGCGGCGGCCAAATGATTGAAGCCCTTGACCAGTCGTCCACCAGAAAAAGCCTGCGCGACGAACTTGGAAGAAGGCTGTCCTCCCAATTCCTCAGGGGGCACGCCATAGGCATTGGTCACATCCACGATGATCTTCCCCTGCCAGGTGGGCAGCGCCTTCGCGACACCCGGGTGCGACTCGAAACGGACAGCCAAAAAGATGATGTCCGCCTTGACGGCTTCCGCCAGGGTTTTGGGAATGATCTCCGATCCGATCGCGGCTGCGGCGGATGCAAAGCTTTCCGGGTCGCGCGTGGTTGCAACGGATACTTCGAGGCCGTTGCGGGCAAACGCCCTGGCCAGAGCTTGGCCGACATTGCCGAAGCCGATGATTGCGTAGTTCATATTATTCTCCTTCGGTTTTTCGGCGCGGTCAGAGCTTGTAGCCGCCGCTCGCCTCAATCGTCTGGCCGGTCACCCAGTGGCCTGCATCGGAAGCCAGGAACGCCACGACGGCGGCGATTTCCGAAGGCTCGCCGAAGCGTCCCAGCGCGGTTTCGGCCTCGACCGCTTTTACGAGTTCGGGATTCTCTCGGATGGCGGCGTTCCCGTCCGTTCGCGTGTAGCCCGGCGCTACGGCGTTCGCGGTGATTCCGCGCGGCCCCAGTTCGGACGCGAGCGCATGGGTCAGGTTGTTGATGGCCGCTTTGGCCATCGAGTAGACGGGCGCGGCCGTCACGGGCTTCGTGGCGGCGGCGGACGAGATGTTGATGATGCGCCCGCCATCGGCGAGACGATCCAGAGCGGCCTGAACGATGAAGAAGGGCGCGCGGGCGTAGACCGCGATCAGGGTGTCCCAACTGTCCGGCGTCGCGTCTTTGAAGCCAGCCCAGCCGGAATTGCCAGCGTTGTTGACTAGAATGTCGAGGGCTTTGCTTCCGTTCCGCTTGGTGAACTCGTCGTCGAGTCTCTCGAACAAGGTCGGGACGGTCGCCGGGTCAACGAGGTCCGCGTGGATCGCGAACGCAGCGCCTCCAGCCTTCTCGATGGCCGCGACCGCCTCCTCTGCGCCGGATTTGCTGGCGTTGTAGGTCAGCGCGACCGTCGCACCATCCTTTGCAAGACGTTCGGCGATGGCGCGGCCAATGCCCCGCGATGCCCCGGTAACGAGAGCAGTTTTTCCTTTAAGAGGTTGTTCCATTTGATTTCTTCCTTGGATTTGTGCGTAATCGGAGTACTGGAGCGACCGGCCGGGCGTTGCGCTTCAGATTTGCGCTAGACCACCGTCGACGGCGACCTCGCTGGCGGTCATGAAGCTGCTGTCCGACGACGCGAGAAAGGCGGCAGCCGCCCCGAGCTCCGCCGGATCGGCCATGCGCTGAAGCGGAGTCATCGAGGCGAAGACCTTCTGGCCCTCCTCGCCCAGCGCTTCCTTTGCGAGTTCGGTCGCCGTCGCCCCGGGCGACAGCACGTTTACCCGGATGCCGGTGCCCTTCAGGTCCTCCGCCCAGGTCCGCGCGAGGTTGCGGACCGCCGCCTTGCTCGCACTGTAGACGGTCATTCCCGGGGCGCCCGTGGCGCCGGCGCTCGATCCGGTCAGGATGATCGAACCGCCCTCGCCCATCAGCGGCAGCGCCTTTTGGACTGTGAAGATCGTACCCTTCACATTGGTGTCGAAGGTTTCGTCAATGTGCTCGGCGGTGATCTTGCCGAGCGGAAGCTGGCTTCCCACCCCGGCATTGGCGAAGACGATGTCGAGGGTTTCGCGCTCGGCTTCCACAGCCGCGTAGAGTCGGTCGAGGTCGGCCAGATCGGAGACCGAGCCCTTCACCGCGCGGGCATTGGGCCCAAGGTCGGCCACAGCGGCGTCGAGCGCTTCCTGCCGCCGACCGAAGATGAAGACGAAGGCGCCCTCCTCGATGAAGCGCTTTGCCGCGGCGCGGCCGATGCCGGTAGCTCCACCGGTGATGACTGCAACCTTACCCTCAAGCCTTCCCATGACCTTTCCTTTCAGGGTCCGCATTTGGCTCCTCCGGGGGAGGCGCCGAGAACCCCGATATGGACCGGCCGGCGTCGGGCGTTCAGTGCGCAAGTCCGCACATCGGTGGTGCGAAATCGATCCGGCTGGACGACTGCGGCCCGCCGCGTTAATCGGTATTTGCCGTTCGGCATTGGGCCGCACTCGTCGGCGTGGGCTATGACAACCGCCCGTGCTACCCACGGACGAGATGCCGTTCGATGTGTTGGACACGGGCTTTGGAAGGCGCACCCCGCGGTGCCGGACTGCACCATGATCGACTGGGATGGTGTTCGCTACTTTCTCGCCGTCGCGCGTGGGGGCTCGGTGCGGGCCGCAGCCGAGCGCCTCGATGTGAACCACTCGACCGTGCTGCGACGCATCGCCCAGCTCGAGGAACGCCTTGGGGTGCACATGTTCGAAAAGCTGCCTTCGGGCTACCGCCTGACGGCTGCGGGGGAGGAGGTCCTCGAGTTCGCCGACCAGATGGAAGCGTCGTCGCACCTGCTGGAGACGCGCGTCTTCGGGCGCGACCAGAGCGTGCGCGGGCTTCTGCGGGTGACGTTGGCGCCGCCCCTCGCGACACACTTGCTCATGCCCGACCTCGCCGATTTCGCACGTCTGCATCCGGACATCGAGATGGAAATCTTGTCGTCCGGCGAGCTGGCCAATCTGACCAACCGACAGGCCGACGTCGCGATCCGCGTCGTCTACGACCGCAAGACCCTGCCGCTCAATCTTCACGGCCTGAAGGGACCGGAACTGTTCGGCGGCGTCTACATGTCCCGCGATCGATTAGCCGCGTGGCGTGCGGGCGCGCCTGACCCCATCCGGTGGATCGTCATAAGCATTCATGGAATTCCGAACTGGGCCAGCGAGGGTGAGGTTCGCACTACGGGGGTTCCATTCAGGACCACGGACGCCGAGGCGCAGATCGTCGCTGTACGGCAAGGGCTCGGGATCACGACGCTGCCGTGCTTCGTCGGAGACGCCGACCCCTTGCTGGTGAGGGCGCCGGGCGCCGACCTGCACATATACGGAACGCTCTGGCTTCTCACACAGGGTGAGACTCGCAAGACGAAGCGCGTGCGGCTCTTCACCGAGTTCGTATCCCGCCGGCTCGCCGCGTACGCTCCGCTTCTTGCGGGTCTATCTGTATCGCGCGACTGATGCGCAGTAGTCGCCGGCGACGCTTGCAGTGGACAAGGGCCTGCAAGCGAACATCCCCAGCGTAGCCAGGCGCAGCTCCTTCACCAGCAGGTCCCGGCGTAAATGGCCCGAACGGAACTCATAACCCGAAGGTCGCAGGTTCAAATCCTGCCCCCGTACCCATTCCCGGGTCGATTAGACCGTTCCGCCGCCCTGGTAGGCGATCAGATGCAAGTTGTTTCGCCTGCGCAAGTTCCGGCCCAATCAGCGCTTGCCGCACCGTCGCCGAAACTTCACTCTTTGAGGTCGGCGGAGGGGTGAGCATGCAGGGCGACTTGGATCGGCCGCCGATCATCATCCAGAAGGCGCGGATGAAGACCGCCTTGATGGCGGCCGTGTCGGCGGCTCTTGCGATCGTCCTCTTCATCATCTGGCGTCAGAATCCCGTCCTCTCGTCTTCCTGGTGGGCGATCCTCGGCGCAATCTTCCTCACCCTGAGCGGCCTCGTCTTCGCCTGGGAGGTCGTCCGGGCCGAGCAGCTCAGACTCTCGCCGGAGGGTCTGCAATGGCGCGGACCCCGAACGACCCTGACCTACCCCTGGGATCGGCTTTCCGAGTTTTCCGTGGTCTCTACCGGCGCCTCCAAGCTCATCGGCTTCACCATCCTCGACGAAGGCGCGCCCCCCAAGGCTCTGGCCCGGATCAACGCCGCCTTGGTCGGAAATTCCGCCGCCTTGCCGGCACTCTGGGAACTCAAGCCGGAGAAGGTCGCCGAGATCCTCAACTCCGCCCGCGCCCGGTGGGGCTCAGCGACGTGACCTGGTTCGAGCTTAGTGGGGTCTCAGATCGCTCTTCAGCGTCCCTTCGGCGTCATACCACTCCTGATGTTTCGCCCTGATGGATCTGCAGTACGCGCTCTGCAGTCCTCGTGCTTCGCAGGCCTTCGCCGCGTGCAGCTCGGCGTTGTACTCCTGATCAGCTTGGGTCGTCGGGGCGGCGCTCTGGCTCCAACCGTTTCCGGTCACGCCAGCATGAGCGACCGTGGCGAAGGCCCCGAGAGCCATGACGATGGCGACGGTGGCGGCGTGATGTTTCATCAATTCTCTCCCGGCGTTGTTCCAGCTTGTGTGCTGCGCAGAGAACCATGATATCGGAATCGAACCCGCTGCGGCGAAAAAAGTGGCCGCTCGAGAATTCATTCAGACTTCGGCGCAGAGCGCCCCCCTCGTCGGGCGCAGGCTTCTCCGGAAAATCCTCCGATCGGGGGCGTGCGCCGGCGGCGCGCGGTGCTAGTCTCCCGCGCCCATCTCGCCGCCCTGGAGCGACCCGCATGCTGCTCAACCCCTATCTCAATTTCGACGGCCGCTGCGCCGAGGCCTTCCGGTTCTACGAGAAGGCTCTGGGCGGCAAGATCATCCGCCTGGACACCTTCGCCGGCTCGCCGATGGCCGATCAGGTCGGTCCCGAGATGAGGGATAAGGTCATCCACGCCCGGCTCGAGGTGGAGGGAAAGCTCCTCATGGGCTCGGACTCGACGGCCGGGAACGCCAAGACGCCGCAGGGCTTTGGGGTCGCGCTCGGCTACGACGACTTGGGCGAGGCCAAGCGCGCCTTCGACGCCCTGGCCGAGGGCGGGCGCATCGACATGCCCCTGCAGGAAACCTATTTCGCCAAGGCCTTCGGCATGGTCGTCGACAGGTTCGCCATCCCCTGGCTCATCAGCGGCGGGTCGATCTGAGCGGGGATCCGCCCTTCTCGCCCCGGTCCAGCATCTGTTTTCCCGGGGAGCGCCGCCAGGACATCGCGGCAGAAGCGGGCCATGTCGAACTGCGGGCCTGAAAAGGCGTCGAAACCGCGCCGCACGATGACAAGATTGCGGGCCGGGACGATGAAGACATACTGCCCGCGCGCCCCCATCATCGCATCGGTTCCGGCCGGCAGGCCCTGAGCCGGCCCGAAGAGCCAGAAGAACCCGCCGTAGCCGGGGCCGCCGGTCCTCACCACGGCGGACTGGGCGGGGGCGGGGGTCGCGACGAAGCGCGACCATCCGGCGGGGAAAAGCCGCTCGCCGTTCCACATTCCATCGTCGAGATAGAGCACGCCCAGGCGCGCGAGGTCGCGGGCGGTGGACCAGACCTGGCTGGAGAGGATGAAGTCGCCCCGCCAGTCGGACCCCAGATCGGTACGATCCATGCCGATCTTCCAGAGGAGCTGGCGAAAGGGGAACTCGAGCGCGGCTTCGCCGTCGCCGAGGCGGGCGCGAAATAGTCGGAGTTTTTTGGTGCAGTCACCGCAACGCCGGTGATCTACACCGACGGCTCGACCTTCACCTACCAGTGCGACGCCTTGAACCGTGGATTACGGCGACACTGCACTCGACCCATGCCAAGGTGCTGCGTCCTCCCGGTTGAGGGAGGGCGCATGGCGCGTCTGGGTACGGAGACACCGCGCCCTCGCATCCGGCAAGCTCGGGCGAGAGCCCAGGGCGGCGGTTGCGTCGGGTCAGGCGAAGCTGTTTAGTGCAGTGTCACCGTAATCAGGTAATCCCCACTTCAGGGGTTCACTCCACAATGGAAATCCGATGACAGACAGCAACCTGGGCGGTCCCCGTATCCTGGGTAGACTGAGGTCCGCCGAGGGTCAGGGCGTTGTAGTTATGCAGGACTGCTTCGCCGCGGATGCCGACACGGTATGGGCGGCGCTGACCGACAAAGGTCGGCTGGCGCAGTGGCTGGGCGACTTCACGGGCGACTTCAGGGTTGGCGGCACCCACCACTCCCGTTTCCATGCCAGTGGGGCAGAAGGCGACAGCCGGATCGACGCGTGCGAGCCGCTGACCCACTTCCGGGTGACCCGCCTGGACGAGGCGGGCATGGACGGTAATGTCATCGATGTCACGCTAGCGGCAGACGGCGCCGTCACGACCGTGGCGCTCACGCAGGCCGGCCTGCCGTTGAAATGGATCGCCGCGTTTGGGGCCGGCATGCAGGTGCACTTTGAGGACCTCGCCCTGCACCTCGCGGGCAAGGGGCGCAGCAAGTCCGACGCGCGCATGGACGAGCTGATGCCGCTGTATGAGAAGCGGGGCGTCATCGCCGGCTGACGGGAGCTAGGTGTGTGGTCTCGGAACGAGCTGGTGCGGGTCGATCTTGAAGATTGAACGGTCTTTGGTCCAGGCCTCGCAGATCACCTGATAAGGGGTTCGCCATCGCAGAACCTTGAGGTGCTTGGCGAAGTTGCGGCCACCGAAGCGGAGGAGAGGTTCCCGCCCCCTCAGCCCAAGTCCTCGATCGGCGGCTCGACGAGGGGGAAGGAAATCGCGCAGCGCAGCTCGCCGGGCTCGAAGGCGAGCGTGGTCTCGGCGCGAAGGTCGTAGGCCAGGGTCCGCTCCAGGAGCGTCGAGCCGAAGCCGCGCCGCTTGGGGCGCTCGCCGGTGATGGCCTGGGCGGCCTCGCGCCACTCGAAATTGAGGCGCCGCTCGCCCTCGCCGTTTTCGTCGACCCTCCAGGAGACGTCGACCCGGCCCTCGGGCCCCGCCAAGCCTCCGTGTTTGGCGGCGTTGGTGGCCAGTTCGTGGACCGCCAGGCTCATCGATTCGGCCGCCTTGGGGCGCAGCATGACCGCCGGCCCGCCGACGGCGATGCGGCCCTCCTCTTCGCCTGAGAAGGAGGCGAGTTCCTGGCCGACCAGTTCGGCGAGATCGACCAGGCCCGAGGTGTCGCGGGTCACCGCCGCCTGGGCGCGGGCGAGCGCATTGACGCGCCCATCGAGGCTGGCGGCGTACTGGGCGACCGACTGGGAGCTCTGGCCGGTCAGCCGGGCGATGGCGCGCACCACGGCGAGGGAGTTGCGCACCCGGTGCTGAAGCTCGGCGAGCAGCATTTTCTGGCGATCCTCGGCCTCGCGCTCGACCGTCCGGTCGCTGATGATGTGCAGAAAGCCCGGGTCGGCGCCGTCGTTGGCGATCAGGTTCATCGCCCCGGCGCCCCAGAACCGGCCGCCATCCTTGCGCGCATACCAGCGCTCGGCGCCCGTCCTTCCGGAGTGTTTCGTCTCGGCCATCTGGGCTTCGTCGGCGCGTTGGGCGCGATCCTCCTCGGTGAGGATGAGATCGCCCTTACGGCCCACGGCCTCGGAGGCGCTCCAGCCGAAGAGGCTTTCCGCCCCGGGATTCCAGCCGCTGATCTCGCCGTCGGGATCGAGGGTTATGATCGCATGGTCGGTGGAGCTTTCGAGGATGAGGCGGCTTCGCGCTTCACTGACCGAGAGCGCCGCCTCGGCCCGCGAGGCGGCGGTGATATCGAGGAAGTTCACCACCACCCCGGCGATGAAGTTGTCGATGCTGCGATAGGGAAGGATGCGCACGAGGTAGCGCTGATCGCCCTCGCTCCCGGGAATCTCGCGCTCGACCTTGGCGAGCGTCCTCAAGACCCGGGCCACATCGGCCGCCAGATCGGGATAGGCGACGCGCGCCGCGACATGGCCGATCGGCCGGCCAACGTCGGTTTCGACGAGGTGGAAGACACCGCTCGCCGCCGGGGTGAAACTCCTCACCCGGAGCTCGTTGTCCAGGAAGACGGTGGCGATCTGGGTGCTCTCGAAGAGGTTCTTCAGATCGCTGTTGGCCCGGGCGAGCTCGCCCACCCGTCCGGCGAGTTCGTGATTGACGGTCTGAAGCTCCTCGTTGACCGACTGAAGCTCCTCCTTGGAGGTCTCAAGCTCTTCGTTCGCCGACTGCAGCTCCTCGTTGATCGACTGGTATTCCTCGTTGGAGGACTTCAGCTCTTCGTTGGTGCTCTCCAGCTCCTCGATGGTGGACTGCAGGCGCTCGTTGCTGATCCGAAGTTCGGCCTCCAGCCGGCGGACGTGCTCGTCGGCGAGCCTCGCCGGCGCCTCAGCGGCGACGGCGCCCTCGGCCTGGGCGGGGCTGTCGAGAAAGACCACCAGCATGGAGAGGGGCTCGTCCTCTCCGCCGAGCGGCTCAATGGCCATGACGACCGAGGTCGGCTGGCCGTCCAGCCGCATCTGGATCCTGGGCGTCTCCAGCCGGATTCGCTTGTCCGCGGCGGCGGCGAGCGCGCTCCGAAGCTCGAGCCTCAGTTCGCGACGGACGAGATTGGGGAGCGAGAGGTTGGCGGCCCCTGGCGCGGGCTCGAGCCAGCGGCCGGTGCGGCCGGAAAAGTGCAGCACTTCGCCCTGGGAGTCGGTCACCACATAGGCTGGAGCGTAGCGTTCGGCGACCACTTCGGCGCGGCGGGCCAAAGAGCTGGGCGCGCTGCGGCGGCGGCGCAGGACGTTCAAGGCGGCGCGCTCCTCGCCGCGAGCGCTTCGCGGGCCGAGCGGAAACTCCGGCAGGACGCGCCGGGCGGTCTCCAGGCGACGGAAGGTGCGCGCCTTACGGTCGACCGGAGCGAAGAGCTTGTGGTGGCGCGTGATGGTCTCGGAATTGCCCAGGAAGAGGTAACCGCCTGGGGCGAGCGCGAAATGGAAGATCGGGATCACCCGGCTCTGCAGGTCGGCGTCGAGGTAGATGAGCAGGTTTCGGCAGGAGATGAGGTCGATCTTCGAGAAGGGGGCGTCCTTGAGCACGTTGTGGGGCGAAAAGATCACCAGGTCGCGCAGCTCCTTGGAGACGCGATAGGTGTCGCCCTCCTTGACGAACCAACGCGTCAGCCTTTCGCGTGAGAGGTCCTGGGCGATGGTCTCCGGATAGCGGCCGGCGCGCGCGACGGCCAGCGCCCGGGCGTCAAGATCGGTGGCGAAGACCTGGATCTGGGGCACGGTCTCCCTTCGGCTCATCTCCTCGCGCAGAAGGATGGACAGCGAATAGGCCTCCTCGCCGGTGGCGCAGCCCACTACCCACACCCTCACCCGCCCACCGGGGCCCTTGCCCTCGAAGATGTTGGGCATGACCTCGCGCTCGAGGGTGGCGAACTCGGCCTGATCGCGAAAGAACTGAGTGACTCCGATGAGGAGGTCCTGGAAGAGGTGGTGGACCTCCTCGGAATCTTCGCCGAGCCGCTCGATGTAGGCCTCGATGTCGTCGGCGCCGACCACCTGGATGCGCCGCTGAACGCGCCTCAGGAACGTGTTCTGCTTATAGCCGTGGAAGTCGTTGCCGGTGCTGTTGCGCAGGATGGCGGCGATCCGGCTCATGTGGCCGGCCGCCTGGGCCTGGAGCGCCTCCCAGCCGCCCGCCTGGTCGATCCGGACGAGATTGCGCACATACTTGGCGATCTGAGCGGCGATCTGGTCCACCGGAATGAGCAGGTCGGCGATGCCGGCGGCGGTGATCGCCTCGGCCGCCGGCTCGCTCTCGCCCTCGAGGCTCTCGGCGAGCGCCAGGCCGCCGCAGGTCTTGGTCGCCGCCACCCCCGCCGTCCCGTCGCTTCCCAGGCCGGCCAGGACCACCGCCACCGCCCGCTCGTGCGCCGACTCGGCGAGGGAGACGAAAAGGCTGTCGACGGTCCCGCGCTCGGCCGGCGACTGTTGGGTCGCTCGCGAGCGGATCCGGCCGTCCTCGACCGTGATGAGGCTCTCCGAGCCCCCGACGTAGACGTGGTTGGGGGCGAGCGCCTCGCCGTCCCTGGCCACCGAAACCGGCATGCCGCCCTGGCGCGAGAGCGCCTCGATCACGGGATTGATCGACAGCCCGTCGAACAGGCGCACCGCGACGACATAGGCGGCGCCCAGATCGCAGGGGATGAGATCGAAGAGGGTGCGGAACGACTCGAAGGAGCGGTGGCAGACGCCGACGCCGACGATCGCCGCCACGGAATTGATCGGGGGCCTACGTCGCGCGCGCGCGCGGGAGCGTTTCTTCTGGTTGCTCGGCTCCATCGCCTCTCCCGACAAGCAACGTTCTAGGCCCCCCAAGGCTCCGCGATAAGCACAATCGGATTTCCCTCTCCTCCCCCGTGAGACCAGGGAGGTGGCGTGCGATGCTCATCGCGCGGCGGAGAGCGCATGAAACGTGCGGCTCCTTCGATCCTCTTTATCAGCGCGACCGAGCGCGCTTCCTCCTAAACTGACGTCACGGCGATGACGTTTTGGGAGGGACGGGCGCACGCGGCGCGAATCTTGGCTCAGGCGACGGCCTCGAGGTCCTCCGGCTGGCTCATCCGCGTCGAAAGCCGGGCGGCGCCGCGGAGGGCGGCGGCGTAGCGGCGATATTCCTCGCTCCGGGCCTCGTAGAGTTCGGCGACCGCGGTTCGGCCGGCTCTTCGGGCGTCCGCTCCCATGCGCTCGATCAGGGTGACCCGCTCCTCCATCATCCGCATCGCCGCCTTCAGGGCCTGGTCGACCTCCTCGTGCCGGGAGGCCAGGTTCTCGGCGGAAAAGGCGTGGCCGATCTGGCAGCGGAAGCGGAGCGGGCCTTCGCCCTTGAGCTCAGAGAGGACGCCCTGGCACTCGGGGCAGGTCATGGGGGTCGGTTCGGCGAAGCCGCTCAACGCCTTGGTCCCGAGCCTCGATCCGCCGGCGACGTCCACCTCGAAGGCGAGGTCGGCGGGCGGCTGACGCTCAGGGCCGGCCCTCTGGCCCACCAGGGCCGCGATCACCCCGCCCAGAGCCTCCGCCGGGACGACCTCGTCGGCGTCCACCGCCTCGAGCGCGGCGAGCGGCATCGAACTCTCCTGGGCGTCGAGGGGATGCTGGACCACCGCTGTGCCGCCGCAGCGCTTGATCGCCCACAGGCCCGCGGCCCCATCGCTCATCATGCCGGAGAGGATCACCCCGATGACCCTGGGGCCATAGGCGAGGGCGGCGGATCGGAAGAGGGGATCGATCGCCGGGCGGACCATGTTCTCCCTGGGCCCATCGCCGAGCCGCACCACCCCGCCGATCAGCAGGAGATGACGGTCGGGAACCGCGATCACCACCTTGCCGAGCTCCACCGGCAGGCCGTCGGTGGCGCGCGCCACCGGGAGCGGGCAGGCGTTTTCGAGCAATTTGTGGAGCAAGCTCGGCGCGTGGCTGGGAAGGTGGGTGGTGACAAAGACCGCGGCGCGCAAATCCTTCGGCAGGCCTCCGAGCAGGCTCTTGAGGACCGGGCCGCTTCCGGCCGAGCCCCCGATCACCACGATGTCTTTCTTGGCCATGTCCGCCGCCGGGACGAAGGGTCCCAATCTCGAACCCCGCCGGTGCGGCGATGGTTCCCCCTCTAGTGGAGGCGGCGATCGGAGATGTCGGCCTCGATCGCGATCATGTGGGCCCGCATCAGAGCTATCACGTCCTCGAGGGCGTCGAGGAGGTCATGGGCGACGCCGGTTGGATGGCCGCCGGCGTCGAGGCGATCGATCAGGGCCTGCTGGCGCCCAATCCTCGCTTCGCCCTCCGCCACATGGCGGCGCGCCATCTCGAGATCGCCGGTGGAATAGGCCATGGGGCCGATCCTCCCTCCCTCGAAGAACGGCCTTACGCCCTGGAACGTTCAGCGTCACCATCGGTTTTCCAAGTGCGGCGGCGGGAGGAAGCATGGTTCGGTCCGAGACGGCGCCGCTTTTGGGGCGTCGTATTCTCGTCGTCGAAGACGAATTCTTCCTCGCCCAGGAGATGAGCGCTTCGCTTCGCGCCCTCGGCGCCGAGGTCGTGGGGCCTCTCCCCAGCCATCGCGCGGCCCTGGCCGAACTCAACGGCGGCGCGCGCGTGGATGCGGCGGTGCTCGATGTCAATCTCGGCGTGGGCTCGGTCTTCCCACTGGCCCAGGCCCTGCGCGAGAGGCATGTGCCATTCGTCCTCAGCACCGGCTATGGCCAGGGGGCTCTGGAGGCCTACGGCGCAGTCGCGCGCTGGCAAAAACCGTTCGATTCCGACGCCCTGGCCCGGGCCTTGCCGGCGATCATCCTGGCCAGCTGAGAAGGCGCTTTTTCCTCCCCTGCGACCCGGCGGGGCCAGGGGGCGTGGGGATGGCGTGATGAACCAGGTTGGGCAGAAACTCATCCCACGCGTACTTCGAGATAAACCGGTCTGGCAAACTCAACCGATCGCAGATCACAAACCGGCGGAGGCCCCATGGGCAAGGTGCGCGTCGCGGCTTTTGGAGTATCCATCGACGGCTTCGGGGCTGGCCCGGACCAGAGCCTGGAGCATCCGCTCGGCGTACGGGGCGAGGAGTTGCACAGCTGGTTTTACCCGACCCGGACCTTTCGATCGATGGTCGGGGAAGAGGGCGGGACTGACGATCGCTTCGCCCGCGCCTCCGCGGAAGGCTTCGGCGCCTTCATTCTCGGCCGCAATATGTTCGGCCCGATCCGCGAGGAGTGGCCGGACGACGCCTGGAAGGGCTGGTGGGGCGAAAATCCCCCCTATCACGCGCCGACCTTCATCCTCACCCACCACGCCCGGGCGCCGATCGCGATGGAGGGCGGGACGACCTTCCATTTCGTCACCGAGGGGGTCGAGGCGGCGCTCGACAAGGCCAGGGTCGCTGCGGGCGACCTGGACGTGAAGATCGGCGGCGGAGTTTCGACGATCCGCCAATACCTGCTCGCAGGAGCGATCGACGAGCTGCACCTGGCGATGGCGCACGTCGTCCTGGGCCGTGGTGAATCTCTGTTCGCAGGCATTGACCTGCCGGGCCTTGGCTATCGGGTGACGGAGGCGGTCCCAACGGAGCTGGCGACCCACCTCGTGCTGACGCGCTGAGTTCGGGGCGCTTACCGGGCGTTGCGACCGAAGACCTGGAAAATCAAGCTGTTCTGCGGCGGCCGGCAGTTGATCGAGTGAATTTCACCGAAGGACCGGACCGCGCTCAGCTTCGTCTTCTGCGCCGAGCATCGAAGACGCCGTCGCGCCCGCGCCACCCCTTCCGGTTTCACTGGCGAGAAGAAGATGGATACGATCCGCTCTGAACGCGCCCCTTGCTGCTCCAAGGGGAACCGCGGCGCGAGCGGGCGGCTTTGAGGAGGGCCATGGTGGGACGCGATCCATCGGACTGGATGTGGGACGACGCCCTCGACCTCCTGGCGCGGGCGGACCGGCTTCATCGCGCCCTCTTCCAGCCGGCCCCAAGCCGCGAGCGCCGGCCGCGCTGGGAGCCCCCGGTGGACGTCATCGAGACCGAGGAGTCGGTGGTGGTCATCGCCGCCCTGCCCGGCGTCGCCGAAGACGCCATCGAGCTCGCCATCGAGCACGGATCGCTCCTCATCCGCGGCGAACGCAGTCTTCCCGCCGAGTTCGCCCGGGCGGCCATCCATCGCCTGGAGCTGCCCCAGGGCGGCTTCGAGCGCCGAGTGCCGCTCCCCGCCGGCCGCTACGCCGAGGTTCGCCGCCGCTCGTGGAACGGCTGCCTCGTGGTCAACCTGGCCAAGGCCAAATGATGGACGACGCCGCCAAGCCCCCGGAGCCTGGCCCCGCCTCCGGCCCCACGACCGCCCCTGGGCCGGCCCCCGGACCCGCCCCGGCGACGCCGGCGGACGCCTTCATCGTGGTTCCGAGCCGGCGGATGGTGCTCTTCCCGGAGATCGTGCTTCCCCTCATGCTGGAAAGCCCGGCGGCTGTCGCCGCCGGTCAGCAGGCGGTGCGCGAGCAGCGGCAGGTCCTGATCGTCCTGCAGCGCGACGCCGAGAAGGCCGAACCGGCGGCCGAAGACCTGCACCGCACCGGATCGGTCGCCAACATCCTGCGCTATGTGACCACGCCCGCCGGCGAACACCACATGATCTGCCAAGGCGCCCAGCGCTTCCGGATCAGCGACTTCGTCCCCGGCTGGCCATTCCTGCTCGCCCGCGGCCTCACCCTACCCGAGCCGACCGACGGAGGCCAGGAGGTCGAGGCCCGGTTCATCAACCTGCGCGCCCAGGCCATGGAGATCCTCGATCTCATTCCCCAGGCCCCCCCGGAGCTTCGCGCCACCATCGCCGGCATCTCCCAGCCCGGCGCGCTCGCCGACATCGCCGCCGCCTACACCGACATTCCTCCCGAGCGGAAGCAGGAGATCCTCGAGACGCTCGATCTCGAGGCCCGGCTCGACAAGGTCACCGCGCTGCTCGCCGAGCGGCTCAATGTGCTGCGGCTCTCGGCCGAGATCGGCCGCAAGACCAGCGCCACCCTTTCGGAGCGCCAGCGCGAGGTGCTGCTGCGCGAACAGATGGCGGCGATCCAGAAGGAGCTCGGCGAGGGCGAGGGCAACGAAAAGGAGATGGCCGAGCTCGCCGCCTCGATCGAAGCGGCCGGCATGACCGAGGAGGCGAAGGCCCAGGCCGAGAAGGAGCTTGGAAGGCTCCGACGCATGCCCGACGCGGCGGCCGAGTTCGGCATGATCCGCACCTGGCTCGACTGGATGATCGAGCTTCCCTGGAAGACGCCGCAGTCGCCGGTCATCGACATCGACAAGGCCCGCGAGATCCTCGACGCCGACCACTATGGTCTCGAGAAGATCAAGACCCGGATCATCGAGTACCTAGCGGTGCGCAAGCTCGCCCCAGACGCCAAGGCCCCGATCCTCTGCTTCGTCGGCCCGCCGGGGGTGGGCAAGACCTCCCTCGGCCAGTCGGTGGCCCGCGCGATGGGCCGCAAGTTCGTGCGCCTTTCGCTGGGCGGGGTTCATGACGAGGCCGAGATCAGAGGCCATCGGCGCACCTATGTCGGCGCCCTTCCAGGGAACATCATCCAGGCCATCCGCCGCGCCGGCTCGCGCGATTGCGTGATGATGCTCGATGAGATCGACAAGCTCGGGGCCGGCATCCAGGGCGATCCCGCCTCGGCCCTGCTGGAGGTGCTGGATCCGGAGCAGAACTCGACCTTCCGGGACAACTATCTCGGCCTCACCTTCGATCTCTCGCGGGTGGTCTTCATCACCACCGCCAACGTGCTCGACACCATCCCCGGCCCGGTGCGCGACCGCATGGAGATCATCCAGCTCCCCGGCTACACGCCCGGCGAGAAGCTCCAGATCGCCCAGCGCTACCTGGTTCGTCGCCAGCTCGAGGCCAACGGGCTCAAGCCCGAGAACGCCGAGATCGACGCCGCGGCGCTCACGAGGATCATTCGCGCCTACACGCGCGAAGCGGGGGTGCGAAACCTGGAACGCGAGATCGGTCGGGTGCTGCGCCACGTGGCGGTCGGCTTCGCCAAGGGCGAGACCAACCACGTCAGGATCGGCGAAGCGGAACTCGGGGCCATCCTGGGGCCGCCGCGGTTCGAGAACGAGATCGCCATGCGCACCAGCGTGCCTGGAGTCGCCACCGGCCTGGCCTGGACGCCGGTGGGCGGCGACATCCTCTTCATCGAGGCGGCGAAGCTGCCGGGCTCGGGCAAGCTGATCCTGACCGGTCAGCTCGGCGAGGTGATGCGCGAGAGCGCCCAGGCCGCCTTGAGCCTGGTGAAGACCGAGGCGGCCTCACTGGGGGTCGATCCCGCCAGTTTCGAGAAGAGCGATATCCACATCCATGTCCCGGCCGGGGCGACGCCCAAGGATGGGCCGAGCGCCGGGGTGGCCATTTTCACCGCTCTGGCCTCGCTCCTCACCGGCCGCACTGTCCGCAGCGACACCGCCATGACCGGGGAGATCTCGCTGCGCGGCCTGGTGCTGCCGGTGGGCGGGATCAAGGAGAAGGTGGTCGCCGCCGCCGCCGCCGGGCTCTCCCGGGTCATGCTCCCCAAGCGCAACGAGGTCGACTACGAGGACATCCCGCCCGAGGCGCGCGAGAAGCTCGACTTCGTGTGGCTGGAGAAGGTCGACGAGGCGCTGGAAAACGCCCTGGAGGGCGGCGCCGCATCTCCTCCCCCTCTGGGGGAGGGGGACCGCGAAGCGGTGGAG
>JBOHLG010000010.1:0-92577 GCA_050729515.1 Caulobacteraceae bacterium
CGCCAAGACGCCTCCGGCCTCGGCGAGCCGCCAGGCGAGGCCGCGCGCGAGGCCCCTGATCCGGCCCTGAGCGACGGCGTCCTGCAGGCGCTGCAAGGGCGCGAGGCGCCGTCCGGCCTCGGCTGCGAGGAAGGCGTCGAGCCGGGTCTGCGCCCGCCGCCGCGCCTGCCAGGGACCCAACTCGCCGAAGAGCCGCGCGGTGGGGCTGAGCGGGCGGGCCCTGTCGATGACCCCGACCGCCTCCCCGCGCCAGATCAGTAGGCCATCGGGCTGCACCGCGAATCCCTCGTCGGGTTCGGCGGCCAGCGCCCCGAGCCGCCGGGCGACCTCCGGCCCCACGGCTTTGGCGGCGGCGGCGTCGATGGCTCTTCTCGCCAGGCCTTCGGCCGCTCCGGCCCGTTCGAAGGAAAGGCCCCTCAGATGGCCGACGTAATGGCCCTCCACGCTCACCGCGCCGTCGGCGGCCAGCCCGGCGAGGAGATCGCCGCCTCGGGCGAGGCCCCTGACGAGGGCGCTGGTGCGCCGGTCGACGAACTGGGCCATGAGCTTTTCGTGGAGGGCGTCGCTGAGGCGATCCTCCAAGGCGCGGGCGAGGTCCCTCCAGTGCTCGGCGTCCTCTACCCAGTCCGGCCGGTTGGCGGCGTAGGCGAGCGTCCGCCCGCTCGCCAGGCGCTGGGAAAGCGCATCGATGCCGCCATCGAGGCGGTCGAGCGGCGCAAGCTGATGCGCCATCCACTCGCCCGGGATGCGTTCGCGGCGCGAGCCCAGATGGGAGAAGAGCTCGCCGGCGAGCCTGCGGTGCTCCTCGAAGGTGGTCTTGCGGAAATCCGGCGTCTGGCAGACCTCCCACAGGCGGCGCAGCGCCTCTCGCCCCGTGGCGCGCGCGGTGACGGCCGGATCGGCGGAGAGCGCCGAAAGGGTGCGCTCGTCGAGCGCTTCCTCCGAGGCCCGCAGTCCCTCCCGCGCCGGAGGCTCGGCGAGCGATCGGGAAAGGGCTTCGAGCGAGGAAAAGTCGAGTTCGGCATTGCGCCACCAGGCGAAGCCGAGGGCCTCGAAGCGGTGGTTCTCGACCGCCTCGGCCATCTCTGGATCGACCGGCGGGGCGGAGGCCGTGGTCCCGAAGGTTCCGTCCCGGACGTGCCGGCCGGCCCGGCCGGCGATCTGGGCGACCTCCTGGGCGGTCAGGGGACGGGTGCGGCGCCCGTCGAACTTGGAAAGCCCCGCGAAGGCGACGTGGCCCAGATCCATGTTGAGGCCCATGCCGATGGCGTCGGTGGCGATGAGGAAGTCCACCTCGCCCGACTGGTAGAGGGCGACCTGGGCGTTGCGGGTCCTGGGCGAAAGCGAGCCCATCACCACCGCCGCCCCTCCGCTCTGCCTGCGGATCAGCTCGGCGATGACGTAGACCGCCTCGGCCGAGAAGGCGACGACGGCGCTGCGTCGAGGAAGCCTGGAGAGCTTGCGCGCCCCGACATGGGTGAGCTGGCTGAACCGCGCGCGGGTCTCGATCTCGACGGCCGGGACGAGAAGGCGCACGAGGCGCGCGGCGCTGGCCGAACCCAGGAACAGCGTCTCGTAGCGGCCGCGGGCGTTGAGGAGCCGGTCGGTGAAGACATGGCCGCGCTCCGGATCGGCCATGAGCTGGATCTCGTCGACGGCCAGGAACTCAACATCCATGTCGACCGGCATGGCCTCGACGGTGCACACGAAGTAGTGCGGCCGGGCCGGAACGATCTTCTCCTCGCCGGTGATGAGCGCGACCGCGCCTGCGCCGCGCTGACGCGCGACCTTGTCGTAGATTTCGCGCGCGAGGAGCCTCAAGGGCAGCCCGATCATTCCGGAGGCATGGGCGAGCATGCGCTCCACGGCCAAGTGCGTCTTGCCGGTGTTGGTCGGTCCGAGAATGGCCCTCAGCCGACCCTCGGCGCCGGGGCCGACGGGACGGCGGAATGGGGCGCGCGAAGTCTGATTAACAGTCATGGTGAACGACAACGAACGAGCGCGAAACGAAGCATGACCGAATCGGTGACTCGCGCCGATTCTGTCTTTGTTCCCTACAACCCATTGTAGTGGCCGAGCCTTCCGACACAAGGGCAGCAGTCCCTTCGCTCCGCTCATCCCATGCGAGCGCTCGCCAGAGCGTGAGACACGGGACCCAGGCAGAAGCCTCCGCCGAGCGAGGCCATGGAGCGCCGAGACGGAGGGTCTTGCCTGGATTCCGGCTTTCGCCGGAAGTAGCGGATTTCAGTAGCCGCGAGGCCGCGGATCGGCTCTGATCTGGGGAATGGAGAAGGCTCGATCCCCCGGTCCAGCGCCCCTGCTCTTGGCTGGCGCGCTGCTCCTGGCCCTGGCGCCGGCGGCGGCGTCGCCGGCCGCTCCCTCGAAGGCCCGTCTGAAGGCCTTCGTCCAGGCCGAGCTCGACCGGATCGATCCGACGCCCCAGGACCGCAGCGCCGTCCGCTGGAGCCTCGCCTGGGCGGACCTGAAGGGGAACGGCGGCCGCGACGCGCTCATCTATGTCATCGGACCCGACTGGTGCGGCTCGGGCGGCTGCACCCTTCTCATCGCCGAGCCGAGCGGGAACGGCTACCGGCTGCGGGGCAATGTCTCGGTCGTCCAGAACCCCATCGGGGTCCTTCCCACGCGCCACCAGGGTTGGCGAGATGTCGCGGTCGGGGTCGCCGGCGGCGGCATCACCTCGGGCTACGAAGCGGCCCTGCCCTTCGATGGCCGCCGCTATGCCGACAACCCCACCGTCGCCCCGGCGCGGCCCCTCAGGCGGGGCGTCAAGGCGAAGATCCTGATCGACTCCGATGCCCTCGGCTCGCCGCTTTGGCCCGGGGCGGCCGGACCAACGCCTTCCCCTTCGCCGCGTCACTGATCGAAGCCCGCCGCTGCGTCGCGGCTTGACCGGTTCTTCGCCGCTCGCCTATACGCGCCCCTTCGCCCATCAGGCCCACTTCGAGCCCTTTCCCGACGAGCCCCTCCCATGTCCCGCCGCTGCGAGCTCACCGGCGTTGGCCCGATGACCGGCCACAACGTCAGCCACTCGAACGTCAAGACCAAGCGGCGTTTCCTGCCCGCCCTGGCCCCGGCCAGCCTGCAATCGGACGCACTCGGCCAGACCTTCCGCCTGCGCGTCTCAAACGCCGCACGTCGGACGCTCGATTTTCGCGGCGGGCTGGATGACTTCCTCCTGAAGGCCAAGGACCATCAGCTCTCCGCCCGCGCCCGGCGGATCAAGCGGCAGGTCAAGGCCAAGCTCACCGCCGCCTCAAGCTAGAAGGTCACGGCCGGCCCGCCTGACGTCGGTGCATCCGGTGAGACTCATCGCCAGGCGCAGCTCCTGGCGCAGGATGGCGAGCATCTTCGCCACGCCGTCCCCTCCCCTGGCCCCCAGCGCCCAGGCCCAGGCGCGACCGACCAGACATGCCTGAGCCCCGCTCGCCAGGGCCTTGAGCACGTCGAGGCCCGAGCGCACCCCGCCGTCCATCAGGACCGCGAGGTCCGAGCCCACCGCCTCGACGATGGCCGGAAGCGCGGCGATCGAGGAAGGCGCGCCATCGAGCTGGCGGCCGCCATGGTTGGAGACGACGATGCCGTCGGCCCCTGCTCGCGCGGCCTCGCGGGCGTCCTCGGGGTCGAGGATCCCCTTCAGCACCAGAGGCCCCGGCCAGTTCTCGCGCACCCACTCGATATCCTTCCAGGTGACGGAAGCATCGAAGTTCCGGCCGGTCCAGGCCCAGAAGTTGCTGAGACTTTTCAGGTGGCCGCCGGCCGCAGCCACGTTTCCGAGACTGTGCGGACGTCCCCGAAGATAGAGATCGAGCACCCAGCCGGGATGGGCGAGGCCGTCGAGGCCGCGGGAGAGGCGAGCGCCAAGACTATCGCCGGTCATGGCGTTCCTGACATCGCGTCGCCGCGTGCTGGGGAGCGGCAGGTCGACGGTGAAGAAGAGGACCGGGCAGCCCACCTCGCGGGCGCGGGAGAGGACATCGGCCATGAACGGTCGGTCCTTGATCATGTAGAGCTGGAACCACGGAGGGGTGGCGGCTTGGGCGACTTCGTTGAGGCTGCACACGCCCATGGTCGAGAGGCTGAAAGGGACGCCCGCCGCCTTCGCCGCCTTCGCCGCCTGGACCTCGCCCCGGCTGGCGTACATGCCGGCCAGGCCCACCGGAGCCAGCACAACTGGCATCGAGAGCGGCTCGCCGAAGAGCTCCACGCCCATGGAGAGGCGGGAGACGTCGACGAGGACCCGCTGGCGCAGCTTGAGGTCGGCGAGGTCGGAGAGGTTGGCCTTCGCGGTCGCCTCGTCGTAGGCCGCCCCGTCGATGTAGTCGAAAAGCACCCGCGGCAGACGGCGCTGCGCGCCGGCGCGCAGATCGCCGACGCTGGCGATCCTCACGCCGGAACCCGTCGGCGCACGGCGCCTCCAGGCGGCGACGGGCCTTCGGTGTTGGGCGGCGGTCCAAGCAGCCCATGGGCGTTCCTTCCGGGCGCACGCGGCTCCTCTTCGAAGAGAGCGGCGAGCTGCTCGGTCATCACCCCTCCCAGTTGCTCCACGTCGACGATGGTGACCGCCCGACGATAGTAGCGGGTGACATCGTGGCCGATGCCGATGGCGATGAGCTCGACCGGCGAAGCCCCCTCGATCTCGGCGATCACCCGGCGAAGGTGCCGCTCCAGGTAGTGGCCCGAGTTCACCGACAGAGTGGAGTCATCCACCGGCGCCCCGTCGGAGATGACCATCAGGATGCGCCGCTGTTCGGAACGGCCGATGAGGCGCTGATGGGCCCAGATGAGGGCCTCGCCGTCGATGTTCTCCTTGAGGAGTCCCTCGCGCATCATGAGCCCCAGATTGCGTCGGGCCCGCCGCCACGGCGCGTCGGCGGCCTTGTAGACGATGTGCCGAAGGTCGTTGAGGCGTCCGGGGATCGGGGGCTTGCCGGCCTTGAGCCAGTCGTCCCGCGAGGACCCGCCCTTCCAGGCCCTGGTGGTGAAGCCCAGGAGCTCCACCTTCACCCCGCATCGCTCCAGGGTGCGGGCGAGGATGTCCGCACACACCGCCGCGACCATGATCGGGCGGCCTCGCATGGAGCCGGAATTGTCGATGAGCAGGCTCACCACCGTGTCGCGGAACTCGGTCTCCTCCTCCTGCTTGAAGGAGAGCGGGGCGGTGGGATCGACCACCACCCTCGTCAACCGCGAGACATCGAGCATCCCTTCCTCGAGATCGAAGGACCAGGCCCGGTTCTGCTGAGCCAGAAGCTTGCGCTGGAGGCGGTTGGCGAGCCTGGAGACGACGTTGGAGAGGTTGGAAAGCTGCTGGTCGAGGTAGGCGCGAAGGCGCGTCAACTCCTCGGCTTCGCACAGCTCCTCGGCCCCGATCACCTCGTCGTGGGCGGTGGTGAAGATCTTGTAGACCGGCTCGCCAGCGCCGCCCCCCTTCAGATTGGGCCTGGCCGGCTTGTCGCCCTCGGAGACGTCGAGCTCGTCCTCGCTCTCTTCGCCCTCCTCGTCCTCATCGCCGCGCGCCTCCTCGCTTTCGGTCTCATCGCCCTCGCGGCGGGACTTCTCGGCGTCGAGCGAAGCGGTCTCGCGCGCCGAATCCTCCTCTTCTCCGCCTTCGCCCCCTTCGGCGTCGCCTTCCTCTCCCTCTTCGTCCTCGGCCCCCTCCTCGGGCGCATCGGAAAGATCCTCGCCCATGGCGAGATCGCGCACCACCAGGCGGGCGATGCGGGCGAAGGCCTTCTGGTCCTCGACCGCGCCGGTGAGGCGGTCGAGGTCGGGGCCGGCCTTGGCCTCGATCTCCTCGCGGTAGGCCTCCACCAGGGCCTTCGCCGAAGGCGGCGGCGCCTCGCCGGTGAGACGCTCGCGCACGATCAGAGAGACGATGTCGGCGGTGGGCGCGAGGGCCGGATCCATCGGCCTGGAGAGCCCCTTGCGCTGGGCGGCCGCTTCGGCGGCGGCGGAGAGGTTGGCGCGCACCCCGGCGAGCGCATTGGCCCCGATCGCCTCGATCCGGGTCTGCTCGAGGGCGTCGTAGACCTCGGCCCCGAGCCGGCCCCGGGGCCGAACCCGGCCATGGATCTTCTCGTCGTGGTGCGCCAGGCGCAGAGCCATCTGGTCGGCGAGGCCGCGGATACGGCTGGTCTCGGGCCCGGAGAGTTCGCGCGGCGGATGAGGAAGAACGGCGCGGCGGCCGCTGAGCGCGGGGCCTTCGCCGGAAAAGACGACCTCCAGATCGGGCAGCTCGGCGAGCGAGCGGGCGGCGCCGGCGAGCGCCCGCTTGAAGGTCTCCGAGGGGCTCTCCTTGTGCGCCATCGGCGCGTTTCTTACGGCCAACCGGCCGACGAGAGAAGCGCGTCAGGCGAGGCGGGCGAGGATCGCCTCTAGGCGCTTGTCATAGCCGTGGTCGGCCAGCACGCGTCGACGGCCGGCGTCGCCGACCCGCTCGGCCAGCTCAGGCTCGCGCCGGAGTTTCTGGCAAAGCGCGTCCAACTCGCCCGCGTCACGCCAGATCAGGACCTCCCGTCCCGGCTCGAAGCAGCGCTCGAGGTCCGGTTGGTCATCACTCAGCACGGCCGCTCCCGCCAGGCACGGCTCGAAATTGCGCTGGTTCAAGCCATCGAGGAGATTGCCTTCGTTGCGGATGTTGAGCGCCGCCAGGCACTGGGCGTAAATCGCCGTGACCTCTCTGGGCGCGATGCGGCGGGGAAAGACGCGGTGCGCCTTCCCCTCCATCCCTGGCCGCCAGCTCGGGCCGTAGAGGCTGATGCTCTGCGATAGACCGTTGAGGATCGCCCGTCGGCGCGGCGTGGGATTGGCGATGAAGACGATCTCCTCCTCGCGCGGGCCGGCGGCCCCAGGGTTCGCCTGGGCGCTGGCGGCGTGGGGGAGCCACATCGCCTCGCCAGGGAAGCCGAGATCGCCGTGGCGGGCGAGAAGGGCGCTGTCGGCGTAGGCGACGAGGTCGTAGAGCGCCGCGACCGGAGCGGCCTCGGCTCCGAAGACATCTCCCACCCAGCCGACGAGGGGCGGGCGATCCTTCTGGCTTCGCAAGCGCTCGAGCACGCTCGGCGGGGCCTGGAAGGCGCCGATCGCCAGGACCAGGCGCGGGCGCCATTTCCGCACGCCGTCGGCGATGCGCCCCGCCATCGGCGCGCCGAAACGCTCGGCGGCCATGACCGCATCGATGGCGGGATGGAAGGTCGGGTTGCGGAACCAGGCCAGCCTCACCTCGCAGCCGGCGGCGGCGAAGCCCTCGGCAGTCTTCTCCAGCCAGTGGGTGATGCTGGCCCTCTTGCCGATGAGGGTGATCCTCACCCGTCAGGCCGCGCGCAGCTGCAGCATCATCTGATCGCCCTGGCCTTCGCGGTTCAGTCGCTCGGTCTGCCGCTTCCAGTCGGCGATCTGGGCGCGCGAGAAGATCGCGCGGTCGGCCATAGGATCGCTGGCCGGAATGTCGAGGAGGTAGCGTTCAGAGCCAACGAACTGGGAAAGCGCGCCCACGCTGCGCGACCACTCGATCGCAAGGCCGCTTTGCGCGGCGAGGATATCCAGGGCCGCCCTGGTGAAAAGGTGCAGGTGCCGCGGCGGATCGAGATTGCACCAGTTCGCCCCATACTTCCTCCAGGCGTAGGCCCCCGCGACCGGCACGACGACCAGAATCCGGCCTTTTTCGCTCAGAAGCGTCCGTGCGGCGGCCAGCGCCGGGCCGGGATCGGGCAGGTGCTCGAGGGCGTGGTGGAACATGACGAGGTCGAAGGGGCCGCGTCCGGACCGGGCGAAGGCCTCCACGGTGGTCTTCTCGATCGTCACGCCGATCGGGTAGTGGATCGGGCGGGCGATGAAGGGATCGACCCCCGCCGGCGTCGGAAAGCCGCCGAGCGCCATCGCCACCAGGGTCTTTCCCGCTCCACAGCCGACGTCCAGGACGCGCGCATGGGCGTCCAGGCCGGCGGCCCTGACCCAGTCGATGTAGTCGAGCGGCCGGCTGACCCGTTCGGCGAACCGTCCAATTGAGCTCGCGCCGCCGAAGGCGCTCTTCACCCGTAGGGGATCGATCCAGCGACGGATCGGGTGCCGCGCGAGGCCTTTCCAGTCGCGAAAGGAGAAATAGCCTGGCGGATAATGCCGCTCGAGGTCGCCGGGAATGGCGGCGATCTGGACACAGCCGCAGCCGCCGCACTCGAAATAGGCGAAGGTCTCGCGCGTCCCGATGAGCATTTCGCGCGCCTCGAACGCCGGCGCGCGCGCCGCTGCGCCGCAAACGCGGCAGACATTCCGCGCCAGCCGAGCCTCGACCTTGGAATCCATCACGCCGCTCAGGAGGAAGCGCCGACCGGACTCGAAGGGGTCGGTTTGGGAGTCTTGTGAGCCGACTCCAGGCGCCACAGCTTTCCGTCCGGCGCCTTGGCTTCGAAGTCCCCCCCGGGCTGGCCGATGAACACCGCCAGCGCCTTGCCTCCGGCGTCGGCAAGGACGATGTCGCCCTTCTCATCGGTGCGCCACGCCGCCAGGCTCTGAAGCGGCGGAAAAGCTTGGCGGCAGGCAAACTGCGCCTCGGCCTGCCGCACCCCAGGACTGGCCGGGATGCTGGCCAGGTCGGTCAGCCGAACCGTGCAGGCGACCTTGCCCCCGACCTCGCTTAGGCGCCAGGATCCGATGTCGGTGCGGCCGTCCTGCGCAGGCGCGGCGGCAGCGAGCGCAAGCGCGGCCAAGCCGAAAAGGGGCTTCCAGGCGCGGCAGGGACTACTCACGGTCGCGATGATAGACGCTCGGCCGCGCCAAGTCGAAGCTGATCCCAACCCGCCGCCGAGGCGCCCCAAGAAGCCCGATCAGGGCCTCAATCCGGCGCGACTCTCGATCCTGCGGCTATTCTGCCGCGGACTTGGGCGCGTAGCCCAGCACCGCCTTGGTCTCAAGGTACTCGGCGAAGCCGTGATCTCCCCATTCGCGACCATTTCCGCTCTTCTTGTAGCCGCCGAATGGCGCGGTCATATCCATGTCGCCGCCGTTGATGGCGACCTGGCCGGCGCGGAGTTTCGAGGCCACCTCGCGGACCTTGTCGAGATCGGTTCCCGACACATAGGCGGCGAGCCCGTATTCGGTGTCGTTGCCGATCTCCACCGCCTCATCGAGCGTCTTGTAGCCGAGGATCGACACCACCGGACCGAAGATCTCCTCCTTGGCGATGGTCATGTCGTTCTTCACGTTCGCGAAGACGGTCGGCTTGACGTAGAAGCCCTTGTCGAGGCCTTCCGGACGACCCGGACCGCCGGTCACAAGGGTGGCGCCCTCGTCGATACCCGCCTTGATCAGCCGCTGGATCTTCTCCCACTGGGTACGGTTGACCACCGGTCCGATCTGGGCGTTTCCGTTGGGATCACCGACAGTGGTGGATTCCGCGGCGTCCTTGGCGATGACGATCACCTCGTCCATCTTGCCCTGGGGGACAAGCATGCGCGTGGGCGCGTTGCACGATTGTCCGGAATTCTGCATGACGTGACGAACTCCGCCGCCGACGGCGCTCTTGAGGTCCGCGTCTTCGAGGATGATGTTCGGGCTTTTACCGCCAAGTTCCTGAGCGACGCGCTTGACGCTGGGCGCGGCGGCCTTGGCGACCTCCACGCCGGCCCGGGTGGAACCGGTGAAGGAAACCATGTCGACCCCGGGGTGACTGGCGATCGCCGCACCGACTTCCGGGCCGGTGCCGTTGATCATGTTGAAGACGCCGGCGGGAACACCCGCCGCCGCCATCACCTCGGCCCAGATGTAGGCGGAGAACGGCGCCTCTTCGGAGGGCTTGAGCACCATGGTGCAGCCGGTGGCGAGAGCAGGCACGACCTTGCAGGCGATCTGATTGATCGGCCAGTTCCATGGGGTGATCATGCCGCACACCCCGATCGGCTCCTTGACGATGCGGGTGGCGCCGCGGTCCTCCTCGAAGTGGAAGTTCTTCAACACTTCGATGCCGGCGGCCAGGTGCGCCATGCCGATCGGCGCCTGGGCGCGCTGGGCGAGGCTGGCGGGAGCGCCCATCTCCTCGGTGATCGCCTTAGCGATATCGCCGAAACGCTTCTGGTATTCGGCCAGAATCCGCTGAAGCAGGTCGATCCGCTCCTCGCGGCTGGTCTTGGAATAGGTCACGAAAGCCCGGCGCGCGGCCTTGACCGCCTTGTCGACGTCCGCTGCGCTTCCAGCCGAGATGCGGCCGGCGACCTGCTCGTTGGCGGGATTGATGACGTCCATGCTCTTGGGGCCGGCCGGATCGACCCATTGGCCGTCGATGTAGAACTTCATGTACTCGCGCATGGATGCGTCTCCTTCAGACGGTCCGCTGGTCGCCGCCCTCGCCGGCGGTGCCTCCTTTCATATTAGTGACCGCTGTTCATACTAGAAAGGGGCTCGCGGCCGGAATTATAAGGCGGCAGGGCTGAGATGGCCGCAGGGACGACGGCGATGCGGCGCGGAACCGGCGGGACCTGCGAAGATTACCTCAAGGATGGCGGCCGCGATTTCAGAAGTTGGGCTGGAAGCGCCTGAGGTGGTTGTCGCGCCCCGCGCTTCGGCGTCGAGGACCGACCAGCTTCGCCGACTGATCCTCGCCACAGATCGAATGCTCCGGCGCGCCCAGGGCGTCTTCGAGTTCAGCGCCAGCGATCGATGCCTCCTCAGGATCTCGATCATCCCGGCGCCGGAGACGGTGCGCCTTTGCGACGGCGTCAAGGTTGATCGAGGGGAGCCGGTGGTCGCGCTCCACCTTTGGAACGAGCATCTGCCGTACCCTCCCGGAGAGGGACCCAGTCTCGCCTGGGCGAGCTTCTTTCGCCGCCAGATGCTGCAGTCCTTCTCTGAGCTTTCCGACCGGATCGAAGCGGCCCCCGACCTCAAGGCGGCAAAGGCGATCCGGGTCCGGATCGGCTTCGCCAGCCGCCGCCGCGGCGGGGCGATGAAGCGGATCGGCGCCCGCCTCGGCTTCGAGACCCTCAGCGCACACGGCCCCAAGCGAGCGGCAAAGCAGCTCCACCGACTTCTCGAGGGGATCTGGATCTGGGGGCTTGTCTGGGCCTTCAATCCAAGCGGGCTGAAGCGGCGGACCTTCATCGGCCCCTACGACGAGCTCTGGATGTCGACCCGGGCTTTCGTGCAACGCTTCGGCGATCCGGTGAAATCCAGGACCCGATGAACAGGGGCTTGACGCGCTTGCCTGCGTCCCGCCCCCTCGCTAAAGGCCTGAAAAAGGCCGAGCATCGAAGGCATCAATGGACGCCATCATCGTCATCGTGATCTTCATCGTGGTCCTCGGCCTGATCAACTTCCTCGAGTACGGTCGGATCGATTGAAGGGCGGTGTTCGCGAGCGGGGCGAGTGCCGCGCCTTCGCCCTCGTCACGGGCGGATCGCACGGCAGCCGACGCGCGCGCGCCCCGGCGGCGGCTTCTCCTAACATCGTCGATGGTTGAGCAACGAGGCGCTGGGAAGGGGCCTATCGAGGCCACCCGGATCTTCGTGCGCGGCCTCACCGTGCAGGCGCTGATCGGAGTGCATCCCCACGAGAAGCGCCGCCGCCAGCCCCTGGTCATCGATATCGAGGTGGAGGTGGATGAGAGCATCGGGTCCGGCCTGGCCGGCACCGTGGACTACGAGGTCATCGTCGCCCATGCCGAGAGGATCGCGGGAGAAGGCCATATCGGTCTGGTGGAGACCTTCACGAGGCAGTTGGCGCAAGCCTGCCTCGAAGCACCACGGGCGCGGCGGGTGAGGGTGAGGGTCGAGAAACCTGGGGCGCTGGCGTCGAGGTCCGCCGCTGCGGGGGTGGAGGTGATCGTCTCGAAAGACTAGGCTTCGGAGGCTTTCGCTGCCGAAGGTCGAGCCCGATGAGCGACACCGTCTCGCCGCCCCCCTGCCCGCCCTCCCAGCCGCCGCCGATCTATTCGGGGGCTGACGAGCGACAATTGGCCTTCATCATCTACATTCTCTATCTCATTCCCTTCGCCTGGCCGGTGACGCACATCGTCGGGCTTGTCCTGGCCTATGTTAATCGCCCGACCGCGCCGGCCTGGCTCAACAGCCACTACACCTATCAGATCCGGACCTTCTGGATTGGCCTCCTCTATTTCGTCATCGCCTGCATCTGCATCGTGCTCCTGGTCGGCTTCATCCTCGTTCCGCTCGTGGTCATCTGGTACATCGTCCGCTGCGCCCTTGGCCTCGATCGGCTGATGAAGCGCGAAGCCTATCCGACGCCGGAAAGCTGGATCATCTAGAAGGACGAGCATGGCCCCGGACGCGGACGACCCTCGACGCTGGCAGAGCGCAACGCGTCAGGTCCGCGGAGGCCAAAAGCGCACCGAGATCGGCGAGATCTCCGAACCGCTCTTTCTCACCCAGAGCTATGTCTACGAGACCGCCGAAGCCGCCGATGCGCGCTTCGCCGGGAGGTCTCCGGGATACATCTATACACGCTATGGCAACCCAACGGTCCAGGCCTTCGAGGAGCGGCTGGCCCTCGTCGAAGGTGCAGAGGCCTGCCGCGCGACAGCGAGCGGAATGGCGGCGGTGCACCTGGCGCTCACCGGCCTTCTGAAGGCCGGCGACCACGTGATCTCCGCCAAGGCGGTCTTCGGATCGTGCCGCTGGATCCTCAATTCCTGGGCTCCGCGGTTCGGGATCGAGGCCACCCTCGTCGACGGGGCCGATCCGGCCGCCTGGTCGGCCGCCGTGAGGCGGAACACCAAGGTCTTTTTCCTGGAGAGCCCGGCCAATCCACTTCTCGAAATCTCCGATGTCAGGGCCATCGCCAAGATCGCGCGCGGCGCCGGCGCGAGGCTCGTCGTTGATAATGTCTTCGCCACTCCGATCTTCCAGGCGCCGCTCGAATTGGGCGCCGACCTTGTGGTCTATTCCGCGACCAAGCACATCGACGGCCAGGGCCGGGTCCTGGGCGGCGCTCTCCTGGGCTCCCGCGCGCTCATCGAGGAGTCGTTCCGCGACTTCATCCGCCACACCGGGCCCTCGCTCTCGCCATTCAACGCCTGGGTGTTGCTCAAAGGCTTGGAGACCCTCGAGTTGCGGGTGCGCCGGCAGAGCGAGGCGGCGGCGAAGCTGGCCGACTTTCTCGCCGAGCATGCCAAGATCATCGCCTGTCGGTATCCGATGCGGCCCGATCATCCGCAGCACGCGGTTGCCAGGGCCCAGATGAGCGGAGGCGGCAGCCTCGTGGCCTTCGATCTTGGATCGCAAGCCGCCGCCTTCCGATTTCTCGACGCCCTGAAGTTGATCGACATCTCCAACAACCTTGGCGATGCGAAATCCATGGCCACCCATCCCTCCACCACGACCCACCGCGCGATGAGCGAAGACCAACGCCTGGAAATCGGCCTCACCGGAGGCTGGGTGCGTCTTTCGGTGGGGCTCGAAGGCGAGCAGGACCTTCAAAGGGATCTGGCGCGCGCCCTGGAGGCGGCGTGAGCGAACCAAGCGATGAGGACGTCTATGAGGCGACCACCCGCGGGCTGACGGTGCGCGTGAGGTCGAGCTTCCTTTCCGACCAGTCGGATCCGGAACGTTCGCGCTTCGCCTGGGCCTACACCGTGGAGATCGAGAACCGGGGGAAGCAGACCGTCCAGATCCTGTCACGCCACTGGGTGATCACCGATGCGGCCAACCGTATCGAGGAGGTCAGAGGTCCGGGCGTCGTCGGGGAACAGCCAATCCTGGGGCCGGGCGAGGCGTTCCGCTACACCTCCGGTTGCCCGCTAATGACCTCATCGGGGGCGATGCGGGGCGAATACCAGGCGGTCACCGCATCGGGAGAGACGTTCGATATCGAAATCCCCGCCTTTTCGCTGCACCTGCCGCAGGCGAGGCGAAGCCTCAACTAAGGGTGTCGTTGGAAAAGCTCCAAGCGAGGACCGCCTTCTGGGCGTGGACCCGGTTTTCCGCCTCGTCCCAGACGAGCGAGGCGGGCCCATCGATAACTCCGGCGCTCACTTCCTCGCCACGGTGGGCTGGCAGGCAGTGCAGGAAAACTGCGCTGGAACACGCCTTGGCCATCAGCGCCTCGTCGACGCAGTAGTCGGCGAACGCTTCGCGGCGCTCCTCATGGTCGGTGTCGCCCATCGAGACCCAGGCGTCGGAGACGACACAGTGGGCGCCCGTGGCCGCAGCGGCGATGTCGTCGGTGATTTCAATCCTCGCGCCTTGGCGCTCCGCGCGTTCGACGTCGCCACCTTGGGGGCGGTATTTCGCCGGGCAGGCGATCGCCAAGACGAACCCGAACTTGGCCGAAGCCTGGATGAAGCTCGAGCAGACATTGTTCCCATCACCGATCCAGGCAATGCGGCGGCCGGCGATGTCTCCGCGATGTTCCTCAAAAGTCATGATATCTGCGAGCACCTGGCAGGGGTGGCCCCTCTCGGTGAGGCCGTTGATCACCGGCGTCGAGGCGGCGGCGGCGAACCGCTCGACATCCTCGTGTCGACGGGTGCGGATCATCACCGCATCGACCATGCGCGAGAGCACCCGGGCGGTGTCCTCGATCGTCTCGCCTCGACCAAGCTGCATGTCCGAGCCGGTCGAAATAATGCAAGCGCCGCCAAGCTGACGCATGGCCGCGTCGAAAGAAAATCGGGTTCGCGTCGAATTCGCCTGGAAGATCATGGCCAGGGTCCTTCCGGCCGCGGGCGCGTCGGCGTCGACACGGGCATGGGTCCAGCCTTTGCGCGCCTTCTTTCGCGCGAGAGCACCGTCGAGCATGCGACGCAGGTCCTCCGGGCTGAAATTCCAGAAATCGACGAAATGCCGGGGCGCGGTCATTTCGCCGTCTGCCTAGCGCGGGCGCAGGTCCGCTCAAGCTTCTCGATCGCCTCGCGGGCTTCGGCCTCGGTGATCAAAAGGGACGGAAGTAGCCGCACGCAGTTGTCGCCGCCGCCGGCGATGAGCAGGCGTTCCTCGCGGGCCAAGGTCATGAAGTTGCGGTTCTCCACTTTCAGTTTGATCCCGATGAGGAGCCCCTTGCCGCGGATCTCCTCGATGATGTCGCCATTTCGGTCCTGCAGGCCTTTGAGGGCTTGCGTGAAATAACCGGCGATGCGCCTCGCGCCGGCCAGGGTCTCAGGTCGGGTAAGTTCAGCCAGGGCGGCGAGGCCGACGGCCATGGCCAGTGGATTGCCGCCGTAGGTCGAGCCGTGCGCGCCCACGGTCATGCCGGCCGCCGCGTCCCGCGTCGCCAGGCACGCGCCGACCGGGAAGCCGCCCCCGAGGGCCTTGGCGATGCACATGATGTCGGGCGCCGCCTCGTTCGCCCATTCGTAGGCGAAGAGCTTCCCGGTCCGGCCAAGGCCACACTGGATTTCATCGTAAATGAGCAAAACCCCATGGCGGTAGCACAGGCTGCGAAGCGCCTTCAGATCGGGCTCGGAGAGAGCTCTTGCGCCGCCCTCGCCCTGAACCGGCTCGATTATCACCGCCGCCACCGACGGACCGAGCGCCGCCTCCAGCGCATCCATGTCGCCGAACGGCACGCGGCGATAACCGGGCAGCGGTGGGCCGAAGCCTTCCACATAGGCCGGGTTTCCTGCCGCGAACACCGCCGCGTAGCTGCGGCCGTGGAAGGCGCCCTCGAAGCCGATCACCTCGATGCGTTCCGGATTTCCCTTCGCCCAGTAGTGGCGGCGGGCGATCTTGAGCGCGCACTCGACCGCCTCTGTCCCGGAGTTGGTGAAGAAAACCTGGTCGGCGAAGCTGACCTCGCAGAGCCGGGCGGCCAGCTCCTCCTGACCAGGAATGCGGAAGATGTTTGAAACGTGCCAGAGCTTCTCGCCCTGGTTCTTGAGCGCCGCCACCAGGGCCGGGTGGGAATGGCCCAGGCCCGTGGTGGCGATGCCCGCCAGGCAATCCAGATAGGCCTCGCCTTCCGGGGTGAAGAGACGGGAGCCTTCTCCCCGCTCAAAGCTCAGCGGCGCACGGTTATAGACCTTCAGGATGTGATCTTCGGCGAGCTCGCGTTCGACCCCGCGCGCCGCGCCTTCATTCCTGCTCATGCTGGGCCTCCAAAATGACGCACCCCGCGCGGTCAGCGCGGGGGGCCGAAGGAAGCGTGGCGTTCTCTTTTAGGAAGCCGCTCGTGTCAACGATCAGGTCTTGAGCCGATAGCCGGTGGCGAACATCCAGAGGCAGCCCAGCGTGAGAAGGGTGAGGATGACCGCAGTCATGGCGACGCCCACGACGAGCGAGCCATCCATCTTGCCGATGAAACCATAGCGGAAGCCGGAAATGAGATAGAAAAAGGGATTGAACTTGGAGGCGGTGCGGAACGGCTCAGGCAACCGCGACACCAGATAGAAGGTGCCCGACAGGAAAGTCATGGGCATCACGACGAAATTGCTGATCGCGGCGATGTGGTCGAACTTCACCGACCAGATTGCGGCCATCACGCCCAGCATCGCCATGATGAGCGCGGCGCCGATTCCGAAATAGATCACCGCCCAGGGGTGGGCCAAGCCAAGGCGGGCGAACGGCAGGACCGCGAGCGCCGCCACCGCGCCCACCAGCACCCCGCGGGTGGCCGCGCCGAAGGCGAAGCCGACCACCTGCTCGAGAGGCGAGAGCGGCGGAGTGATGAAATCGCCAATGAGTCCGTTCATCTTGGCCTGGAGCAGGCTGGAAGAGGAATTGGCGAAGGCGTTTCCCAGGATCTGCATCATGATGAGGCCCGGGCCGACGAAACTCGCGAAGCTGATCCCCTCGATCGGCGGCTTGGCTCCGCGCACCGCCACGACGAAGACGAGCATATAAAGAAGCGCAGTCACCACCGGGGCGGCGAGAGTCTGAGCGCCGACTTTCCAGAACCGGCGGACCTCGCGCAGGTAGAGGGTGCGCAATCCCACCCAGTTCACCCCGTGGTAGTCGCGCGGCTCCGGCGGGACGACGCCCGAGACGGCCACATCCTTCATAGCGCCTCATGTGCCCTTCGCGTGGCCTCATCGCAAGCGGTGGTCACGCCGGTCCCAACATGTAGATGTCTGTGGACGACTTAGCGGCGCCTATTGTGTCGCGTTAGTGGAGGTTTACGATATCTTGTGGTTCGAAGGCGTTCCCGAGCCCTTCGGACACAATATCTAGACGGACCAGCCCGAGCTGGGCCGTCGTCCAAGGACACGGAGGGCGTCGCGATGGGATGGACCGACGAGCGGGTCGAAACCTTGAAGAAACTCTGGCTCGACGGACTTTCCGCCAGCCAGATCGCCAAACATTTGGGAGGCGTCACCCGGAACGCGGTGATCGGCAAGGTGCACCGATTGGGGCTTTCCGGACGCGCTACGCCGTCCCAGCCCAGCCGCACCCTCTTCAAGACCCCACGGCCCCCGAGGCCGGCAGTCTCCAGCGGGAGTCATCTGCGTCGACCCGTCGAGCGGCATGTCGTCAGTCATCCCGCCCCAAAGCCGGCGCCCTACGTTGAGCAGCCGGGCACGGCGACCGTCCTGACCCTGGGCGCGCACATGTGCAAGTGGCCGATCGGCGATCCCTCGAGCGACAGCTTCACCTTCTGCGGCCGTCGAGCCGCCGAGGAAGGCCCATATTGCGTCGAACACGCTCGCCTCGCCTACCAGCCGCCTCAAGCCAAGAGGAAGACAAGCGTCTCCGAACTGGCGAGATCCCTCCGACGCTACATCTGAGGGGCGCCGCAGGGGCGGAATTTCACTGCCCTGGACGCGCCGGGCGGTGTAGTCCTGTCTGAATGAGCAGCGTCGAGCCGCAGCCCGTCGACGATGCGAACGTTCCGATCTATTCGGTCTCGGAACTCGCGTTTGCGCTCAAGCAAACGGTCGAGACCTCTTTCGGCTATGTCCGTCTGCGAGGCGAAGTCTCAAAGGTCACGTTTCACGCCAATGGTCATATCTATCTCGATCTGAAGGACGACAAGGCGTGCATCGCCGGCGTGGTCTGGCGAAATCAGGCCGCCGGCCTCGCCCAACGGCCTCAGACCGGACTTGAGGTCATCGTCACCGGGCGGCTCACCACCTACCCCGGCCGCTCGCAATATCAGATCATCATCGAGACGATGGCCCCGGCGGGCGTCGGCGCCCTGCTCGCCCAGCTGGAGAGGCTGAAGGCGGCCCTCGCGGCGGAGGGTCTCTTTGATCCTGCGCGGAAGCGGCCTCTTCCCAGCATGCCGGGCGTGATCGGCGTGGTGACCTCGCCCACCGGCGCGGTGATCCGCGACATCATCCATCGACTTCGCGATCGCTGGCCGTGCCGGGTGATCGTCTGGCCGGTGGTGGTCCAGGGCGAGCAGGCGGCCGGGCAGGTCCAAGCCGCGGTTGAAGGATTTTCGGCTGGCGGCGCGGTTCCCAGGCCGGACCTCATCATCGTCGCCCGCGGTGGGGGATCTGTGGAGGATTTGTGGCCGTTCAACGATGAAGCCCTCGCACGCGCCGTCGCCGCCTCGGCCATCCCGCTGATCTCGGCGATTGGACACGAGACCGACACCACGCTCGTCGACCATGTGTCGGACAGGCGAGCCCCCACCCCCACCGCCGCGGCGGAGATCGCGACGCCCGTGCTCTCCGAGTTGGCCGCCTTGCTCGCCGATCTTGGACGCAGGCTCATCCAATGTGGGTCGAGAGCGGTCGAGCACCGCCGGGTTCAGCTCGCCGCGGCCGCGGGATCGCTTCCCAGGCCCGTCGACCTCATGGCAATTGCCCGCCAGCGCCTGGACATCGCCTCCGGTCGTCTCGGATCGGCGCTCATGGCCAATATCGGTCACCATCGTCAGGATTTCACGCGCGTGTCGGCCGCCATCCGGCCCGCTCTTCTCATCCGCTCCGTGCAGGCGAGAGCGGAGCATCTGGACCGCCTCGCCGCGCGACTGACTCCCCTCGCCGAGCGGAGCTTGGCGCGGGCGGGAGAACGGCTTTCAAGCCTGGAGAAGCTACGCCTTTCCTTCAATCCAGACGGTCCGCTCAAGCGAGGGTTCGCCCGCGTCCATCACCGCGACGGTCGCCTCGCGCGTGCGGCGAAGGAACTCGAGGCGGGGGAGCTGATCGACCTTGTCTTCAGCGACGGCACACGCTCCGCTCTGGTGGACGGCGCCCGGTCCCGGACTCCCGCCGCCCGCGCCGGGAGCGCCAAGGCGGCCGACCAGACCGAACTCTTTTGATCTCTCCCGCGAGACTCGCAGAACGCCTTCCTGCCGAACGCCCTCCCGCCGGCGGCGTCCACACGCTACAATGACGGCTATGAATGCGCACGATCGTGAATTCTCCAGCCGTTCCAGCGAGATCGCCAAGGTGCGGTATGGCGCCGGCGAGATCACGGTCCTCAGGCCGGGTCGGGTGGTGATTTGCGCGGTTTCCGGAAGGGCGATTCCGCTCGAATCCCTTCGCTACTGGAGCCCGGAACTCCAGGAGGCCTACGCCGGGCCGGCCGAGGCCCTTGTCCGCTGGCGTCAGCTCCACTCTCCCACGCGCTGAGTCGAGGCCGCGCGAGAAATTATAATCCTTGGGCGGCCAGTTCCTCGTACGCCTCCTTGGGCCAGCGCCGGTGCATCCACCACCACTCGCCGGGCCGGGCGCGCACCCTTTCCTCGAGAAAGGCGTTGATCGCAACCACGCCGGCAAGAATATCGGCGGAGCGACGCCCAGTCTCCACCGGTACGATCGGCTCGTGGACAAAGCAGACGAAGCGGGCTCCTCGCCGGCGCTCGATCGACATCGGTTGGATCACCGCGCCGAAGCGTAGCGCCAGCCGAACCGCGGCCGGAAGGGTCATGACCGGGCGGCCGAAGAAGGGCGCGGCCACGCCGGCGTCATACTTCTGATCGTTCATCATGGCCACCGAACGACCGCTCTTGAGCGCTTCAAGGAGTTCGCGCGCACCGTCCTCACCCTTGGGGGCAAAGAGCCGCACGCCGTAGCGCAGCCGCGACTTGCGGATCCGCGCATCGATGAGGGGATTGTTTGCCGCCCGATAGGTGATGTCGCATTCGACTCCGGCCGCCAGGATCACCGCTGCCATCACCTCGAGGTTGGAGAAGTGACCGGAGATGAACACGGCCGGGCGTCCACCTCGGGCGACTTCGGCGAGGCGCTCTGCACCGACGACCTGAACGCGGCCCGCCGCTTCGGTGAGGCGGTCGAGGATGGGGAACTCCGCCAAGTAGCGTCCAAAGTTCGCCCACTGTTCCTTGAGGACTTGCACCCTGGCCGGCTCGCTCATTTCGGGAAAGGCGAGGTGCAGGTTTCTCTGCGCGGTCCGGTGCGCGGAACTGAAGGGTCCCAGGCGCGCCAACAGCATCCCGCCACAAGCCGAAACAAAGTCGATGGGAAGCAGCCGGGCGACGAAGATGAGCAGGTCATAGCCCACCGCCTCGGCTCGCCACGCCCAGCGTCGGAGTCCTGGCGAGCGCAGTCTGGCCATCGCCGCCACTAGAGCGCATCCCGCAGAAGGGGGAAATAGTCTTACGAGAAGGACGCGCTCAAGACCTTGAATCCCCGGCATTTCCGCTTGGGCGAGGCGTTTCGCTTGTCCTCGGAATGCATTGGGTCGGATTCCGCGGAGGTGCGAAGTTATTTGGCAGTCGGCACGCAGCCCGGACCTTGAATCCACGACGAGGCCGAGCGCGCGGCATGGGCCTTGCGACGGCCGATCCCAGCCGTTCCGAAACGGAACGCGGAGCGACGGACCGCCAGGCGCGAGCACCGATCCATGCGAAGCCAGATCGACACCCACCTCGGACGACGCCTGCGAAAGCGGCGCAAGCTCCTAGGCCTCACCCAGCAGCAGATCGCCGAGGCCTGCGGCGTGCGTTTCCAACAGATTCAGAAATATGAGTGTGGGGCAAACCGGATTTCCGCGGCCCGCCTGTGGCAGATCGCCGTGACGCTCGAGGTGCCCCTGGACTACTTCTTCGATGGGATCATCGAGGGCGCGGAGTCTTCCGCCACGGAGGTGCAGCGGCAGGACGCCGTCGATCTCATGCGCGCCTACGATCAGCTCGGCGAGCGGCCGCGCCGGCGATTGCTCGACCTGATCAAGTCCATGGGTCCGGAGAACGACCTGGCCTGAGGGCTTGCTTCATCGCCGCGGCTTGCTAGGGCTCGGCCATGCCCGGCCCTGAACACTTGGACCGACTGGACGCCTTCATCGTGGAGCTGAACTCCGCGGCCGGAAAGGCCATCCTGCCGTATTTCAGGGATGAACTCGGACTTCAGAATAAGAATCCCCACGGCGCCTATGATCCGGTGACCGCCGCCGACAAGGCCGCCGAGGCCGCGATCCGGCGCCTCATCGGCGATCGCTATCCGACCCACGGCGTGATTGGCGAGGAGTATGGCGAAGATCGCGCTGACGCCGAGTTCGTCTGGGTGATCGATCCGATAGACGGCACACGCGCCTTCGTGGCCGGCCTGCCGGTGTGGACGGTGTTGATCGCCCTGAGGTTCGAGGGGCGCCCCATCCTCGGTTCGATCGGACAGCCTTTCCTTGGCGAGCAGTTTATCGGCGGCGGCGGCCGCACGCGATTGGCGTGCCTTTCGGGCGAGCACCGGATCACCTGCCGCAAGGGCGTCCCGCTCGCAGACGCCGTCATCGCCACCACCGACCCTCATGGGTGCTTCACGCGGCCCGAAATGGCCGCCTGGCGGCAGGTGCGCGCCGCCTGCCGTATCGCGCGTTTGGGATGCGACGCATACGCCTACGCCATGGTGGCGGCGGCCAGCATCGATCTTGTTCTGGAGGCGGGCCTGGCCTGCTGGGATATCGAAGCGGCGATCCCGATCATCGAGGGGGCCGGCGGAACGATCTGCGATTGGCGGGGCGATCCAATCGGAGATTGCGGAGGCAGGATTGCGATGGCCGGATCGCAGGAGCTCATGGACCAGGTCCTGCCCCTTCTCGAAGCGGCCCAGTCATGACCATTCCCGCCGTCGGCGTTCAGGCGCGAACTCGCTCCGCGAGCGCATCGAACTGCGCCCAGAACTGCGCCCTCGCCTCGTCGGTCTCCTGAAGGATCTCGTGGAAGGAGCCTTCGATGGCGAAGGCGCGGGCGCCGGGGATGCGCGAGGCGACGAGGCGGGCGCCGCGATTGTCGACCAGGCGCTCCTCGCCGGCCAGGGCTATCACGACCGGAGCCGCGATCCTCTTTGTCTCGGCCCCCCTCTGCAATGCGCCGATCGCCGAAAAGGCGGAGTCGAGCCAGCCCCAGGTCGGCGCTCCCAAGGCGAGCTCAGGGAAACTTGCGGTGAGAGCCCGATTGCGCTCGTAACGGGCCCGGTCATGGGTGAGGATGTTGGTCTCGAAGGTCTCGATTTCCGCCTCGCTCGCGGGGGCCGCCAGGCGCGCGCCGAGGCCAAGCAGCCGCTGCAGCCGCGCCGCCAAGCGGGCCGCGGCAGGCGGCACGCGCCCGGTGGCCAGTCCCAGCATGGGGGCCGAGAGGACGGCGGCATCGATCCTGATCTCGCCGCGCGCCATCGCGAGAAGGGTGAGGCATCCCCCCATGGAATGGCCAAGGCCGATCCAGGGTCTCGGCAGCTGCGGACCGAAGGCGTCGAGCAGTCGGCTGTAGTCGGCCAGGAAATCTCCAAACCCCTCGGCATGGCCCGCCATCGGGTTGGCCAGCAGCCGCTCTGAGAGCCCCTGGCCGCGCCAGTCGTGGACAAGCGCCGTCCAACCCCGCCGGGTCAGGTCCTGGATGGTCTCGAAATATTTTTCGATCGCCTCGGTGCGTCCGGGACTGATCGCCACCGAGCCCCGCGCGTGGCCCCGAGGCGCAAAGAGCGCCGCCCGCAGTCGCTTCCGGCCCTCGCCCTCGAACCACCAGGCCGAGCCGCCCCCCGGCGCGGCGGCGCCGGGCGCAAGGAGCAGCGGGGCCGGTTCGCCCACCTCCGATCAGTCGATTTTGGAGAACAGAGTTTGCATCTTGCTTTGCAAGCTCATGGCCAGGCCCATGTCGGAAAGCTGCAACCTGCCGCTCATCACCGCGGCCATGGCGTCGAGCTTGCCTTCTCCGAGCAGAACCAGGTCATCGAGACGGATGGTCATGGTGAGATCGGCAGGTGCGTTTTCGTTGCCGACCTCTCCCCCGTCGATGAAGATGTAGCCGCCGCCCTTCAGGTCGAATTTCAAGCTCTTGCCGAGCCCGGAATCCTCGCCGACCGCAGCTCGGATCCTGGAGGTGATGTCCTCGAGACTGGCCATCGGTCCTGTGCTCCTTTGCAGCCGAAGACCCACCCGCCCTAGCCCGGCTCGAAGGCGTGCGCAACTGCGGCAGGTGGGGCCTTGAAAGCGCATTCGGCGCGCCTAACTAGACCGCCGGAGGCGCCGATGCCGGGCCTTCCGGGCGGCGGGTCAAAGAAGGCGCGCAGCTCCGAGACCTTGCTTTTAAGGAGGAATACTCATGCAGACGTTGGACTTTTCTCCCCTTTATCGCTCGGTGGTCGGGTTCGACCGTCTCGCCGATCTTCTTGATGCGGCGAACCACGAGAGTGCTGGCGGCTATCCGCCCTACAACATCGAACGGACGGACGAGAACAGCTACCGAATCGAGATGGCGGTCGCCGGCTTCAAGCCGGAAGACCTCGTCATCGAGGTGAAGGAGAACCTGCTCACCGTCCAAGGCCGAAAGGCGCCCGGCGCGGAGACTCGGCGCTATTTGCACCGCGGCCTCGCCGAGCGCGCCTTCGAGAGGCGGTTCCAGCTTGCCGACTACATGGTCGTCACGGACGCCAACCTCGCCGACGGCCTGCTCTCATTGAGCCTGCGGCGCGAACTTCCCGAGGCTCTGAAGCCGCGTCGGATCGAGATCAAGGCCGGCGAGCGCCAAGAGCTCGTCGAGAACGAAAAGGCGGCTTGACCTTCTGAACTGAGCGGGCGGCGTCCGTTTGGGCGCCGCCCATCTTATTTCCCGCCCGGCAAGGGCTGCGCCCTGGCCGCGTCGAGATAGGCCCAGCCCCGCGGCTGCAGGTCCTCGCCCAGCTCCACCACGAGCGGATTCCCGGTCGGGATCTCCACGCTGACGATGGCTTGATCCGAAATCGCAAAAAGGTGCTTCACGATGGCCCGCAGGGAATTGCCGTGGGCCACAACGAGAGCGTTGGAGCCTTTCAGGAGAGCCGGTGCGATGGCCCCGGTCCAGTAGGGAACGACCCGACCGAGGGTGTCTTTCAAGCTTTCGCTCTGCGGCGGCGTCATCCCGGCGTAACGGCGGTCGTTGTGGAATTCGTACAACCCTCCCGGCTCGATCGGCGGCGGCGCAATGTCGTACGACCGCCGCCAGATCGCGACCTGCGCCTCCCCGTGGCGCTTGGCCGTCTCCGCTTTGTCGAGGCCGGTGAGAGCCCCATAGTGGCGCTCGTTGAGACGCCACGATTTCTCCATTTCGACCCACAGCTGGCCACATTCGCCCAGCGCCAGGTTCGCGGTCCGAATTGCCCGCGTGAGCACCGAACAAAAGACCCGGTCGAAGGCGAGACCCGCCTCGCCGAGTCGCTTTCCCGCGTTCCTGGCTTCGGCTTCACCGAGGTCAGAAAGATCTACGTCGACCCAGCCCGTGAAGCGATTTTCGAGGTTCCATTGGCTTTGGCCATGACGAAGGAGGACGAGGGTAGGCATCGGGCGGGGCTATGGCCGCGCCGACCGGGCGTCAAGCGCCGCCGCGACCTCTTGTCAAACCAACGACTCGCGTCGAAGGATTCGGGCGTGCCCGACGATCGGATCCGCATCAAGAGAATCTACGAACCTCCCTCGAAGGAGGATGGACAGCGAATTCTCGTCGACCGTTTGTGGCCGAGAGGCGTGGCGCGGCGCTGCGCCAAGCTTGACCAGTGGCTTCGCGAAATCGCCCCCAGCGAGGGCCTGCGCCACTGGTTCCACCATGAGGCGCCGCGTTGGGAGATGTTCGTCGACCGCTATCGGTCCGAGCTTTCGGCCAATCCGGAAGCCGTCGCGCGCCTCGCTCAGATCATCGATCGAGGCCCGACGACCCTGCTCTACGGAGCCAAGGATGAGGAGCGAAATCAGGCTCTGGTCCTCGCCCAGTTCATGCGCGAGCGCCTAGCAAAACGATGAGTTCGCCTCGCGCCGATTGCCCGGGCGGCATATAGCCGCGCCGGTGCGCAGCAGCTTCTTCCTTCCGATCGTGGGGTTGGTGATCTGCGCGATGGTCGTTCTCTCTCTTTTTTGGCCGCAAGGTCGCGGAACGCCTTCCCCGGCGTCTTTCCGAAACTCGGCGCGGCCAACGTCGCCCAGCGCCGGCCGGGCGGTGGCGGATCGACGCTGACAGGGTCGCGCCGGAAGACCGGGATGTTGATCTTCGAGACGACATCCCGTTTGAACCGATGCGCACCCGTGTCAGAGAGGGATGATGCTTGCTCCACGCCCCGATCTTTCCGCCAACACGGCGCCCTACGAGACGATCCCTCTCATCAAACCAACGGGATTTCGCGAGTATGACGCGCGCTGGCGCCTCGGCGAGGAGATCAGCCTTCTCGGAATCGAAGCCCTGGGCCTGGGAATCGGAACCTACATCGCCTCTCTAGGGCGCTCCCGCATCGTCGTGGGGCACGACTTCCGCTCCTACTCGCTGTCGGTCAAACAGGCGCTTTCCCTGGGACTAGTGAGGGCCGGGTGCGAGGTCCTCGACATTGGCCTCTGTCTCTCGCCAACCGCCTATTTCGCCCAGTTCGATCTCAGCGCCCCCGCGGTCGCCATGGTCACCGCCAGCCATAATGAAAACGGCTGGACCGGCGTGAAGATGGGCGCGGAGCCACCGCTCACCTTTGGGCCGGAGGAGATCGGCAAGCTCAAGGCGATCGTCGAGTCCGGGGCGTTCGTCGAGCGTCCGGGCGGCTCTCTCGCCGAGGTTGAGGGCGTTGCGGAGCGCTATATCGCCGATGTCGCGACGCGCTGCTCGCTCTCCAGGCCCCTCAAGGCGATCTGCGCCTGCGGCAACGGCACGGCCAGCGCTTTCGCCCCCGAGGCGCTCCGCCGCATGGGCGCCGAGGTCGTGGAGGTGGACTGCGACCTCGATTGGAATTTTCCGCGCTACAATCCCAATCCCGAGGACGCCGCGATGCTCTCGGCCATGGGACGCGCGGTGCGCGAGACGGGAGCCGACCTCGCCCTGGGATTCGATGGCGATGGCGACCGTTGCGGGGTAGTGGACGACGCGGGCGAGGAGATCTTCGCCGACAAGATGGGGCTTCTCATCGCCCGCGACCTCGCACCTCGCCATCCGGGCGCCAAATTCGTCGTCGACGTAAAATCAACCGGCCTTTTCGCCTCCGATCCGGTCCTTGCGGCCAACGGCGCCAGCACGCTCTATTGGAAGACCGGCCACAGCTACATCAAGCGCAAGACCGCTGAGATCGGGGCCCTGGCCGGCTTCGAGAAGTCCGGCCATTTTTTCTTCGGCCCTCCGCTCGGACGAGGGTACGATTGCGCCCTCACCGCAGCAGCGGCGATCCTTTCGATGCTGCAGCGGAACTCCGGCAAGAAGCTCAGCGAATTAAGACGCGAGCTGCCTCCCGCCTTCACCTCCCTCACGATGAGTCCGCACTGCGCCGACGAAGTGAAGTACGATGTCGTCGACGAGGTCACCGCGGAATACGAAAGCTTGGCCTCATCCGGCGGCTCGATCCTGGACCGCCGCATCGCCGAGGTGACGACGGTCAACGGCGTGCGCGTGGCCCTTGAGGACGGCTCCTGGCTTTTGGTGCGCGCCTCCTCCAACAAGCCGGAACTGGTCGTGGTGGTCGAGAGCATCCGCTCGGCCGACGACATGCGGGCTCTCTTTCGCCAGGAAGTGAAGCCCAGGCTTGGCCGCCGGCCAGAGATCGGGGCATACAACCAGGAAATCTGACCCCGCCCGCGGGCTTCATCGCCGGGCTCATCGGGAGAGCGAGCCATGCGCGTGGCGATGATCGGGACAGGATATGTGGGCCTGGTTTCGGGCGTCTGCTTCGCCGATTTCGGTCACAGCGTGGTCTGCATCGACGTCGACGATGGCAAGATCGAAAGGCTGCGTCAGGGCGTCATGCCGATCTACGAGCCCGGGTTGTCGGCGCTTGTCGAACGCAACGTCTCCCAGGGCCGGCTCACCTTCACCCACAGGCTCGAAGAGGCGGTGGGCGAGGCCGAGGCCGTTTTCATCGCCGTGGGGACCCCCTCGAGGCGTGGCGACGGCCATGCCGATCTCTCCTATGTGCAGGATGCGGCCCGCCGCATTGCGCCCCTGCTTCGGGGATTCACCGTGGTGGTGACCAAGTCCACGGTGCCGGTCGGCGCCGGCGACGAAATCGACGCCCTCATCCGGGGCGCGGCGCCCGAGGCGGATTTCGCCGTGGTCTCCAATCCGGAGTTCCTCCGCGAGGGATCGGCGATCGAGGACTTCAAGCGTCCTGATCGGGTCGTGGTCGGCCTGGAGGACGATCGCGCCCGCCCGGTCATGGCTGAGCTCTATCGGCCGCTGAGCCTCAACGAGACCCCGATGATGATCACCGATCGGCGAACCTCCGAGCTCATCAAGTATGCGTCCAACGCCTTCCTGGCCATGAAGATCACCTTCATCAATGAGATGGCCGATCTGTGCGAGAAGCTGGGGACGGACGTTCAGCAACTCGCCAGAGGCGTCGGACTCGACAAGCGGATCGGACCGAAGTTCCTCCATGCGGGGCCGGGCTACGGCGGCTCGTGCTTCCCCAAGGACACCTTGGCCTTGATCCGCACCGCCCGCGACGCCGGTTCACCGGTGCGCCTGGTGGAGGCCACGGCGCGGATCAACGCCGAGCGAAAGGCCGCCATGGCTGGCCGGGTGGCCGAGGTCATGGGCGGCGAGCTCAAGGGAAAGACGATCGGCGTGCTCGGCCTCACCTACAAGCCGAACACCGACGACATGCGGGCTGCGCCCTCGCTGGAGATTGTTCCGGGGTTGAAGGCCCTAGGCGCGAGGATCCAGGCCTTCGACCCCGAAGCGCGGGAGGCCCGCCAGTTGCTGCGCGACATCGATTATATGGACGGGCCCTATGAGGCGGTGACCGACGCCGACGCCGTCCTGATTCTCACGGAGTGGGATCAATTCCGCGCCCTCGACCTTGACCGAGTCCGCCTCCTGGTCCGCTCTCCGGTGCTCATCGACCTGCGCAACATCTATCGACCCGAGGAGGTGCGCGGGCGGGGATTCACCTACTTCAGCCTCGGAAGACCATGAGGCGGCAGGTTCTTCAGCCTCGGAAGACCATGAGTCGGCAGGTTCTTCAGCCTCGGAAGACCATGAGTCGGCAGGTGCAATGCTGAGGAAGTGGTCGAGTGCGGTCTGGACCCCGCAAAGTTCGATATTGTGGAGACAGCGGCCGAGTTCAGCCGCCCTCCTCCCGATCTCTGCGCCGGCAGGCGAGTTCATGAGGCGCCCTCGTTGAGGCTCAGGACCTTGCGGCCCCATCCGCCAGCAAGGACGATACTGATCGATGCGGGACTGACCTCAAAGTGGCCCAGTCGGTCGAGAGAGAGACCGAGTGCGCCCGCGACCGCTAGTTTGATCACCTCGCCGTGGGTCACCGCTGCGGCGCCGCCGTCCGGGAAGCGCGCCCGCACCTCTTCCATCCACGCAGCCAGCCGGGCCGCCACCTCGACCAGGCTCTCTCCGCGCGGAGGCCGCGCCTGGGACCGGCGCCTGTTCCACAGTTTCCAGTTCGGGTCGGCGTGCAAGGCTTCAAACTCGAGCCCGGTCCAATCGCCCATGTCGACCTCGTTGAGCGCCTCGACGACGCCAGGGGCCAGACCCAGCGTACGACCGATCTCCGCGGCGGTCTCAAGCGCCCTGGGCAGCGGGCTCGAATAGAGCACGGCGATCTGTTCGCGTTTTAGGCGAGCGGCGGTAAGGCGCGCCTGCGCGACGCCTTCGGCGCTAAGGCTGACGCCCGCCATCCGCCCGCAAAGGACGCGATCGAGTTGGTCGTGGGCGCCGTGCCTGACGAAGTAGAATCGGGTGGTCCCGCGGCTGGACCGGCCGGCTACGCTTGAAGCGGAAGGGGCTTTGGCCATCGCGCTCCCGAAGTCGTTTTTGCGGCGAGGGTCTCTGCGGCCGACCCGTCTCTGGAAGCCAACCCTCCGGAAGACGCGATGTTCCGCTTCGGCTCAGCCGACGGCGGCGCGCACCGCCCCGGCGATTTCCTTGACCAATTGACCGATCAGCTTCTCGTCATCGCCCTCGGCCATGATGCGGATGAGGGGCTCGGTGCCCGAGGCCCGAACCAGGATGCGGCCGGAGCCGTTCAGCCTCCCCTCGGCCTCGGCGATGGCGGCTTTCACCTCGGGCGCCTCGAGCGGAGAGCCCTTTCCAAACCTGACGTTTTCCAGCTTCTGGGGAGCGGGCTCGAACTGCCGGGCGAGCGCGCTCATCGGCTGCTCGCGCCGCACCAGTTCGGCCATCACCTGTAGGCCGGCGATGAGGCCGTCTCCGGTGGTTGAATAGTCGGAGAAGATGATGTGCCCGGAGGACTCGCCGCCGAGGTTGAACTTGCCTTCCCGCATCCGGGCCATCACCGAGCGGTCGCCGACAGGGGTCCTTTCCAGATTCAGTCCGCGTTCGGCGAGGAACCGCTCGAGCCCGAGATTGGACATGACCGTCGCCACCACTCCACCGCCGGCGAGCCGGCCCTTCTCAGCCCACGAAGAGGCGATGAGGGCCATGATTTGGTCGCCGTCGACGAGGACGCCCTTCTCGTCGCAGATGATCAGGCGGTCGGCGTCCCCATCGAGCGCCAGTCCGATGTCGGCGCGGTAGTCGCGGACCGCCTTGACCACGGCCGCCGGATGGGTCGAGCCGACCTCGTCATTGATGTTGCAGCCGTTGGGCTCGACGCCGATCTCCACCACCTCGGCGCCGAGCTCGTAGAGGGCGGTCGGAGCAACCTTGTAGGCCGCGCCATTGGCGCAATCGACCACCACCCGAAGGCCATTGAGGCTGAGCGAACGCGGCAGGGTCGCCTTGACGATCTCGATATAGCGAGCCTGGGCCTCGTCCATACGCGCCACCCGGCCAAGCTCCTTGGGCGAGGCGAGGCCCTCCTGCAGGCCTTCGTCCATGATCGCCTCGATCTTCGCCTCGGTCTCGTCGGAGAGCTTGTAGCCGTCCGGCCCGAAGAGCTTGATGCCGTTGTCGGCGAAGTCATTGTGCGAGGCGCTAATCATCACCCCAAGGTCGGCGCGCATCGAGCGGGTCATCATCGCCACCGCGGGCGTGGGAAGCGGGCCAAAGAGCCGCACGTCCATCCCGACGCTGGTGAATCCCGCCACCAGGGCCGGCTCGATCATATAGCCGGAAAGGCGCGTGTCCTTGCCGATCACCACCAGGTGCCGGCGATCGCCGCCGGAGCGGAAGAGCTTGCCGGCCGCCAGCCCCACGCGCAGCGAGACCTCGGCGTTCATCGGAAAGAGGTTGGCGCGGCCGCGGATGCCGTCGGTTCCGAAATAGGCGCGGTGGACCATGCTCCCTCGTCAGTCTCGACCAGCCCAATACGTGGCCATGAGGAATCTCGGGGCCATCTTATAGTGCCGCTCTTAGGCGAATGCTAAAGGCCTTGCGCTCATGATCGGATCACCATCTTAGGGCCGGCCGCAAATGGGCGGCCGAGAGGCGAAGTCATGTGCGGAATCATCGGCATCGTCGGCGAGCGGGATGTCGCGCCACGGATGATCGAGTGCTTGAGGCGCCTGGAGTACCGAGGCTACGATTCCGCCGGTCTGGCGGTGCTCAATGGCTCGGGCATCGAGCGTCTCAGGGCCGAGGGCAAGCTGCGCAATCTGGAGTTGGCGCTGGCTTGCAACCCCTTGTCGGCGAAGACCGGCATCGGCCACACGCGATGGGCGACCCACGGCGCTCCGAGCGAGAGAAACGCCCATCCCCACAAAGCCGGCCGCGTCGCGGTGGTGCACAACGGGATCATTGAGAACTTCGCAGAACTCCGGGCCGAACTCCTCGCCGAAGGCCGCGCCTTCGAGAGCGACACCGATACCGAGGTCGCCGCTCACCTTATCGACAGAGAACTGGCCGGCGGCGCTGATCCCGCCGCGGCGTTCAGGACCGTGCTCGATCGCCTCTCAGGCGCGTTCGCGCTCTGCGTCCTCGTCGAGGGCGAAGAGGACCTCCTGATGGGCGCCCGCCGCGGAAGCCCCTTGGCGATCGGTCATGGCCGAGGCGAGATGTACCTCGGCACCGACGCGCTCGGGCTTTCGCCGCTCACCCGTGAGATCACCCAGATGGACGACGGCGATTTCGCCCTCCTTACCCGGACCGGAGCGAGGATTTTCGATTCCGCGGGCGCGCCGGCGCGGCGGGCCAAGAGCCTCTCCCCGGAGGTGAGCGCCATCGTCGAGCGCGGCAACTACCGGCACTTCATGGAAAAGGAGATCCATGACCAGCCGGATGCCTGCCAGCACACCCTCTCAGCCTATCTCGATCCGCTGGAGGGAAAAGCCGCCTCGGGCGATCTCGACTTCTCACGTTTCGATCGGCTGCAGATCATCGCCTGCGGGACAGCCGCCTACGCCGGCATGATCGGGCGCTACCATTTCGAGCGCCTGGCCGGCATTCCCACCGATGTCGAGGTCGCCTCGGAGTTCCGCTACCGCTCGCCCGCGATCAGCGAAAAGACCCTGGTTCTTGCCATCTCCCAGTCGGGCGAAACCGCCGACACGCTTGCCGCCCTGCGCTGGTGCGCCGAACGCGGCGCGACGACGGCGGGCCTGGTCAACAGCCTCACCTCGACCATGGCGCGGGAAGCCGGCACTCTTCTTCCGACCCATGCCGGACCGGAGATCTGCGTGGCCTCCACCAAGGCCTTCACTGCCCAGGTCGCCGGCCTCACCGCGCTCGCCGTCGCCGCCGCAGCGCAGAGGGGCCGCATCGAGGCCGCCGAGGAGGCGCGGCTGGTCGCCCTGCTGCTGGAAGCTCCCCGCCTCATCGCCCGCTCCAATGGCCTGGAGGACGCCATCCGGCCCGTGGCGCTGGAGGTCTCCAAGGCCAGGGACGTCCTCTATTTCGGACGCGGGACCATGTATCCCCTGGCTCTGGAAGGCGCCTTGAAGCTCAAGGAGATCAGCTACATCCACGCCGAGGGCTACGCCGCCGGCGAGCTCAAGCACGGGCCCATCGCGCTGGTCGACGAGGCGACCCCGATCATCGTCATCGCCCCGACCGACGAGCTCTTCGAGAAGACCGCCTCGAGTATGAACGAGGTGATGGCCAGAGGCGGCAAGGTGGTCCTGATCACCGACGAAGCTGGCGCGGCGCGTGCGCCGGTGGGCGCCCGGGTGATCCTCGCCCCTACCGCCGATCCCCTGATTGCGCCCCTCGTCTTCGCCCCGCCGGTCCAGCTCCTCGCCTACCAGGTGGCGGTGATCAAAGGGGCCGACGTCGACCAGCCGCGCAATCTCGCCAAGTCGGTCACCGTCGAGTAGGTCGAAGGGACTGTGCCCGCGAAAGTGAAAAAGGCGGTGATCCCGGCGGCTGGGCTCGGAACGCGCACTCTGCCCGCCTCCAGGACCGTTCCCAAGAACCTCCTCAACGTGTTCGACCGGCCGATGATCGCCCATGTCGTCTCTGAGGGCCGCGCCTCGGGGATCGAGCACTTCATCCTGGTGGTCGGCCGCGGCCAGGGGGCGATCGAGGACGAGTTCGACCACGCCTTCGAACTCGAGGCGACGCTCGCCGCCCAGGGCAAGGCGCAGGCCCTCGCCCCGCTCCTTTCCGAACTCGGCGAACCTGGAGAGTTCAGCTTCATTCGCCAGATGAACCCCGGAGGCCTAGGTCACGCCGTATGGTGCGCGCGCCACCTGATCGGCGCGGAGCCCTTCGCCGTCATGTTGCCCGACATGCTCAAGGCCTCTGATCCGCCGGCGCTGGCCCAGCTCATCGCCGCCCAAGCCGAGGTCGGCGGCAATGTGGTACTGGTCGAGGAGACGCCTCCAGGCCAGACGCATCGCTACGGCATCGTCGATCTGGGCGAAACCGCTCCAGGCTCCCAAGGACGTCTCCGACGCCTGGTAGGCATGGTCGAAAAGCCGCCGCCGGGAACCGAGCCCTCCAACCTCTTCATCAGCGGCCGCTACGTCCTCGAGCCCGAGATCTTCCAAGTTCTGGGGCGCAAGGAGAAAGGGGCCTTGGGCGAGATCCAGCTCACCGACGCCATGCTGCGCCTGATCGAAAACCGTCCCTTCCACGCCCTGGAGTTCGCCGGCGAGGGTTTCGATTGCGGCGACATCGCCGGCCTTCTGAAGGCCAATCTCGCCTTCGCCCTCGCCGACCCGAAATTCGGAGCCGAAGCGCGCCAGATCCTCTCCGAGCGCCTGGCTCGCGACTGAGGGCGAGACCATCGGCGGACGAGCCGCGCGGCTGGGCTCGATTTCCGCTACGCAACGCTTCCTCATGGCTTGGCGCATCGCCCGCCGACGTCGGGAGAACCCCAGATCGCCCTCCTTCCTCGAGATTTCACCCTCCTGCAGGTCACCCCGAGGCTGGCGGCCGGCGGCGCGGAGCAGGCCGCGATCGATATCGCGACCCTGGTCGCGAGGGCCGGGGCGACGGCGCTCATCGCCTCGGCAGGCGGCGCCATGGAGGGGGAGCTGGCGCGGACCGGTGGAAGGCTTCTCCGCGGCCCCTACGACGCCAAGGATCCGGCGAGGATCGCGCTCAACGCCAGGCGCCTCGAGAACATCATCCGGACCGAGGCAGTGAGTCTCGTCCACGTCCATTCCCGCGCTCCCGCCTTCAGCGCTGCGAGGGCTGCGCGGCGAACCGGCGTTCCTCTCTTGACGACCTATCATGGCGCCTATCCGGCCTCCTCGTGGGGAAAGCGCCGTTACAACCGGATCATGACGGCCGGCGCGGCGGTCATCGCCCCTTCCCACTTCATCGCCGGCGAGATCGCCCGACAGCACCCCCGCGCCGAGAGTCGCATCGTGATCATTCCGGAGGGGATCGATCTTGGCCGCTTCGATCCCGATCAGGTTTCACACGAGCGGGTGGCGCAGGCGCGGGCTCAGATGGGCCTCACCGAGGTGGACGGCCCGGTTCTACTCCTCGCCGGACGCTTGGCGGCGAGCAAGGGTCAGAGCCTCGCCCTTGCCGCGCTCGCCCGCCTTCCGGCTGCGGCGGGCCGGCCGATCCTGGTGTTCGCCGGCGCCGGCGAGGCGCGCCGTCACGCCCACCTGGCCGCGGCGGCGGCGAGGCTGGGCCTCTCCGACCAAGTCCGCTTCCCCGGAGCCATCGGCGACATGCCGGCGGCCTGGCTCGCCGCCGACCTCGCCCTGGCGCCCTCCACCGTCCCGGAAGCCTTCGGCCGCACCGCCGCCGAGGCCGCCGCCATGGGCCGGCCGGTCCTCGCCACGGCATGTGGCGCGCTGCGCGAGACCGTGGCCGACGGCGAGACCGGCTGGCTCGTCGAAAGCCCTGATCCCGACGCCCTCGCGGCGGCCCTCGCCAAAGCTCTGATCGCCAGGGGGCCGGAATGGGCGCGCATCGGCGCGGAGGCGCGGCGCAGGGCTGCACGTCTCTTCTCGCTTGAGGCCATGGCCGACGCACTCTTCGCTCTCTATGGACGGCTGGTGGAGACGCGGCGATGAAGCGGGCCGACGAGCGGCGCGAGCCGCAAAAGATCCTCGTTATCAAGCTTTCGGCGGTCGGCGATGTCGTCCTCGCCTTCCCTGCGTTCGAGCGCATCCGCACCGCCCATCCGCGCGCCCAGATCACCCTCCTCACCACCCCGCCTTTCGAGGCCCTGGCGCGCTCGAGCCCCTTCTTCGATCGGGTGGAGAGCGATGGCCGACCGGCCGGGATCGGCAGTTGGCTGGCGCTCGTCATGCGCCTGAGGGCGGCGCGGTACGACCGGGTCTATGATCTCCAGAACAGCTCGCGCACCCGGCTCTACTTCCACGCTCTACGGCCCTTTCCTCCAGCCTGGTCGGGGACGGCGGCGGGTTGCTCGCTGCCCCACAAAAATCCTGGTCGCATGCGGATGCATGCGCTCGAACGCCAGGCCGAACAGCTCCAGGCGGCCGGCATCTGGCCCGACGCGCCGACCCGGCCCCTCTCGGCCGCCCCGCCGGACATCTCCTGGATCGTCGCCAAGTCTCCTGCCGCCCGGCCGATCGGCGCGCCCAACCCCAGGCCCATCGCTCTTCTGGTCCCGGGAAGTTCGGCCCACCGCCCGGAAAAGCGCTGGCCGATCGATCATTACGGCCAGCTCGCCGAGAAGCTTCAAAACGAGGGCTTCGACATCGTCGTCATCGGCGCGCTCGCCGAGAGCGATCTCGCCCGCGTCATCCAGCGCCGCGCGCCCAGAACCCGCGACCTCACCGGGCGCACCGATTTTTTCCAGGTCGCCGCGCTTGGGACCAGGGCGGCGCTGGCGGTGGGCAACGACACCGGCCCGGTGCACCTCATCGCCGCCGCCGGGGCGCCAGTCATCTCGCTCTTCTCCTCGGCTTCGGATCCCGCCCTTTCCGGTCCAAGGGGCCACGTCACCGTCTTCCAGGCCGCGGACCTCAAGGACGTCCCGGTGGAGACCGTTCTGGAAGCCTCCCTTCGACTCGCTAAGAGGACCCTCTGACCCCGGCCGCTTGATCGGCGAAGGTCCCTTGGTCATATACTCGCAAGGAGGGAGGGCTATCTTCGCCTTTCCCGCCGGAACAACCCTGGAGGAGCACTGCCTATTCGCCGACCACTGGCCGCGCCGCCGTCGAGAGACGGCCCGCGCATCAACGACGATATTCGAACCCCCCGCGTCCTGCTAATCGATCAGAATGGAGAAAAGCAGGGCGTCATGCCCACATCCTCGGCCCTTGAGGCCGCCCGGGAAGCCGGGCTCGACCTGGTGGAAGTCTCCCCTACCGCCGATCCGCCGGTCTGCAAGATCCTCGATTTCGGCAAGTTCAAGTTCCAGGAACAGAAGAAGAAGAACGAGGCCCGCAAGCGTCAGAAGCTGGTCGAGGTCAAGGAGATCAAGCTTCGCCCCAACATCGACCATCACGACTATGACGTGAAGGCGAAGGCCATGCACCGCTTCTTCGAGGAAGGGGACAAGGTGAAGGTCACTCTACGCTTCCGGGGCGGAGAGATGCGCCATCCCGAGCTCGGCATGAAGCTTCTCCAGCAGGTCAAGGACGACTTCGATCCGGTCGCCAAGGTCGAATACGAGCCCCGCATGGAGGGCCGCCAGATGGTGATGATCCTCGCCCCGAGGTGAGCGGGCTGGTCATCGCTCTCAAGCCGCCATCACCGCCGCGGCCGACGACTGAGGCCCAAAATCCGCGGAGACAAGGAAAACGGCGCCGCGGGTCAAGAGCGCCTCTCGCGCCCCGGTTCGAACCGCCTTAAGGCTCCGACCCATGCCCGAAGCCATGGAGGAGAGCGGCGGCAAAGCCGCCCGCGGCGCTTCGCTGCGCCGTGCGGCGGCGAGCCTTTCGGCGCTGAGGCTGGAAAGCCCTCTGGCCCTCGTCCGCGCCGCTGAACGGACCCGCTGGCGCCCGGGATCGGGCGCTGCGGCGCTCTACACTCTTTTGGCGGTGATGTTCATCAACATGCTGGGCTTCGGCATCATCGTGCCGCTGCTGCCGTTCTATGCGGCCTCGTTCAAGGCCTCGGCTTGGCAGATCGCCCTCATCTTCTCGGCCTACTCCATGGGCTCCTTCTTCGGCGAGCCGTTCTGGGGCCGGCTCTCGGATCGGATAGGGCGAAAGCCGATCCTGATCTCGACCATCTTCGCCAACTGCGCCTGCTACGGTCTGCTCGCCTTCGCGCCCAATATCCTCACCGCCTTCTTTATCCGGTTCTTCGGCGGCATGGCGGCCGGCAACGGCTCGGTCGTCCAGGGTTACATCGCCGACGTGACCCCGGCGGAGGAGCGGCCGGGCCGGATGGGGAAGCTCGGCGCGGCCTACAACATCGGCTTCATCCTGGGCCCCTTTGTGGGCGGGGCCCTGGCCAAGACCTCGGTGGGGCCGATCGGCTTCCAGATCCCGCTGTTGGCCGCCTCGAGTCTGGCCGGGCTCTCGGCGATCTGCATTGCGATCTTCGTGCGCGAGAGCCGCACGCGCATCGCGACCGCAGTGAAGCAGAAAGGGCCGAGCCGATGGCGGATGTTCGCCTACGCCTTGAGCCATCCGGTGATCGGCAGACTGATGCTGCTCACCTTCGTGGCCGGCTTCGCCTTTACCGGCATCGAGTCCACCTTCGGGCTTTGGGCCCAGCAGCGCTTCGGCTGGGAGCCGAAGGATGTGGGAATCTGTTTCGGGATCGCCGGGGCCGCTTCGGCCTTCACCCAGTTCTTCGTCACCGGTCCGCTCTCCAAGCGTTTCGGAGCGGCCAACATGCTCGCCCTCGGCATGGCCGGGACGGTGGCGATGATCGCCGTCCAACCGTTCAGCGGCGGAGGCTGGCGCACCGTTCTTTTAATGGCGGCCCAGTCGATGTTTTCCTCGGTCGCCTTTCCCAACTCGAGCGCGCTCATCAGCGGGGCGATAGATCCCAACAACCAGGGCCGGGTGATGGGTCTCAACAACGCCACCGGGGCCTTCGCCAGGTTCGTGGGGCCCCTGTGCGCCGGCTTCGTCTTCGCCGATCTTTCCGTAAACTGGCCTTTCTGGATGGGAGCGATGGTCATCGCTCCAGCCATCCTGCTCGCCCTCTGGGCCGGCCGCGCGGTCCAGAGCGGGGCCGCCTTGCTTTCGATTCCGGCCTGACCTAAGAGACGCCCCTCCCGCCTGCCCGGCTCCTCCGCGGACTCCGGGCGCGCCGGCGCGGAACCAAGATCGCGATCAGGCAGGGCGCGGAAGGTCACGTGAAAATGGCGAAGCTCAAGACCAAGTCGGGCGCCAAGAAGCGTTTCCGCCTCACTGCCTCGGGGAAGGTCAAGGCGGGAGTGGCGGGCAAGCGCCACCGCCTGATCAGCCACAACGCCAAGTACATCCGCCAGAATCGCGGGACCAAGATCCTGTCGCCCGCCGACGGACGAGCGGTCCGCACCTATCTTCCCTACGGCGTCTAACGACGGAGGCGAGGCGACATGGCCCGGGTGAAGAGGGGAGTCAGCGCTCACGCCAGGCACAAGAAGACGCTCGAGCAAGCCAGGGGATTCCGCGGCCGCCGCAAGAACACCATCCGCGCCGCCAAGGCGGCTGTGGATCGCGCCGCCCAATACGCCTACCGCGACCGGCGCACCCGCCGGCGAATGCTGCGCTCCTTATGGATCATGCGGATCAACGCCGCGGCGCGAGGCCTTGGCATGACCTATTCGCGATTTAGCCACGGCCTGGAGCTGGCTGGGATCGAGCTGGACAGGAAGGCGCTCGCCGACCTCGCCTTCTCCGATCCGGTCGGCTTTGAGGCCGTCGCCAAGAAGGTCCGCGCCGCCCTCGCCTGACCGGAGTGCGAAGAGGCGGTCGCCCCTCGCTTCCAGAGCTTAGCGCTGGAGGCTTCGCCCTGAGCTCGAGGACCGCCCGACGTGGCAGATAGTATCGAAGATCTCGAAACGGAGCTGTCCGGCGCCCTCGCCGCCGCCGCTGATCTCGCCGAACTTGAAGCCGCGCGGGTGGCGATCCTGGGCAAGGCCGGTCGGGTGACCCAGCTTCTCAAAACGCTGGGGACCATGGACATGGAGGCGCGCCGCCATCAGGGGCCGCTCTTCAACGGCCTCCGCGACCGCCTCCAGGCCTTGTATGGAGAGCGACGCTCAGCGCTCGAGGGCGCCGAGATGGAGGCGCGCCTCGCCGAGGGGCGCCTCGATCTCTCCCTCCCCGCTCCTCCCAGGCGCAAGGGCGCAGTCCATCCGGTGATGCAGGTCATGGAGGAGATGATCGCCATTTTCGCAGAGCTCGATTTCGAGCTCGCCGAGGGCCCAGACATCGAGGACGACTTCCACAATTTCGAGGCGCTCAACTTCCCGCCCGACCATCCGGCCCGGGACGTCCACGACACCTTCTTCCTGAAGAGCGGACCGGACGGCGAGCGGCGACTCCTGCGCACCCACACCAGCCCGATCCAGATCCGCGTGATGCAGCGGTCGAACAAGGCGCCGAAAGGTCCGTTCGACGCCTATCGCGAGCCTCCGATCCGGATCGTCGGGCCGGGGCGGACCTATCGCCGCGACAGCGACGCCACCCACGCCCCTATGTTCCACCAGATGGAGGGGCTGGTGATCGGAAGCGACATCCACATGGGCCATTTCAAGTGGACGCTCGAGACCTTCATCCGACGTTTCTTTGAAACCGACCAGGTGTCGACCCGTCTTCGCCCTCACTACTTCCCCTTCACCGTACCTTCGGCGGAGATGGACGTGGGCTGCGACCGCTCTGGCGGCCGCATCCTGATCGGTGAGGGCTCCGACTGGCTCGAGATCCTCGGCGGCGGCATGGTTCATCCCAGGGTGCTGGAGATCTGCGGGCTCGATCCGGCGAAATGGCAGGGCTTCGCCTTCGGCATGGGGATCGATCGCCTCGCTGCGCTCAAATACGGCATGCCAGACCTGCGCGACATGTTCGTCGCCGACCTGCGGTGGCTGGCGCACTACGGCTTTTCCGCCTTCGCCCAGCCCAGCCGGGCCTTGGGCCTGAGCTGAGGCAAGGGCGATGAAATTCACCCTCTCCTGGCTGAAGGAGCATCTGGAGACCTCAGCCTCCCTCGAGGAGATCGTCCTTGGCATGACCATGGCCGGTCTCGAGGTCGAGGAGGTCGTCGATCCGGCCCGGCGCCTCTCGGCTTTTTCGGCGGCCCGGATCACGGCGGCTGAGAAACACCCCAATGCCGATCGGTTGAGAGTCTGCCGGGTCGAGACGGTCGATGGCCTAAAGGAGATCGTCTGCGGCGCGCCCAACGCGCGTGCCGGGATCGGAGTAATCTACGCCCCCCTTGGCGCCTTCATTCCCGGATCCGGGATAACGCTGGAGGCGCGCAAGGTGCGGGGCGTGGTCTCGGCTGGGATGCTGTGCTCCGCGGCCGAGCTCGAGATCGCCGAGGACGCCGATGGAATCGTCGAGCTAGCGGGCGATGTTGCGATCGGCGCGAGCGCGGCCGAAGCCCTCGGTCTCGAGGCGGTGATCGATTTCGAGGCGACGCCGAACCGGCCCGACTGGCTGGGCGTCGCCGGCATCGCCCGGGACCTCGCAGCCGCCGGATTGGGCCGCTTCCGCGACCAACCGGCCCCCACGACTGCAGGCGCCTTCGCCATTCCGATCGAAATCCGCCTGGCTTCGACCGAGCTTTGCCCTGCCTTCGCCGGCCGCTTCATTCGCTGCCTGAGGAATGGCCCCTCGCCGGAGTGGCTGCAGAAGCAGCTCCGCGCCGTGGGGCTTCGGTCGATCAACGCACTCGTCGACATCACCAACTTCCTCACCCTCGATCGCGCCCGACCGCTCCATGTCTATGACGCGGCCAAGCTCTCGGGCGGCTTCATCGAGGTGCGAGCCGGCCGCACGGGCGAACGCCTCGCCGCGCTCGACGGCAAGACCTACGAGATCGAGGAATCGATGTGCATCATCGCCGACGGGTCCGGCGCGATTGGCCTGGGCGGCGTGATGGGCGGCGCCTCAACCGGGTGCTCGGAGGCGACGACCGAAGTCTTCATCGAAAGCGCCTGGTTTGATCCCATCGCGACCGCCCGCACCGGTCGGACGACCGGAATTGTCTCCGACGCCCAGTATCGGTTCGCCCGCGGGGTCGATCCCGGATCGCTCGAGGATGGCATCGAGCGGGCGAGCGCGCTGATCCTAAGGATCTGCGGCGGCGAGCCTTCGAAGGCGGCAATGGCCGGAACGCGGCCCCCGCCCCTGCCGCCGATCACCTTCGATTCGGATCTCGTCGCGCGTCTGGCCGGCCTTTCAGTTCCCGAGGAGCGGATCGAGGAGATCTTTTCGGAGCTCGGCTTCGCCAAGCGAGGGCGAACCTTCGCCCCGCCCTCCTGGCGAAGGGATGTCTTCGGCCCCGCCGGTCTTGTCGAGGAGGTCGCTCGCATCGTCGGCTATTCCGCCATCCCTTCGACCCGTCTTCCCGACCAGCCGCGCGCCTCAGGCGCACTCGGACCCGAGGCCGCGCGGCGACGGCGGGCGCGTCGGGCGCTGGCGGCGCAAGGCTACCTCGAGGCGGTGACCTGGAGCTTCATTTCCAAGGAGGCGGCGAGCGCCTTCGGCGGCGGCGGCCTGGAGCTGGAAAACCCCCTCTCACCCGACTTGGCGGTCTTGCGCCCCTCGGTCCTTCCGGGGCTCATCGCCGCGGCGGGCCGCAATCAGAGGCGTGGTCTGAAAGCCGTCGCCCTCTTCGAGATCGGTCCTGTCTTCGAGGGTGAGGCTCCGGAGGACCAAAAGAACGCCATCGCCGCCGTCCTCGCGCCGGGCAGCGAGCGGCGCTGGGACCGGGGAGCGGGCGAGGACCTTTTCACCCTCAAAGGCGACCTCGAAGCGCTCCTCGAGGAGATCGGCGCGCCGCTCGCTTCGCTCCGCATCGAGCCAGAGTTCGAGGAATCGTGGCGACGCCCGGGGCGCGGCGCGGCGCTGATGCTCGGCCGCGTGGCGCTCGCCCACTTCGGAGAGGTCCACCCGGCCATCGTGGAGGACCTGGAGGCCCAGGCGCCGCTCTTCGCCTTCGAAGTGAGGCTCGAGGCCCTGCCTGAGGCGCGGCGCAAGGGAGCCAAGACAAGGCCCGCCCTGAAGCTCTCTCCCTTCATGCCGCTCTCCCGCGACTTCGCCTTCGTGGTGGAGGAGGGGATCGCCGCCGGCGACCTCGTCAGGGCGGCGAAAAGCGTCGATCGCGAGCTCATCGCGGCCGCGCACGTCTTCGATGTCTGGCGCGGCGAGGGTCTCGCCGAAGGGTTCAAATCGGTCGCCCTGGAGATCGTCATCCAGCCCACCCGGGCGAGTCTCGCCGAAGCGGAGATCGAGGCGCTCGGCGAGCGGATCACGGCCGCGGTCCGCCAGGCGACCGGTGCGAAGCTCCGCGGCGCCTGATCAGCTCGGTCCGCTCAGAACGGAACGTCGGTCTTGGGCGGGGGAGAGGCAGGCGGCGCTTCGCCCGGCGCCGGAGCGACCTTCGGCGGCTTCTCGGTGGGCGAAGCGAGGATGTCGTCGATGTTCCCCATCACCCTGGAGGGCTTGGCCTGAATGGCCTGCACAGCCTGGGTCTGGGCGGTCAGAGCCTTGTCTTCGGCCTGGGCCTGCTGATCGGCCTTGACGTCGGCCTTGGTGGGCGTCGGCGCGGCGACAGGCGGGGGCAGTTCGACGATCGGCTTGGCGACCGCGACGTTGGCCGCGGGCACCTCGCCGGGGTTGATCTCGGGCGGCGCCTGGGAGCGCCAGGAAGCCCGAAGACCGAGCCCCAGGCCGACGAGGGCGAGAAGCAGAATCACCGCGCCGGCCAAGAAGGCGATGGCCCTCGACGGCGAAGAAACCGGATCCTTGTCGGTCCAGGCCGAAGTCATCAAAGGCTCCCTGCGACAGGCGCCGCCCCACGCTCGCGCCATCCTAGCCCATGCGCCGCGCGGGCGGAATGCGGCCAAGGCGAGATTTCACGAGCGGCGGCGGAATGCGAAGGAGCGGAATTTCAGTAGCGCCAGCGGCGCTCGGCCTGGTCCGGAGGGCCATCCACGTCAGGCGGCGGCGGCGGCGGGGCCCAGTCGGCCGGAGGACCGCGGTCGTCGTCCTGGGCGCGCGGAGGCGGATAGGGCGGAGGACCGTATCGGCCGGGCGGCGGGGACCAGTCATCACCGGCGTCCTCGGCCTCGTCGGGCGGCGCAGGGGGCGGTTGCTGGCCCGACATGGAATCCCCTCCCGAAGGCCCGTCGATCACTGGTGCGTCGGTCCCGCCGTCCTGGTCAACCGCGAGGGCGGAATCGGGCGCGATCTGCGAGACGTCGGCGACGGATTGCGCCTCGGAGGGCGTAGGCGGCGGCTCGGGGACCAGCCAGGAGAAATCAGCTGCGGGCTTACCCTTTTCGGCTCCGGTCATGAAGGCGGCCCAGATCCGGGCGGGAATCGAGCCGCCTTCCACCTTGGCCATCGGCCGGTCGGCATCGTTTCCGACCCAGACGGCGGTGAGGAGGTCCGGTGTAAAGCCGATGAACCAAGCGTCGCGCCAATCCTGACTGGTGCCGGTCTTGCCCGCTTCGGGTCGGCCAATGTTGGCGGCCATGCCCGTCCCGTGCTCGACAACGCCTTCCATCATGCGGACCATGCGGCTGGCGTAGAGCGGGTCAAGGACCGGCGCCGGCGCCGCAGCCGGCTGCGAGAAGATGAGATCGCCCCTCGTCGTGGTGATGCGGCTGATGAGATAGGGCGTGGTGCGTTCCCCGCCGTCCTGGAAGACCTGATAGGCGCCGGCGATATTGAGGAGGCTCACCTCGTAGGCCCCCAGGGCGATCGAGGGGCCGGGGTGGGCTGGAATGTCCTCGAGACCGCAGAGGCGCGCAAATGCCGCCACCTGGTCCGGACCAACCTGAAGAGCCAGGCGTACGGCCACAGTGTTGATCGATTGGGCGAGCGCCTCGGCGACGGTGACCGGGCCGAGGTAGCGATGGCCATAGTCGACAGGAGTCCAACCGTTGACGTTGATCGGCGCATCCTCACGCACGTCGGTCGGCAGGACCCCTTGCTCGATGGCCGCGCCATAGACGAACGGTTTGAAGGCGGAGCCGGGCTGGCGCCTGGCCTGGGTGGCGCGATTGTAGGCGCTCTTGTCATGGTCGAGCCCTCCCACCATGGCGAGGATCGCCCCGTCAGGCGCAAGGGCGATCAGCGCGCCTTCGCTCGCCCCGCGGGCCTTGCCGCCATGGTCGATGGCCTGGGCGACCGCCGCCTCCGCTTCCTTCTGGAGAGTGGAATCGACCGTCAGGTGCACCACCAGATTGGTCGCGCCGCCGGAAAGGGAATCGGCCTCAGCCTCGGCGTCGTCGAAGATGTAGCCCCAACCTCCTTCGCCGGAAGGTCGTGCGACGAGACTGGGAGGATTGGCGAGCGCCGCCTGCTCCTCATCGGGCGTGATCCAGCGTTCCCGGGTCATGGTGGCGAGCACCTTCCTCGCCCGCATCCAGGCCCCGTCCATGTCGTTGGTGAGCGCCAGGCGGGTGGGCGCATTGGGAAGTGCGGCCAGCGTCGCCGCCTCCGAAAGGGTGAGCGCCTCGGCGCTCTTGCCGAAATAGACTCTCGACGCCGCGTCCAGGCCGTAGGCCCCGTCGCCGAAATAGGTGCGGTTGAGATAGAGCTGGAGGACGCCCGACTTGCCCAGGCGTGATTCCAGCCGCTGCGCCATCACCGCCTCCTGGAGCTTGCGCCGGAAGGTGGGATCGGAGGTCAGGAAGAGCGTGCGGGCGAGTTGCTGGGCCAGTGTCGAACCGCCCTCCACAGCGCGCCCTGCGACGAGGTCGGCCCTCGCCGCCCTGGCGATGGCCCAAAGGTCGACCGCGCCATGTTCGTAGTAACGGCGGTCCTCGGCCCCAAGGAAGGCGAGCGGGACATAGCTGGGCAGCGCCGCGAGCCTCACCGGCGCGCCATAGCGCGCTCCGCGACTGGCGATGATCGCTCCTTCTCGATCGACGAAGGTGATCCCCGGCGAGCGACGCACCTGCCACAGGGCTGCGCCGGATGGGACGTCCGGAAGACCGTCCACGTAGCGCACCTGAAACCAGGCCGCGCCCAAGACCATGATCCCGGCCACCGCGATCACCGCGAGGGCGAGATACCGCAGGAGGCCTCCCGGCCTCGGCGGCGGGATAGAGCCGCCCCGGCGTCCGAAGGGTGGATCAGTCGGGCCTTGTGCGTCGGGTGGAGCGGGTCTGGCGGTCACGATGAGGCCGGAAAGGCGCGGCGAAGGGCGTCGACCATGGCGTAACTCCATCGTCCTCCGCCGGTTGCGAAAGCCCCATCATAGCACCCGCGACTAAAGAACCTTCACCTTGGGGCCGCGGTGGGGAACATTCGCGTCGTCTGGCGATTTGAAGCGGAGCAGCAGAAGGAGACTTCGCCATGAGCGCGCCGCGTATCCTGCCCTCCCTCGGCCTCGGCGGCGCCGCATTCTTCCTGGTCGTCGGCGGCGGCGTCCAGGCACAGTCCGACCAACCGCGCTACAACGTCCCTCCTCCGCCCGGCTACTCAAGCGCCGATGAAGCCCAGGCCGAATCGAACGAAGCGCGCGCCGAGGACGATCGCTACAGCTACGCGGCCGAGCAATGGGCGGCTCGCAATTGCAATCGCCAGCGGGCCAACAACACGGCCGCCGGGGCGGTGATCGGGGGCCTCTTGGGCGCGGTGATTGGCTCGGGGCTCAGCGGCCGCTACCACCACGCCGAAGGCGCGTTCGCCGGTGGGGCCGTCGGCGCCGTCGCGGGCGGCGCGATCGGCAGCTCGAGCAGCCCAGAGTGCCCGCCCGGCTATGCCCTGAGGGCCGGAGCGCCGGCCTTTGCGCCAGGCCCCGTCTATGGCGGCGTCATCTATACGGCGCCGGGCTGGTACGACCCGTGGATCTGGTACGGCGATCACTGGATCTACCGGCCTTACCCCTACCACCGCTGGTGGTCGGAGCACCGCCGCTAAATTTCCAGCTTCAGGGCTGGTTTGGGAAGCAGGCGTCGGCGCTCATCGGGATTCCACCGGCGAGCGAGCCCAGGAGCTGGGGAACCACGGTCTGGTAGGTGTAACTCAAGGTCACCTCGGAGAAGTTCGAAGCCCCCGCGCACGTGGCGTTGGTGTTGAGGGTGATGTTGGCGGCGGGGATGGTGATCCCCCATCCCGATCCGACGCCCTGGATGTAGGTCGTCACGCTTTGGCTGTTGCAAGCCGCGGTCGAGCCGATCGAGCCTTCTTCGATGCCTTCGCACCGCGCTCCGGCGATCGCGGTCTGTTGGAGGGCGTTGTGGACCCACAGCGCCCGCCCGAACTCGAGGATTCCGTAGACGAGCAGCAGAAAGATCGGCGACACCAGAGCGAACTCCACCGCCATGGCTCCCCTGGAGCAGGAAAGCGCCCCGAACCGTTTCACTGCGTCTCAACGGTCGTCGAGACGCTCACCGCGCCATTCTGCACGATCCCGTAGCTGGAAAAGAGCGGCTGATAGGTGCGGCTGACGCTGATCGTGACGAACTTGCCGGCGATCCCGCCGCCGGCGCAGGCGGCCCCGCAGGTCTGGGTCGAGCCCCAGGTGATGGCGGAGCCCGAACCTGTGGGGCAATAGCAGGAATCGGCATTGGAGGCCGTGCCGCCGGCGCTCGCCGTCCCACCCGTGATCGTCTCCGTGGGGCCGTCGTTGATCACGATGGAATCGTCAGCCCAGTTGGACCCGGCGTTGTTCTCCACCACCAGGGCGATGGTGGAGGCCAGGCTCCCCCCATTGGCAGAGTCGACGTTGGCGGCGTTGACGATGGCGTAGTTCGCGCCCGCCGACACCGCCGCGTTCAGGCGGAACTGTGTGTAGAGCACACCCCCAAGGTCGGACATGCCGGCGAAGATGAGGCCGAAGATCGGGGCCATCAGGGCGAACTCGACCGCCGCCACACCGCCTCTGGATCGACCAAAGCGGCCGATAAAGCTTCGCGCGCCGTCGGCGCGCATGCCTCGACGCCGCTTGGCGCCATCCCTCTTCGTTTCGGTTTGAAACAACGACGCGGCTCCTGCTTCGAGACCCTGCGTTTGCAGAGCTCGGGACGCGGCCTGCAGCCCGCGATGGTATAGCTGGAACGGAGCTAATCCGCGGTAAGCGAGCACGGTTGAACGGACCTTAACCGCGGTCCTGGACCAGGACCCACGAGCGGCAAGTTGCTCGACGACGGCGATCGAGGCGCCGCCGTCCTGACCGAGGCAGCACGAGTTCCGCCGAACGGCGCGCTGACCCGAGCTACTCGACGAGCATCACCGAGGCGCCGCTCGTCTGGCCAAGACCCGAGCAGGTCGAGGCGAGCGCCGAGGCGCTGGAGGCGGTGACCTCTGAGCCGATCAGCTCGAGACATTGGCCGGAGCCGTTTCCAAGACCAGAGGCGGAATTGATCGTGATCGGCCCGTTCGGCAAGTAGAACACCCCGGCGAAGGCTCCGCTCGCGGCGGACTCGAAGAGCGCCCCGGCGGTGTTGCTGGACGAGGTCGGCCCGATCACTGCGAAGCCGGCGGTGGCGCCGCTGGTTGGCGCGACGAGGACGCCGCTGGAAGCGGAGAGGACGCAGAAGACCATGCCGGCGCAGGATCCGGTCCCGGTAGCCGCGCCGCCCAGAACGAAGGTGACGCCGCTCCCAAGGCCGGCGGAATACCCCGAGCATCCGCTCCCTCCGGAGGCCGAGTTGTACTGGACGTAGTCGTCGATCGTATAGATCCCCGCTCCCAAGGTGGTGTTGCTGGCCGAGTTCGTGACTAAGGCGCCATTGATGTCGTGCTCGCTGGCGTCGCCGAACGTGACGCAGGCGGACGAGGCGGCGGTGACGTTTCCGACCAGTTCGAAAGGATTGGAGCCTGCATCGCCCATGACCAGGGTCGAAGAGCTCGAGGTCTGAACCGCGTTGCCGTTGCTGCTCTTTCCGATGTCGAAGCTGTTGGTCGAACCCGAGGATCCGAGGACGATCGTGGCCGAGGAGCCGGCGTAAACCCCGCCCGCCAAGGTGAAGGCGCTCGGGCCGCCGAAGACGAGGCTGGTCGAGGACTCCACGCAGAGACTGTACTTGCCCCCATCCGAACAGCCCGAGGTGGAGGGGCCGATGTCGAAGATCCCGGCCCCGAAGCTGGCGCTGGACGCCGAACTGACGGTGATCCCCTGCGCGATGTTGAAGATTCCCGACCCGAAGGTCGCCGAGGCCGAGCTGACGACGGAGAGCCCGCCGCTGAAATCGTAGGTGGTGCTCGACGAGGTGTCGAAGGTCACATGGGCGGTGCTGGAAACACTAACCGTCCCGAAATGCACGGTTCCTCCAGTTGGACAGGTCACGGTCCAGTTCGACCCCGAGACCGATCCGCTGCAGCCGTCGGCGGCGAGCTGCGAGGCGGTCGAGCCAGGAGTCGGCCCGAAGCTGACATTGCCTCCGCTTGTGACGCTGGGCCCCGCAGGCGAAGTGAGCGCCGTTACGCTCGGGACCCTGGCGGCCGCCGCCGTCACCTCGCTGTTGTTAGCGAAAGGATCGGCAGTGAGAGTCTTCTTGATCTTGACGGTCTCGCCGGACGGGGCCTGGATGCCTCCGCAACCCTGGGTCGGCGCAGACGCGGAGTCATAGCCGACCAGGATGGTGGTGATGGTCGTCGAACAAGGAACGCTTACCGTCGAATTTGAATCGACGGCGCAGGCGTCGGCGGTGATTCCCGAGGCGCTGGAGAGAGTGACGCCGGTTCCGCCCTGGCTCAAGGCGATCACGCAGCCCGGGGTGTTCAACTTCAGCTCGGCGTAGGACTGCACCCCGACCGGCAGGGTCGCGCCGGCCTTGATCACTTGCGAGAGGAAGAGCGGGACAGTGGTGTTGATGGCGACCTCGACCGCCTGGTTGCCATCGCCCGACGGCGAGGAGACGAGACTGGCCGAGACCGAGCCCGAGGAGACGCCGTTGAGCGCCGCCACGTTGTCGGCGACTGAGGTCATGGTGGTGGTCGAGCCGGTGGAGTTGTAGGCGCTCGCCGCGGCGTAGGCCGCCATGTCGCTGATCCGCTGGTTCTGGGTCTTGACCAGCACCCCGTGGCCATATTCCGCCACCAGGCCCGCCACGCCGATCAGGGCCGGCAGCAGGAGCGCGCCCATGACGGTGACGCTGCCTTTTTTTCCGAGTCCTCGCACCATTCTGGCTCCAGTCGGAAGATCTGGGCCTTTTGATTACCGGTACGCCCGGCCCGAAGCGCTTTTGCCATCGGCGGGCCTAACCGGCAGTAAGGAAGAAGGGTTGAACGGCGTTCACCACGATTGCGCGGCCGCCGAAGACCGCACGGCGCGGGGACCTTGAGCCAGCGGCGCGTTGCGCACGCCCGCTCGCCGCAAGGACGCCGCGAATTGGGGCCCTCACGCCTCCAGTTCGATGTCCCAGTAGAGGTAGTCGAGCCAGCTGACATGCAGGTGGCCGGGCGGAAAGCGTCGGCCGCTTTCCTGAAGCTGATGCATTGTGGGGCGGCGAGGACGGATGCGCGGGCGCATAGCGGCCTCCCCGAGGATCCGGCCGCCCTTGGCGAGATTGCATCGGGCGCAGGCGGTGACGATGTTTTCCCAGGTCGTTCGGCCCCCCCGGGAGCGGGGGACCACATGGTCGAAGGTGAGGTCATCGCCCGCCCCGCAGTACTGGCAGGAAAATCCATCTCGCAGGAAGACGTTGAAGCGCGTGAAGGCCGGCGAACGGTCCTGGGCGATGTAGCTCCGCAGCGACACGACGCTGGGAAGGCGCATCTCCATTGAAGGCGAGCGGACCACCTCGTCATAGGTCGAGACCACCACGACGCGGCCCAGGAACACCGCCTTCACGGTTTCCTGCCACGGCCAGAGGGACAGTGGGAAATATGAGAGCGGCCGGTAATCGGCGTTGAGCACCAGCGCCGGCGCGCCCGAAGGCGCGCGCCTGAGCACCTCCATGGCGAGCTCCAGACGAGCGGTTCCAAGCGAAGCGGCGAAAGAGCCTCGCCGAGCCCTTCATGGCCTGATCCGGCGGGGCGGCGTCAAGACCCCCATATGAGTTGCGATGAGCAGAGTCATGAACCCATGACCCCAGAGCACGCCAAGAGACTGCAACGATCCTACGCCGCCCGCCGGCGGGCGTGGGCGCGCAAGGTCGGCCGGCCTTATCCGAAAGATCGCGATCCCCGCCCGCCGCCTGGCGAGATCGAGCCTCCCGCCGTCGGACTCTCCGACCCGGCCGAGGAGTGAGGCGAACCCGGAGCGGGACCGCAAATTGACAAGACCCTCTGGCGGCTCCATCTCAATCGGCGAGGGACCCGTGTTTTTCGCGCCGCCAGCGCCAAGAGGACTCCCATGCGCCCATCCCAACCCCTTCTCGCCGGCCTTTGCGCCGCCGCACTCGCCTTCGCCGGCGCCGCTTCGGCCCAGGACCATCACCGGAGCTCTTCGTATCGGAGCGATCACGCCCCCTGTTTCTTCATCAACCAGTGGCAGGGTTGGAGCGCCCCCAGCGACGACGTGATCCTGCTCCACGTCGAGGGCCGGGGCATCTATCGTGTCGGGCTTTCGACGCCCACCCCCATGCTCAAGGCGCCCGGCGTCCATCTCATCAGCCGCTTTGAAGGAACCGACACGGTATGCGACCCGCTCGATCTCGATCTCGAGGTGAGCGATGCAGGCGGCATGCGCCTGCCGGTCATCGCCGACAGCCTGACCCTTCTCACCCCCGAAGAGGCGGCGGCCGTTCCGCCGAAGTATCGACCCTAGGAGCGTCCTCTTCGAAATTGCGGCGTTTGGAGGCTTTTGACCGGCTCTGAACGCAACCCCATAGGCGCGCTCTGCCGGTACCGGCCGACGCCAATGGATTTCCCTGGCGTCGGCTCTCTCCGGCGCTAAGGTGGGCGCGAAAAGATCCAAGGAGCGCGTCCATGGCGTACCAACAAATCCTCTACGAAGTCCGCGACCACACGGCGATCATCACCCTCAACCGGCCCGACCGGCTCAACGCCTGGACGGGGCGCATGCATCACGAGGTCAAGAGCGCCATGCGCGCCGCCGCCGCCGACGAGGATGTGCGGGTGATCGTGCTCACGGGCGCCGGACGGGGCTTCTGCGCCGGCGCTGACATGGAGGCGCTGCAGGGGATCCAGCAAGGCTCGGCCCGCTCTGAACCTGCCGATGAGCCCTTCGACCCGGCCGCCCCGGAGAGCTTTCAGAAGACCTATTCCTATTTTCCCGCCGTCCCCAAGCCGATCATCGCGGCGATCAACGGCGCCTGCGCGGGCCTGGGTCTCGTCATCGCGCTCTACGCCGACATCCGCCTCGCCTCGGATGCGGCCGTTTTCACCACCGCCTTTTCGCGCCGGGGCCTAGTGGCCGAACACGGGGTGAGCTGGCTGCTGCCGAGACTCATCGGATTTTCCAACGCCGCCGACCTTCTCTTCTCGGCCCGGCGAGTGAGCGCGACGGAGGCGGCGCAGATAGGCCTCGTCAACCGCGCCATCCCCTTCGCGGAATTCGAGGCGGAGGTCGGCGCCTACGCCAAGATGCTCGCCAGCGAAGTCTCGCCCCGCTCGCTGCGGGAGATCAAGCGCGAGCTGTGGAACGCCCAGCTCCAGGATCTCGGCGAGGCGATCGAAGCGGCCAACGCCGACATGCCGGCAAGCTTCCTTTCCCAGGACTTCAAGGAGGGCGTCGCCCACTACGTCGAAAAGCGCCCGCCCGCCTTCACGGGCCGGTGAGCGGAGACTGGCCCACGGCCGCTCGGCGCCCCATATGCGGCCCATGAACCAAAAGAGCGATCTCGCCGCCATCGCCCGAAGGGTCGAGCGGGCCGGCCGGCTCTGCGATGGTCTCCTGAAGATCGGCCCCTTCGGCCTCGGCCTGGAAGCGATCCTCGACTGGATTCCCGGACTGGGCGAGATCTTCACCTTGGCTGCGGCGGCCTACATCCTCGGCCAGGGGGCCAAGGCGCGCGTGGCCGCCCCGCTGCTCTTGCTCTGTGGCGGGCTGATGGGTGCCCGAAGCCTCATCGTCGCGATTCCGGGCGCCGGGCCGCCGATCGCCGACCTCCTCGCTCTTCACCGCCTTTCAGCGCACCTGATCGCAGGAGCGATCAAGCGGAAGATCGATAACGCGAAGGGCGAGCCGCGCCGACGGCCGTTTCGACGCTGGTCTTTCGCCAACGCCTAGAAGCTGGCCTCAGGGCTTGGAGAGCAGGTCCGCCTTCCCTGTTTCGATGTCGACTGGGAAGGAGACGTGTTCCTGGACGATCCTCCAGCGGCCGCCGAGCTTGCGATAGACGTCGGTCTGACGGACGGCGAGGGTGCGGTGAGACCCGTCGTTGGCGGTCGCTTCGGTCGAGACGACCTCGTGGCTCCAGGCGACTGGCCCCACCACCGAGATCTTCAGATCTTCGACCTTGGTCGTCTGGTGGGGTAAGGTCGCAAAGAGGCCCTGCCAATCCTTCCGGTACGCGGCGGCGCCGACATATTGTCTCGGCGGAACAGCGTCGAAGACGAAGACGTCCGGCGCGTAGGCGCTCATCACCTCTCTGATGTTTTCGGAGTTAAAGCCGGCGAGCCAGCGCCTTTGCAGCGCATAGAGCTGAGCGAGATCGCTCGGTCTGTGCCCGGCAGGAGCGGCCCTCGTCGAGGCAGGCATCGCCGCAGCCGCCTGGGGCGGCGCGGCAGCCATGGCCGAGCCCGCCGCCATCACAAGGCCTCCGACGGCGAGTCCCGCCGTTTCCATCCACCGTCTCATGCTCATCCCCTTCGCCCGTCGATCACCAGAGCCGAGGATCGGCCCGTTTGATCGCTCACGATGGAGACTAAGACCTTGGCCGTCGCGCGTCCATTTCGAGCCGGTTCAGCCCTCGACCTCGAAGCGCTCGGCGCGGTCGATGAGATCGCCCATTCGGTGAGCCGCGTGGACGGTCAGCCTGTGATGGGTCGCTCCAGGCCTTGGCAGGATGAACTCCGCCATCTGGCGCGCGAGCTGGCGCTCCTCAGGACGGGCCGCCTTGAGGAGGGCGATGACGAGGTTCTCGAGGGCGATCACGCGGGTCTTCATCTCGGCCCACTCACCGGGCGAGATGACCTCGGTCCTGGCGGGCGCGTCGGTCATGGCGACTCTCCCTTGAAGGTATATCTCTTGGCTCAGGGCCTAGGATGGCGCCGAGCGGGTTCGCGGGAAAGCCTCTCAGGTCCAGCGGTCGGGGCCGCAGGCGTAGCTTCTCTGGCTGATCGCCATTGGATCGCCGGCGAGGACCTCGAACCTCGTCGCCTCGCCGTCGCGCCAGAAGCGCAGGTCGAAATCGTTGGGTCCGACCGTCAAGTCGCGCAGGGTGAGCTCGGGAAGCCAGTCCGGCAAGGATGGGTCGAGATAGAGACGCCCGGCCGGCGCGTCCGGCTGGAAGCCGACGAACATCTGCAGGAGCGCAAAGCACGAGCCGGCCGCCCAGGCCTGAGGCGTGTTGGCTCCCAGGTACTGGACGGGGAAACTGGTCGGCTCGCGCTGGAGGCCCGAATAGAGCTCGGGCATCTGATGGGCCAGGAAGAAGCTCGCTGCTGCGGAGAGCTGGCGGGCGATCTGGGCCGCCTCGTGCAGGAAGCCGTAGCGGCGAAAACCGAGGGCGATGAGGGCATTGTCGTGCGGCCACACCGCCCCGACCTGGTACGAGTAGGGATTGAACGCCGGATGGAGCGAAGAGAGGGTGCGGATGCCCCACCCGCTCAGCATGTCCGGCGCCATCAGCCGCTCGACCACCCGGTGCGCCCGCTCGGGAGGGACAATCCCCGACCACAGGAGCTGGCCAGGGTTGGAGGCGATCGAAAGCACCTTCTTCTTCTCGCCGTCCAGGCAGAAGGCGTAGAAGCCGAGCTCCTCATCCCAGAACGCCTCGTTGAACCGAGCGAAGAGCCGCGTCGCCTTGGCTCTGAGCGCCCGCGCCCGCGCGGTCTTGCCGATCGCCTCGTAGATCTCGGCCATGCGCCGCCAAGCGTCGTAGACATAGCCCTGAAGCTCGACGAGCGCTTTTGGTCCCTTGACGAGGGAACCATCGGCATAGACGAGCGCCTCGCCGGAATCTTTCCAGCCCTGATTCTCGTAGCCGGCTTTGGAACGGGTCTGGTACTCCTGAAATCCGTCTCCATCACGATCCCCATATCGATCGATCCAGGCGAGGCACTTCTCGGCCGCCGGAAGGTGAGCTTGGATGAGGCTCTCGTCTCCCGTCGAGCGCCAGGCGCTGTGGAGAACGATGAGGTAGAGGATGGTGGCGTCGGCGGTGCCGTAATAGGGCGTGTGCGGGACAAGCTTGAAATGGGCGAGCTCGCCGCGACGGTATTCGTGCATGATCTTGCCGGGCTCGGCGTCGCGAAAGTCGTCGCGCTTTTTGGCTTGGAATCGGCTGAGGACGTCGAGGGCGCCCTTGGCGAATTGCGGATAGACCATGGCGTTCTGAAGCGAGACGATGAGGCTGTCGCGCCCGAAAAGGGCGAGGAACCAGGGCACGCCGCCGGCCGGCACGAACTCCAGGTGGTCGGTGCGCTCGATCGGAAGGCGGAGCGCAGCCATGTCCTCCACCGACTGATGGTACCAGCGGTAGAACTCCTCGTTTGGAGTCTCGATCTTGAGCGAGGCGGCCCGCCATTCCGCCAGACGATCGCTGGCCGCCGACCCATTCGGCTCATCGGCGCAGGCGCGCGGCGGCGCGCTCACCTCCTTTCCGTCGCTGATGGAATAGAGGAGGCAGGCGTGCCAGCGTTCGGCGGGGCCCAGCGACACCTCGAAGCTGATCCGGCCGTTGGCGTAAACGGGCCGAGAGGGACATTTCTCCACGCTGGTGGTCACTTCGCGCACGAAGTCCCGGTTGCGGTAGGTGGTGACGAGTTTCGAGCGCTCTTCAGACCAAGTGGTGTTGATCCGGCCGCGCCGGACGATGTCCTCTCCCTTGACTTCGAAAATATCCGCGAAATCGCTGCGGATGGCGAGCTCGAGATTGAAGAGGACCGGGCACGCGCCGTTGTTGACGATGTCGAGGTCCTCGTGGACTCCTCCGCCGATTGAGCGGCTGATAATCAGGCCCAAGGTGCGTTCCGGCACCTTGCCGATCTCGGTGTGGAGCTCGGCGTTGGTGAGGTAGATGCGACAGGCGTAGTAGGCGAGGTTGCCGGAGTTGAGCAGCTGCCAGGAGACGCCGTCGGCGAACACCTGCCAGGAGGAGATGACCCGGGTGTCGGCGTGGTAAAACCCCTTGTCGGTGGGCCAGGGGATTTGTCCGTCCGGGTCGGTGAGCAGGACGCCGTAGCCCTGGTTAATCGCCAGCCTCGGCGGCCCGACGGAAATTTCAAGCGCCATCTTCGGCCCCGCATGCCGCCGCAAGGCCGGGCGGCTCACTCAAGTCTTAAAGAACGCGCAAGAAATGCGAAAGTTTCGCCAGCGCGGGCGCCTCGGCGCCGGAACCGGGGACCTCCCGATGTGTTGCCCACTTCGGGGGGTGGAAACAGAGGCTCATGCGGGACTCTTCGGCGGTCTTTCGGCTAAGTAGTCGGCCTTTCCGACGTGGCCCTTGGGATGAATTGAAATGAGCCTTCAGACCGAGACTTCGGCGAGCGGCGCGATCGCCTTTGGACGGACGGCGGAGGACGCCGACCTCGACCTTCTGGCCATCGACACCATCCGCACCCTGGCGATCGACGCGGTGGAGAAAGCCAAGAGCGGCCACGCCGGCGCCCCCATGGCCATGGCGCCGGTGGGCTACACACTCTGGAAACGCTTTCTGCGCACCGATCCGGCCCATCCCAACTGGCCCAATCGCGACCGTTTCGTGCTCTCGGCTGGGCATGGATCCATGTTGCTCTATGCGCTACTGCACCTGGGCGGCGTGGTGGCGACCAATCGCCATGGCCGGCCGATCGGAAAGCCGGCGGTGAGCCTCGGAGACATCGAGAGTTTCCGCCAGCTCGGGGGAGTGTGCGCGGGCCATCCCGAATATGGTGTTGCGACGGGCGTGGAGACCACCACCGGACCGCTCGGACAGGGCGTCGCAAACAGCGTGGGCATGGCGATCGCCTCGGACTGGCTGGCGGCGAGATACAACACGGCTGAGGCCACGCTCTTTGATTTCAACACCTATGCGCTGTGCAGCGACGGCGATCTGATGGAGGGCGTCGGCTCCGAGGCGGCGTCGATCGCGGGCCATCTTCGGCTCTCCAACCTCTGCTGGATCTATGACGACAACAACGTGACCATCGAGGGGGGGACTGAGCTCGCCTTCACCGAGGATGTCGCCGAGCGCTTCCGCGGCTATGGCTGGGCGACGCGCCAGGTCGACGACGCCAACGACTGCGAAGCCTTCGCCCGGGCGGTGGAGAGCTTCCTCTCGACTGACGACAAGCCGACGCTGATCATCGTCAAAAGCGTCATCGGCTATGGCTCGCCACACAAGCAGGGCACCCATAAGGCGCACAGCGATCCGCTGGGCGAGGAAGAGGTCAAACTCACCAAGGACGCATATGGCTGGCCCAGAGACGCTCAGTTCCTCATTCCCAACGGAGTCGAGGCGCGCTTCTCCGAGGCCATGGCCGAGCGCGGCGGGCGCGCGCGCGGCCAATGGGAGAAGACCTTTGCGGCCTTCAAAGCCGCCCACGCCGACAGGGCGGCCGAACTCGAGGCGATCTTCGCCGGCGACCTGCCGAGCGGCTGGGCCGAGGCCGTTCCAACCTTCCCGGCCGACGCCAAAGGCATGGCCAGCCGGGAGGCGTCAGGCAAGGTCTTGAACGCCGTCGCCGGGCGCATTCCCTGGTTGATTGGGGGCGCCGCGGACCTCGCGCCCTCGACCAAGACCCTCATCGAGGCCGAAGGGAATTTCACTGCCGATCGGCGCAGCGGGCGCAATTTCCACTTCGGGGTGCGCGAGCACGCCATGGGCTCGATCGCCAATGGCCTCTCGGTGAGCGGACTTCGGCCCTACGTCGGGACCTTTCTTATCTTCAGCGACTACATGCGTCCTCCCACCCGTCTTGCCGCGCTGATGGAAATCCCGGTCGTCTATGTTTTCACGCACGACTCGATCGGCCTGGGACAGGACGGACCAACCCACCAGCCGATCGAACAGCTCGCCGCGCTGCGAGCCATTCCACACCTCATCGTCTTTCGTCCCTGCGACGCCAATGAGACCGCGATGGGTTGGAGGGCCGCCCTTGAACAGACGCGAAGGCCGACCGCTCTCATCCTCTCCCGCCAGGCTTTGCCGACACTTGATCGCGGCCGCCTGGGGCCAGCCGAGCATGCCGCCAAAGGCGGGTACGTGCTCGCCGGCGATCCCGAGGCGACGCCCAGCATCATCCTCATCGCCACCGGCTCGGAGGTGGGTCTGGCGCTCGGGGCTCATGAAAAGCTCATCGCCGAGGGGGTCGCCTCACGGGTCGTCTCCATGCCTTCTTTCGAACTTTTCGAAGAGCAGGACCGCGCCTGGCGCGAGAAGGTGCTTCCGCCTTCGGTTGGCGCGAGGGTGGCGATCGAGGCCGCTGCGCCCTTTGGCTGGGATCGGTACGCCGGGGCCGAGGGCGAGATCATCGCCATGCGCAGTTTCGGCGCCTCGGCGCCCATCGGCCCCTTGATGAAGCACTTCGGATTCACCCTCGAGAGGGTGCTTGAGGCGGCGCGCGCTCAGCTCGCAAGGCAGCGCCCATGACCAATCCGCTTCACGAATTGGAGGCTGCGGGCCAGGCGGTCTGGCTCGACTATCTTCATCGCAAGCTCTTTGACGGCGATCTCGCCCGGCTGATCGCCGAGGACCACATCAAGGGACTCACCTCCAATCCCTCGATCTTCGAAAAGGCGATCGGCGAGGGCGAGGCCTACGATGAGCCTCTGAAGGCTCTTCTTTCGGCCGGTGACGCCGAGGCGGGCGAACTCTACGAGCGCCTCGCCATCGCCGACATCCGCGCCGCCGCCGACATCTTCCGCCCCACCTGGGATCGCCTTTCCGGAGAGGACGGTTACGTCAGCCTCGAGGTCTCGCCGTACCTCGCCATGGATACCGAGGGCACGATCGCCGAGGCGAGGCGGCTTTGGCGGGAGGTCGACCGGCCGAACCTGATGATCAAGGTGCCCGGAACCAAACCCGGGGTCGGCGCCATCCGGACCCTCATCGGCGAGGGGATCAACGTCAACGTCACCCTCCTCTTCGGCATCGAGGCCTACCTCGCCGTGGCCGGGGCCCACATGGCGGGCCTCGAGGCGCTGAGAGCGAAAGGCGGCGATCCCTCCGGGGTACATGGCGTGGCGAGCTTCTTCGTCTCGCGAATCGACACCATGATCGATGAGAAGATCGACAAGCGCCTGGCGGCCGGAGCCGGCGCGGAGGAAGGCGCCCTGCGCGCCCTGCGCGGCAAGGTCGCCATCGCCAATGCCAAGATCGCCTACCAGCGTTGGCTCGCGATGATCGCCGCGCCACGCTGGAAGGCGCTGGCCAGCGCCGGGGCCAAGCCGCAGCGCCTTCTGTGGGCCTCCACCGGGACCAAGGACCCGAGCTTCTCGGACGTCCTCTATGTCGAGACCCTGATCGGGGCGCAGACCGTCAACACCATGCCTCCCAAGACGATGGAGGCGTTCCGGAACCATGGGGGCTCGAGCGCCAGCCTGACCGAGGACATCGAAGGCGCCGAGGCGGTGCTCGCTGAAGGCGAGCGGCTCGGACTCGACCTCGACGGCGTCACCGATGCTCTGGTGGTCGATGGCGTTGAGAAGTTCGCCAAGGCTTTCGACGACCTCCTCGCCGCGGTCGCCGCCAAGCGCGAGAAGTTCCTTTGCGGACGCATGGCCGTGTGGAGCGCGAGCCTGCCGGCGGATCTCGAGTCATCGTTGACGGAGGCTCTCAAGAGGGCAGCCAAGGAGGGCTGGAGCCGTCGTCTGTGGACCAAGGATGCTTCTTTGTGGACGGGCAAGGATGAGGGACGTTGGCTGGGCTGGCTCGAAGCCGGACGCGGGACCGCGGTCGACCTCGGGCGGCTGGAGTCCCTTTCCGGGTTTGTCCGCAGCGAAGGCTTCAGCCATGCGCTTCTCCTGGGCATGGGCGGATCCAGCCTCGGTCCGGAGGTGCTTGCGGAGAGCTTCGGGCCGGCCGCGGGTCATCCGGCGTTGCTCGTCCTCGATTCCACCGATCCGGCCGAGATCGCTCGGATCCAGGGCCTCATCGATCCGGCCAAAACGCTGTTTGTGGTCTCCAGCAAGTCCGGTTCGACGCTCGAGCCGAACATCCTGATGAGCCATTTCCTCGAACTCGCCGAAGCGGCGCTCGGCAAGGACAAGGCGGGATCGCGCTTCATCGCCGTCACCGATCCTGGTTCCGATCTCGAGCGCCGCGCCAAGGCGGCGGGATTCTCGCACATTTTCGCGGGCGATCCGGCCATCGGCGGGCGCTATTCAGTGCTCTCAAACTTCGGCATGGTCCCCGCGGCGATCCTAGGACTCGACGTGCGCGCCGCCTTCGAATCGGCCGCCTTCATGGTGCGAGCCTGTGCGGCCAGTTCGCCGCCTGTCGCCAACCCCGGCGTGAGGCTCGGCCTCATCCTGGGCCTGGCCGCGCGGGCCGGCCGGGACAAAGTCACCTTCCTGGTTTCGCCCTCCATCGCCGATCTCGGCGCCTGGCTCGAGCAGCTTCTCGCCGAATCCACCGGCAAGCAGGGCAAGGGGCTGATCCCGGTGGCGGACGAACCTCCCGGCGCGGCCGGCGCCTACGGCGAGGACCGCTTCTTCGTATGGATCCGCCTAGAGGGCGAGGACGATGCCAAGCTCGACGGCGCGACCAGGGCGGTGGAGACCGCCGGACATCCGGTGGTGCGCATCGTGCTTTCGGCCAAGGAGCAGCTCTACGCCGAGTTCTTCCGGTGGGAGATCGCCGTCGCCATCGCCGGGGCGGTGATGGGGATCAATCCTTTCGACCAACCGGATGTGGAGGCGGCCAAGGTCAAGGCGCGGGATCTGACAGAGGCGTTCGAGAAATCCGGCGCCCTCCCCGCCCCCACGCCGACGGCGAGGATCGACGGCGTGGCGCTCTACGCCGATCCGGCCAACGCCGCGGCCCTCGCCGAGGCCGCTCAGGATGGCAGTCTGGAAGCGTGGCTCCGCGCCCACTTCGCCCGCGCCGGGCGCGGGGATTATGTGGCCCTCCTGGCCTACCTCGACCGGAGCGACGCTCACGTCGAGGCCTTCAACAGCCTCCGGGCCGAGATCCGCGACGCCAAGGGCCTCGCCACCGCCGTCGGCTTCGGACCGCGATTTCAGCACTCCACCGGCCAAGCCTACAAGGGCGGCCCCAACAGCGGGGTCTTCCTTCAGGTCACCGGCAAGGATGCGCCGGACATCCCCATTCCCGGCCGCAAGGCGAGTTTCTCTGTTGTCGAGACCGCCCAGGCGCGCGGCGACCTCGAAGTGCTCGCCGAGCGCGGGCGTCGCATCATCCGGATCGATCTGGGGACCGAAGTGGAGAAGGGACTGGCGTTCCTGAGCCAAGCGGTCTCGCGCGCCCTTCAGTGATCCCAAAGGAACAAGGAAGCGCGTCCATGCAGCTCGGAATAGTCGGACTGGGCCGAATGGGCGCCAACATCGCCCGGCGACTCATGCGGGGCGACCACCGCTGCGTCGTGTGGGATCGCGACGAGAACCAGGTCTCCAAGCTGTCCGGCGAGGGCGCCGCCCCGGCCCGCGATCTTGCCGATCTGGCCGCCCAGCTTTCGCCGCCGCGCGCAGTGTGGGTGATGTTGCCGGCCGGAGAGGCCACGGAGGGCGCTGTCGACGCCCTCTCTCGGATCCTCGCCGGAGGGGACGTGGTCCTCGACGGAGGCAACACCTTCTATCGCGACGACATACGCCGGGCGAAGGCCCTGAGCGCCAAATCGATCCACTACGTCGACGTCGGCACCTCCGGCGGCGTGTGGGGTCTCGAGCGCGGCTACTGCATGATGATCGGCGGTCCCAAGGAGGCGGTGGACCGCCTCGACCCGATCTTCGCCTGCCTCGCCCCCGGGCTTGGCGGAATCCCGCGCACCGAGCGCGGCCCGAAGGCCGATCGCAGGGCGGAGCTCGGCTACATCCACGCCGGCCCTGCCGGAGCGGGGCACTTCGTCAAGATGGTCCACAACGGCATCGAATACGGCCTGATGCAGGCCTACGCCGAAGGGTTCGACATCCTCAAAGGCAAGGGAGGCGAACAGCTCGCGCAAGACGAACGGTTCGAACTGCGCCTCCCCGACATCGCCGAGGTGTGGCGGCGCGGCAGCGTGATCTCCTCCTGGTTGCTCGATCTAGCCGCCCAGGCGCTCGCCAAGGACGGCGAACTCGCCGGCTTCGAGGGTGATGTGGCCGACAGCGGCGAAGGCCGCTGGACCCTGGAGGCGGCGGTTGAGGAGGCGGCGCCGGCGATGGTCCTGAGCGCCGCCCTCTTCGCCCGCTTCCGCTCGCGCGAGACCCACACCTTCGGCGAGAAATTGCTCTCGGCCATGCGGTTCGGATTTGGGGGCCATGTCGAACAGTCCCACTAAGAGCGCCGCCGCCCCCACCGCCCATCGGGGAGCGCCCAAGGCGGGTCCTTCGCAGATGGTCATCTTCGGGGCCCTAGGAGACCTCACCAAGCGGCTCCTGGTCCCTGCCCTCTACAATCTTTCGTGCTCCAAACTGCTCGACGATAACTTCCAGATTCTCGGCATCGACCACACCTCAGGCGATGACGCCGCATTCCGCAAGGGACTCGGGGACTTCCTGCACAGCCTCGCATCCGATCCGGAAAGCGAATTCGGCGCCGCCAAGATCGATCCTGGCGCCTGGGAGTGGCTCGCCCAACGCCTCTCCTATCAGGTGGGTGACTTCGAGGACGAGGCGACCTACGCCGGGTTGGGTGGCAAGCTCGGAAAGGACAAGAGCGCCCTCTTCTATCTGGCCACCGCGCCGAGGTTCTTCGCAGATGTCGCCGAGCGGCTGGCCAAGGCTGGCCTCGCCAAGACGCCCGAAGGCGGTTTCCGACGCCTGGTGGTGGAAAAACCATTCGGCGTCGACCTCGATTCGGCGCGCGAACTCAACCGTCGCCTGCTAGCGGCATGGGACGAGACCCAGATCTATCGGATCGACCATTTCCTGGGCAAGGAGACGGTCCGCAACATCATGACCACGCGTTTCGCCAACGGAGTCTTCGAGCCGTTGTGGAACCGCCTTCACGTCGACTCGGTGCAGATCACCGCCGCCGAGACGGTGGGGGTGGAGGCCCGCGGGGCCTACTATGACAAGGCCGGGGCGCTGCGCGACATGATCCCCAACCACCTCTTCCAACTGCTGGCCATGGTGGCCATGGAGCCGCCCAACTCCTTCGGGGCCGACGCGGTGCGCCAGGAGAAGGGGAAGGTGATCGAGGCCATCCGCACCTATGACGAGAAAACCGCGCTCGCCCGCTCGGTTCGCGGCCAATACGGGGCCGGAACGGTGGAAGGGCGCAAGGTCGCCGCCTATCGCGACTCGCCCAACGTCGATCGCCGGAGCGGGACGGAGACCTATGTCGCGCTTGAACTCGCCATCGACAACTGGCGCTGGGCAGGCGTCCCGTTCTTCCTGAGGACCGGCAAGGCGATGAGCGCCCACGACACCGAGATCGCTATTCGGTTCAAGAAGGCGCCGGCGAGCCTCTTCGAGACCGCCAACGCCAAACCGGCGGCTCCCAACGACCTAGTTCTCCAGATCCAGCCGCGGGAGGGAATCTCCCTTGACTTCGAGGCCAAGACGCCAGGACCGGAGGTGCGCCTGGCGCCGGTCCGCATGGATTTCCTCTACGCCGACTGGTTCAAGTCCCAACCCGCAACCGGCTATGAAACCTTGATCTACGACTGCCTGATCGGCGACCAGACCCTGTTCAAGCGGGCCCAGGACATCGAGTACGCCTGGGCCGCGGTCATGCCGCTTCTCAAGGCCTGGGCCAAAGGCGGAGAGGTCGAGCCCTACGCAGCTGGGACCGACGGGCCGCCCGGCGCCGCCGCCCTCCTCGCACGGGAGCATCGCTCCTGGCGGCCAGTCGGTACCGACCCGAAGTGATGGCGGCGTGAGCCTGCCGTGATCGTGATCGTGATGGGCGTCTCCGGCGCGGGCAAGACCACGGTGGGCGAGTCGCTGGCGCGCCGCCTCGGCTGGCCGTTCAAGGAGGGAGATGACTTCCACCCGCCGGCCAATGTCGAGAAGATGCGCTCGGGCCAGCCGCTCGACGACACCGACCGCGACCCATGGCTCGAGGCCATCGGCGCGTTCATCGACGAGCAGAGCGCTTCGGACAAAGACTGGGTGCTGAGCTGCTCGGCTCTCAAACGCGCCTATCGCGAGCAACTGCGCCATGGACGCAAGGCGGTGCGCTTCGTCTTCCTCGAAGGCTCGCAGGCGCTCATCGCCCGCCGGATCGAGAGCCGCCGTCACGCCTACATGCCGGCGAGCCTGCTGGCGAGCCAGTTCGCCGATCTGGAGCCGCCTGGCCCCGACGAAGGCGCGCTCCGAGTGGATGTCTCTCAGTCGATCGACTCGATGGTGGGCGAGATCATCGCCGGCCTGGGCCTTGGCCAATGAAACGGCTCAGATTCCGGCGTACCACTGATAGCCGCGGTCCTCCCAGTATCCGCCCTTCCCTCCGGCGACATCCTTGAAGCTTTCAACGAGTTCGATGCGCATGAGGTACTTGGCCATCTTGTAGCCGAGCTGGCGCTCGATCCTCAGCCGCAGGGGCGCCCCGTGGCCGGGATCGAGCGGGGCGCCATTCAGGGCCCAGGCGAGGATCGTCTGGGGATGGAAGGCGTCAAAGAGGTCGATGCTCTCATAGTATCGACCGGGCAGATCGAGGGTGGCACCCAGATCGTCGGCGCAGACGAAAAGGACGAACTTCGCCTCTCTCGCCACGCCGGCCAGCGCCAGAATCCGGGAGAGCTGAACTCCGGTCCACTCGCCGATGCAGCTCCAGCCCTCGACGCAATCGTGGCGGGTGATCTGGCTCCGAGAGGGCATGGCCTTCAGATCTGCGAGGGAGAGGCTGACCGGCCGCTCGACCAGGCCCCCAACCTCCAATCGCCAAGAGGCGAAGCCGTCCCTCAGCATCGCCTGATATTCCGGGCTGGACGGCATGATCGTACCGTTCGCCTTGAAGACGCGGGAGATCGCCGAGGGCGGATATTCCGTGGCGAGCGGCTGGCCCGAGAGGAGAAGCCGCTGGCTCGCCATCGTCACGGTCTCGGCGCCGCCGATAAAGCTCTGGACTGAAGACGAAGCCGAGAGACGGTCGCAGCCGGCGAGCGCCAGGCCTCCGAGGCTTGCGGACGTGGCGATGAGGCCGCGCCGAGAGGGGTGGACGCGGTTCATGGTCCTCTCCGGTGATGGATGACGAAACGTCCGGTGATCATCGATCGCATCTCGTTGACGACCCCGGCGAGCAGAACCTCGATCACATGGACGAGGACGAAGAGGACGATGAGGTTCGCGCAGATGAAGTGCAGGCTTCGGGCGCTCTGGCGGCCTCCGAACAGAGGAACAAGCCAGGGGACGACGGCGTCGATCGCCGGCGACATGGAAAGGCCGGTCAACACCATCAGGGGCAGAAGCGCGAAGACGACGGCCACGTAGGCGAGCTTTTGGAGGACGTTGTAGCGCCGGGCCGCCTCGCCCTGGGGATGTTTCAGGCGAAGGTGGTCGATGATGCTTCTCACAAGGTTGGTTGGCGCGAGCTCCCGCCCTCGTGGAGCGAGATCGCGGCGAAAGTGGCCCGAGAGAAGGCCGAAGCCGAGATAGACGAGGCCGTTGGCGACGAAGAGCCAGGCGAGAAAGAAATGCCAGCGCCGACCGGTGGCGAGGTCGCGCCAGCTCGGAAGCGTCGCCCAGCTGGGAAATCCGCGCTCGACACTCGTCCCGCTATCGTCCTTCGAGACCCCCAGAAAGCCGGTCGTGTCGAAGGCGTTGCCGGCGATACGGGTGACGCCCTTCAGCCTGGGAGCGGCAGGGTTGACGGCGACCATCTCCAGCCATGATGGATCGGCGTTGGCGCCGGCTTGCCCCCAGTAGAGGCGTGGATGGGCGTTGAAGATCTGCAGGCCGCTCATCAAGAGCAGGGCGAGGAACACGAAGTTCAGCCAGTGGGTGATCCTGACCACCAGGCTGTGGCGATGGACGATCTCCTTTTCGGTCGCCGGCGATTTTCTCGTTGGCGAACCAGAATCGGCGGCGACGATCTCGGCGCTCACCCCTCAAGAATCCCCTGAGGGGGAGGCCCGACCGACACGCTCGCGACATAAAAGCAGCTCATCTCTTGATCCTGAGGGGACGGCGGGAGCAGCGCGAGGCCAAGGCGATGGTCTACGTCATTTCCGTTGAGCCCATAGCCGCGGGCTGGGCTGTCCGCCAGTCGGCCGTGGCCAATCCACAGCTCTTCGTCAGCGGCGCGAAGGCCGAAGATGCGGCCAGACGTCTGGGCGAGCGGCTCTCATTCGCCGGCCAAGCCGCCGAGATCAGGGTCTACACCCGCGACGGAGCGCTGGCTGGCCGATTCGTCTGCCTCACCTAACTCAAGAGGCCGTTTCGGACCTGAAGTCCGACGCCAGCTCCAGACGGCTCTCGAAGGGGAGTATGGCGAGATGGGAATATCTCGGGTGATCGCAGCCGACCGCGACCGCTACCTGACAATCGACGAAGGCCGATTGTTCCGCCTGACTGAGCGCAAAGCGCACAAAATGGACCGAAGAGGCCTTGCCGTCTGAGCGCGTGCGCTCGAGATCGTCCTCGCTCCTTCCCCTGACGAGATCAGCGCCGGTCTGGAGCAGGAAGCGCTCCTCCACGCCTCCCAGTTCCGCGAGAATAGCTTGGCGGCGCACCGGATCGTCGATCTCGAACATGATCGTGGCGACTAGTTCGTCGCCTTGCGGGATGAGGGGATTGTAAGCCGCCAGCTCGTCGGCGAGCTGGGCCGCGCCGCCTTTTTCGATGAGTAGCATCTCCTGGATCTGGAAGAGCATGGTCTCGTAGGTCTCGAAATAGAACGTGCACCAGGGACCCACCGCGATGCGGCGCAATCGTTTCCTCGCCGCCATCGCCGCGCGCCTTTGCTTCCGCTCGCGAGCGAAATGGGCTTCAGGTACGATATCGGAAGGATCGACCCGGCGTTGGGCGGCGGGCATTGAGGCTCCCTTCAGCTTAGGCCATAGGCCTGGGCGAGGATTTCGACCGGATGGGCCTGGCGAGGCGCGGCTCCCTCCCTCCCGATCTCAGCCGCGACAAGCTGGCCAAGATGGGCGCAGGCAAGCGGGCAATCCGAACAAAGAACCCCCGATCCCTTGGCGAGGACCTGACGAGCGGCGGGGGCGCCTACCTTCACCGCCGTAGGGTGAGTCTTCTTCATCACCCCGAACGTGCCGCCGTGGCCGGAACACCGCTCCACGACCTCGACTCTGGCGCCGGGGATGAGGCGCAGCATCTGGGCCGAGACCTGGCCCATGTTCTGGGCCCGCTGGTGACAGGCGTGGTGCAGGGTGATCGCCTCAGTCGGCGCGGCAAGCCCCTCGGCGAGGCCGAAGTCGCGGGCGAGGCCGACGATGTACTGACTGATGTCGCGCACGGCGGCGGAAAGGCGGGCGATCTCCTCGTTCTCGGGGAGGATCAGGGGCCATTCGAATTTCATCATCAGGCCGCAACTGGCGGTGAGGGCGACGATGTCCCAGCCCTCCTCCACGAGCGGCAGGAGGGTTCGGGAGGCTCTTTCGGCGCGGCTGGCCACCTCGGCGATGTCGCCCGCTTCCAGTTGCGGCATGCCGCAGCAGACCGGATAGGCCAATTTCGTCTCAACCCCCTGCCTGGCGAGCACGGCCATCGCCGCTTCGGCGGTCGCGGGATGGTTGTAGTCGACGAAGCACGTCGCATAGATCGCCGCCTTGCGCGCACCGAACGCCGGACCGCTCGGATCGGGCGCCACGGGCCTCTTGAGGCGCTTGCGCGCGGTCTTGGCATGATACGTCGGCAGGATGGCGTCGGCGTCGATGGAGAGGGTCGCCTCCATCGCCTTGCGCACAGGCCGGTTCTTCAGACTCGAAGCCCAGTTGGCGAGCGGCGCGATGGGCGACGCCAGGGACCCGTTGCGATCGGTCTCGCCGAGCTGTTCCCGAATGAATTCCCCGCCCTCCTTGCGTCGGTGTGCGGCGCGGCTGCGCAGGATAAGGTGCGGGAAATCGACGTCCCATTCGTGCGGCGGCACGTAGGGACACTTGGTCATGAAACACATGTCGCAGAGGGTGCAGGCCTCGGCGACCTTTCCGAACTTGGCCTTGTCCACGCCATCGATCTCGCCGGTCGGCCCTTCGTCGACGAGGTCGAAGAGGCGCGGGAAGGCATCGCACAAATTGAAGCAGCGGCGGCATCCGGCGCAGATGCCGAACACCCGCTCCATCTCGGTCTCGATCGCCTCGAGGTCGTAATAGGCCTCGTCGCGCCATGCGATCGGGTGCCGAAATGGAGCTCCGAGGCCGCCTTCGCCCCCTTTGTCTTGCGGGCCCTTGGCGGTCTCGCTCATCGAGGGCCGCCCGCGCCGTGAGGCTCAGTCAAGCGAGTCGAACGCCCGCTGGAACCGGCCGGCATGCGACTTTTCGGCCTTGGCTAGGGTCTCGAACCAGTCAGCGATCTCCTCATAGCCTTCCTCGCGGGCGGTGCGCGCCATGCCGGGATACATATCGGTGTACTCGTGGGTCTCGCCGGCGATGGCGGCCTTAAGGTTCAGCGGTGTGCCGCCGATCGGAAGGCCAGTGGCCGGATCGCCGACTTCTTCCAGGAACTCGAGGTGGCCGTGGGCGTGGCCGGTCTCCCCCTCTGCCGTGGAGCGGAACACCGCCGCCACGTCGTTGTAGCCTTCGACGTCGGCCTTCTGGGCGAAATAGAGATAGCGGCGATTGGCCTGGCTCTCGCCCGCGAACGCCTCCTTGAGGTTCTTTTCGGTCTTGCTGTTGGCGAGCGCCATGGCGGCATCCTTTCCGGTGTCGAAAAATTGGGAGCGATGCCGGGTTACGCCGTGGGAGGGTCGGCGTCCAATCGATTGATCTCATAGACTCGATAGAGGGAACCGATCGGTTCGGCCCCTCAGCCAGGCGAGGAGAGGTTTTTCGATCAGCGCCCGACCGGCGATACCGGCGGCGATGGCGCACGTCATGGCAAGCGGGACGAAGAGCCAAGTCCTCCTCTCGCCCACGAGATGGGCTATGGCCGCCACCGCGATCGTGTGGAAGAGGTAGATCGAATAGGAGGCGTCTCCGAGCACGGTCAGCATGCGCCATCTGGGGCCGCTCGCCGCCCGGTCCAAGCCGACTGCTCCCGCGACAATGGCCGCAGCCGGAACACCCCAGGTAAGGAAGCGCCACGTCTCGTCACGCCACTGAAGAACTCCGTAGACGATGAGGATCACGGCTCCCAGGAGCGCGAGGGCGCTGCTCCAGGTGGGGCCCGGAAGTCGCCCGGCCTCGGCGGCGCGGCCGATCCAGACGCCGAAAAGGAACTCCAGGACGATGGGATTGGCCCCAAGGACATAGACTGGATCGGCGAGCGAAAGGCCGATGACGATGAGCGCGATCGCCACGGCGAACAGAATGGCGGGCCGGCGCTGGCGGGGAGCCAGGAGGGCGGCGGCGAAGACGAGATAAAAGCCGGCCTCGTAACAAAGTGTCCAGCCCGGCGCGAGGAGCGGAAATGGCTGGCCGACTGGATTGAGGTGCGGAAGAAGCGCCAGGGAGAGCAGGACGTGAGCGGTCCTGGGCTGCACCTTGGGCAGGAAGGCCGGCCAGATGGTGGCGATGCCGAGCAGGAGGAGCGTCGCCGCCCAGTAGGGGGGCAGGATGCGGCTGGCGCGCCGCCACAGGAAGCGCACCGGCCTCTCCTCTCGGGACCCGGCGATACGCCACATGATGAAGCCGCTGATTACGAAGAAGACATCCACGCCGGCGCGGGCGACCTCGATGTTGGCCCCGGTCCACTGGCTGATGTGATAGCCGACGACGCTGATCGCCGCCGCCGCCCGCAGGTGCTGCACGGACACGAGGCGTCCGCCTGAAGCGCGTTTCTCCGACGGAGCGGGGGACCAACCTTCCGCCGGACCGCGCCGGCGAGCTGCACCATTCTGGGCCGAGTCTTCGACCTCGTGGATGTCAGCCATGACGAAGACTGATCCATGCACCAGGCGGCGGCAATACGGCGATCGGCGCGGTGGCGCCCTTGGCGCGGAGGGACATCCCGGCCGCGAGTCGTGAACACGGGGAATTCGCTTCCGCCGCCGCGAGGCTCGGCTGGACCGGCGAACGATCTTCGGTTCGGTCAATTCCCCGCGATCCGCCTACCTCGCCGAGAGCGGGACCGTGGGATCCCGAAGTAAGGCGCGCGACCAGCCCGACTCAACGCTGAGGGGTCTTTTGCGGGGCCAGAGGGCCACCGACCATCCGTTCGAGGATTCGCAGAGGCGAGAGAGCTTCGTCGCGCATGGCCGCAACCGGCAAGTAGAAGGTCTGCTCAAGCGCCCAGCGGCCAGCGACCGCGGCATGGACGAGACTGTCCGTGAAGACGATCCAACTCGCCCCGGGAGCGAATGCGATCTCCCGACGGGGCGCTTTCATCTGATAGCCAAGGTCGAGCTTGGCGGCGTCATGCAGGCCGAGCATGATGAAGTCGTAAGGCGTGCGCTTCTGGCGCGTCACGCCGAGCGCCCGAAGGAGGGTTGCTTCGAAAGGCAACGGCCGATGCACCCTGGCGAGCCATCGTCCAGCGTAGTCATCGAACGGCTCGCCGATCCGCCATCGGCGGGGCTCGCCGTCAGGATTGATGTTGGAAAAGACGCGCAGGATGCGCTTGCCGCCGGTCGGCTGGGAGGCGAACGCGTCGGCGTGGAGGCGGCGATCGTCCTTGCGCTCGCTCCTGGGCGCGTCGGCGGCGTCGCGCCAGCGAAGGGACGTGCGGCCGATCTCGAGCGCGGAGCGGTATCTGGACAGTCGTGTTTCCAGCAGTCGCCGCGCCCAACCGGCATACCGAGCCATCAGAAGCTCGGAAGCCTTGCAGCCGCCATGTCCCCTGGCCTCCCCCGTGAGTGGATTGAAGCTGGCGCTCTTGGAGGCGCCGAAGGCAAGCTGAGAAGCAAAGATGCTCCGCTCCTGCTCTTGCAGCGCGAACTCCTCATCATCGAGAACGAGAAGGCCCTCCCTCTCGAGTGCTGGGGAGAGGTCGCTAACGGCGGCCATAAATCAGACAGGTCCAAGTGAGCGGGACGGCGATGATGTCCGCTTCCAGGCGGATTGAAAATCCTCGTCCGACTTGCCGCAAGAGGCGATGGGGACTAGGGACGGCGCCCTCTGCAGAAGAGGAACATGCAGATGGCATATCGACTCGCTGTGGTCGGCGCGACTGGGGCCGTCGGCCGCGAGATGCTCAGCATCCTCGAGGAGCGCCAATTTCCGGTGGATCGTGTGGCAGCCATCGCCTCCCGCAATTCGCTGGGGATCGAGGTCGGCTGGAAGAGCGGCGTCATCAAGTGTCAGGATGTCGAACAGTTCGACTTCTCCCGCGTCGAGCTCGTTCTGATGAGCGTCAGCGGCGCCTTTTCCAAGACCTGGGCGCCGAAAATGGCCGCCGCCGGGGCGATGGTCATCGACAATTCCTCGGCGTGGAGAATGGACCCCGATGTCCCGGTCATCGTCCCGGAGGTGAATCCCGACGCCGTGGACGTCGCCGCAAGGCGCAACATCATCGCCAATCCCAATTGCTCCACGGCCCAACTGGTGGTGGCTCTCAAGCCCTTGCACGATGCCGCCCGGGTCAAGCGGGCGGTGGTCGCCACCTATCAATCGGTTTCCGGAGCCGGAAACAAGGGCATGGACGAGCTGTGGCGGCAGACCAAGGAAGTTTTCGTCCTGGGACCTTCTGCCCCGGAATTCTTCGAAAAACAGATCGCCTTCAATGTCATCCCGCGCATCGGCTCAACGCGCGAGGACGGCTACACCGATGAAGAAGCCAAGATGTGGAGCGAGACCCACAAGATTCTCGATCCCGCGATCGCGCTCACCGTCACCTGCGTGCGCGTGCCGGTGATGGTCGGCCATTCCGAGGCGGTGAATCTGGAGTTCGAGCGGCCGCTCGACGCCGAAGAAGCGCGAGAGATCCTTCGCGAGGCGCCCGGCGTCCTGGTGGTCGATTCGCCCGAGGCGGGAGGCTATGTGACGCCCAAAGAGACGCAGGGAGAATTTTCGGTCTTTGTCTCGCGCATCCGCAACGACCCGACCGTGCGCCATGGGCTTTCGCTGTGGGTGGTGGCCGACAATCTGCGCAAGGGCGCGGCGCTCAACGCGGTCCAGATCGCCGAGCTGCTCCACGAGCGCGGCATGATCGGTCGGCGGGTCCTGGCCTGAGCGCGCCCTCCTCGGCGGTCAAAGCGCCCGGTAAGCTGCCTCAATCAGTCGTCGCGAGCGGCCATCGCCGATGAGGGCGCTCGACTGGCGGTTCATCACATAGGCGCCGGAGAGGCGGCGCTCCGGATCGGCGAAGGCGCAGCTCCCGCCCCATCCTGAATGGCCGATTGTCTCCTTGCCGGGGCCATAGATTCCGAGCCTCTGGTTGCGCAACAGTCCGGCGCCCCAGGAAAGGTCGAACGGAAGCACCAGATCGGCTCCGCGGATTCTCTCGGTGGCGGCGAGCGCCGCCGCCCCGGGGGCCAGCACCCTTTTGCCGGCGACCCTTCCGTCGCATGCGAAGGCGCTCAGCAGTAGGGCTAGAGCGGCGGCGGTGGCGAAGCCGCTCGTCGAGGCGATCTGGGCCTGGCGCTGCTCGGCGATCGGAACGCCGCCGGGGCTCGCCCAGGGGACCAGGAAGGCAAGTCGCTTGGCCTCGGTGATCGATCCGAGATCGGGCGGGGTCGGTGGTCGGCGCACCTCGGCGAGCCGATCCTCTTCGCCTTCAGCGAGGCCGATCGAGAGATCGAGGCCGAGCGGGCGGGTGACATCTTCCCCGAATGCCTCCGCGATGCTGCGGCCGTCCACCCGGCGGAAAATCTCGTCGGCGAGGAATCCGAACGTCACCGGATGATATCCGCTCGCCGATCCCGGCGGCCACAGCGGGGCCATCGCCGCGAGCCGACGGGCGATCTGCTCGCGATCATACCAGTCGGCGCTCGTCATCGGGCCGGCGAGACCTGGAAGACCCGCCTGGTGCGAAAGGACCTCGCCGATGGTGAGGCTCGCCTTTCCCGCCGCGCCGAACGCTGGCCAGAGGTCGGCGACCCTCCGGTCATAGGAAAGCGCGCATCCTCCCACGAGCCTGGCGATCATCAGGGCGGCGAAAGCCTTGGTGGTCGAGAAGATCGGCGTCAGCGTCGCCATGTCGAACGGCCGGGACTGCGCCCGGTCGGCGAATCCGCCCATCAGGTCGACGACCACCTCGCCCCCGATGGCCAGCGAAAATCGGGCCCCGAGTTCGAGCCCCGCGGCGAAGTTAGCCTCGAAGGCGACGCGGACCGGCGCGAAGCGCTCGGGACAAATTCCGCGGACCTCCATCGGCGCGGGATCAGTAGCGATAATGATCGGGCTTGAACGGTCCCTCGGGCTTCACTCCGATGTAGTCGGCTTGGGCCGGCGTCAGCTCGGTCAGCCTTGCGCCCAGCTTGGGCAGGTGCAGACGGGCGACCTTCTCGTCCAGGCGCTTGGGAAGGGTGTGCACGGCCGTAGCGTACTCCCCGCCGCGCGTGTGGAGCTCGATCTGGGCCAGCACCTGGTTAGTGAAGCTGGCGCTCATCACGAAGCTCGGATGACCCGTGGCGTTGCCGAGATTCACCAGGCGCCCTTCCGAGAGGACGATGATCTTCTTGCCGTCCGGGAACTCGACGTGGTGGACCTGAGGCTTGATCTGATCCCACTTAAAGTTGCGAAGGGATGCGATCTGGATCTCCGAGTCGAAGTGGCCGATGTTGGCGACGATGGCGTTGTTCTTCATCGCCCTCATGTGCTCCAACCGGATGACGTCGCGGTTTCCGGTGGCGGTGACGAAGATGTCGGCCTCCCCCGCCACCTCTTCCACGGTCCGGACCTCATAGCCCTCCATCGCCGCCTGCAGGGCGCAGATAGGGTCGACTTCGGCGACGATGACCCGGGCGCCGCCATTGCGAAGCGAGGCCGCGGAGCCCTTGCCGACGTCTCCATATCCGCAGACGAGTGCGACCTTGCCGGCCAGCATGACGTCGGTGGCCCGGCGGATGGCGTCCACAAGACTTTCGCGGCAGCCGTAGAGATTGTCGAACTTCGACTTGGTGACGCTGTCGTTGACGTTGATCGCCGGATAGGGAAGCTCGCCACGCTCGGCCATCTGATAGAGCCGGTGGACGCCAGTGGTGGTCTCCTCTGAAACGCCTCGGATTCCCCCGCGCACCCGGGAGTAGAATCCGGGCTTCTCGGCGCGATAGCGCTTCATCACCGTAAAGAGAGCCTCCTCTTCCTCGTTGGAGGGGCGGCCCAGAAGCGAGGCATCGGCCTCGGCCTTGGGTCCAAAGACGGTGAGGAGTGTGGCGTCGCCACCATCGTCGAGGATGAGATTGGCGCTCTCCCCCTCAGGCCACTCGAAGATCTTGTGGGCGTACTCCCAGTACTCGATCAGGCTTTCGCCCTTCACCGCAAAAACCGGCACGCCTCTTTCGGCGATGGCGGCGGCGGCGTGGTCCTGGGTCGAGAAGATGTTGCACGAGGCCCAGCGCACCTTCGCTCCCAGCGCTTCGAGCGTCTCGATGAGGACGGCCGTCTGAATGGTCATGTGAAGCGATCCGGCGATCCTGGCTCCGGAGAGAGGTTTGGCCGCGCCGAACTCCGCGCGCAGGGCCATCAGGCCCGGCATCTCGGTTTCGGCTATCGCGATCTCTTTTCGACCCCAGTCAGCGAGGGCGAGGTCCTTGATGATGTAATCGGCCACGAAGAGGCGCTCCTTTTGGGTCTCGGATGGGGCGAGCGGCTCTATAGGCGCAGGACTAGGGTGCGGCAACTCTCACATAAGGATATCTTTATGTCCCGTTCGGCCAGAAGGCGTCGCAGCGCTGCCAATCGGCGATCCGGTCTGCGGCGCGACGAAGAAGGCGCTCCTCGCGGCGCGCCTGCCCTCTGCGGAGCCACTTGGGCGCGCCAGTGAAAAGGACCTCGCCGGAGGCGATATCATTGAGTGCGCCAAGAACGTCCGTCAGCGCCCGGGTCGCGGCCAGTTGCTTGCGCGAGCGGCGCGGATGCGCCTCGAAAGCCTGGTCGACCACGTCAGCGAGATAGCGAAAGCGCTTGACGCGGATCCGCAGCTTATGCCGCCCTTTGCGGCCGAGCTCTGCGAAGCGCCGGGCGCGAAGTTCGACCCGGCGATGGGCTTCCCCGAGGGCCGACGCGGCGCACGGCACAAGCAGTCCGTCGCGAAGAGCCGCCTTTGGCCCGGCCACCCTCGTCCATGGCCCGATCTCGATCCATCTGAACGCCTCGAAGAGGAGTTTCGAAGTTCGCTGGCTCGAGGCGGCCGCGCAGGCCCGTTCGGCCGCCACGCCCCTTCGATCGGAAAGCTCGCGGCGAAGCGTCGCCAACCGCCTTCGGGACCGTCCGGTTCGTTCGGCGCGGGCGAGCGGGCCGGCCATGGCGACATCGAGCGCTCTCACCTCATCCAGCTCCCCCTGAAGCCACTTCAGTTCGCCATCGATCGGCTCGGACTCGGCATCGGCCGAAATCTCGGTGAATGCCTTCATGGCGCTGCGCATGCGCCGAACGCCCACCCGGAGCTGATGGATGGCCTCGATGGGCGCCTCGGATGCGCCGAGCCGACTTAGTGCGTCGGCGTCGGCGGCGATCTGGCGCAGGGCCGCCCGGGCGATCAGGCGGAAACCTTCGCCGGCGCTCGCCGCGCCATCGAGCTGTGGCCGCTCGAACCGTCGCGCCGGGCCGCCCCCGTCCAGAAGGGCGAATCCGCGCTCGGCCTTGGATTGAAAGATGGGACGAAGCGAGAAGGCGGTGCGCAACCGGGACGCCAGATCGAAGAGCGTCTCCACCCCTCCGCTTTTCAGCTCCAGTTCGAGTTCAGCGAAGGGGCTCGCCAGAGCGCCGGCGAAGGTGCGGCCCTCGTCGAAGCTCGCCTGTACCACCGTCTCTCCTTCCTGGAGCAGCAGGTCCGAGCGAAGGGTTTCGGTCTGGAACTGCGGGAGAAGCGCCTCGCCATCGAGGGCCACGCCGGCCGGGGTGGAGAAGAGAAACGCGCGGTCGGGCGTTTCGTCCTGCTGGGGACGGGTCCATTCGCCCCGTTGCGCGGCGAATGCCAGCGTCTTGACGGTCATGGTGCGTCGCCCTTCATCAGAGCGTACGCGAACCGAGTAGCCGGCTCTGCGCATTGGCAGTCCCGAACCGTCGAAATAGATCGACTCGAGACGGCGAGGCTCGCCGGCGGCGCCGAGCCTCACTTCGATCGCACGCCGCTGCTCCTCGTCAAGGCGGAATTTCAGTTCGACTTCGCTAGGCGCCATTGCGGGCGAAACGGATCGCGACCCGGAGAAGTTGCTCATATCCTCACCGTGATCCGGCGGAGCCTCGAGGGGGTTGGACGCGCCCGGAGCCTATCTTTGCCCTTCCGTATTCTGAACTAGCTTCCGGCGACGTCGGGGTCCACAGGCGGCGGCTCTACTCTATACTAGTCCGGCTCCTGACGCTTTGCGGCGGCGAAGCCCAGCGCTCATCGATCCTCCTCGAAGCGATTGGCGACGAGCCTCCTGAGCGCGGCCACCGCGGCCTCGGCGTCTTCGCCTTCGGCGGTGATGGCGATCACCGATCCTGGCCCCGCGGCGAGCATCATCAGGCCCATGATCGATCGGGCGTCAACGGTCTGATCGTCTCGGCGCACCTGCACCTCGGCGGTGAACGCCGAAGCGAGCTTGACGAACTTGGCCGAGGCCCTCGCGTGCAGGCCCCTTTCGTTGACGACTTCGACCTCGGCGGTGGCGATCACTTCCCGGGGGCCAGGAGGTAGGACGCGACGGAGATATATTTTCGCCCGGCCTCCTGCGCGTAGGCGACGCAGGTCGCCAGATCCTCCCGGCCTCGGACGCTGGCAAGCTTAATGAGCATGGGAAGGTTGAGCCCGGCGATGACCTCGGCCCTGGTCTGCTCCATGACCGAGATCGCAAGGTTCGAAGGCGTACCGCCGAACATGTCGGTGAGCAGGATGACCCCCGAACCGAGGTCGACCTCCTTGCACGCCTTGATGATGTCCCGGCGCCGCTTGTCCATGTCGTCTTCGGCGCCGATGCAGATGGCCGCCACGGCGCTCTGGGCCCCGACGACGTGCTCCATGGCGTAGACGAATTCCTCCGCCAGGCGTCCGTGAGTGACGATCACGAGCCCGATCATTGGGTCCCACTCAAAGGTGACGCTTTTCCTTTTCGGCCCGGGCGCGCCGGCGCGAAGGAGACCCCCCGCGCGAGCGGGGCGCTTGATACTCCCCCTGCGGTCGCGCTCCAAGATGGTCGAAGGCGGCCGCGAGCTTGAGGCCGGAGGACGATTCGAAGGGATCGAGCGCCAGAAACGGAACGAGGATTCCGCAACGGCGAGTCTGTTCGAGAGGATCGAAGAGGCGCGGCGCCGTCTCGCCGGCCGTCAGGCAACGCACAGCGAAGCCGATCTCGCAAAAGGAAACGGCGCTCTCGCGAACCACATCCAATGCGCGAACCTCCAGGAGATCGGCGAGGGGAGTGGGCGCGCGGCCGAAAAGCCGGCCCTGGCAGGCGAAGAGGATCGTGCGATCATCGGCCACGAGGCGAAAACCCGCCGCCAGGGCTCGCAGGGTGAGATCACTCTTGCCGGAGCCTGATGGCCCCTCAATGAGCGCGCCTCGCCAAAAGCCAAGCATCCTCTTGGCGACCAGACCGGCGTGGAGTGTTTCGGAGCAGCTCATGCCGCCGGCAGCGCGACGATGAATCTCGCGCCGGCGATGGCCTCACCCTTCAATCGATTCTCCGCCCATATCCGTCCGCCATGGGCCTGGACGATCTGGCGGGCGATGGCGAGTCCGAGCCCGGAATTGCCGCCGAACGCCGCGCCCTTGGGCCTGGAGGTATAGAAGCGCTCGAAGACGGTCTCGAGGTTCTCCTCCGGAATCCCCGGCCCATCGTCATCGACCACGGCGCGCACCTCCGCGGCCAAGCGATCGCCCGAACGTTCCAGATGAACGCGCACCGCGCCGCCGGAGGGACTGAATGAGCGGGCGTTGTCGATGAGGTTGCGGAACACCTGACCAAGCGGGCCCTCACGCCCGCTCACCCGCATCGGCTCGCCGGCGCCCGGGTCGGAGAAACGCACGTGGGCTTCGCCCTTCTTCCATGTCGCTTCGTAGAAGCCGCAGATGTCGGCGAGCATCCGTCCGAGATCGAAAGGGGCGGGGGATTCGCGGGAGAGCTCGGCGTCGAGCCGGGAGGCGTTGGAAATGTCGGTGATCAGGCGCTCGAGCCGGCCGACGTCCTGCGCCAGGATCTTGAGGAGTCGCTCGCGCGGCGCCTCGGCGGCGACCAGCGGCAGGGTCTCCACCGCCGAGCGGATCGAGGTCATCGGATTGCGAAGCTCATGGGCGACGTCGGCGGCGAAGCGCTCGATGGCCTCCATGCGCTCCGAAAGCGTGTGGGTCATATCCTCAAGCGAGCGGGTGAGATCGCCGAGCTCGTCCTTGCGGCGGGCCAGGTCCGGAAGGGCGATGGCCCTGGCCCTCGAGAGCCTCACGCGGTCGGCGGCCCTGGCCAGACGCCGGACGGGCTGAGCGACGAGCATGGTGAGCAGAAGCGAGGAGAAAAGGGTCACCGCCACCGCGATCAGGATGAAGGGGGCGAGAGCGGCGCGCTGGGCGGCGACGATCTGGTCGACATCCCCGGACTCCAGGGTCAGCACGCCAAGCACCGCCCGCACGTGCTCGATGGGAATCGAGACCGAAACCACCCGGCGGCCGTCGTCGGTCATCCGGATGCCGGCGGTGCGATGGCCGTTCATCGCCTCCTTCACCTCGACGGCGAGCTCGCGCTTGGCCGTGGCGGCCCGTTGGGCCGTCTTGTTCTGCGGGAAAGCGAAGTGGAACGGCTTCTGGCCCGGCTTGCGGGCGGGCGGCAGCGGCGCCTCTTCTACCCGGTCGGCGACGACGTAGGAGTCGGCCAGCACGTGACCGTCGGCGTCGAAGAGGCGCACCCGCTGCGACCTGGGGATGAACAGCGCCTCGAGCACGTCGGCGGCGCGGTCGGCGTCCAGAGCCGGCTCCGGCTCGCCGACCGTCGCCGTCTGGTCGATGACATTGGCGATAAGTTCGCCCTGCACGGTCAGGCTGTCGATCTTGGCGTTGATCAGGCCCTGGCGAAGCTCGTTGAGGACGAGCGAGCCACCGATGAGGATCGCGAGCCCCAGCAGGTTGAGCACCACGATGAGCCGGCCAAGCCGCGATCCCAGCGGCCAGACCTTGGCCGAGACCCCCTCCCGGCGTCGCGCCCGGCGCGGATCGGGGGCGTCGGTGACCGACTTCTCAGGTTTCGCGGTAGCGGTATCCAACGCCATAGAGGGTTTCGATCGCATCGAATTCCGGATCCACTTCGCGGAACTTCTTGCGCATCCGTTTGATATGACTGTCGATGGTGCGGTCATCGACATAGACCTGATCCTCGTAGGCCGCGTCCATCAGGTTGTCGCGGCTCTTCACGAATCCGGGACGCTGGGCGAGCGACTGGAGGAGCAGGAACTCGGTGACCGTGAGCCTAACTGGCTTACCATCCCAGAGGCAGTCGTGGCGGGCCGGATCGAGGGTGAGCCGCCCGCGCCGGATCGCCTTGGGCGCACCTTGGCCCGCGACGGCGCCGTCGTCCTCGTCGGGCCTGGCGCGGCGCAGGACCGCCTTCACCCGCTCGATGAGGAGACGCTGGGAGAACGGCTTGTGGATATAGTCGTCGGCGCCGAGATTGAACCCGAGGATCTCGTCGATCTCTTCGTCCTTTGAGGTGAGGAAGATCACCGGAAGGTCACTGGTCTGACGAAGCCGGCGCAGCACCTCCATGCCGTCGAGCCTGGGCATCTTGACATCGAGGATGGCCAGATCCGGCGGATCGCTCTCCAGGGCCGCCAGGCCCGCGGCGCCGTCATAGAACGACTTCACCTGATGGCCGTGGCTTTCCAGGGCGAGTGAAACCGATGCAACGATGTTCTCGTCATCGTCCACAAGGGTGATGTTGGCCATGCGGGCTCCAGGCTTTCGGCGGGGAGGGCGAGTCCGACGCCCACGTCTCTAGAAAATACGCGCGCAGGGGGAAAGGCTCGCGCCTTCGACATGTGGGGGCGAAAGCCGGCAAACAAAGGGCGGCGAGATATCTGGCCGGCAGTGACGAAGCAGGCGAAATTCCCAGGCCAGAGTCGAGGCGCGGGAGGCGAGATGGCCAGCTATTACGAGTTCTTCGCCGGCGGCGGCATGGCGAGGGCCGGCCTCGGCCCAGCCTGGACGTGCCTCTTCGCCAACGACATCGATCCGCGGAAGGCGGCGAGCTATCGCGCGAATTTCGCCGGCGAGACGCTCCGGGTCTGCGACATCGCCGACCTTTCGACCCATGATCTGCCGGGCCTCGCCGATCTCGCCTGGGCGTCCTTCCCTTGTCAGGACCTCTCCCTGGCCGGTCGCGGCGAGGGTCTGGAGGGAACCCGCTCGGGCGCCTTCCACCCCTTCTGGCGGCTGATGAAGGCCTTGGCGGCGGAGGGTCGGGCGCCCGCGATCATCGCCATCGAGAACGTGCTTGGGCTCCTCTCCTCCCGAGGCGGCGAAAACTTCCGCCGGCTCACCACGATTCTCGACGAGGGGATCTGGCGCTTCGGCGCCCTGTGCATCGATGCCTCCCTCTTCGTCCCACAGTCCCGACCGAGACTCTTCCTCATCGGGGTCAGGAACGACATCGCCATTGATCCGAGCCTTCTCGCCACGCGTCCCTCGCCGCCCTTCCACCCCCCCCGCCTTGAAGGCGCCATCCTCGCCCTCCGCAGAAGGATCGCCGAGCGTATGATCTGGTGGGCGCTCCCGCCACCTGCGGCGCGCAACCGAGGATTCTCCGATCTCCTGGAGGATGCCCCCGGGGGCGTTGGGTGGTTCAGCGCGAAGGAGACCTCGAGGCTCGTCTCCATGATGTCGACGGCCAATCTCACCAAGCTCGAGGCGGCGAAGAGACGCGGCCGCCGCGTCGCCTTCGGACTTTACCGGCGGATGCGGCCGGGCGGCTCGGGGGGGCGTGTCCAGCGCGCGGAGATCCGTGGGGGCGATCTCGCAGGCTGCCTTCGCACTCCGGCTGGCGGCTCGAGCCGGCAGACAATTCTGATCGTCGAAGGTGAAGAGATCCGCGCCAGGCTCATCTCGGCCCGCGAGGCGGCGAGGCTCATGGGCCTTGCCGACGACTATGTCCTCCCAGATCGCCGCAACGCCGCCTATCGCCTGATCGGCGACGGCGTGGTCGTCGACGTGGTGAGTCATCTCGCCCGGAATGTTTTCGAGCCGCTTCTCAGTCGGGGCCAAACGCAGGCCAAAGCGGCGTGAGCGCCGCAAGCAAAGGGGGTATGATCGGGATCGCGCTCATCGGCGTCGGAAGGATCGGCTCGCTCCACGCCGCCAACGTAAGCCTCCATTCCCGCCTCCGACTCGTCGCGGTCTACGACTTCGATCCGGCGGCGGCTCGCCGGGTCGCCCGGACGAACGGCACCGAACAAGCGCGCTTCGAGGAGATTCTCTCCGACTCGACCATCGAGGGCGTCGTGATCGCCAGCCCCACCACCGAGCACCTCTCCCAGGCGAGGGCCTGCGCGGCGGCGGGCAAGGCGGTGCTCCTCGAAAAGCCGGTCGACCTTGATCCTGAGAAGGCGCGGGAGGCGGCTGGCGATCTCTCCAATGCGCGGCTGCTCGTCGGTTTCAACCGCCGTTTCGATCCGCATTTTCTGGACCTAAAGGCCCAGATCGACCAAGGCGCGATCGGAGCGCTCGAGAGCCTCTCGATCACCAGCGGCGATCCCGCCCCGCCGCCGGCCTCCTATCTCGCGATAAGCGGCGGGATTTTCAAGGACATGGCCATTCATGACTTCGACATGGTGCGTTTCCTCCTTTCCGAGGAGCCCACAACCGTCTTCGCCATGGGTTCCGCCCTCTTCGACCCGGGCGCGCGCGAGACCGGAGACTTCGACACGGCCCGAACACTTCTTTCCACGGCCTCGGGCAGGCTCGCGACGGTCTCCAACACGCGACGCAGCGGCGTCGGCTACGATCAAAGGATCGAGGCCTTCGGCGCTAAGGGGCTGGCGCGGGCCGGCAATCCGCGCCGCTCGACGGTGGCGGTTTCGTCCGAGACGGGAACAAGGAGCGCGCCCCTGCTCGACTTCTTCCTCGACCGATACGCCGAGGCCTACCGGGCCGAGATGGACCACTTCGCCGAAGTGATCGCCGGCGCGCCTCCGAGGGCCAGCTTCGCCGACGGCCTCGCCGCTCTCGAGATCGCCCAAGCAGCCGGCCGCTCGGCCAAGAGCGGAGAGGCGGTGAGGCTGGGCTGAGGCTCAGGCCCGCACCACAAGACCCTTGTCGGTGAGGGCCATGCGGTCCAGGCCATGCTCATCGTGCTGCATGCGCCAGGAAAGGAGCTTCTGAGCCGAGGCGAGCATCGGCGCGGCGGCTTCTGGATCAGCGGCGATGTCATGGAGCTCATGAGGGTCGGCCGCAAGATCGAAGAGCAGTGGCGGAAGGGCGGCGAAGTGGACGTATTTCCAGCGCCGGCCGCGAATGACGTTGAGGCAGCACTGGTCGAGCGAAATGCCGAGCGCCCTTTCCGGCGCGCCATGAGGGACATCTCGGAAGTCGAACTCGAAATGGGCCTCTTGGCGCCAGCCGGCGGGTTCGGCCTCGCCGCGGAGAAACGGCGAGAGGTCTTCACCGTCGATCTCGGCGCCAACCGGCGCGCCGATGGCCGAAAGCAGCGTCGGGACGACATCGACGTGCTCGGTGAAGCTGTCGACGAGGCGGCCCCGGGCGTGGTCGGCCGCGGGCCGGGGATCCCTGATGATGAGGGGAACGCGCCAGGCTTCGTCGAAATAGCCGCCCTTTTGGAGCGTCCAGTGGTCGCCGAGCTCCTCGCCGTGATCGGAGGTGAAAACGATGAGCGTCGTCTCGAGAAGACCGCTCGTGCGAAGAAAGTCCATCAGTTCGCCGACAGCGGCGTCCACCCGCGTCACGAGGCCGAAATAGACCGCCTTCAGGCGCCTCAGCCGCTTCTCTTCGGCGTGGGCGAGATACCCCTGCCGGGAGAGCCGCCAGGCGAGATAGGGATGCTGACGCGCTTCCTCCTCGGGACTCTCCAGGCGCGCGAAGGGTGGAACCGCGGCCGGGTCGTAGAGGGCGTTGAAAGGCTCGGGCGCGACCCACGGCGGGTGGGGGCGAAGGAGCGAGAGATGGAGGGCGAAGGGACGTCTGGCGGCGGCCATCCAGGCCATGGCCTCGCCCATGAGGAAGGCGGTGTCGTCGACCCCGGAGGGAAAGGCGAGAGGCCTGGGATGGGCGGCCCCGTCCTCCCACTCCGGGCCGGGGCGCCGGAAGCCGTAGGCTCGCTCGAGATCGGAGGGAATCTCGTAGCCCTTGGCGGCCAGATGCTCGACCCAGGCCTTGGGTCGGCCGTCGAGCGGGACGATCGGCCGGATGCCGGGGAGCAGACCCTCATAGGTGAAGAGGCGCGGATCGTCCGGCTTGAGGCCGCGCGGATCGGCGCTGGTGTCGGTATAGCCGAAGAGAACCGGATCATGGCCGGTGGCCGCACACGCCATGGCCCAGTTTCCGTGTCGACGGTCCAGAGGCGTGCCGTTGGTCACTGAGCGGTGGTTCTGCAGATAGAGGCCCGTATGTAGAGAGGCCCTGCTGGGCCCGCACGGCGCCGCGCTGGCGAAATGCGATGAAAAGCGCACCCCTTCGCGCGCGAGGTCGTCGAGGTTGGGAGTCTTCACCATGGGATGGCCGGCGATGGAGAGGCAATCGGCCCGCCACTGATCGGCCGTGATGAGCAGGATGTTGAGCGGCTCGGTCAATGACTTCGCCTCCGATTCCCATTGTTCTTGCGCGAGGCTAATGGAGGAGACGGAGCGTGAGAATGGATGACGCCGTCAAGATCGCCGCCGCCGAGACGACGGGCGGGTTGAGGAGCGCCCACGCGCGCCGGCGCGGTCGCTATTCCCGCTACACCCGCGATCGACTGGCTGGATTCAGCCGCCGGCTGGCGAGGCGGATCTGGCCGGAGACCGCGCCGGCCGCCCTCATCGAAGCGGCCGGCCCGACCGAACGGATCACGCTCGAGGCGGCCAAGGACCTCGACTTCGAAAGGATCGTGCTTGGAGCCCCGCTCGGTCCGCTGTGGGCGACCTGGTGGTTCAGGGTGAGCCTCGATGTCCCCGCCGCCTGGAAGGGCTCCAGGGTGGACGTCTATTGGGACAGCGCGTCGGAGGCGCTCCTGTGGCTGAACGGCCGCTCCTCGCGCGGCCTCAACATCGGCAGGCCCACCGCCCCGCTTCTCGAAAGGGCGCAAGGCGGCGAGCGTCTCACCTTTCTCGTCGAGGTCGCCTGCAACCGCGCCTTCGGCCGCGACGAGGGCGGGGTGAAGGGCGGTGAGCCGGCCGATCCCTATCGCCTTGTCGCCTGCGAGGCCCGGCGCTTCGATGAAAAAGCCTGGAAGCTGTTCCACGACTTCGAGACGCTTCGCCAACTCGAGGCTGATCGCGCCCCGCCCCAGACCCCGCGCTCCGCCGGAGCCGTGGTCCAGGGCCTCGTCCGCCCGGCGCTCGACGTCACCTGGGCGGGAAAGCTCCTCAATGATCTCAACGAGGTCTGCAATCTCGTCGACCCGGATGATGAGGCGACCTGGGCCGCCGGCGCGGCGATCCTCCAGTCCCTTCTAGGGGTGCGGAATGGCGATGTCCGCCACGAGCTCTCGGCGGTCGGCCACGCCCACATCGACACCGCCTGGCTGTGGCCTATGGAAGAGACCTGGCGCAAATGTCAGAGGAGCTTTGCGACCGCGATCGCCCTCATGGGTACCTACCCGGCCTTCAAATTCGCGTGCTCGCAGGCCTGTCAGTACGCCGCCATTGCCGAGCGAGATCCGGACCTCTTCGCCCGCATCCGCGAAAAGGCCGCCGCTGGCCAGTGGATTCCGGTGGGCGGGAGCTGGGTCGAGCCCGATTGCAATCTTCCGTCTGGCGAGTCGCTCTGCCGACAATTCCTCTACGGCCAGCGCTATTTCGAGCGAGTCTTCGGGGCCCGCTCGACCATCTTCTGGAACCCGGACGTCTTTGGCTATTGCGGCCAACTTCCCCAGCTAATGGCCGAAGCGGGAATGACGAGGTTCCTCACCCAGAAGCTCTCCTGGAACCGGTTCACCGCCCCGCCCCACCACAGCTTCCATTGGCGCGGAATCGATGGGACCAAAGTGCTCACCCATTTTCCGCCCGCCGACACCTACAATGGCTCCTGCGAGATCGCCGAGCTTCGCTACCAGGGGGCCAACTACAAGGACGCCGACCGCAGCGCCGAGGCGCTCTACCTCTTCGGCTTCGGCGACGGCGGCGGAGGCCCGACGCCAGAAATGATCGAGCGCCTCTCCCGCGTCGGCGACCTCCTGGGCGTCCCGGCCGCGACGATTTGCACGCCGGAGGAATTCTTCGAGCGCTTGGAGCGCGACGCCGCAAAGCTCGGCGCCGTCGAAGGAGAACTTTATTTCGAGTATCACCGCGGCACCTACACCAGCCAAGCGGAGGTGAAGCGGCTCAATCGGCGCTGCGAAGGCGCGCTTCAGACTCTGGAATGGCTGGCTGCGACGGCGATCAGCGAAGGTTTGGAGGCGCCGAGCCGGGACAACGTCGAGCGACTCTGGCGAGTGCTCCTCACCAACCAATTCCACGACATCCTTCCTGGGAGCAGCATCGCCGAGGTTTATCGGCGCGCCGTGCCCGAACTGCAGGCGCTGGAGCGGGAGGTTGTGGAGGTTTCTGAGCGCATGCTGGCGAGTCTCGCCTCTGACGCTGGCGATTCGCAAAGACCGGTCAATCCGTCTGGTCATCCTCGTTCCGAGGTCTGCGAAAATCCTTCCGGAGAGCTGTGCTTCGTTTCCTGTCCCGCCTTGTCCGCCGGTCGGGTCGATGCCTGCGCGGAGGAGGCGCGAGTCTCCGATCTCGGCGAGCATGGATGGGGGCTCTCCAATCGGAACCTCCGGGCGGTCGTCAGCCGATCGGGCGATCTCGTCCGCCTGACCCACCTTCCCAGCGGCCGCGAGGCGGTCTGCGGCGAGGGCGGTCGGCTGCTCCTTCTCGATGATCGCCCCACCGCTCACGAGGCTTGGGATATCGACCCCTTCGCGCTGGAAACGGCGCGGGAGGCGCCTCCCGCTCACGCCGTGCGGATCGTCCGCTCCGGAAAGCTTCGAGCCGAGATCGCCATCGAGCGGCGGATCGGCGCGGCGAGCCGCCTCGCCCAGGGCCTTCGGCTCGACGCCGCCAGCAGCCATCTCGCCTTCGACAACCGGCTCGACTGGCGCGAGAGGCGCACGCTTTTGAAGGCCGTTTTCGAGACCCCGCTTCTCGCCCGCCGCGCCAGCTTTGAGACCGCCTTCGGAGCGGTGGAGCGGCCGACGGGGGCAAGCACCGACGCCGAGGCGGCGCAATATGAGGTCCCGGGCCACCGCTGGGCCGACCTTTCTGAACCCGGGTTCGGCCTCTCGCTCCTTTCGGACGCGCGCTACGGCTTTTCGGCTTTCGAAGGGACGATCGGCCTCTCCCTGGCGCGAGGGCCGCTCTCGCCAGATCCTTCCGCCGATCTGGGCGAGCATCGCTTCGCGTTCGCGCTCTTTCCTCACGCCGGCGGATGGCGGGAAGCGGGGACCGTCGGCCTCGCCGCCGCGTTCAATCGCCCGGTGCTGTGGGCGAGAGGCGAGCCGGGCGAGAGCCTCGCGGCGCCGCTTTTCAGAGCCGAGCCGGCGAACGTGGTCATCGACACGGTCAAGCCTGCCGAGAACGGCGAAGGGCTCGTCGTGAGGCTCTACGAGTCGTTCGGAGGCCGGACCCGCGCCCGCCTCGCCGTTCGTCGCGATTTCGCCAAGGTCTTTCTCAGCAATACACTCGAAGACCGCCTTGCGCCCCTGGCGCTCGAGGCAGGCGGCGTGACGCTCGACCTCCACGGCTTCCAGATCGCTACGGTGCGATTCGAACCATGAACCTCGAGGCCCGAGGCGAATTCGCCGCCATCGACGAGCAGGCCTTCAAGGCCTTCCACTGGCGCACCACCCTCACCACCGGCTTGGGCGTCTTCTGCGACGGCTATGATCTTTCCAGCGTCGCCCTCGTCCTTCCCCTCATCCTCGCCTCCTTCGGTCACGCTTCACTGACTGGCGCGCAGAGCGCGCTCCTCGCCGCCTCCGCCCTCGTTGGGGCGGCGGCGGGGGCGATCGGGTTCGGGATTCTTGGTCAGAAGGGGCGAAAGCGCTTCTATGGCGTCGATGTCCTCATCCTGGGCCTGGCGGCCATCGCCCAGGCCTTTTCTCCCAGCGTCGGCGCCCTCATCGCCATCCGTTTCGTGCTCGGCATCGGGGTGGGCGCTGACTATGTGCTCTCGCCGGTGATCATGGCTGAACACGCCAACCGCGCCGATCGGGGCCGGGCCCTGGCGCTTGGCTTTGGGACCATGTGGCCGGTCGGGGCGCTCTTCGCCGCCCTCTTCGACCTCGTGCTCGGCGTCTTCCATGTCCCGGCCGACCTGCGATGGCGGATCGTGCTCGCCGGCGGCGCGGTTCCGGCCCTGGCCGTGCTCTACTTCCGACGCCAGATGCCCGAGACCGCGAGGTTCCTCGCCAAGCTCGCTGGCGAGCGGGCCCACGCCGCGGAGGTCATGGGCCAGATATCCGGACGGGAGGTCTCCGCCCCGGAGCTGGACACTCGCCCGTTCTGGAGCGTCTTCAAAGCCCACGCCCGACCGATCCTCGCCGCCGCCCTCCTCTGGATGATCTACGACCTGGTGGTCTACGCCTTCATTCTCTTCGGCCCCTCCCTCATCGCCAGGAGCCTGGGGATGGGCGCCATCTCATACAGCCTCCTCATCCAGGTCATCTTCGTCCTGCCCCCTTCGATCATCGGCTCGATCTTTCTCATTGACCGCGTCGGACGAAAACCGCTGCAGGTGTGGGGGTTCTGGATCACCGCGGTGCTCATCGTGATCTTCGCCCTGATGCAGAAGTCGCTCTTCGCCTTTCCGATCCTCGCCTTGGCGGTGGTTGGCCTGGCAAACGTCGCCGCGACCGGCCCGGGCCTCGTCTCGGGAGCAGGGATTCTCGGCGTGGAGCTCGCACCCACCCGCATCCGCAGCGTCGCCCAGAGCGTGACGGTGGCCGGCGGGAGAATCGGGGCGGCGATCGCCGGCTTCGGATTCCCCCTCCTCTTCGCCGGGATCGGCAAGGCCGGCGCCTATTACGTCATCGCCGCCCTCGCCGCGGTGGGCGCCATCCTCACCTGGCTCCTCGTCCCGGAGACCGGACGCATTTCCCTCGAAGCGATCAGCGGCGAAGGCGCGGCGAGCCCTCCTCGGCTCGAACCGGCGCCCTCCTCGGCGCCAAGCTAGGTCGCCAAAGGGCGGTAGGCATAGCCGCCTTCGAGGAACCGGACGATCTCGGCTGCGCCGGGATGGTCGAAGGCGCGGTATCGCTCGGCGAGGCGATGGGCGCGCTCGCCCAGGCGATCGAGCCCGGTATTCTGCAGGGCGTAGAGATTGCGCCGCACCTGGCCGGCGAGGTCGGGCCCGAGCACCGCCTCCGCGGCGTGGGCGAACGCCGCGCCATAGGCGTAGGCCTCGCCTTGGCGATAGCTCTCCACCAGAGTGAGGGCGGGGATGCGGGAAAGGACCGATTGGAGAGCGGGGTTGACGGCGTGCGCCGAGAGCGCCGCGCCCATCGCCGCCGGACGGCCGGTGAAACCGCGAAGGTGCAGGGACTGGCCCATCACCGCCCCGTCGTTCACCGGATAGTTATCCCACAAGAAAGGCTTGCGGCGAAGCTGGTCCGCCACCCGCTCCAGGTGCGAAAGCCCGTAGGCGCGCGAACAGACCTCCTCGCCCGTCCAGAAGACCTCGACAGCCGGGTCTAGGCCAGAGCCGAGAGCCTCGAGATAGCCCTTCGGCCTCTCGCCGTAGCCAGAGTCGAGTAAGGGATCGTCGCTGTAGTAAGTGGGACAGACGATGAGGCGCATCGCGCCGGCGCGCTCGGCGATCCATTCGACAATCCGGATCTGGGTCTTGGCGAGATCGTCGAAGTCGCCGCGCATGTCGTCAAAGAGGATGGCGAGATCGTCGAGCCCGAGCGAGGAGAGCGTCGCGACCTTGGCGGCCAGCGCCGTCTTGGCCTCATCGTCGAAGCCGCGCCAGATCTCGAAGGGCGAGAGGCCCACGCCGAAGCGCACGTTCAGGGAGCGGCAGGTCTCGGCCACGCGGGCGAGAGGCTCCATAACCTCTTTGGGATGGGCCTCGCGCCATCGTTCGCGGAGGAAGGCGTCGGCCTTGGGGGCGTAGATGTAGAAGCCATAGCCGTGTGGGGCGAGGAAGCTGATGGTCGCCTCGCGCTCGGCCCAAGACCAGGGCTCGCCGTAGTAGCCTTCGATGAGACCAAGAGGAACGCCGATCGGAAGCGCCATCAGGCGCTCGCCGTCTCACTGACGTCTTGCGTTTCGGCGGCGAGAAACGCCTCGATCCGCGCCGCCACCGGAGCAAGCGTGTTGAACCCGGAACTGACGAGAAGGAACGTCCCGTCCGTCTGCGGACCGGCGATGAGGGTGGGAAAGCCGGTGACGCCGGCCCTCTGGCTCGTGGCGTAGTCTCGCCATGTCTCCTCGGCGAGGTCCATCTCGCGAAGTCCCTCGCGAAAGCTCGGCCGGTCGAACCCGCAGGCCGCGGCGATGTCGGCCTGGACTTCCGGGTCGCCGATCCTCCTGCCTTCGGCGTAGAACGCGCGCTGGAGGGCGGTGAGGAAGCCGAGCGCGGCGGGGCCATCGACGCGCCTTGCGAGGACCACCGCGCGCGCCGCGGGATCCGTGTCGTAGACGAAGTCCGGCTCGTCGATGATCTGACAGTCGAAGGCTTGGCCCGAAGCGGCGGCGACAGCCCGCCAGTGATGGCGGATCTCGGCCCGCGCCTCCTCTTTCATCGGCTCGGTCGTTCCAGGCCGAAGCCCTCCCATGACGAGGCGAAGGCGGAGTTGCGCGCGGTAGGCCATGGCCGCCGCCTCGATCACCGGCGCAAAGCCCCAGCACCAGGAACACATGGGATCGGCGAAATAGACGAGGTGCGGGCCTTCCATCGCCGGAAGGAAGCACGATCCGTTCGATCCCTCCAGAGCCGGCCCGAATTCGCCTTCACATTTGCTCCCATGGGGCGGTGGCGCGCGCCCTCGCCTTCTCCTATTGGAGGCGGGACGAGACAAGGAGATTGCGATGAAGGATTTCGCAGGCAAGATCGCGGTGATCACCGGCGGCGGCACCGGCATGGGCCGCGAACTCGCCCGCCAACTCGCCGCCGAAGGGGCGAGCGTCGCCATGTGCGACGTCTCGGCCAAGAACATGACTGAGACCAAGGCGCTCTGCGAGGCCGAGGCGCGGCAGGGAGTCAGGATCACCACCCATCTCGCCGATGTCGCCGATGCGGCGGCGATGGAGCGTTTCCGAGGTGAGGTCGAACGTGACCAGTCGACCTCGATCGTCCATCTTCTGATCAACAACGCCGGCATCGGCGGCGGGGGCAGCTTTGTTTCCGGCGACCGGGCCGAGTGGGAACGAACCTTCGGCATCTGCTGGGGTGGGGTCTACAACGGCGCCCGCGCCTTCCTGCCCATGTTGATCGCCGCGCCTGAGGCGTGGATCGTCAACACCAGCAGCGTCAATGGCTTCTGGGCCTCGATCGGGCCCGGCATCCCCCACACCGCCTACAGCGCCGCCAAGTTCGCCGTCAAAGGCTTCACCGAGGCGCTCATGACCGATCTCAAGGTCAACGCCCCCCATATCGGCTGTTCGGTGGTCATGCCCGGCCACATCGGAACCGAGATCATTGCCAATTCACGCAAGGTCCTCTCCGGCTCGGACGGCGACCGGTTGAGCGCCTCCGAACTCGCCACCAGCCGGGAGCGGATGAGCGCGATGGGCATCTCCGCCGATAAGCTCTCGGACGCGGAGATCGAGGCGGGGGCGGCGGCCATGGCCGCTCGCTTCAGGGACGAAGCGCCGACGACGGCGGGCGAGGCGGCGAAGATCATCCTGGACGGAGTGAAGGCGGGCAAGTGGCGGATCCTGGTGGGCGATGACGCAGAAGGCCTCGACAAGATCGTCCGCCACGCCCCCGAAGCGGCCTACGAGCCCGACTTCTTCCAGCGCTTCGCTTCGGAGATTGGCTGGAGGCTCAACGGGACTCTTACGCGCGCCGAGCCGGCCTGAGCGCTAATTTCCCCTGGCTGCGCCGATGCAGCGAGGGCCGCGACTCCAGGGGCTGGCGGTTCAGAGACCCTAGACGACGTTGTTGGAGACCCGCGAAGCGCGGCCCTCCACCCATGGAAGATTTGTGTCCACGGCGCCCACCTGATCGGGCGCGGCGCCTTTTGGCGAGGACATAGTTGACGTAGGGGGCGACCTTGTCGCGTCGCAGCCGCTGAACGGGGAGATCGAGCGTCTCGCCCGTGCCGGTGAGTTCGAGCCGCCAGATGACCCGGCGGACGCCGCGTTTGGCGAGACGAACCTGCGAGACATCGGACCACCCAAGCGCGCCGCTTCGCTCGGTCAGGGAAAAGGGGCTCTTCACCGAGACACCCTTGGCGTCCAGCCGGGCCCCCTCATTATGCAGAGTGACCATGGCCGGCCGCTGTAAAACTGACTGAAAATCAAAGGCTTTCTGACGGGAGAGCGGGGCCAATTAAGGGCTCGCCGGGACGCTTCCTCATTGCCGATGAGAAACGGATGGCGATTCCGTCAGGTCTTAGCGGCCACGTCGCCCATCGCGTCCGTCACGCGGGCGGCGGAGCGCCTGGATTTCAGTCCCCGTCCAGCTCCGGATAGCTCCGGAAGATCCCCTGGTTATTGAAGGGGATGCGGCGATCTGAGGCGAGGTAGGCGGCGATCCTCGGCCGATCGGCGATGGCGATCCGCAGCGCTTCGATCCTGGGCCAACGTCCGGCCGCTGAGGCCATGGCGCGAGGAAAAGCGAAGGCGAGTCCCTCGAGGAGTTGGAAGAGCGACAGATCGGCATAGGTCGCCTCCTCGCCGAAGAGCGCGTGCGGTCCTTCCGGGTTGGCGGCCAGGACACGCTCGAAATAGGCGAGGTACTTGGAAATCCTTTCCTTGCGGAAGAAGCCCGCGCGGCGGATCGCCTCTTGCTTCTGGTCCTCGAAGTAGAGGCTGGCGGCGATCGGATGATGGACGCAGTGCGCCTCTTCCACCGCATCGGCGATGGTGAGTTGGAGCTGATTGACAAAGGCGGCGCCGGCCTCGGCGGCGGGTGCGAGGCCATGACGGCGGCCGATGAAGGAAAGGATGTTGGCGGTCTGGGCGATGAGCACCTCGCCATCGGCCAGGAACGGCGGAGCGTAGGGCGGCTCGAGGAGGCTCTCGTCAGCGAGGATCTTGGTCAGCGCCGCGACCCCCTCGCGACGGGCCACGTCAACGTAGGGCGCGCCGGCCTCTTCGAGAGCGAGACGGACGAACTCGCCGCGGCCCTGGATCTGCGGCCAGTAATAGAGACGGTAGGGGCCAGTGAAGCTCATTATTCGTTGCTCCTTGGGGCTGAATGCGAGAAGCGGTGCGGCCAGGGTGTGGTTGCATGCTCCTCCGCTCGAGCTTGGCCGTTGCCGTCATGTCGGCCTAAGAACCCGGCATGAGCCAGGCCGACGCCCGCCTCGACCTTCGCGATCGCAGTCGCCTCTTTGCCGCTCTGGAGGCCGACGTCTTCGACCTCGCGGTCATCGGCGGCGGGATCACGGGAGCGGGGATCGCCCGGGACGCGGCGATGCGCGGCCTCAGCGTCGCCCTCGTGGAGGCGCGGGATTTCGCGTCGGGTACTTCCAGCCGGTCTTCCAAGATGGTCCACGGCGGTCTCCGCTATCTCGCGCAGGGTGACCTTTCCCTGGTCCGCGAGGCGGCGAGGGAGCGCAAGGCCGTCGAGGCGATCGCCCCACATCTGGCGCGCGAGACCCCCTTCGTCATTCCCGCCAGGAGCGCGGCTGGGATCGCGCGGCTGAAGGCCGCCCTGTGGACCTTCGAGAAGTTGGGGGCCGTCCCCAAGTCTCGGCGCCATCGGGTGTGGTCGAAGAAGGAGCTTTCCGAGTGTGAGCCGGCGCTCAAGACCGAGGGGCTCGCCGGCGCAGTGGTCTATCCGGAGTTCCTCACCGACGATTCGCGTCTGACCCTCGCCAATGTCCGGAGCGCGGCGGCGGCGGGCGCGGTTATCGTCTCGCGCGCCCGCGTCGACTCCCTGCTCCTGGAGAGCGGCCGGGTGACCGGCGTCATGGCGAGCGAGAGCCTTGCCGGGGCCACGGCGCGCTGCTCCCGATTGAGGGCCCGCGTCGTGGTCAACGCCGCCGGCCCTTGGGCCGACGAGATCCGCGCCATGGAGGCGCCGGACGCAGAGGCCATGCTCGAACTGTCCGGCGGAATCCATCTGGTGGTCCCCCGAAACCGCTTGCCGATCGACCGCACCCTGGTCCTCCAGGCCGCCGACCGCCGGGGAATCTTCGCGGTCCCCAGGAACGAGGTCTGCTACATCGGCACCACCGATATTTTCGCGCCCGGACCGGACGCATGGCCAAGGGTCGACCCGGATCAGGTCGCCTACCTTCTGGCGGCAGCGGCGGCGAACCTCACCATC
>JBOHLG010000011.1:0-90754 GCA_050729515.1 Caulobacteraceae bacterium
GCGCTTGTTTTTCGCCCGCGCCGCGGCGCCCCCGCGGCGCCTATTCGAGAACGGGGCCATGGCCGAGATCGTGCTCAACGTCGAGGTCCGCGAAGGCGGCGGCACCGGCCACGCGAGGGCCGTGCGCCGGCAAGGGAGGGTGCCCGGCATCCTCTACGGTTCGGACAAGGATCCGGTTTCGATCGCGGTGGGCGCAGCGGAATTCTCCAAGGCGCTCTCCACCGGCAAGCTCCTCGGCCACCTCGTGACCTTGAAGTACGGCAAGGAAACCCAGCCGGTCATCGCCAAGGACGTCCAGTTCCATCCCGTCTCCGACGCCCCAGTCCACTTCGACCTTTACCGGGTCGAGGCCCACCAGATGATCCGGATCAGCGTGCCGGTCCGCTTCCGCAATCACGAGGCCTCGCCTGGCCTCAAGCGCGGCGGCGCGCTCAATATCAACCTCCACGAACTGGAGGTCACCGCCCCGGCCGACGCCATCCCCGAGGAGGTCTGGGTCGATCTCACCGGCCTGGAGATAGGCAGCGCCGTGCGGGCCATCGAGCTCGAGCTTCCCGAGCGGGTGGAACTCTCCTCGGCCCTGCGCGAGGCCACCGTCGCCTCGGTCGCCGGAGCGGCCGCCGCTCAGGCCGAGGAGGGCGAGGAAGCCGTCGAGGCCGTGGAGGGCGAGGAAGGCGCCGAGGCCGGGGCCGCCGAACCCGCCGCCGAGGCCGCCGAGAAGGAATAGCGGGCCAACCCCGGACCTGCCGCCATGCTGATCCTCGCGGGCCTGGGCAATCCCGGCCCCGCCTATGCCGGCAACCGTCACAATCTCGGGGCGATAACGGTCGAGGCGATCGCCGACCACTGGCGCTTTTCCGGACGGCGGCGCGGATTTTCCGGTTTCACCCGGGAGGGCGCCATCGAGACGGCCGCGGGCGCGAAGCGCGTCCTCACCCTCTTTCCGCAGACCTACTACAACGAGAGCGGCCGCGCGGTGGCCGGAGCGATGCGGTTCTTCAAGCTCGAGCCCGCCGATGTCGTGGTCTTCTACGACGAGATCGACCTCGCCCCGGGGCGCTTTCGAATGAAGAGGGGCGGCGGAGCGGCCGGAAACAACGGCATCCGCTCGATCGCCGCGGCGGTCGGGGCCGACTTCCGCCGCGCGCGCCTGGGGACCGGACACCCCGGCGATAAGGCCCTGGTGCTGGGCCACGTCCTCTCGGATTTTTCCAAGGTCGAGCGCGACTGGGTCAGCGCCCTCATCGAGGCGTGTGCAAGGGCCGCTCCGCTCCTCGTGGCCGGCGAGGACGAGCGCTATCAGGCCGAAGTCCTGCGCCTCGCCCCCGCCCCTAAACTCGATCCGCGCAGGATGACCCGCGAGCGGCCCTGATCTTGCGGACTGCGAGAAAGTTATGGGATAGGCGCCCCATGTTCTTCCCGGGATTGGGGCTCTCGCTCCTCTTCTCGATCGCGCTCTGCCTGCATGTGGCGAGGACCGGCCAGTCGCTGTGGTGGATGGTCATCATCCTCATCCTCCAGCCGCTGGGCGGGATCGTCTATCTCGCCCTCGTTGTCGCCCCCGAGCTCTTGGGAAGCGCCCGGACCCAGAGATTCGGGGCCGAGGCGGCCAGGGCCCTCGATCCCGCCCGCGAGCACCGCATCGCCCGCCGTGCGGCCGAGGAGAGCCCTACCGTCCACAACCGTCTTCGCCTCGCCAAGGCGGCTCAGGCGCTCGGGCGTCATGCCGAAGCCGAAGAGGTCTTCGGCAAGGCCATGGTGGGCATCCACGCCGACGATCCCGTCCTCATCCTCGGCCGGGCGACCTCCCTCATCGAGCTTGGCCGGATTGAGGAGGCGCAGGCTCTGATGGTCAAGCTCGACGAGCTCGGCGAGGAGGCCCGCACCCCCGCCGCCGCGTTGGCTTGGGCGCGGATCCTGGAGGCCCTCGGCCGCTCAAGCGAAGCCGAGAGGGCCTACCGCGACGCCGCCGAGCGGCTGCCGGGCCTCGAGGCGCTCGGCCGCTATGCCGCCTTCCTCGCCCGAAACGGCCGGGAGGAGGAGGCGCACGAGCAGGTCCGGGAGATCGACATGCGCCTCAAGGCCGCCAGTCCCAAGTTCCGGCGCGAGGGGCGAACCTGGCGCGATCTCGCCCGCCACGCGCTAGCGTCGAGAATTTGACGTTCGTTTCCGCTTGGGGAGAGCTCGGTACGAACGTCAAATTCGCAAACGACGCTAGAATCATTGAGTTGCCAGTGTCCTTCTCGATTCCGACGTTCGGCTGGCGCTCGCCCCGGGCGTTTCGAACGTCGGAACCGGGACGCTGGCGTCACGCTGAGAACGGAGTCATTTCTCGCCCAAGACGAGGGCTGCTCGAATGGCGCACACCCGAAGAATCTTCCTCGCCTGGAGCGCCGGGGGCGCCCTGTGCCTGGCTTTGGCGGCGAGGGCGGGATCGGCCGCCGGCGATGACATCGCCGATCCGGAAGGCCTCACGCCATGGATCGCCATCTCCCCCGATGGCAAGGTGCGCCTCTTCTCGACGGCGAGCGAAATGGGCCAGGGCTCGATGACCGGCCAGGCCCAGATCCTCGCCGACGAACTCGACGCGCCCTGGGAGGCGGTCGAAGTCGTGATGGCCCCGGACGCCGATCCTTTTCGCCTCTTCGGGCGATTGGGGACGGGCGGCAGCTCCTCGATCCGCACGCGCTTCCACATCCTGCGCCAAGCCGGTGCGACCGCCCGGGCCATGCTGATCGCCGAAGCGGCCAAGCGCTGGGGCGTGGCGGCCTCGGAGTGCTCCGCGAGCCTGGGCGAAGTCGTCCACCAGCCGAGCGGCAGGCGCGAGGCCTACGGGGCCCTCGCCGCCGCCGCCGCGGCCGCTCCGCCGCCGACCGATCCGTCTCTCAAGGATCCCTCGCAATGGCGCTATATCGGAAAGCCCATTCCGCCGATCCAGGAAGAGGCCCGCACCCGCGGCGAGGCGCGCTACGGCATCGACGTGCGCATCCGGGGAATGGCGGTGGCGACGATTCGGCAGTGCCCCACCTATGGGGGCAGCCTTCAGAGCGTCAATGAAGGGCCAGCCCGGGCCGTGCCGGGGTTCATCGCGGTGGTCAAGCTCGACAATGCCGTCGCGGTGGTGGCCAAGGACACCTGGACGGCATTCAAGGCTTCCGAGGCGCTCTCGCCCATCTGGCGCCTGCCGACAGACCGTCTGAACTCCTCGGACCTCTCGGCGCGCCTTCTCTCCGCGCTCGATGGGCCGGACGCCCAGATCACCTCCACGGCCGATGACGCCGCCGCCGAACGGGCGGCGCTCAGGGCCGCCTACGCGGCCTCGCCCAGGCGTCTCGAGGCGACCTACGAGGTCCCTTACCTCGCCCACGCCCCGCTCGAGCCGATGAACGCAGCCGCCCGCGTGAGCGCGGAGAAGATCGAGATCTGGGCGCCTACCCAGAATCTGACCTCCCTGCGAAACGAGGTCGGCCGCGCGCTCGGCCGCTCCCCCCATGAGGTCGAGCTCACCGTGACCCTGCTGGGCGGCGGCTTCGGGCGGCGTCTCAAGGTCGACTACGCCGTCCAGGCGGCGCAAATCGCGGCCGGCTGCGGTCATCCGGTGCGCCTCGTCTGGCGCCGAGAGGAGGACTTCTCCCACGATTTCTATCGTCCTGCCTCGCTCAACCGCTACCGCGCCGTCCTAGGCGAGGACGGGCTGATCGACGGCTATGAGATCACCGGATCGACGACCAACGACGCCGCCGAGGGGGGCGCCGATCCCGCGCCCTACAGCCTCAAGCGCTTCGCCAACACCCAGAGTGAGCTGAAGACTGGCGTGCCGGTCGGGGCTTGGCGCTCGGTGGACAACTCGATCACCACCTTCGGCCGGGAGAGCTTCATCGACGAGGCCGCGCACGCTGCTGGCCGTGATCCACTCACCTATCGCCTCGCCCTCCTCGACCGGCATCCACGCGCAAGGCGCGTGCTCACCGCCGCAGCCGACGCGATCGAGTTCAAGCGCGCGCGAAACGCCGGCGCCGGAGTGGGCCTGGCGCTCTTCCAGGGCTGGGAGACGATCCTCGCCCACGCCGTCGAAGTGGAGGTGAAGGGAAACGCTCTTAAGGTCAGAAGGATCGTCGTCGCCGGCGATCCCGGCACGGTGGTCAATCCCGACCAGGTGCGCGCCCAGTGGCAGGGCGGCGCGGTCATGGCCCTCTCGGCGGCCTGCGGGGAGGCGATGACCTTCGAGGACGGAAAGGCAGCCAAGACCAACTTCGACCGCTACCCGCTGCTTCGCATGCGAAGTTGCCCTGAGGTTGAGGTGATCCTCCTTGAGACTTCCAAGGCGGCGGTGGGCGGGGCTGGCGAGCCGCCGGTGCCGGGCCTCGCTCCGGCCCTCGCCAACGCCATCTTCGCCGCGTGCGGCCGACGCATCCGCACCCTCCCCTTCTCCGCCGCCGGACTTTCCGTTTAGAGCGTCATCCGCCAATTCGGCCCGGCTGACGCGTCGAGCCTCGCAGTGGGGAAATTGAAGTCGTGGGGCTGAAGCTCGCCATCGTCGGTCTCCCCAACGTCGGCAAGTCGACCCTCTTCAACGCGGTCGCCCAGACGGCCGCGGCCCAGGCCGCCAACTATCCTTTCTGCACCATCGAGCCGAACCTCGCCGAGGTCGATGTCCCCGATCCGCGCCTGGCGGTCCTCGCTCGCCTCGCCGGATCGCCCAGGATCGTGCCGGCGAGGCTGGAGATCGTCGACGTCGCGGGCCTGGTGCGCGGGGCCTCCAAGGGCGAGGGCCTGGGCAATCAGTTTCTCGGCCACATCCGCGACTGCGACGCGCTCGCCATCGTCGCCCGCTGTTTCGAGGACCCCGACATCGCCCACGTCGAGGGCCGCATCGATCCCCTGAACGATCTCGAGACCGTCGAAACCGAGCTGATGCTGGCCGACCTCGAGAGCCTCGAGCGCCGGCTTCCGGCCTGGGAAAAGCGCTCACGAAGCGACAAGGAAACCGCCGAGGCGATGCGCCTTGCGCGTGTGGCGCTCGCCGAGCTCGAAGGCGGCCGGCCGGCCCGATCGGCGAGGGTCGCCGCCGAGGACCAGCGCGCCTGGCGCCAGCTCCAGCTCCTCACCGCCAAACCAGCCCTCTATGTCGCCAACGTCGAGGAGGGGGCCGCGGCGGCCGGGAACGATCTTTCGGCGAAGGTCGAACAGCGGGGCGCGGTCGTGGGCGCGGAGACCCTGGTCATCTCGGCGAAGATCGAGAGCGAGGTCGCTCAGCTTGCCGAGATCGAGCGGCCGGAAATGCTGGCGCTCCTTGGTCTGGCCGAAAGCGGCCTCGAGCGCCTGATCCGATCGGCCTTTTCTCTGCTCGGCCTCATCACCTTCTTCACAGCCGGACCCAAGGAGGCCCGGGCCTGGACCATCGCCGCCGGCGCCCGCGCGCCCCAGGCGGCCGGCGTGATCCACGGCGACTTCGAGCGGGGTTTCATCCGGGCTGAGACCATCGCCTTCGACGACTTCCAGCGCCTGGGCGGCGAGACCGCGGCGAAGGAGGCCGGAAGGATGCGCTCGGAAGGCAAGGACTACGTCGTCCGGGATGGCGACGTGATGAACTTCCGCTTCAACGTCTGAGACCGGCGCCTCACCGGCCAGCTATTTCGATCACCTTGGCCATGGCCTCGAGATAGGCGGCGAACGCCTGCCGCCCCGTCGTAGTGAGACGCGCGCGGGTGAGGGACTTTCGGTTGAGGAAGCTCTTCTCGATGCGGATGTAGCCGGCATCCTCGAGCTTGCGCAGGTGGACCGAAAGATTGCCCTGGGTGGCGCCGAGCGCCGCCTTCAGCTCGTTGAAGTCCGCCGCCTCCGCGCCGGCGAGATAGGACATGATCCCCAGGCGCACGCGGCCGTGGATGACCTCGTCGATGGCCTCGATATCCCACGCCGTCACGACGCTTGGGCGCTCTTCCGGGCCGACCGCAGAATCACCCAGCCGGGAAGGGCCATCAGCAGCAGGAAGGAGAGCCCGGCGATCAGGGCATAGAGCGAGATCGAGTCGATCGCCAGGCCCATGCCGACCCCCGCCGCCATCCAGCCGGCGGCCACCAGCGCGAACCACGCTCTTCGCATCTGGTTGTAGAAGACCAGCCAGGCGGCGCCCTGGATGATGAAGACGGCGCAGGGATAGATCAGCCACACCTGAAAGCTGTGCAGCTTCAGGGCGACCGAACCGATCACCGCGACGAGGGCGAGATTGGCCATGCCCGCCGCACCGAAGAGGACTCCGATTGTCCGTGAGGCGAGGGAGGGCCGGAATCGGTCGCGATTGCGAAGGATATAATGAGTGTCAGGACGGCCAAGAAGACAATGGTCGGTCCAAGACCAATGAGCAGGGTCCACGGGTAAGCGGCGCCGAATGCCGTCAGGGCCTGCGCCAAATGGAGGACCATCTGCGCGCCATAGGTGAGGCCGGCAGCGAGATAGATCGTGCCGAAAGTCCGCTGGAAGCCACTCCCCGGCTCCACGAGGCCGCGAAGGAAGGCGAGATCGGCCTGGGTCTGTTCGAACGACGGATTCATCGGTCCGGAATCTCCGTTGTAGTCTTGCGGCGACCACCCACGGCGGCGCCGAGGCGGCCAGGTTTATAATTCAAACCTGTTGTCGGATTGTCAAGCGCTCGACGGGGCGGTCGACGGAGGGCTAAGGCGATCCCTGGGCGAATGAAGGAGGCGCCGGCCCATGGACGACATGATCGAATTGAAGAGCACGGCCGAGGACGGCTTTGGGTTCGACGCCTACCACGCCCAAGCCAAGGGCGCGCGCAAGGCCGGGGTGATCGTCATCCAGGAGATCTTCGGGATCGACGAGCACGTGAGGCGCGACGCCGATCGGTGGGCGAGCCTCGGCTACGAAGCCATCGCCCCTTCCCTCTTCGACCGCCGCGAGAAGGGTTTCACCGCCCGCCACGATGCCGAGGGCCTGGCGGCCGGAATCGGCCATGCGCGCGCCACACCGATCGATCAGGCGCTCGCCGACATCGCCGCCTGCCGAGACGTCCTGGCCCCAAGGGGCAAGGTCTTCGTGGTCGGATACTGCTATGGCGGCTCGCTGGCCTGGCTCGCCGCCGGCCGCCTGGACGGACTTTCCGCCGCCTCCTGCTATTACGGGAGCCTCATCAAGGCGAACGCCGAGCTGAAACCCCGCTGCCCGACCCTCGTGCATCTGGGCCGGCTCGACCACGGGATCCCCGCCGACGAGGTCAAGGCGGCGGTGGAGGACGCCAATCCCGAGGTCTTGGTCCACATCTACGAAGGGGCCGGACACGGCTTCAATAACGAAAGCCCGGAGCGCTATTCGCAGGCGGCGGCCGAACTCGCCCGCAAGCGGACGCTCGAGCTCTTCGGAGTCTGAGCATGGCCGGTCCGCGCCGCCTGGTCCCGCCGGACGCCAGGCGCGGCGGCCTCGTCCTCCTGGGCGATCCCGAGGAGGCCGCCGGGGAGATGGATGAGCGGGCGCGGGCCTTCGCCGAGGACGGCTACGAGACCCTCATGCTCTTGGAAGGCGAGGCGCTCGAGACGGCCATCGAGAGGCTCGATCCGCCGTGCTTTGCGGCCGGATGGGGAAAGGGAGCGACGAGGCTGTGGCTTGCCGCTCTCCAATCGGAGTCCCTGGCGGCGGCCTCCTGCCACGATCCGACCGCCCTCCCCTGGCGGCCTCCCCAGGCGCCGCTGCGCCCGCTCGTTCTGCACCTGCCGCGGGAGAGAGCTGCCCTGGTCGCGGCGATCGCGGAGGCCCTCCCCGACCTGCCGGTCCACCTCTACGAAAAAGGGGCCGACGCCGAGCGTCTGGCGCGGCTTCGCGATCTTCGCCTCTTCGCCCTCAATGGCGGGGGGCGGGGGGAGATTTAGCGCACATGAGGGCGATTGATCCGCCAGTCTTCATGTCGTTGCGATTGAAGGCGGTGAAGGTCGCCTGGACCACCGCGGCAGGACCCTCTTGCGCCGGCGCCGGTGCGGCGGCCGCGAGGCTGGCGGCGCTAACAGAAATCAGGACCGCGCCCGAAAGGCGCAACATCATCGAAGTCAAGTGAACCCCAGGGGAACGCGGCCGCCCGCCTGCGGCCGAGCTTGAGGCGAGACCAGATACGCCCAAGGCCGTTTCGCAATTCAATGTTCTTCGATCTGAAGCCTGAGGGTTGGATCGCGCTCCAGCCTTCGGACCAGGATCGCCTCGGCGATCAGGAGGCCGATTCCGGCGGCGTAGCCGGAGAAGACGCCTCCCGGATAGCGCCCGCCATGCGAGCCGGTCCACTCCTGCCAGAAGATGAACCCGGCCAGGGCGGCGATGATGGCGATCCCGGAGAGGACCGAGATCACGCTCTGGCCAAAGCCGGTGCGATAGCTGATCCACAGATGCTTGGTGAGGGCGCGCCGCAGCACCGGCACAAAGAGAACGAAGAGCGCGCTGAGCGCCAGGAAGATCCCGGGGAAGAGCAGGGTGAGGTCGGCCTTCAGGGCGCCGGCGCCGGGAAGGACGCGCCAGCCGTGGATCACGGCCGCGGCGTAGATGAGGACCGCGACGGCGAGGATGCTGTCCTGCATGCGTCTGAACAAGCGCCATGAAAGACAGAGCTTCATCTTCACCATTCTAGGCTCGGTCGCCCGTGCGGGGCGAGAGGCGAGGTCGCGCCGCCGGCTTGGCGCCCCTCAGTGACCCTGGAAGGCGACGAGCACCTCTACGGGAACGCCCCGGCGGCGCAATCGCTCCGCGCCGCCCAGATCGGGAAGGTCGATGACGAAGGCCGCGGCCAGGATCTCGGCCTCGGCGGCAGTGAGCAGATCCGCCGCGGCCAGGGCCGTGCCGCCGGTGGCGATGAGATCATCGACGATGAGCACCCGCTCGCCCGGGGAGACCGCGTCGAGATGCATCTCCAGGACATCGGTCCCGTACTCGAGAGCGTATTCGACACTACGCCTCTGATGCGGCAATTTGCCCTTCTTTCTGAGGGGCGCGAAGCCGGCTCCGAGGCGATGGGCGACCGCGCCGCCCAGAATGAAGCCGCGCGCCTCGATGCCGGCGACCTTGGCGACGCCGGCGGCGGCGAACGGCGCAGCCAGCGCCTCCACCGTCGCGCTGAAGGCGGCCGGGTCGGCGAGCAGGGTGGTGATGTCGCGAAAAAGGATGCCGGGCTTGGGATGGTCCGGAATGGTGCGGATGACGGCGGCCAGATCCACTTCGCCCTCCGCGCGCCTCAAATGACCCGGCCTGCGACGGCCGAGAGCTTTTCGACCAGGGCCGGGTCGCGGGCCGAAGGGGCGGTGATGATCGCCCCGTCGAGCGCTCGGTCGATCGGCGAGGGCGCTCGCTCGGGCGGAAGGGCGCGCGCCAGACTTGCAATGAGCCGGCGGGCGGCGGCGGAATTGGTGTTCAGTACGGCGAGAATCTCGCCGACCGAGACGTGGGCGATCTCTTCGTGCCAGCAGTCGTAGTCGGTCACCATGGCGACCGAGGCATAGGGGATCTCCGCTTCGCGGGCGAGCTTGGCCTCAGGCATGTTGGTCATCCCGATCACATCGCACCCCCAGGAGCGGTAGAGGGCGCTCTCGGCCTTGGTGGAGAACTGCGGGCCTTCCATGGCGAGATAGCAGCCGCCTTCAACGACCCGCACCCCGGCCTCGCGGGCGGCGGCGGCGGCGAGGCGCGAGAGCCTGGGGCAGACCGGCTCGGCCATGGAGACGTGGGCGGCGAGGCCGGGACCAAAGAAACTCTTCTCCCGCGCGAAGGTGCGGTCGATGTACTGATCGACAATGACGAAGTCGCCCGGCCCGAGCGCCTCGCGCAGCGAGCCGACGGCCGAGAGGGAAAGGATGTCGGTGACCCCGGCCCGTTTGAGGACGTCGATGTTGGCCCGGTAGTCGACGGCGGTCGGCGAGAGCGGATGGCCGCGTCCATGCCTGGGGAGGAAGACGAGGCGCACCGCGCCCAGGCGCCCCTCGAGGATCGCGTCGGAGGCCGCGCCGAACGGGCTTTCAATCCGCCGCCGGCGGGGATCTTCCAGTTCCTCGATCTCATAGAGGCCCGAGCCCCCGATCACACCCAGCACCCAGCCGGCCATCTTCGCCGCGTCCCTCCGATCGTTCGCGCGCGCCTTATCGCCCAGCGGGTTGAGCTTGGCTATCGTCCGAGCATGCGCCGCGCCCTTCTCTTCGCTCTCCTGGCGAGCGCCTGCCTGGCGGGCGGGCGGGCGGCGGCGAAGGTCGAGCGGTGCTGGGTGGAGAACGGGGCGATCGTCGTTTCGGCAGCGTTCGGGAGCATCGCCGGCGACTTCATCCTCGATGCTTCGGAGCCCGCGAGCCTCCTCCACGCCACCGCCGCCGAGGAGGCGGGATTCACTGGCGCCGAGGTCGCCCGGCCGCTGAAGTTCCCCGGCTTGCGCCTGCCCAGCGCGGTCATGAAGATTGAGAACCTCGATGCGCGCGAGCGCGGCTTTCCGACCAACATCGCTGGGGTGATCGGCGCCGACGTGCTCGACCGGGTGGAGGCGACGGTCCGCTTTCGGCCCTGCCGCATTTCGTTTTCCCGCGCCGGCGGGAGGAGAGGCCCGTTCGCAAAGGCCCTAAATGTGCGTTGGATCGCCGACGCTCCGGCCGTCCCGGCGACCATCGCCGACCGCTCCGGCCGCGCGCTCGAGGGCTGGTTCTGGATCGACACCGCCTCGCTGGGAAGCCGGATCGCCGACGCCGGCTTCTCTCGACCGCTTCCCGCCCGCGCCGATCCCGATTCCAGGACCGAGCCGCCGGCGAGGCTCCGGGCCGTCGCCATGGCCGGAGAGCTGATCGAAGAGAGTCCGGCCGGGCGGCTCGACGGCGAGACTCCGGGCCTCGCCGGCGCGCTTGGCCTCTCCGTGTGGACGCGCTTTTCCGGAATCCGGCTCGAGCTCGGGCGAGGTCGGATCGAGCTGCTTCGCCTACCGCACGCTGCCGCGCCGGGGCGCATTTTCAAAGGCGATGTTGCGAGCCGATCGAGCCTCGACGAACCGGCGCGCTAGTGGAAGTCGCGCCAGATCGTCCGGTAGCTCAGGTAGAGAAGGCCCGCGAAGATGACGAGGAAGATCATCACCGCCAAGCCGGCCGCCTTGCGTTGCTCCATCTTCGGATCGGACGCCCAGGCGAGGAAGGCGGCGACGTCTCTGGCCTCCTGGTCGAGCGTCGCCTTGGTGCCGTCATCGAAGGTCACCTTGTTGGCGACCAACGGCGGTGGCATGGCGATGAAGCTCCCCACCGGCGTCTTGGAGGGATCGCCCTTGAAGTACGCGGCGACATCACCCGGAACGTAGGGATCGTAGTATTTGCCGGCCGGGACGGTGAGGCCCGGAGGCGCCGGCGTTCCATCGCCGGTCACCACCGAATAGATGAAGGCCGGACCGCCATCGAACTCCTTGGCCAGGAGCGACATGTCCGGCGGTATGGCTCCGCCATTGGCCGCCTTGGCGGCGGCGTCATTGGGAAAGGGGGCCGGGAAGTAGTCGGCGCTCGTCCCTGGCCTCTTGGAGGGCTCGCCGGTCGAGGAGTCGATGTCCGCGATCTGGTACTTGGAGGCGATCGTCTTGACCACCGGATTGTCGTTCGGATTGGGATATTTGGGGTTCCAGAACGGCCCGCCCGGATCGCCGAGATTGCGAAAGGCGACCATGTTCATGGAATGGCAGGCCGAGCACACCTCCCGGTAGACCTTGTAACCGCGCTGAAGCTGCTCCTGGTCATAGACCCCGAACGGGCCCTGGAACGACCAGTGGACGTTCTTGAGCGGGGCAGAGGTGGTCTGGGCGCCGGCGCCGCTGGCGAGGAGGAGTCCGGCGGCGAGTCCGGCGGCAAGAAGGCGGGCGCGCGCCATGGGAACTCCTAGGCCTCTACAGGTTCGGCAGACGCCGGCGTGCCGGTCTTGGGGACGGTCGGATGCAGCACCGGGGTGTAGAGGCTGTCGGGAACAGGAAGAGTCTTCTCGATCCGCGAGACGATCGGAGTGATGATGATATACCAGCAGAAGTAGTAGAGCGTCCCCAGTCGAGCGAGCCAGGTCACCGTATTGATCGGATAGTCGACGAAGACCGGGCTGGAGAGATGCGGGATGACGAGATCATTCGGCTCCTTGGATCCGCACCAGCCCAGGATCAGGACCGAGAGAATCCACAGGAAGAAGAAGATCCGCGAGGTCGGCCGATAGCGCATCGAGCGCACCTTGGCGCCATCGATCCACGGAAGAGGGACGAGGAGCAGGATCGCTCCGGCCAGCGCGATGGCCCCCATGAGCTTGTTCGGGATCGCCCGCAGGATGGCGTAGAACGGCATGAGGTACCATTCCGGGGTGATGTGCACCGGCGTCACCAGCGGATTGGCCGGCACGTAGTTGTCGGGCTTCACGAGCGCTTCGGGCATGTAGAAGATGAAGACCGCCATTACGATCATGAAGAGGGCGACGGCGAAGGCGTCCTTGACCGTGTAGAAGGGATGGAAAGGCAGGGTGTCTGCCTTGCTCTTCACGTTGACTCCGGTGGGATTGTTGTTCCCCGGCACGTGCAAAGCCCAGATGTGCAGCGCCACGAAGAATGCGATGACGAACGGCAGGAGGTAGTGGAGTGAGTAGAAGCGGTTCAAGGTGGGATCGTCGACCGCGAAGCCACCCCACAAAAGCGTGGTGATCGACTTTCCAATCACTGGAATCGCCCCCAAGAGATTGGTGATGACCTTCGCCCCCCAGAAGCTCATCTGGCCCCAGGGAAGCACGTAGCCGAAAAAGGCGGTGGCCATCATCAGCATGTAGATGATGCAGCCGATGATCCACAGAACTTCGCGAGGCGGTTTGAAGGAGCCATAATAGACGCCCCGGGCGATGTGGATATAGACGGCCACGAAGAACATCGAGGCGCAGGTGGCGTGGATGTCGCGGATCAGCCAGCCATAGTTCACGTCGCGCATGATGTTCTGCTCGACGCTGATGAAGGCCCCGGCGGCGCTGGGGTGATAGTGCATCGCCAGGACGATGCCGGTGATGATCTGGGTCGCCAGGCAAAAACCGAGGACGCCCCCGAATGTCCACCAGTAGTTGAGGTTGCGCGGGGTCGGATAGCTCAGAAGATCGGCGCTGAAACGCCAGACCGGAAGCCGCGCGTCCAGCCAGCGCTCGAACGCCGACTTGGGCTCATAGGTTGAATGTCCACTCATCTTATTGGCCCTAGCCGAGCTTCACTTTGGTGTCGGACAGGAAGGTGTGGGGGAGAAGATCGATCTTCCTGGCGGCGGGCCTTTGCGGATCCGCGAACCGAGCGCGACCTTGGCGAGGTCGGGTTCAATCGAAGCTAGCGTCAGGGCGTCGGCGGAAGGGTTGAGCTGATCGATGAGTGGCCTGACGATCGTGGAGGCTCCGGCGACCGCGACGCCGCCGGCCATGATATGGGTGAAGTCGCGCCGGCCCGGATCGGCGATCTCGTGGGGATTGTCCCCCGCATATCCGGCAGTATGAATGGCCGTATCGGTCACCTGGTAAAGCTACTCACCTCTGTTTGGGCGTCCCGCAGTCGGCGAGCCTCGGCAAGGATGGCGTCCACAAGGCCAATCGTCTCGGGGCGTCCCTTGATCGCCGCGCGGCCTCGCTTAGATCGCGCCCGGGAGTTTTTCAACCGGTCGGGTCCAAAAAGCAGGACGGAGGTGGGATGACGGGAACCAGCGCGAACAAAGAGGCGGGACCGGGGCTCTTCGCGCCCGGGCCCTACCGTTCGGCCAATCCGGCCGCGATCATCGCCGCCTATCCATTCGGACTGCTGGCGACCGGCGGCGAGAACCCTTACGGCACTTGGGTTCCGATGGTCTTCGAGCGAGTGGGCGACCCTTTACGCCTGGTCGGGCACCTCGCCCGCCGCAATCCCCACGCCGAGGCGCTCGCGCCGGGCGCCAAGGCCCTGGCGGCTTTCCTCGGACCCCACGCCTACATCACCCCGCGCTGGTATCTCGAGCGGCCGGAGGTTCCGACCTGGGACTATGTGGCGGCCCAGGCGCGCGGGACCCTCGAGCCGATCGACGAGGAGGCCGCCCAGCGCGCCATCCTCGACCGCATCGTGGAGGAGATGGAGCGCGGCGCGGCAGAACCATGGCGTCTCGAAAAGGCGCCGATCGGCCGGATCGAACAGCTCCTGCCTCTGATCCGCTCCTTCCGCATCGAGGTCGAGAGCCTGGAAGGGTCCGAGAAGCTCAGCCAGAACCATCCAGCGAGCGACCGCCGCCGCGTGGTCGAGGGGCTTCGAGTTCGCGGCCAGCCCGGAGACGGCCCGATCGCGAGCCTGATCGAGGCGGCGGGCGGCGGCCGAAGCTGATCATCTCCCGCGAGACAATGGGGTCAGATAGTGGCTTGACCCCGAGTAACCCCTACAGGTTACATGAAACCGGAGATGACCGAAGTGGACCTCGCCGCCGATCAGCTCGCCGCCGTCGCCGTTCGCCGCGACAAGCTCCGCAAGGCGGTCATCGTCGCCGCCGCCTTCTCGCTCCTCGTCGTCGCGGTGGGGACGGGCTGGATGATCTTCGATCCCGCCGCGCGGCATTTCGCGGCCCCCGATTTCGTCCTGCCGGGTGGGCTCGCCGTCATCGTCCTGGCCGCCGCGAGCTTCGCCTGGCGGCGCTTTTCGCCCCCGCCAGGCGCCGATCACCCGGAGATCCTCGCCCGTCGCGCCGAGCGGATGCAGGCTCGGCGCGCCCGCGCGCTTCGAGTATTTCCATTCTGCCTCCTCGTCCTGGCTCCGTCCTCCGTTTGGAGCGTCCAGGAGATTCGCGCCCACGGCTATGCGCCCGGCGTGTTCACTCTGGGAGCGATCGCCCTCCTTTGCGCGCTCTACCTGGCTCTCATCACCGGCCGCTTCGTCGACCTCAGGGCTCGGCTGGAGGACGAGCTCAGCCTCTCCCACCGCCGCTCGGCGATCGAGGCGGGCTTCTGGACCGGCCTCGTGCTTGGTGCGGCCGATGTCGCGATTGGATTTGCGAGGCCGGACTGGGTGCTCCCGGGCCTCATCGTCTCCCTCATGGCGGCGGTGGGCGCGGTGAGCGCGACCTTCGCGATCCTCGACGCCCGCGCCATGGGCGAGGGCTGATCTGAGCGATGGCTGAGCCGGGCAATGGCTGAGCGTCGCCTCGGCAACCACATCAAGGAGGCGCGGGCGAGGTTGGGGCTCACCCAGGCCGAGCTGGCGCTGGCCGCCCGGGTCTCCCGCAAGACCATCAACACCATCGAAAACGGCGTCTTCACGCCCTCGACCACTCTCGCCCTGACGCTCGCCGAGGTCCTCGGCTGCCGGGTGGAGGAACTCTTCTTTCTGGCCCATGCCGCAGCCTGAAACACACCGCGCCCTTGCCAGGAGCGGCGCCCCGCCTCATGAGCGGCCATGGGCGAGACCGCAGAAAGAACCAGGGCGCGGGCGGGGGCGGCGCGGGCCTGGTTCACATCGCTTCGCGACCGCTTCGTCGAAGCATTCGAGGCCCTGGAGCGGGAGGCGCCCGAGACGCTCTTTCCCGCCCCGCCGGGACGCTTCCAGCTGACGCCGTGGCGCCGGGAGGCAGGCGGGGGCGGGGTGATGGGATTCCTGCGAGGGCGGCTCTTCGAAAAATGCGCCCTTCACCTCGCCGATGTGGAAGGCGTCTTCAGCGAGGAAATGGCGGCCTCGATGCCTGGCGTGGCCGAGGATCGGGCCTTCACCGCCGTCGGCCTTTCCCTCATCGCTCATCTCAGGAGCCCGAAGATCCCCGCCATCCACATGAACACCCGCTATCTTGCGACCTCGGCGGGTTGGTTCGGCGGCGGCGCCGATCTCACCCCGCTGCTCGAGGCCCAGCGCCATCAGGCCTCGCCCGACGCCCGCGACTTCCACGCCGCCATGAAGAGGGCCTGTGAGAGCTACGATCCGGCCTGCCACGCGCGCTTCAAAGCCGAGTGCGACGCCTATTTCTTCCTTCCCCATCGGAGCGAGCCGCGCGGGATCGGGGGAATCTTCTTCGATCGCCTTGCGAGCGGGGATTTTGAGCGCGACTTCGCCTTCGTGCGGGCGGTGGGCGAGGCGTGTCTCGAAGTCTGGCCCGGGATCGCACGCCGGCGCATGGCCGAAGCATGGAGCGACGCCGAGCGCGAGGAACAGCTCGTCCGACGCGGCCGCTACGTGGAGTTCAACCTTCTCTACGACCGCGGGACCGCCTTCGGGCTCAAGACTGGAGGCAATGTCGAGACCATCCTCTCCTCCCTGCCGCCTGAAGTGAAATGGCCCTAAGGCCGCCTAGTGAATGATGGGCCCCGAGGTCGTGATCGTATACGGCTGTGGAGAAGACGTCGGCGGGGGGCTCAGCGATGGAGCATAGACGGTGACGTCCCTTAGACCGCTGGCCGAAACACACGGCTTGCCCTGTCCGGAACAGGTCAGGATGGTCAGGATCGACCGGCCGGCGGGGAACGGGTTCTGGCTGTACTGGGTGATCGTGTGGGTGTGCTTGGCAAACTGCGCTTGGAGCTTGGCCAAGGCGGATTTCAAATCAGCCACTTCGCCCTGCAGAACGACGAGCTGATTGATCTGGAGGTTGCCGAGTGCCGCGGCCGCTGAGGTGCTCGCGCCCCCACGGTAGACGCTTGCCTGTGAGGGGCCGTCGCCGGAACGCTGAGCCTCGACCGCCGCCAGCCGCGCCTCGAGCTGATCGACCCGCTGGCGGAGCTGTTGGTTTGTCTGGGCCACGGTGGGCCCGGCCCAAAGGCCGACGACGAGCATCGCCGGCCCCGCGAACCGCATGAACGAATGATGGATCATGCTCGCCTCCCCGCTTTTCGCCGAGCAGTGTCCCTCGAACGGCGCCGCCCCACAAGCCATGCCGCGCTCAGGCCTGGCTCAGGAAAGCCGCGATCCAGCTCGCCAGCCGGCAGCGATCGTCGGGAGCGGCGTAGGAGGCGAGCGCGCGAGAGGCCTCCTTCGGCTCGTAGCGGTCGCGGCGACTCTCGATGAGGGCCATGGCGAAGTCCGGCTCGAATTCAGGATGGAGCTGCAGGCTCGCCAGACCCTCGCCGGGCCATTCCAGCATGCCCAGTGGCGTGAAGGAGCTGGCGGCGAGGACGCGCGCGCCGGGCGGGAGCTCCACCGCCTGGTCCTGGTGCGAGGCGGCGAGGGCGAAGCTCCGGGCGTCCGTCATCCAGGGCGCGCGCTCCACGACCTCGTAGCGCTGCAGGCCGATGCCCCAGCCCTTGGCCGACTTCTCGACCCGCCCGCCGAAGGCTTGGGCCATGAGCTGATGGCCGAAGCAGACGCCAAGGAGCCGGGCGCGGCCCCTGGCGGAGCGGAGGAAGTCGCCGGCCCTCTCAATCCAAGGCTCGGCGTCGTAGACGCCGGCCGAGGAGCCGGTGACGATGTACGCCTCGCAGTCTTCCGGCGAGGAGGGAAGATCGCCGCGGCGCATGTCGTAGGCGCGCCAAGTCCACGGCTCGGAGCAGAAGAGGGCCTGGAACATGGCGGGGTAGCGGCCGAACCTCTCCTGCAGATCCTTGGGCGGCGCGCCGGCCTCGAGCACGCCGACCCTCACTGGACCATCCCCTGCACCACCGCCTTGAGGCGCTCGACGGCGGCGAGAGGATCGGCTGGGAAATCCTGATCAATCCACCAGGCCTCGATCTCGGAGAGCACCTCGCCGATCTGGGGACCTTTGGGCACGCCCGCGGCTTCGACCTGGCGGCCGTCGACCGGCAGGCTCGGCCGGGGCCATGACCTCGCCATGGGAAGAAGGGCGCGCCACTGGACGGCCGCGGCGGGGCGGTCCGAGGCCGCCCAGGCCAGCATGACGCGATCGCAGAAGGTCGCGACCCCCACCTTCCAGACCAGACGCCGCATCTCCTTGGGGCTCATCCAGGAGACGAGGCCTGGCTCTTCGCCGAGCGCGGCCGTGAGGCGCTCGGCCTGGGCGTTGGAAAGCTTCAGACGGCTCGACGCCCTCTGGGCGTTGGCTTCATCGGCAAGAAGGGCGGCCAGCCGCAGGAGGGGATCGGTTTCGAAGAGAATCCCGATCTCGACCTCCACCAAGGCTTCGAAGCGGGAGATCCTGGCGGCCTCGGGAAGGGCGCGGGCAAGGACGCCGGAGGCGGCCATGAGGCGCACGGCGGGTCGGGGATCCTCGGCGGAGAGGAGGACGAGGAGCTCCTTGGCGATGCGCTCGGCGGAAAGTCCGGCGATCATCTCGGCCTTCTCCTGGCAGGCCTCCAGTCCAGCTGCATCGATCTCGCCGCGGCCATACCAGGCGACGAAGCGGAAGAATCGCAGGATGCGAAGGGCGTCCTCGGCGATGCGGGTGGCGGCGTCGCCCACGAAGACCACCCTGCCCGCTTTGGCGTCGGCGAGACCCTCTCCGGTGGGATCGTAGAGGCGGCCCTCCTCGTCGGCGTAGAGGGCGTTCAACCGGAAGTCGCGGCGCAGGGCGTCGGTCATCCAATCGTCGGTGAAGGCCACCTTGGCGTGGCGGCCGTCGGTCTCGACGTCGCGGCGAAGGGTGGTCACCTCGAATGGTCGACCGGCGACGACGGCGGTGATCGTGCCGTGGGCAAGGCCGGTGGGGACGGCCTTGATCTTGGCGGCCGCGAGGGCTGCGACCACGGCGTGCGGCTCGAGGGTGGTGGCGATGTCGATATCCTCGATCTTGGAGCCGAGGACGGCGTTGCGCACGCAGCCGCCCACAAATCTGGCGCAGTCGGGGCCGCCGGCGGCGGCGAGGGCGGCCATCACCGCGCGCGTCTCCTTGCGCTCGATCCACCCCTGGCGGGGGAGCCGGGATGGGGTCTCGTCAGGCAACGGCGGCTCCATAGAGGCGGTCGTAGAGGGCGCGCAGCATGCCCGCCGTCGCCCCCCAGATGAAGCGGTCCTCCCAGGTCATGGCGTAGAAGCGCCGCCGCGTCCCCTCCGGCGTTTCGCGTTCGTGCTCTTCGTGGTTGGCCGGGTCCATGAGAAATCCGAACGGCGTCTCGAAGATCGCCGCGACCTCGGCCGGATTGGGATTAAGGCGAATGGGCGGCGCGACGAATCCGACCACCGGCGTGACCATGAAACCGGTGCCGGTGCGGTAAGGGGTGGAAAGACCGGCGAGCGCCACGGCCGCCGGATCGAGACCGATCTCCTCCTCCGCCTCGCGAAGGGCGGTGATCCACGGCGCCTCGCCGGGCTCGCTCGCTCCGCCCGGAAAGGCGACCTGGCCGGTGTGGCGGCGCAGGGTGTCGGCGCGGCGGGTGAGGATCACGGTGAGGCCCGCCTCGCGCTCGACGAGGGCGACGAGGACGGCCGCCGGCGTGATCGGCGTGGCGTCGTCGGCGGGCGAGCCCGGATCCAGAACGACATCGGATTGGAAGACGCCGCCCTCCTGGGCCTCGAGCGGATCGAGGTGGCCGGAGATCCAGGCCCGCAGGTCGGCGCCTTTCACGAAAGGTGCGCTCCCGCCGGGGCGAGGGCGAACCACACGCCCTGCGATCCGACGGCGAGCTGGGCCCCCTCGCCCAGATCGCGGTCGGACGCCAACTCGGCGAGCTCATAGAAGACGCTGCGAACGATCAGCGCTTCGAGCCCGGCTCGGACGTGCAGATAGGGTCGGGGCTCGCCTGAAGCGGGATCGGTGGTCACCCGGATGCCGTTTTTCGGCCCCGCGACCACCTCGTCGCCAACATTGGTGGTGAAGCGGAGCGCGCCACCTTCGGCTTTGAGGCCAACGGCCAGAAACGGGGCGTCCTCGACCCTGATCTTCAGCTTCTCGACCGGAGTGACGAGATGGAACCCATCCGGGTCCTTGCGCAGGATGGTCGAGAAGAGCCGCACCAGGGTTTCGCGGCCGATCGGCGTTCCCTCGTGGCGCCAAAGGCCGTTTTTCTCGATGACGATGTCGATCTCCCCGCAGCGGCTGGGATTCCAAAGATGCACTGGCGGAAGCGGCCGCGCACTCGTCGTTTCGCCGATCCGCTCAAGGACGCCCACCATGAGCCGAGACTTAAGGCCGGTGGACAGTCGGCTCAAGAACCAGGAATTGGTGACCGGTCAGGAATGACTGACCAGTCCGCCGAAGACCGTGGGAGCGCCAAGGACGAGGATTCGGGCAGGATCCACTGGGCCCGGGAGCACCGTCTCTTGGGCCACCGCAAAGCCGAATCGGCCGTAGTACGAAAGATCGCCCACCAGCAGGACGGGCTTGGCGCTGTTGTGAGCGACGGCCTCGAGAGCCGCCTCGATGAGCCGGGCGCCGAGGCCATTTCCCCTCTCACCTTCGTCGACCGCGAACGGGCCTAGGAGGATCGCCTCTTCGTCTCCGACGCGGATCGGCCACAGGCGCACGCAGCCGACCGCGCGCTCGCCGCGCCAGGCGACGAAGGAAAGATGACGCAGCGGCCGATTACCCTCGCGCAGGCGCTCGGCGGTCTTGGCCAGGCGACCCGGTCCGAAGGCTCGATCGAGAAGGTCGGCGATCGCTGCCTCGTCCTCCTCCCGCTCCGGCGAGATCTTCACATTCGCGCCCATCGCCGCCGCCTAGCCTGCGATGCCGTCGAGGTCCAGTTGGCGAGACCGCCCGCCCATGGTCTAAGCGGCCGCCCGATGTCGGACGCCCCACGACCTGCCCGCGCCCGCGACCTCCTCGCCCAGCGCGACTACGTGCGGTTCTGGCGCTCCAGGTGGGTGGGCAATTTCGGCTCGACCATCCAGTCGGTCGCCATGGGCTGGCAGGTCTATGCGCTTTCCAGGCGCACCGCCGACGTCGCCCATTCGGCCTTCAACGTGAGCCTCATCGGGCTTTGCACCTTCGCGCCGTTGTTCCTCCTCGCGCTCCCCGCCGGAGCGACGGCCGACCGCCGGAACCGGCGGAACATCATGCTCGCCTGCTATGCGGTGGAGGCGGCGGCGGTGGGCGTGCTCCTCCTCGCCAGCCTCGCCGGGCGGGCGAGCGTCGCCCTGCTTCTTCTGGACGCCCTCGTCTTCGGGGCCTCGCGCGCCTATCGATCTCCGGCGACCAATGCTCTAGGCCCGGCCCTGGTCCCTCGCGAGCTTCTCCCCCGCGCCATCGCCTGGAACTCGCTCGCCGGCCAGACCGCCTCCGTCGCCGGGCCGGCGGCGGCGGGGTTCCTCCTCGCCTTCTCGACGGCGGCTGCCTATGGCGCGAGCTTCGCCTTCTTCGTTCTCGCCGTCCTCTCCTTGGCCACGGTGAGGGCGCCGCCCATGCCGCCCGCGCCGACCGCCTCACGGCTCGAGCAGGTGAGGGAGGGCCTTTCCTACGTGTGGACGAACCAGATCGTCTTTGGGGCGATCTCCCTCGACCTGGCGGCGGTGATCCTGGGCGGAGCGACGGCGCTCCTGCCCGCCTTCGCGCGCGACGTGCTCAGGGTCGGGGCCGAGGGGTTCGGGATTCTCCGGGCCGCGACTTCCTTCGGGGCGGCGATCGTGGCCGTGATGCTCGCCGCCGCGCCTATGCGCCGCCAGGCGGGTTTGCGCATGTTCGCCGGGGTGGCGGTCTATGGGGCCGCGACGATCGCCTTCAGCCTCTCCAAGGAACTCTGGGCCTCGGCCGTCTTCCTCGCCATCCTCGGCGGCGCGGACATGCTCAGCGTCTTCGTGCGTCAGAACCTCATCCAACTCACCACCCCCGATCCCATGCGCGGCCGCGTGGCGGCCCTCTCCAGCCTTTTCGTGGGCGCCTCCAACGAGCTCGGCGAATTCGAAAGCGGGCTTGTCGCCAGATTCCTCGGGGTCATCGGTTCGGCCCTCTTCGGCGGGGCGGGGGCGCTTTTCGTCACCGGCGCCGGGGCCGCGCTCTTTCCCTCCTTGCGCAAGGCCGACCGCCTCGAATAAGCGAAAAGCCTACGAGAGTTTCAAACATCAGTTCGGAGAGATCCCATGGGCATGCTCAAAGGCAAGGTCGTCCTCGTCACCGGCGGCGGCAATGGCATTGGACGCGAATGCGCCCTCATCGCCGCCCGCGAGGGGGCCAAGGTGGTGGTGAACGATCTTGGCGGCGGGATCGCCGGAGGTGACGAAGGCTCCGCAGGACCTGCCGAGACCGTGGCCGCGGAAATCCGCGCCGCCGGCGGCGAAGCGATCGCCAATTCCGACAGCGTCACCTCGCTTCGCGCCTGCGAAGGGATGCTCCAGCAGGCTCTGGACAAATTCGGAGCCTTGCATGCGGTGATCAACCCCGCCGGCATCCTGCGCGATGGCATGTTCCACAAGATGAGCGAGGAGAACTGGGACAAGGTCATCGAGGTGCACCTGCGCGGCTCGTTCAACGTCTGCCGCGCCACCATCGAGCACTTCCGCAATCAGGAGGACGGAGCCTACGTCCTCTACACCTCGACGAGCGGCCTCTACGGCAACATCGGCCAGACCAACTACGGCGCGGCCAAGATGGGGATCGCGGGTCTCGCCCGGATCATCGCCATGGAAGGGGCGAACAAGAACGTGAGGGCCAACGCCCTCGCCCCGGTCGCCTGGACACGCATGACCCAGTCGGTCCCGGTCAAGGACGAAGCGGCCGCCACCCGCCGGGCCCAGATGGCCGCCGCGATCAGGCCCGATCAGCCGGCGAGGTTCAGCGTGGCGCTCTGCACGGATGCGGCCAAGGATGTCTCCGGGCAGTTCTTCGGGGCGAGCGGGGAGAACATCATCCTCTATTCGCAGCCCAGGCCCATCGAGACAGTGAGCAAGGCGGAGGGCTGGAGCGTCGAGACCATCGCTTCGGAGGCTCTGCCCAAGCTCAAGGAGAAGTTCATTCCGCTGGCCAGAGCCGCCCTCGCCCCGACGCCCCAGCCGGCGGCGGCGCGCTGATGGCGCAACAGCGCGAGGGCCGGCTCTTCGGCAAGGGCGCGATCGTCAGCGGCGCGGCATCGCGTTCGGCTTGGCAGTCTTCGCAGCGGTCGCCGACAACCTGAGATAGCCAGGATCGTGATGCCTTGGTCGCGGCGGCAATCCGGATTGGTCGGCCGCTCACAAGTATATTCAGGGCGCGCCGGGCGGGAAATCCGGCGCCTCCGCTTCCGGAGCCGACTTGCCAAATCGCGTCCGGATGTACTTCGTGACGCTCTCCGGTTGGAGCCTCACCGTGCCCGGCCCGCTGCGGACGAAGAAGTCGCCCTCCGCCGCGGCCTCCACGCCCTTCCACTTCAGGAACACCGGCTCGGGGCTGCGCTGGCAGCCAACCACGCAGACCGCCTTGCCGTTCACCGCCTGGACCTTGGGATCAATGCACGTCCCGGCTCGGTCGCCGAGGCCATTGCGCACCCCCTGCGCCAGATGGCGCATGAACTTGTCGTCGCTCTCCAGGCGGTCGGCCTCGATGCCGACCACCTTGCCGTCGTCGGCGACTCCGATCAGGAGATCGCCGCCGTCGGTGTTCAGGAAGCCGGCGATTGTCTTCAGGGCGGCGTGCGTCACGTGTACATCGTCGCGCCGGTCCTCCTTCAGGTTCCAGCGTAGCGTCGACTTGAATTCCAGGGTCTTGGATTCGCCGCGCTTGATCAGCTCGGCCGCGTCCCGGTGGCCGCGCAGGTAGTGGTCGAATAGGAAGGTCTTCAGCGCATCGCCAAACGCGTGGTCGTCGGTGATCCGTTTGTAGAGATCGAAGTTGGAATCGACGATCTGCTGGATCACGCTCTCGACCTTGTGGTCGAAGGTGAGGCGCACGTTCTCGCGCGTGTTGGCGCGGGCGGCGGCGTCGAGCGCCGGATCCTCGTCCAGCCGCTCGATCATCTCGGCGAGGGCGACCCGGTGCTCCGGCCCAAGCTGGAGGCCGAAGCGCTCGTTCAGCTCGGCGATGATGCGCGAGAGAGCCTCCATCTCCTCTTCCGAGGCGGCGATCGCCGGTCCCGCGCCGGCCGGATCGAGGATCCCGGCCTTGCGCTCGAGGCCGATCTTGCCGCTCGAGGTCTGCTGCAGGCGGTAGGACTCCATGTCGATGTTCCGCTGCACCTCCACCGGCAGGCTGGAGCCCTCGGGCGGGATCAGGCGGCGCAGGTAGCGGGCGAACTGATAGAGCGCCTCCAGGTCGCGGTCGGCGAAGGGAAGGATCTGGGCCAGGAAGGCGTAAAGGCGCCTATAGCGGGTGATGAGGTCGCGGAAGCGAACCTTCTCCTTGTCCGCGAGCGCCCTGAACCGCGCCACCACCGGGCCCAGGGCGGCATAGAGCTGGTCCATGCTCGCCCTGCCGAAGTAGAGGGCGGCGAAGGCGATCACCTCGGGCTCGGTGTAGACGTCGAAGTCCAGCAGCGCTCGCTGCATCTGATAGAGCAGGTTCGGGTCCGTGCCCTCGGATAGAAGCGTCGTCTCGTAGTAGTCCTGGAAGGCGCAGCGGATCGCCTCGGCCTCGTTGGCGAAGTCGATCACCGTCGCGCCCTTCTTCTGCGGGTGCGTGCGGTTCAGACGCGAGAGAGTCTGCACGGCGTTGACCCCGCCCAGCACCTTGTCGACATACATGGTCTGAAGGAGCGGCTGGTCGAAGCCGGTCTGGAACTTGTTGGCGACGATCAGGAACCGGTAGTCCGGGCCTTCGAAGGTCTTCGCGGTCTGGCCCTCCGGGAAGCCGTTCATGTTGGCCTCCGTGTAGTCCTTCCCGCCATCCCGCACGGTTCCGGAGAAGGCGACGAGCGCGTTGAACGGCACGCCCTTTCCGGACAGCTCCTTGTCGATCGCCAGGCGATAGCGCACCGCATGCAGGCGCGAGCGGGTCACGATCATCGCCTTGGCCTGCCCCGCGATCTCGTTCTGCGCCGTCGCCACGAAGTGCTCGACCATCAGCCGCGCCTTCTCGCCGATCGCGTGCGGATGGAGGCTGACGAAGCTCTTCAGCAGATAGCGGGCCTTGCTCTTGTCGTAGCGGGGATCGTCCTCGATTGTCTTCAGCAGACGCCAGTAGACTTCGTAGGTCGTGTAGTTCTCCAGAACGTCGAGGATGAAATCCTCCTCGATCGCCTGGCGCATGCTGTAGAGGTGGAAGGGCTCGAACTTGCCGTCCGCCCGCGGCGTTCCGAAGATCTCCAAGGTCTTCGGCTTGGGCGTCGCCGTAAAGGCGAACGTCGAGACGTGGGACAGCGCGCCCCATTCCTTGGCCGCCTCGGAGATCCTGTCCTCAAGTTCGTCCTCGGCGGTGGGCGCGCGCTCCTCGGCCTCGGCGGCCTCTTCCAGGGTCCGCGCCGCCAGCACGGCGTTGAGCGTCCGGCTACTCTCGCCCGACTGCGAGGAGTGCGCCTCGTCCAGGATCACCGCGAATCGCCGTCCCGGAAGCCTGCTGATCTCGCCGGCGATGACCGGGAACTTCTGCAGTGTGGTGACGACGATCTGGTTCCCGGCCTCCAGCGCCTCCTTGAGCTGGCGCGAGGTCGTATCGACGTTCTCGACCACCCCCAGCACCTGTTCGAACTGGCGCATGGCAGCCTGCAACTGCTTGTCGAGAATGCGCCGGTCCGTGACCACGACGATGGAATCGAAAGCCTTCCGGTCAAACGCATCGTGCAGGGTGGTGAGCCGGTGCGCGAGCCAGGCGATGGTGAAGGTCTTGCCGCTGCCGGCCGAGTGCTGGATGAGGTAGCGCCGCCCCGCTCCCTTGGCGCGCGCGTCGGCCACAAGGCGGCGCACGCAGTCGATTTGCTGATAGCGGGGAAAGATCAGCCGCTTCTTGCCGGTCTTGCGCCCGCGCCCATCCTCTTCCTCGATCTCCTGGACGAACTGGCGGACGAGGTCGAGGACGCTCTCGGGGGCCCAGGTCTCCTCCCAGAGATAGGCCGTGGCGTAGCCGCCGGTGGGCGGAGCGGGAGGGTTTCCGGCCCCGCCGAAGCGCCCCTTGTTGAACGGCAGGAAGCGGGTCGCCGGCCCGGCCAGCTCGCTCGCGACGTAGACCAGTTCCGGATCGACGGCGAAGTGCGCCAGGCATCGGCGCGCCGCGAGCAGGGGCTCGCGCGGGTCGCGGTCCTCACGGTACTGGCGGATGGCGTCCTGCACGTCCTGGCCGTTCAGCGGGCTCTTCAGCTCGGCGGTGAAGATCGGCACGCCGTTCACGAAGAGGCCGAGGTCCAGGGTCGATTCGTCCTTTACGCTATAGGGAAGCTGGCGGACGACCCCGAAGAGGTTGCCGGCGTGCAAACGCGCCGTCTCCTCGTTGAGTCCGCTCGCCGGGCGGAAGTAGGCCAGATCGATCCGGACGCCGGAGTCCTTCACTCCGCGCCTCAGCACGTCCAGGGCCCCGCGCGCCACGAGCTCGGAGGCGAGACGGCGCAGGAACCGCTCGCGCACCTCGGCGCCGTGGTGCTCCTTCAGCCTCCCCCAGGCCTTAGGCTGGGTGGCGAGCACGAAGTCGATGACGTCCTCGGGAAGCAGGCCTAGCGTGCGGTCATACTTGCTCGGATCGCGGGAGCGGTAGGGAAGGGGCTCGCCGAAAGCCGGCGCCTCCATCCCCGGAGCGGCGTGGCCGCCCCTGGTGAGGCCGGCCTCGATCGCCTCTTCGAAGGAGCGCTCGCGCACGACCGTGGTCACGCCGCCTCTTCCCGCACGTCGATCCTGCCGGTGACCGCGGCCGAGATCAGCGCTGTCCGGAGCTCCTTCAGGCGCTCGATGGCCTCACGGATCTTGGCGACAACTTCATCGATCCTTGCCGTCTCAAGATCCAGAAAGGAGGCGATTACCCGCTGCTCAGGAACGGGCGGCACAATCACCGCAATGTCTCGCATTTGACCTTCGTTCACCGATGGGACCGCCCCCGGATTGGCCAGATCTCCCAGATCGAGTCCCGTCAGCCAATACATTGCCCAATCGGTATCGCAATAGGCCGGAATGAAGCCCATCATATTGTTATCGATGCAGGATGGCCGAACGACGATCCGCCTTCTATTGAGCCGAAGAGCGGCACCCACCTTTGCGAAAACAACGGTTCCGGGCGGCAATACAAGAGCGTTTAGCCGGCGAGCGGTGTCGCGCGATATGGTATGCTGTGAGACCCCGAGTTCGCGGCGGTTCTCAGCGGAACCCATATCGCCGACCTTGAAGAATGGGATTTCCTCCGTCCCAAGACCTTGCTCGCCCTCTGGGAACCCCGCACCGCCCTGAAGGTCGCCAAGTCGCTTGAGAGGCTTCACCTCCCAATGCGCCGGTATCCGGCCGAGCCACTCGACGCCCGAGTCCTTCATCTCGGCTTCCGGATCGAGGCCTTTGGTGACTGCGTGGGTGATCAACGCGGCGCGCTTCTCCTGAAGCAGCTCGACGAGCCGCTCGTTCTTCGCCACCAGCGCATCGATCCTCGCCGTCTCCCGATCGAGGAAGGCCGCGATCGCGCGCTGCTCGGCGAGTGGAGGGTGGGGATGTTCGAAGTTTTCGACGAAAGCGCCCGGCACTCTTTTTTGGCCGCCGGCGCCGTACATCTCGGCTTGTCCCAGGCGTCGGAAGGCGTCGCTAAAGGTGATGTAGAGGAGGAACTTCCGATCCAGCTCTTGGCCTGGCCGAAGGACTTGCAATTCGGTCGTGCCAAATCCAACGCCGTTTTCCAGTCCGCTTGCAAGCGCCCCTTTCCCGTTTTCGAAACAGGGAGTGATTTGCGCGACCAGGACGTCCCCATCGCGGAAATAGGTGTATCCGCCTTCGACCTCGGAGCGCGTCCTTTTCATTGAGAGTTCCAGGCCGCCAAACTCCCCGATCGCTTCCATCGGGACGAACGAGACCTCCGTTTCCGGCGTCATGTATTTGAGTTCTGACGCGAGGGGATTCAAATCGAGGCTGAACCGAAGCCGCCTTACCTCCCAATGCTCGGGCACATCCCCCAACCACTCGACCCACGAGTCCTTGTAGGCCGGATAAGGCCTGAAGCTCCCCAACGCACCATCCATGCCGTGACGCAGTCTCATGGCGGTCCCCACGGTCCAGCGGGCGGCCACAAGTCGGAAAAGTTGCGGCCTCGAGCGAGAGCCCGCCACGGGGGCGTAAGGAAGCTCTGAAGCAGCTCGCCAACTGCCACCCAATCGACTGGCGCGTCTTGATCGTCCTGCCGCGCCAAATGGGCGCGCCAAGCCGCGGCCCGCGCCTCATCTCCATAGAACCGTGGCGCGATGGCAGCGGGGAGAGGGTCCTCGATCGCGGTGCGACGCCGGGCGAAGGTGGCGGCGATCGCGCGCGCTAGGCGCTCACCCTCGAACGTGAACTGCCGCGCCTGAAAGTAGAGGTCGCGGAAATCCTTGAGGCGGCTGTTGCGCTCGCCGAGCGCGACCATGGCATGGAGCTTCTCGGCCACGATCGCCTCGCGAGGATAGGCGCGGATCTGCGGCGCCGGCATATCGAGCAGAGTGGGATAGTCGACATCGGTCGGAGCGGGCTCGATTGCGTTGCCGAAGCCAATGTCGATCTGCATTGGGACGCTCGAGCCCGCCAAGCGCGCCGAGAACTTCACGCGCAGACCGCCGTACTCCGCGTCGTCGCGGATAGGCTCCGCCCTCACCGAGTTCGCGTCGAACGCGAGGCCGTCGTCCAGCATAGGCGTGGCGCAGAGCTCCCGTATGACGGCTATCACTTCGCTCGGCTCGCTCGCGCCGTAGCCGGTGAAATCGATGTCGCGTGTGGCGCGGTAGATCGATCCACCCCACACGGGGAAGAGCATGGCGCCCTTGAGGACGTAGCTGTCGCGATGTCTCGACTGGCCCAAGCGGTAGAGAAAGCGCTCGGCCGCGTAGCGCTGAAGCAGGAACTGAAAATCCTCACCGCCTTGCCGGCTGCGGTCGAGCAACCGGTCGCGCACCGAAGCGCTGAGGTTTCTGACCGGCGGTTTCCTCACCGCGTGATCGCCTCGAGGTAGGGCCGCATCACAGTTCCGGCCCGGCAGACCTCGGCGGTCCGCGCGATCTGGTCGACGGTCACCGCCCTGGAGCCGAGGGCATCCCGGAGCGCCTCCAGGGCTACGTCGAGGCCTATCTTGGAGCGATAGCGGAAACAGTCCACCACTGTGCGAGGCGGCGAGGTGACACGGGCGGTGACGCCGAGGATCTCGCGAGTCTCGACGCCATAGGTCAGCATCGCGCCCGAGAAGCGGACAATGCGCGCCTTGGCGGGTAGGTGGGCGGGCTTGCGCGCCTTGCGGTCAAGCGCGAGCCAGACCTCGTGCGGAACCTGTGTGCCGATCCCGTGGAAGCTCAGTGCGGAGATGAGACAGATGATCATGTTCGGCGCAGCCGAAACGACCATGGCAAGGGTCTCGAATTCGTTCGGCTCGGTCGCAGTCAGGCGGTAGAGACCGGTCTCAATCTTTTGGACGACACCTGAGGCTACGAGGCGCTGAAGCTCGGAGAACGGGAATCCCAGCAGCTCGAGGTCGCGGGGGCGGAAGAACGTCCCGATTCCTTCGGCCGCGAGCCGCTCGGGAGTAAGTGGCGAGACCATTTTGCTAACGTTAGCAAACGTCGGCAGTTACGATCAACTGCCGACATTTACTTTGCGTCGGCGCTGCCCGTCACCTCCGCAAGCATGCGCATAATGTCGCCCTCGATGGCGCGGATGTCGGCCTCGATCGCCTCCAGCGGCCGGGGGGGCTTGTAGCGGTAGAACCAGCGGTTGAAGTTGATCTCGTAGCCGACGATCCCGATCTGGCCGTCCTTCTGATCGCGCTTGGCGACGTCGATCCAGGCGTCGGGGACGTGCGGCTTCACCTCGCGCTCGAAGAAGTCCTCGATCCGCTCGCCGAGCGGCACGCTCTCGCTGTCGCGCAGCTCCGGGTCCGGTTCCGGATTGCCGCGCGCGTCCCGACAAATCTCGGCGCTTTCGTCGCGCTCGCCGCACGCGGCAAGCACCGCCTTCATTTCGCCTGATGACAAACGATCCCCGCGGCGCATGGCCACCTCGTTCAGCGCCGCGACGAACTCTTCTCTGGAATCGTATTGGCGCCGAGCCCCCTCTTCGAGCTCGCGTTCGCCTTCCTTGCGCAGGGCGTGCAAGAGGGCCCGGATTTCCTCCTGCCGCCGAAGGCCGGCCTCGATGTCGCGCTGCCGAGATTCGTCGTCCCTCCGTTTGCTCATTGCAAGGTTACGGAAGCCACTTTGGTCGTCGAGACGGGCAATTCTGTCGAGGCTGGCCTCGAAGTTGAGCCGCAACGGCCGCTCGACGGTGATCTTGCGAAAGCCGAAATGTGTGGTCGGGAAGATGCGGCTCACCACCACATCCTCCCTCTCCCCGTCCTTGCCGACCGGACGTGTCTCGCTGTCCTGGAAGGCGCTGAGAATGGCGACGATGTCGCGGGCCTTGTCGAAGGGAATTTCCCGGCGCTTGTCGCCCATGCTGCGACGCATCGGAACCCAGAAGGAGGAGGCGTCGATGAGCTGGACCTTGCCCTTGCGCGCCGCGGCCTTGCGGTTGGTGAGCAGCCACACGTAGGTCGCGATGCCGGTGTTGTAAAAGAGCTGTTCGGGAAGCGCGATCAGCGCCTCGAGCAGATCGTTCTCCAGGATGAAGCGGCGGATCTCGCTCTCCCCGCTGCCGGCGTCGCCGGTGAAGAGCGGGGAGCCGTTCATGATGATGGCAATGCGAGAGCCGCCCTCGGCCGGCCCTTTCGCGTGCGCGATCATGTTCAGGAGGAAAAGGAGCTGGCCGTCGCTGATCCGCGGCAGACCCGGCGCAAAGCGACCGGAATTGCGTCGCTCGTGCTCTGCGCGAACGGCGGCCTCGTCGCGCTTCCAGTCCTTGCCGTAGGGCGGATTGGCGATCAGGTAGTCGAACCGCTCGCCCGCGTGCCGGTCGTTGGAGAGCGTGCTGCCGTAGGCGATGTGGTCGGCGTCGCGGCCCTTGGGCTCGTTCATGAAGAAGTCGGAGGCCGAGACGGCCCAGGTCTCCGGGTTCACCTCCTGGCCGAAGAGGTGGATGTCGGCGTCCGCGTTGATCGGCGGGCTGAGGACATCGCCGTTCCGCCGGCGGCCCAGCGTGATGTGGTCCTTGGCCAGCATCAGCATGCCGCCCGAGCCGCAGCACGGATCGTAGACGGTGCGGACGATGCCATGGCGACGGATGCGGTCCTCGTCGCCGGCCAGCATGAGGTCGACCATAAGATGGACGACATCGCGTGGGGTGAAGTGCTCGCCCGGATTCTCGTTGAGCGCCTCGTTGAACTTGCGGATCAGCTCCTCGAAGATCGTTCCCATGGTCGGGTTGTCGATCTGGTCCGGATGCAGGTCGACGGCGCCGAACCGCTGCACAACCTGGAAGAGCAGGCCGGACTCCTCGAGCTTGCTGATGGTGTTGTCGAAATCGAAGCGCTCGATCACAGCGCGCATGTTCGGGCTGAAGCCGGCGATGTAGTTGCGCAGGTTGGCCGCCAAGTGCGGCGGATCGCCGAGCAGCCGTCCGAAATCATATCGCGAGGTGTTGTAGAAGGCGAAGCCGGAGGCGAGGCGCAGTTGCGGATCGAGCGTCTCCAGGCCGCGGTCCTTCAGCTCCGCCTGGCGGGCGAGGACCTGCCGCTTAGTCGGCGCCAGCACGCAGTCCAGGCGCCGAAGCACGGTCAGCGGAAGGATGACATCCTGATACTTGCCGCGCTTGAAGGTGTCGCGGATAAGGTCGGCGACGCCCCAGAGGAAGCCGACGATCTGGCCGTGGTTCATCGGGGGGCGGCCTCTGGTTCGACTGCGGTGGCACCATGCGTCGGCCGAGGCCCGTCCGTCCAGATCACACGGCCCCGCCCGCTCCGCGGGCGACGAAATGACCGTCCGATTGAAAAAGCCCGGCCGCGCGGCTAGGCGATGCCGGAGGGGCAGCGGCGGGCCGGAGAGGCGGAAAAGATGGGACGTCTTGACGGCAAGGGCGCGATCGTCACCGGGGCGCCGAGCGGGATCGGGCGGGCGAGCGCCAAGCTCTTCGCCGACGAGGGGGCGTCTGTCCTCTGCTTCGACAAGGCCGAGGCAGTGACGGAGACCGCGGCGGCGGGCGTGACGGCCCCGGCGCTTCCCGCCCCCCTCAATGAGCGCTCGGCGCTCGCCTTCGAGATGGCGGTGCGCGACTCGGAGTGCGCGTTGGGCGCTCGCAAATGACCAGCATCTATTCGAACCGGTCTGGCCGCAATCTCGTCCGCAATCCCTTTGACCAGCTGACGGCCGGGTCGCGATCGTTGTGGCTCGCCACGCCGTATTTCACGCGCATAGAAGGCCTCCTCGCCGCGGCCGAGGCTGGCAAGCCAATCCGGCTCCTCGTCGGTCTGAATTCCACCACGAGTCCGGACGCGCTGGCCAAGGTGTACCGATTTCCAAACGTCGCGGTGCGCTATCTGACACACCGCTTCCACGCCAAGATCTACATCTTCGATGAAGGCGTGCTGCTGGGATCCTCGAATCTGACTGACGCCGGAATGATGGAAAATCGTGAGGCTACGGTGCTGCTTGACCCCTCCGACGACGTCGAGCGCGTCGAGGATGTGCGGGCCCTCTTCGCCGAGCTCTGGGATTCTGCGCGCGTGCTTACGGCGGAGGTCCTGCAGGCCTTCAGGGTCGAGCGGGACCGGCTGCGCGGGACGACCGACCCCGACAGCTTGATTGAGCGGGCCATCGGCCGGGCGGAACCGGCCAACATCGCGGTCGCCAGTCGGGTGAAGACGCGCGAGCGGCTTTTCGTCGAAGGGTTGCGGCGGCGAATCTACGAGCAATACGACCCTGCATTCTCGGAAGTGGGCGAGCTTCTCTCCGAGAATGGCCTGCGACGCCCCGAACTCGCGGCCGTCGGCCCGGCGAACGAGACCAACCGCTTCCTGAGCTGGCTGCGAATCGAACATATTCCCGGCGAGACGTGGCGCGACGCACCGAGCCTCAGCAAGACCGAACGGCGAAACAGGATTCTGGGATTCGGCCGTGAGTGGCGGGACGATCCGAGGAACCACGTTCCCGAGGACTATTTCGACTGGCTAGAGCGCGTCCGCCGGGTGTTCGCCTCAAATTCTTCCATCGAAGGCGCCTCGAGGGAAGAGATCATTGGAGGTCTGATGTCCTTGCACGCTTTCTCGGAGCAACTTCGGTTCACCAAGGGGGGAACAGCCGCCTTGCCCGTGAAATTCTGGTCGGACAATGGGAACGATGTTGCGAAAGTCAAACGGACGCTGATCCACCTGACCCATGGACCCGGCGAATTCGTCGAGCGCTTGCACGACGTCCTCTACGAGCCGGCTTTCAAGCTCGCCTCCTTCGGCCTCTTCTCGGCGCTCGAACTACAGGGGACCGTGAAGCCGCAGGAGTGCCCACCGATGAATGGCCGCATGGCCAAAGCGCTCCGGTTCCTGGGCTTCGAAGTCGAGGGCGCCTGATTTCGCCCATTGAGCGCCGCCGTCCCTCGGAATACCGCTCCCAAAACGGTCCTTGAATGGGTTCCTCGCGCGGATTGCGCCAGGAGGCTTGCGACGACTTGCATCGCCGATCAGTTGAAGTTCACGCGCCCGCGCACGCAGACGACAAGTCGCGCGAACTGGCGAAAACGCAGGGCTATGTTCACGGCGTCGGCGAGTGCGCTTTCTGCAAGAGCGCCAGCACTGGGCGGCCGAGACCGCGCGCGGCGCCGGGGAGAGGATGACTCCGATTGAAAAAGCCCGGCGCGGCGGCTAGGCGGGTTCCGAAAGGTCGGGGTCGCTCCGAGACGCGAGCGTCCTCCTCGCCCCTTGTGGGGAGGGAGACGTTGCGGCCCAGGCCAAAGCCGGGTCGAGAAGACGGTTGGGGCCGCCCCCACCCAGCTCTGCTCCGCCTGCGGTGAAGCGAGGAGGTGGCAAATGGGACGGCTGGACTTCAAGGCCGCGATCGTCACCGGGGCGGCGAGCGGGATCGGGCGGGCGAGCGCCAAGCTCTTCGCCGCCGAAGGGGCCTCGGTCCTCTGCTTCGACAAGGCCGAGGGGGTCTTCGAGTCCGCCAAGGCCATCGAAGCGGCGGGCGGGCGCGCCCTCGCCCTCGCCGGCGACGCGGGCCTGGAGGCCGATGTGGCCGGCGCCGTGGAAAAGGCCAAGGCGGAGTTCGGCCGGCTCGACATCTTCTACGCCAACGCCGGGATCAGCGGCGGCTGGACTCCGCTCGAGGAACTCGGCGCGGAGAAGTGGCTGGAGATCCTTCGGGTCAATCTCGTCGGGCCGTTTCTCGCCATCAAGCACGCCAGCGCGGCGATGAAAAAGGCCGGCAAAGGCTCGATCATCTGCACCGCCTCGGTCGCCGGCCTGCGCTCGGGGGCGGGCGGCATTCCCTATAGCGCCAGCAAGGCGGGGGTGATCAGCCTCGTCCAGACCAGCGCCAATGTGCTCGCCGGGACAGGGATCCGGGTGAACGCCATCTGCCCCGGCCTCATCGAGACCGGCATGACCGCACCTCTCTACAAGGCCGCCCGGGAGCGGGGGAGCGAGGGGCGGATCGGCCAGCTCAACCCCTTGAAGCGCGGCGGGGAGCCCGAGGAGATCGCGGCCATGGCCCTCTTCCTGGCCAGCGAAGAAGCCTCCTACGTCAACGGCCAGGCGATCGCCGTCGACGGCGGGCTCTCCTCCTCTCATCCGGTGACGGGCCGGCGCGGATGAGCGGCCCGGTCTCGATCGGGGCCCGGCTCGCCCACCTCGCCCGCGAGCGGGGCGAGCGACCGGCGGTGAGCGACGAGACGCGCACCGTGACCTGGGCCGAGCTCGACCGCCGCGCCAATCGACTGGCCCGCTCGCTTCAGGCGGCCGGGGTGAGCGAGGGCGACCTCGTCACCGTGGGTCTTCGCAACAGCGTCGATTTCGTCGAGGCCTGCTATGGCCTGTGGAAGGCCGGGGCGACGCCCCAGCCGGTCTCCTGGCGACTCCCTGCCGCGGAGGCCCAGGCGGTGATGGACCTTGCGGCAAGCCCGATCGTCATCGCCGAGGAGGGTTTCGCCGCCGGCGGACGGCCCCGGCACGACATTTCGAGCCTTCTCGCCCTCTCGGCCGACGAGAGTCCTGTCGAGGACCGCATCGCGCCGACCTGGAAGGCGCCGACCTCCGGCGGCTCGACCGGCCGGCCCAAGCTCATCCTCTCGGGACAGGCGGGGGTCTTCACCGATCTCGGAACGGGCGTGGGGCCCTACCAGACGAAGCCCGACGACGTGATGATCATGCCAGGGCCCCTCTATCACAACGGGCCCTTCACCTCCGGCTTCGGCGGCCTCTCGCAAGGCGCGCACCTGGTCATCCTGCCAAGGTTCGATCCGGAGGCGACGCTGGCGGCGATCGACCGCTGGCGCGGGACATGGATCTATCTCGTTCCGACCATGATGAGCCGCATCTGGCGGCTCGGCGAAGAGGTGCGCGCCCGCTACGACGTCTCCTCCTTGCGCACCGTCTGGCATCTCGCCGCGCCCTGCCCGGCCTGGCTCAAGCAGGCGTGGATCGACTGGGTGGGCGCCGAGACCATCTGGGAACTCTACGCCGGCACCGAAGGCCAGGCGGTGACGGTGATCACCGGCCCCGAGTGGCTCGCCCACAAGGGGAGCGTCGGCCAGGTGAAGTTCGGCGAGATGGCCATCTTCGACGAGGCTGGCGATCCTCTTCCGGCAGGCGAGACCGGCGAGATCTACATGCGCCGGCCGGCCGGCGCGCCGCCCTCCTATTCCTATCGCGGAGCGACCGCGCGCACGCTCGCCGGCGGCTGGGAATCGCTGGGCGACATCGGCTGGTTCGACGAGGAGGGCTATCTCTACCTCGCCGATCGCCGGGCCGACATGATCCTCGTCGGCGGCTCCAACGTCTATCCGGCCGAGATCGAAGCGGCGCTGGAGGCCCATCCGCTGGTCGCCTCCTGCGCGGTCATAGGGCTTCCGGACGAGGACATGGGCAACGCCATCCACGCCATCGTCCAGCCCCGCGACGGCCTCGCCGAGGGCGACCTTCGCGCTCATCTGATGGACCAGCTCGTCTCCTACAAGCAGCCCCGAACCTACGAGTTCGTCGAGGGGCCGGTGCGAGACGACGCCGGCAAGGTCAGGCGAAGCGCGCTTCGAGCCGAGCGGATGGGCGTGAGCTGAAATCCGCTCGTCGGGCTTGGCGACCCGGTCCGAACGCCACGCCCATTCGATTTCTCTCGCGAGATTGAAGAGGTTCCCAATGAACCGGCGGGGGGCCGCGGGGTTTAGCTCGCGAATGGGGGCCTCATTGGCGAGCAGAGCTGGAGCCACGCTGACCGATCGTCGGTTCGAGGCATGATGGCATCCTGTCGACGGCTCATCGCTTTGGTGCTGTGGCTTTTCATGTGCGCATCCCCGGCGCTCGCCCAGGGCGCGCCGGATCTCCCCAAGGCGAGCGGCCCACAGATTGCGCCCAACGCGCCCACTCCCTCTCCGCGGGTCGATCAGGACCTCACCGCTCCGCTCACTCCGCTCGATCAGTTCAAGCTCACGCCGCCTCCCAATGCGGCCGCCGCTACGCCTCCAGCCAGCGTCGCCTATAGCCTCCAGATCGAAGGACTGAAGCCCGTCGGACTGGAAGGCGAATTCCGGCGCTTCTCGGCGCTCGAGGCCGGCAAGGGCGAGGCCGCCTCCGAACTCCAGATCAAGGTCCGCGCCACCAACGACAAGACGCTGGCCGAACGGATCCTTGCGACGCAGGGCTACTATCTGGGGACGGCGAGCATCAGTGTGAGGCCGGCCGCGAGCCCCGCGCGGTTTGATGTCGTCCTCCAGGCCTCGCCAGGACCACGCTTCCACTTCGCGAAGATCGTCGTCACCGGGTCTGCGACCAAGCCGCCGGGTCTTGCGCGCAAGGCGCTCGCCCTCGAGCCTGGACAAGCCATTGTGGCGACCGCTGTGCGAGCCGCCGAGGCCCAGGTGTCGCTGCGCCTTCCGCAGAAGGGATATCCATTCGTGAAGCTCGGCGAGCGAGATATTGCGCTCGACCCCGACAACGACACCGCAGATTACGTCCTGCCGGTCGCGCCGGGACCGAGGTCTAGCTTCGGCTCTTTCCAGATCAACGAGCCTGTCTTCAACCTCAGGCACGTCTGGGTCATCGCCCGCTTCAGGCGGGGCGAACTCTACGACAGCCGCAAGGTCGACGACCTGAGGCGCGCGCTCATCGCCACCCAGCTCTTCTCGACGGTGGGAATCGAGCCGATCGACACCGGCCGTCGAGCCGAAGACGGAACCGAGATCGCCGATCTGCGGGTCGACGGCAAAGGCGCGCCCACCCATACCCTGAGCGCCAGCCTCGGCTACGAAACCGGAATCGGCCCCAAGGTCGAGGCGAGCTGGTCCGATCTCAACCTCTTCCCGCCCGAAGGCGCGCTGATCCTCAATGGGACGCTCGGAACCCAGGAGCAGCTCCTCGGCATCGAGTTCCGCCGCTCCAATGACGGACGTCGCGACCTGACGCTGGACGCCCTGGCCCAGGCGTCGGAGCAGAAGACCGCGGCCTATACGGCGACTTCAGGGGTCATCCAGGCCAACATCTCTCGCCAGAGCACGCCGCTATGGCAGAAGCGCTGGACCTGGTCGGCCGGAGTGGAGGCCGAGATTTCCTCCGAGCAGGCGTGGAGCTTCGCGCTCGCTCGTCAGGCGCGGCGCAGCTACGAGATCGCCGGCCTGAGACTTTCCGGCGGATACGACCGCTCCAACAGCCTGCTTAATCCGACTCGCGGATTCCAGATCCTGGCGACGGCGACGCCGGAAGCGGAATTGAGCCAGGGCGCCCATGGGTTCTTGGCGACCACCCTCGAGGGGCGCGGCTACGTCCCTTTGTCCAAAGCCTTCGTGCTGGCCGGCCGGCTCAGGTTTGGCTCTCTCCTCGGAATCGATGCCCAGGACCTCGCCCCGAGCCGCCGGTTCTATGAGGGGGGCGGCGACACCGTCCGCGGCTACAGCTATCAGGAGATCGGGCCCAAGGCGCCCGATGGCAGTCCGATCGGCGGGGCCTCGAGCACGAACTTCTCGCTCGAAGGGCGGTACCGGTTCGGGAATTGGGGCGTCGTCGCCTTTCTGGACGGCGGTCAGGCCTACGAGAGCGCGATGCCGCGTTTCGCCGACCTGCGCTTGGGCGCCGGACTGGGCGCGCGCTACTACACCAACTTCGGACCGATCCGGATCGACGTCGGCACCCCTCTCGGCCGCCGACCCGGAGAAGGCCTCATCGGAGTGTACGTCTCCATCGGCCAGGCGTTCTGATGAGCGGTCAGGATACCCGCGCCGAGACCCCGCCGCCCCGCAGCCCGCAGCGTCGACCGCGACGGGCGGCCCTCATCGCTCTGGCCTGGGTCGTGGGCGTCCTCGCGGTCGTGGTTACGCTCGTCCTCGCAGCCGCGCTCATCCTCAACTCCGCCGCCGGACACCGCTTCCTCGCGGCGCGGCTGGCGAAACTCAAGTTCGACGGTCTCTCGGTCCAGGTCGGCCGGATCGATGGCTCGATCTGGGGCCGGATGGTGCTGCGCGACGTGACGCTGCGGGACGACCAGGGCATCGCCGCCGCCTCGCCGGCCATTACGATCGACTGGGAGCCGAGCGCGCTCATTCACCGGCAGGTGCTCATCGAGGATGCCTCGTCCAGCCTCGTGCGACTCATCCGCAAGCCCCACTTGAAACCGAGCAAGACGAAGTCGAAGGCGCCGAAGCTCGCCTACACGATTCATCGTCTCGAGGTCGCAGACCTGGCGCTGGGACCGGCCCTGACCGGCGTGCGCCGCGACGTCGCGCTCCTCGCCTCGGGCGATTTTCGGCGGGGCCGCGTCCGGCTCGAGGCCACGGCGCGCGCCAAGGCGTCGCCTCAGGGCCCCAGCGGCGATGTCGCGGCGATCAGCCTCGACGCCGAGCCAAAGGCGAACCGGCTCCAGATCTCGGTTCATGTGCACGGACCCAAAGGCGGGGTGATCGATCGCCTGATGAAGCTCGGCGCGCCGATCGAGTTGGACCTCGCCGGCCGCGGCGACTGGAGCGATTGGCGCGGGGCCGCCAGCGCCTCGGTCGGCGGGGCGCCGATCCTTGGGGCCGCGCTCACCGCGCGCAGCGGCAGCTTCGCGGCGGCGGGAAGCGCGCAGCCAGGGCGGATTTTCCACTCGCTTTCGGCGCTCACCTCGCCGGTCCTCCGCTTCGACCTCGCGGCAAGCGTCCAGGGTTCACAGGTCGGCGTCAGCGGCTGGCTGGCCACGGGGGCTTTCCAGGCGACCGCGAGCGGCGCGGTCGACCGAAAGCGGCGGCTCCTGGAGAACGTGAAGGTCCAGGCGAGCCTCGTCGACCTTTCCGCTCTCTCGCCCAAGCTCAAGGGGCAAGATGCGCGGATCTCGCTGTTCGCCGACGGGCCATACGCGCGCCCGCTCATCGACTACGACCTTTCAGCCTCCTCGCTGGGCTATGGCGCCATCGTGGCCGAGACCGTCCAGGCGCACGGCCGTTCGGTGCGAGTTTCGAATGGGACAGTTCAAATCCCGGTCTCGCTCACCGCCGCCAGAGTGGCCGGCTTCAGCAAGACCGCCGGCCCCCTGACCCACGTCGCGCTGAGCGGGGAGGTGACGATTTCGAGCGGCGGCGCACTCCGCGCCAGGCTCCAGCTTCGTTCGGACCATTTATCGGCACTGGTGAGCCTCCAAGGCTCGCAGCGGAAACGGACCTACTCGGGAAGCCTCTCGGGGAGGGCCGACGCCCAGGCGGTGAGCCGGCTCGGGCTCAACAGCGTCTTGGGCGGAGCGGTCAGCTTCAGCACCGACTTCGCCAGCTCGCCGGCGGCGCCGGCAAAGCTCTTCCACCTCCAGGCGACCAGCCCCAAGCTGCGGGTGACCGGCGGCGAGGGGAGCTATTCAGCCGGCGGCGCGATCAGCGGCCGGGCAAGCGTCGCCTACTCGAAGATCGGCGCCGCCCAGGTGATGCTCGGTGGCACCGTCCACGCCCCAAGGGCTCACATCTCGGCGGCCCGCCTGAAGCGGCCCATTCCTCTGACAGATCTCGAAGTCGATCTGGCGAGCGCGCCAGGGGGTTGGCGGCTTTCGGGGAGCGCGCGTACGGCCTACGGCCCGGCGGCTTTGGACGCCCTCATCGAGACCGGAAAGGGCGGCCTCTCGATCGCCGTTCGCCGCGCGGGGGTCGCCGGGATCACCTTGGCCGGAACCCTCACCAGAACCGCAGAGGGCCCGTTCGCGGGCCTCCTCACGGTTGGTGGTGATGGCCTTTCCGGGACGATCAGGGTCGAGGCGGCCGGCTCGGCGCAAGCCGCCAAGCTCGCGCTGAGGGCCAGGAACGCGAGATTGCCGCTTTCGCCGCCAATCGAGGTCAGCAGCGGCGAGGTGGAGGCGGCCGTAACGCTCCGGCCCGGCGCCCCGTCGATCTCCGGGAGCGCCCGCCTGGTGGGCGTCCGGCGCGGCGGCCTTTCGCTGGCGAGCCTGAAGGCCCGGTTCACCAGCCGAAGCGGCACCGGAACGGCGAGCGTCGCGCTGGCGGGTGAAAGCGGCGCGCCGTTCCGTTTCGCCGGCGACGCCGACTTCGGCGGCGGGCGCATCCGGCTCACCGGCCAAGGCGAGATCGCGCATGTCGGGCTGCGGCTTGCAGCGCCGATGGAAGTCACCCACCAGAGCGGCGCCTGGCGCCTTGCGCCCGTGACCATACTCACCTCCGGCGGGCGCATGATCCTCGCGGGGAGCTACGACGGCGGCCTGGCGCTTTCGGCGAAGCTGCAATCGCTCGACCTGCGTCTGATCCGCGTCATCCGGCCCGGGCTGACCCTCGGCGGTCGCCTGTCTGGCGAGATCGAACTCCGACAGGCCAAGGGCGCGGCGCCCTCTGGGACTGCGGAGCTGCAGATCGTCGGCCTCTCCCAGACCGGCGAGACGACCATCTCTGCGCCGACCGACGTCAACCTCCTTGGTCGCCTTACCGGAACCGGCGGCGATCTCTCCGCGGATTTTCGACACGATGGCGCGGCGATCGGTCGGCTCCAGGCGCGCCTCTCCTGGCCGCAGGCAGGCTCGTTCTCGGCGCGGTTGCGCGCCGCCAGAATCCAAGGCGGCGTCCGTTACAACGGGCCGGCCCAGATTCTCGTCGGGCTTATCGGCATGGCCGGCCAAGAGGTCTCCGGACCACTGGCGATCGGCGCCGATGTCACCGGAACGCTTCAAAGCCCGAGCCTGACTGGCGTCGCTCACGCCAGAGGTCTCGAATATCAAAATGCCAGGTTCGGAACCCGCATCACCGGCATCGACCTCGATGGAGTCTTTCGCGGGACGCGGTTTACGCTCCAGAACCTCACCGGGAACACGAGTGGCGGTGGGCGCATCTCGGCGAGCGGATTCGTGGATCTGTCCGCCGCCGCCGGCTGGCCCATGCGGCTGACAGCCAAGCTCGAAGGAGTCCAGATCGCCCAGAGCGACCAACTGGGCGCGCGTCTTTCGGGAACCCTCACCATCTCCAATTCGCGCAAGGGCGGCGGGCTCGTCTCGGGCGAACTCACCGTGGAGCGCGCCAGCTATCAGATCAGCCGCGGAGGCGGCGCGGCCGAAACGGCCGAGCTTCGCGGCGTTCACTGGAAGGGCCAGCCCCTTGCGGCGCCGAAGTCCACGGGCGCTTCGGGCCCACCGAGTCACTGGAGGCTCAACATCGAGATCCACGCTCCCAACCGGATCGTGGTGAACGGCCTTGGCCTGGACGCGGAATGGCGCGCCGATCTGCATGTTTCAGGCGAGACCAATGCGCCCAAGATCGTGGGCGACGTGCGCAGCATCCGCGGAACTTTCTCCTTCGCCGGCCGCCGCATGACGCTGGAGGACAGCGTCATCCATTTCGATGGCTCCAATCCGCCGGACCCGACGCTCGTCATCGTCGCCGACGACACGGTGAACGGAGTGACCGCAACGATCACTGTTTCTGGAACGGCGCACCGGCCGCAAATCACCTTTAGCTCCACTCCCGCGATGCCTGAGGATGAGGTGCTCTCGAACCTTCTCTTCGGAGGCTCCGCCGCGCAGCTCTCTTCGCTCCAGGCCCTGCAACTCGCCGCTTCGCTGAACGCCCTGCGGGGCGGCGCCGGCGGGCTTGGGTTGCTGGGCAAGCTCAGCCGCGCGGCCGGAGTGCAGAACCTGAGGTTCCAGGCCCCGAACGCCCAGACCGGCCAGGGTTACTCGGTGGGCGCGGGCAAATACATTTCCAACAAGATCTACGTGGACATCCTGACCGACGCCCGTGGCTTCACCTCGACCCAGATCCAGGTGGCGCTCACCAAAGCCCTGAGCCTGCTCTCCCAGATCAGCACCTTCGGGACCACGAGCGGCAGCATCCGCTACACGCACCGGTACTGAAAATCGGCCTTCGTCCACTGCACCTGGAAGATGCGGCGGATCCACTCTGTCGCGAGAGGCGAACCGGCCGAGAGCGAACCACTAAGGTCGCGGCAGAGCCAGATAGATGCTGTCGGACCATTCGCCGCCCACGCACCAGGTGCGCTCGGCGCGATGGGTCTCCGCAAACCCGAGGCCGGCGAGCAGCTTCAGCGAGGCGGTGTTGCGCGGATCGACCTCGGCGGTGAGGGCTTCGACAGCAAACCGGGCGAAGGCGCTTGCAATCACCGCGGCGAGCGCCTCGCGGGCGAGGCCGCGACCCCAGTAGTGGGGATGCAGGATGTAGCCGATTTCCGGAACGCGCCAGCAACCCGCCTTGCCGATGACCCGTCCTTTGAACTCGATGACGAAATCATCGCTGTGCTCGGGTGGAGCGGCGATCATCTGTTCGAGGAAAGCCTTGGTCTGGGCGAGGTCCGCGTGCGGCAATGTGGACCAGTAGCGCATGGCGCGCGGATCGCTGAAGACCGCGTGGAGGTCGGCGGCGTCTTCCAGCCGGCCTCGGCGAAGGACCAGCCGTTGGGTGAGGATTACCGCCGTTTGGCGGGCGCTCTTGGCGCGCCTCGTTTCGCTCCCTCCGCAGCCCGGCGACGCCGCTCCTCCGCCTCCGCCAGGATGTCCGCGGTGTGCTCGCCCAGTCTCGGCGGGTGGCGGCGGATGTTCGCCGGCGTCTTCGAGAAGGAAAGCGGCGGCCGCAATGAGATATAGGCCCCGGCCTGCGGGTGCTGGTAGCGCTCGAAAAGGCCCACGGCCTGAAGGTGCGGATCCTCCGGCAATTCGTCGAGCCGATTGGTCCTCACCGCCGGGATGGAGAGGGGCTTCAAGAGCGCCAGCCACTCGGCGGTGGTGTGGCGGGGGGTCGTCTCCTCGACGAGTTGATAGAGCTCGCGGACATGCTTGCCCCTCGTCTTGTAGTCGGCAAACCGGGGGTCTTTGCCGAACGTCTCGGCCAGACCCGCGACGGCGAAGAACTGATCCCATTGCTGATCGGTATAGGGAAGAAGTCCGATCCAGCCGTCCTTGGTGGGGAAAGGCTTGCGCTGGGGATTGGCGACGCGGGTGTAGGCCCAGGGCCCGGTCGGCGGGTCATAGACATGGCCGAAGAGATGCTCGGCGAGGGTGAAGCTGGTGAGGCACTCGAACATCGGGGTTTCGACGAACTGACCCTCGCCGGTCCGCTCGCGATGGAAAAGGGCGGCGAGCGTCGCCTGCACCATGAAGTGGCCGGCGACCTTGTCGGCGACGAGGGTGGGAAGGAGCCGGGGCGTGGGATCGCCATCGGTTCGGGGAAGAACGTCGGCGAGGCCGCTCGCCGACTGGATGAGGTCATCGTAGGCCGGCTCGCCGGCGTAGGGCCCTTCCGAGCCATAGCCCGCGCCATGGACATAGACGATGTCGGGACGAAGCCTTCGCACGCCTTCATAGTCGAGGCCGAGGCGCTTCAGGCCCTCCATGCGGACGGTGACCAGGAACGCCTCGCAGCTGGCGATGAGCCTCTTCAGCGCCGTCATGTCCTCGTCCTTGCGCAGATCGAGCAGGGCCGAACGCTTGTTGCGGTTGATCGACATGAAGATCGGGCCGAGGTCCTCCGGAGCGCCGTCGGGTGGATGGCCGGCCCAGCGCATGATGTCCCCTCCCCCGCCCCGTCGGCCGCCTGGGAATTCCACCTTGAGGATCTCGGCCCCGAGATCGCCGAGCATGGCGGTGGCGTAGGCGCCGAAGACGACGCTCGTCATGTCGAGGATGCGCAACCCCGCAAGCGGCCCGGTCGTCCCTTGGGCGAGTTCGCGATCGATGGCCTTCATGGCGCCTCCTTTACGCACCGAGCCCGCCATCACTACAGTGGCCGGCATGGATTTCGAACTAGCCGAAGAGCACCGCATGCTGGCCGACCTCGCCGGCCGGTTCGTGGCCGACGAGCTGATGCCGCTGGAGGCCGCGGTGCTGGAGAGGGAAGCGCGCGGCGAGGGCCTGGGGCTCCCCGACGGGGCGCGTGATCGGATCGACGCGGTCTCCAAGAGGCTCGGCCTCTGGGGGCTGGACGCTCCTGAGGACGTGGGCGGGGCGGACCTGTCGCGCGTCGCCCTGGTGGCCGTCAACGAGCATCTGGGACGCACCGTCACGCCCTACACCCTGCCGCCGGACTCCCCGAACCTGCGCATGCTGATGGCGACGGTGAACGAGCGCCAGCGGGAGGCCTATCTGGCGCCCTACGTCGCCGGCAAGACCACCTCGGCGATCGGCATCTCCGAGCCGGGCGCGGGCGGCGATCCGGCCGGCATGACCACCTTCGCGGTGAGGGATGGCGAGGACTGGGTGATCAACGGGCGCAAGATCTGGATCAGCCGGGCGAGGGACGCCGATTTCACCATCCTGATGGCGCTCACCGACCGGGAGAAGCGAGCCAGGGGCGGGATCAGCGCCTTCCTCATCGACAAGGGAACGCCCGGCTTCAACGTGCTGCGCGCCATCCCCATGGTCGGGGGGGTTGTCACCTACGAGGTGGCGCTCGAGGACTGCCGGGTGGAGAGCTGGAAGCTGCTCGGCGTCGAGGGCCAGGGCTTCGCCCCGATGCAGATTCGCCTCGGAACCCGCCGCTGCGAAATGGCGGCCTGGTCGATCGGCATGGCCCAGCGGGCGCTCGACATGATCTGCGACTACGCCCCTCAGCGGGTCACCTTTGGGCAGCCGCTCTCCCAACGCGGGGTGATCCAGGGCTGGGTCGCCGATGCGGCGCGGCGCATCCACGCCGCGCGCCTGATGACTTACGACTGCGCCTGGAAGCTCGACGAGGGGCGCGAGGCGAGGCTGGAGATCTCGATGATCAAGGCCTTCGCCACCGAGATGGCCTTCGAGGTCGTGGATCGGGCCATGCAGACCTTCGGAGCCATGGGCATGACCAAGGAGATGCCGCTGCAGCTGATGGCGGCCAAGCTGCGCACCATGCGCATCTACGACGGCCCCACCGAGGTCCACGACTGGGTGGTGGCGAGGAACCTTTTGGGATCGAAACGCTGAGAAGGAAAAAGGACGATGGGGCGAGGGACAACGGCCTGGCCGGTGAAGCAGAGGGAGGTGAACACGGCTCTCTTCGATTCGTCGCGCTGGAACGGCTTCGACTTCCACGACGGCGACGTGGTGGTGGCGACCTGGGGCAAGACCGGCACCACCTGGACCCAGCAGATCGTCTGGCAGCTCCTCAGGGGCGCGCCCGAAGGCGTGTTCAGCAACCAAGAGTGCCCTTGGGTCGACATGCGTCCGCCGGACCGCGCGGCGATGGAGGCGAGCCTCGCCGCCCAGGGCGGCAGGCGCTGCCTCAAGACGCATCTCCCCTTGGACGCCCTCGTCTTCAGCCCCAGGGCCAAGTACCTCTATGTTGGGCGCGACGCGCGCGACGTGGTGTGGAGCGCCTATAACCACCAAGCCGGCTTCACCGATCAGGGCCTCGGCTGGATCAATGCGGAAGAGGGCGACTGGCCCAGATTGACTCGTCCTTCGCTGGACGTGCGCGACTACTACCTGCGCTTCGTCGATCAGGACGAACTCTTCGGGGGCGGCTTCGAGGGCGTCGATTTCTGGGATCACATCCAGGGCTGGTGGGACGCACGCCATCTGCCCAACGTCAAGCTTCTCCACTTCAACAATCTGAAATCAAATCTCGAGGGCCAGGTCCGAAAGATCGCGCGGTTCATCGAGGTCGAGATCGACGAAGCGATCCTGCCGGCGATCGTGGAGCACTGCAGCTTCGACTACATGCGCAATGATGCGGCCCGGGACGAGTCGATGAAAATCGCCTGGAAGGATGGGGCCAGGACCTTCTTCCACAAGGGGACAAACGGCCGCTGGAAGGACGTGCTTTCCAAGGACGAGATCGATCGCTGCGACGCCCTGGCGGCGCGTCGCCTGAGCCCCGACTGCGCCCGCTGGTTGGCGAGCGGCGAAGGCGCGGATTGAGCGGATCGGCCAAAAAATCTCGACCCGAGCGAATGAAGAACGCCCTCGCGTCCCGAGATGAGCGGATTTCCGGCGCAATTTCAGTCGCCTGAGTGAAAAGCGCGGGCGAGATTCGGAATCTCGATTTGTCTCGTTTTGTCTCGTTTCGTCTCGCCTGGCGTCGTGGAATCTCTGATCTGGTCGCCGATTTCCCCCCGCCGTCTCGGATCGGCTCGGGCATCTCTCAAAGATGAGGCGAGGATCGATGGTGTGCGACACGCGGCGACAGTCCTTCCGTATAGAATATTGCAATATGACGACACACCATCTATGTCAATATGCAAAGGAAGTGCGAGGAGGTTCAGGCCGGGACCGGCATCCTGGCCATCATCTCCATGACCTTCGCCGCCAGCGCCGGGTCCTGGAGCGCGCTCGGAGGCTTCAGAAGGGCGCGAACCTCATTGACCAGCCGGTGCGCCTCCGGATCGATCGCGGTGAGTTCGGTAAGGGCGGCCCCGAACTGAAGAATGACTTCCAAGCCAGGCGGCCTCTCGCCTCGAGTCGCCGGATTGGCGAGGTCGGGAATGGTCGACATGTCCCAGGGCCCCTGGATGACGTCCCGGGCCTCGAGGAGAAAGACGTCTGAAAGGTCCGCGATCCCGGCGCCCAAGGCGGCGCGCTCGCCAAGAAGGCGAGCGAGCAGAGCGCCTTCGAGGGCGGCGACGCTCATGCCTTGGCCGTAGATGGGATTGAAGCGGCAGATCGAGTCGGAGAACGGAATCAGCCCTCGGGGAAGGGGCGGGGCCCGGTCGAAGTGGCGCCAGATGCTCTCGCGAAAGCCATAGCCGGCGATCTCGCCCAAACGGCGGGCGCTTCCGATCGCCTCGAAGATCGTCGGGGTTCGAAGGCTGCGGACGAACGCCATGTACCCCGCCTCATCCAGCGGAGGGGCGTCGTCGTGGAAACCGCCAAGGGTCAGGATCCAGCGGCCCTGCTCGATCGGGGCCAGAACGCCGGCGCGGACCTTTTCGCCGGCATTGGGAAAGGTGATCACCCACTTCCAGTCCCTGAGAGGGCCTTGCGGGACTTCGAAGACGGCGCTGGCGTAGGAAAGATCGACGCCGATCACCGTCTCAGGAGGCGCGGGCCGGCCAAGGCTCTTGAGGAGATCGAGCGTCGGATGAGCCCGGCCGGTGGCGTCGACGATGAGATCGGCGCCGATCCGTTCGGGCCTTTTCTCCTCGTCCTCGAGATGCACCGCGACGATCGCGGAGCCATCGCCGCTCGCCTCCAGCCGACGCACCCGGCGACGGGCCAGGAAGACGACGCCGGCGCCCTCGGCGAGGCGGCGGACGGTGAACTCGATGAGCGGCCTCGAGAGCGAATAGACCAGCCAGCCGAAGTCGCGCTGGGGAAAGGGATCGTAGCCGGAAGCCTCGAGACGGACATCGGCATTGGCCCGAAGCGCCACCGCGCCGGCCGCCACGATGGCCTTCGTGAAGCCCGGATAGAGGCCCTCGAGCGCTTGCTGGCCGCCGGCGAGGAGGGCGTGGACATGGCGGCCCTGAGGCGCGCCCAGGCGCGTCGTCGGCTCATCGGGAAGCTGGTCGCGCTCGACGACGGTGACCCGCTCGAAGTGGGGCGCCAGCGCGCCGGCGGCGGCCAAGCCGCCTATGCCGGCCCCTAGAACCAGGGCGTGTGCGCCGAGCTTGGCCATGGCGGAGAAGCTAGCCATCCTCGCTCCCCCCGTCGAGCCGTCATCGGCCGGCTCGACCGGCCGATCCATGCACCGGGGCTGCTGGAATCGTTCGCGCGGGCGCGCCCGAAGCGGAGGTCATGGACCCGCCGGTCTTACGCCGGCGGGTGACGGTCGAGGAAAGGCCTGGAATTGTCCAGCCGGGGCCAAGGGGCCTATCACTTCGAGGATCGGATCAGACAAAGAGGCGGCGATGAACGAGCGTTACGGCGAGGTCGGCTGTGAGAAGATGGGGCATGTCGCGGTCCTCACCATCGAGCGGCCGCCCAACAACCATGTGAGCGTGGAGCTGATCAGAAGCCTCGCCGACGCGCTTGCCGACATCGATGCGGAGAAGGACCTCCGCGCAGTCGTCCTCCAAACCGCCGGCAAGGTGTTCTGCGCCGGCGCCGACCTCGTCTCACCGACCGGAGTGGGAGGAAGCGGGATGAGCGGGGTGAGTCCGCTCTATGTGGAGGCGGTGCGCCTCTTCGAGGCGAAAAAGCCGATCGTCGCGGCCGTGCAGGGGGCGGCGGTGGGCGCGGGCCTGGGCCTGGCGCTGGTGGGCGATTTCAGGGTGGCGGCCGCCGAGGCGCGCTTCGCCTCGAATTTCGTCAAGCTCGGCTTCCATCCCGGCTTTGGAACCACCCACACCCTGGCCCGCGTCATCGGCGAGCAGAGGGCGGCGCTGATGCATTTCACCGGCCGGCGCATCAAGGGCGAGGAAGCTTTTGAATGGGGCCTCGTCGATCGCCTCGCGCCTCTTGAGGAGCTGCGCGCCGCCGCCCTGGGGCTCGCCGCCGAGATCGCCGAGAACGCCCCGCTGGCGGTGCAGGCGACGCGCGCCACGCTTCGGGCCGGCCTCGCCGAAGCGGTCAGGCGCGCAACCGATCACGAACTCGAGGAGCAGACCCGCCTTCGCGCCACCGCCGACTTCGCCGAAGGCGTGCGGGCGGTCAACGAGCGCCGGCCGGGGAGGTTCGTGGGGGCATGAAGACGAAGACGCGGCCTCAGGGCTTGGGTGGCGAGGCGGGCGGCGAGGCGGCTGGCGGCGCGGCCGGCGGGGCTGCCGACTTCATGGCGGCGCTGTGGGCTTTCAGATCGCCCATCAGGCGCTTGAGGATGGGAAGGACGGCGACCAGCGAGCGGGCGTCGATCTGAGGCTGCCTCTCGGCCAACGTCCGGCCGGCGGGGCTCTCATAGAAGGCCAGGATGGCGTGGAGCTCTTCGTCGGTGAACTCGGAGGCGTAGATCGCCTCGACGGACTGGACGATCTGCGGATGGTAATAGGCGAGGCGCGCGGAGACGAACTGGACGACGTCGGTCAGCTTCGCCTGGTCCTTGGCCGGCGCCTTGGCGGCGAACATCGGGATCACGCCCATGGCACCGTGCAGGAGCCGCTCGACCGCGGTCTGGCCGCCCATGGCCTCGAAAACCTGACCGGCGAGGGCGAGTCTCGCCGGAGGAATTGTCGCCGCAGGCGCAGCGGGAGCTACGGCGACAGGGACCGTCACCGGCGGCGCGGCCCGGGCGGCGCCGAAGGCGAGAACGCCCAGCATGAAGCCGCCGGCGGCGATAAGTTTACGATGATGCATGGCTGGCCCTCCCCCTGGTACCGCGCGCATCTAGCGGCCATTGCTTCATCCGGGCAATAAGGAACCGTTTGGCCGCAAGGGGAGTAAGGATGCCCAAGCTCAATCGCGACGGGGTGGAGATCTATTACGAGATCCATGGCGAGGGCCCCCCGCTCCTCCTCTCCCACGGCTATTCGGCGACAAGCCAGATGTGGCGCGGCCAGGTGGGGCCGCTCTCGGAGAACTGGAAGGTCATCGTCTGGGACATGCGCGGCCATGGCCGCTCGGACTATCCGGAGGATCAGGCCCTCTACAGCGAAGAGGCGACGGTCGCCGATATGGCCGCCCTGCTGGATGCAGCCGGCGCAAAGCGGGCGATCGTGGGCGGACTTTCGCTCGGCGGCTACATGAGCCTCGCCTTCCACCTGGTCCATTCCGAGCGCGTGCGCGCGCTCCTCATCATCGACACCGGCCCGGGCTATCGGAACGATGAGGCGCGCGCCGGCTGGAACGCCAATGCCCTTCGCACCGCCGACCGCTACGAGAGCGACGGGCTCGGCCGACTGCAGCGAGGCACGGCGGAGATGCGCCTCGCCGAGCACCGCTCAGCCGACGGTCTCGCCCACGCCGCGCGCGGCATGTTGGCCCAGCGCGACGCGCGGGTGATCGACTCCCTTCCCTCGATCAAGGTCCCGGCCCTGGTGGTGGTGGGAAGCGAGGACAAGCCCTTCCTCGCCGCCAGCGACTACATGGCGACGAAGATCGCCGGGGCCAAGAAGGCGGTGATCGAGGGGGCCGGCCACGCCGCCAACATGGATCAGCCCGAGGCGTTCAACTCCGCCCTCCTCGGCTTCCTCAAGTCCGAGAAGCTGGACCGGCTTGAAACGTGAGGGGGGTATGAGCGGGCGACGATGAGCGACAGACTCCGGGGCAAGACGGCGATCGTGGTCGGGGCCGGCCAGACGCCGGGCTCGACGATCGGCAACGGGCGAGCGACGGCGATCCTCTTCGCCCGCCAAGGGGCGCGGATCTGCTGCGCCGACCGCGACCTCGCCTCGGCCGAGGAGACCGTCGCCATGATCGCCAAGGATGGCGGCGAGGCCTTCGCCCATCGCTGCGAGGTGACCAGCGAGGAGGATTGCAGGGGGCTGATCGCGGCGGCGACAGCGAAACTCGGCCGGATCGACATCCTCCACAACAACGTCGGGATTGGCGGCGGCGACGGGCCGGCCCACCGGCTCGAGAAGAGCGCGTTCGAGCGCATCCTCGCGGTGAACCTCGAGGGCATGTGGCTGACCATCAAGCACGCCCTGCCGGTGATGCGGGATCAACCGTCCGGCGGGGCGATCGTCAACATCTCCTCGCTCGCCGCGATCGCCCCGGCGAACATCCTCGCCTACGAGGTCTCCAAGGCCGGGGTGAACAAGCTGACGACCTCGGTGGCGGCGGCCAACGCCCGCCACATGATCCGCTGCAACGCCATCATGCCGGGCCTGATGGATACGCCGATGGCGATCGAGGGCATCGCCCGGGCCAGGGGCGAGAGCGTCGAGGCGGTGCGCGAGGCGCGCAACAAGCGCGTGCCGCTGGGCGCCATGATGGGCACGGCCTGGGACGTCGCCTTCGCGGCCCTCTTCCTCGCCAGCGACGAGGCGAAGTTCATCACCGGGGTCATACTGCCGGTGGATGGAGGCATGGGGGTGAGGCTGGGGTGAGGCGGAGTCCATCCGCCTGCTCCGTTCCGGCTAAGGCGCGAGCGTTTCGACCGCCTCCTTGAGAGTCAGGGTCTCGGCGATGCCGAGCGCTTTCTTGGCGTTCGCCTTCAGGCGAAAACGCTCGTCAGCGCTGACCAGGGCGCAGCCCTCGGAGAAGGCGAGAGCCAAGTAGAAACAATCATAGGCCGGATGATCCAAGATGAACGTCATCTCCATGGCGAGAGTCACGAGATCGCGAGTGGGGCGAATTTCAACGGGCGCCTGAGCGAGCAGACGGGCCGCCTGATGACAAGTCTCCGGATCGATTTCAGCCCTCCGCACCTTTTTCCAGAGCGCGTTGACGCATTCCGCGAGGATCAGGTCGGGGGCCAGGAGTTGTTCCGCCGAACGCAAGGCGACCGCCTGCGGACTTCCCGCTTCCTCGATCACCCACTTCAGTGCGACGCTCGCGTCGACCACGAAGCGCATCAGCGCTCGTCTCGTCCCTCGCGGATCAAGACCTCCGCGGGCGTCTGATGACGTCCCCGGGTCAGGTTGCGGATCTCCTCGGCGAGATCCCAGAAGGAGGGTTCCCTGTCGGAACTGAGAACCTGCTCGAGAATCTGCCGGTGTTCCGCCTCGGTCGAGCGGCCGTGCCGGGCCGCGCGCCGTTTCAGCTTGGCGACGAGTTCCGGATCGAGATTGCGGACATGGAGGTTCATCGGCCCAAGATTGCTCTCATTGATAGCATCGGGAGCATAGGATCCGATGGCAGGCCATGCAACCGCCGCGGCGGCGCCTAGAGGATGCGGACCGGGGCGCGGGTCTGGGAGGCGCCTGCACCCGCCGCCTGGCGGAACCACTCGACGAGATCGAGCCGGGGAAGATCCTCCAGACGCGCCTGCGGAAGATCGAGAAGCCGGGTTCCGTGCACCAGGATCGCCAGGCATTGCGCCCGGCTCACGGCCACGTTGAGACGATTGCGGTTGAACAGGAATTCCGTGCCCCTGGGGGCATCGCCGCCGAAGGAAGTGGCCATGGAAATGATCACCACGGGCGCCTCCTGACCCTGGAATTTGTCGACCGTCCCGACCCGAGCGCCCTGGGGAAGGCGTCGCTTCAGCAGCGCGACCTGGGCGTTGAACGGCGTCACCACCAGAATGGTCTCGAGGTTGAGCGTCGAGACGTGTGGAACGCCTTGCACTTTCTGGCCGATGAGATCGCGCATCAGGCGCGCGACCATCTCCGCCTCCTCGGGGCAGACCTGGGTGCGTCCCTCGTGCTCCAGTTCGACGACCGAAAGGCCGAACGGTTTGATCGCAGGATGGACCGCGCCGACGATCTCCAGGCGCTGGTCTTCCGTCGAGGGGTGTGCGCTCAGCCGCCCATCGTACATCGCCTCGGAGATGAAGCTGCAGATGGCGGGATGCATGCGCCGCGAGACGTCGAGCAGGATTCCCCGCTCCGGCGGCACGGTCGCATGGCCCTTCATCGCGTAATCCATGCAGGAGAGGCCGCTTTCACCGGGATGCACGCCCTGCACCGGCTGGGGGAGCTGCATCTGGTCGCCGACGACGATCAGGTTCTTCGCGCACGCCGCCATGGCGGCCAGGTTGCCCAGCGAGACCTGGCCGGCTTCGTCGATCACCAGGAAGTCGTAACCGCCGCTGGCGTCGACGGCGAAATGGAACGCCGTTCCGCCGACGAGCCGGGCGGTGCGCGGCACATCCTTGCTGGCGAAAACGCTCGAAATGCTCGCGCCTTCGAAGCGGGAATCGGCGTCTTTCGAGCTCGCTTTCTTCACCCCTTCGAAGCGCAGGCCGCGGTCCGCCGCCGCCGCCTCGACGCTCTTCAGCAGCTCATTGATCGCCTTGTGGGAATTGGAGGCGACGCCGACCCGGCATCCCTTTGCCAGCAGGGCCGCGATCGCCCTCGCCGTGGTGTAGGTCTTGCCCGTCCCCGGCGGGCCCTGGACGAGAAGGCAGGAGCGGTCGAGATCCCTCGCGGCGGCCGTGACGCCCTCGAGGAGATCCTCGCCTTCGCGCAGGACCGGCGCGCCAGCGGCTCGGCCGCCGAGGCGCGGCGGCCGTCTGAGGAGGAAATCCATCAGCGCGGGTTGACCGTCGGGCTCCTCGCACAATCCCGCAACGAGACTCCGGACGCCCTCGATCAGCGACGTCTGTTTGATCGGCAGCCCAGGAGAGAGGGAGCAGGCGGGAGGGAAATCGCCTTTCCCAGTCCCCCGCCGCAGGATCAGCCTGCCCTCATCGAGATCGAGGCTCTTGATCGTCCCGGCCGAATTCAGGTCGGCGGCGATCGACGGGGTCGAGCCTTCCTTCAGCCGCGTGTCCTGCGGGGGAAACCGGTAGGTCGCTTCGAAGGAGCGCTTGTCCAGCCTCTGGTCCATGCGCTCGAGCCGACCCAGGCTCTCCATGTCCTCGACCAGCTCCTCGTCGGTCCAAGTCTGGCGATCGAACCTTTGCCAATGGACAGGCTTTTGCGCCCTCTGGTGGAACCACAGGAGCTCGGCCAGGAGATCGCGGACGGACCCATCGCCCGCGTCGGAGGCGCGGATGGCCCCGGCCAGGGCGCGGCGGTCGGCCTCTCGTTCCTCTCGCTTGCGCGCCCACTCCAGGGACGCCTCGTCGGGCTCGGGGGGAATGTCGGCGAGGCCGAAGCTCGCCCCGGCCGGTCGCTGGCGCTCCAGCCAGTCGCGCAGGCGCGCGGTCGATCGGCAGTCCTCTTCGTTGTAACGTTCGATCGCGTCGAGGATGCCGGCGTCCGCCACTTCCCGCCAGAGCTCATATTGGACGATGCTCTCGGCGGCATTCACGACCTCCCCTTCTCGCGGCGGCCCGTAGATCTTCTCCAGATCCTTGAGGGAATAGCCCTCGGTCGAGCAGCGGAGCGCCTGCCGGGCGACGCGGTAGAGGTCGACGAACCTCTGTCCGCGCAGGAGATCGTCCAGCTCCTCCTCGAAGCTCGCGTAGCGCATGGCGAGGCGCTTGAGCGCCGTCGTCTCGTACGCGGCGTAATGGAAGATGTGCGCCCCTTCGAAGCGCGCCAGATGATCGACGAAGAGCCGCATTAGCGCCTCGAAGGCCGCCTTCTCGCCGACATTATCGTGACCCCAGAACGCGCAGAAGCGCTCCGCGCCGCTTGGAGCCAGAGGGCCGAAGAGCCCGAAGAGGTAGTCGAGCCCCTCGGGATAGAGCGGGTCGCCTTCGATGTCGAAGAAGAGATCCCCCGGCGCGGGCGGCGGCAGCAGAACAAATCCTCGCTGGGGCTCCACCGGGAGAAGCTCGATGCGATGCTCGCCCCGCTCACGATGATGAAGCTGCAGGCGCGCCTGGGCGACGAGTCGGGCGAAAGACTCCGCGCCGATGCCGCCCTTCGGCTGCGCCGGATCGCACGCCGCGAGACCGGCCAGGGTCGTCACTCCAGCCTGCTCCAACCGGACAATCTGGTCGGCGCGGCTGCCGGCGACGCGGACCGGACTGTCGGCGGCCCGCCATTCCGCCTCGCAGCGGGCGGCGTAGGCGCAGGCCTCGCACGCCGCCGACTTCACCGCTCGCGACTGTCGGGCCTCGTCGTGCGCGAAGCGCTCGAAATCGGCCGCCAGACGAGCGGCGATGTGGCGGGTTTGCCTGAGGTCGAAGGTCTCCGGATCGCCCCCGCCCCCGACCCTGATCACGCCGGTGCGCGCCTCCCCGCCGTGCTCGGCTTCGAACAGGCGCGCATAGACGTTGAGCTGGATGAGATGTTCGGCCTTGGCGCGGCGGGCGAGCTTGGCGTCTTCCGGTCGCCAACCGCCGCCGTTCTGCCGCACCAGGAAATCGGGGTAGCCGACCCAGGACCCATCGGAGAGAGCGCCCTGGTAGATCAGCGGCGTCCCCGCCGCCATGGCCGCATCGGTGGCGGCGCGCCGCGCCGCAAGCGGCTGATCGCCCGAGATCCTCGCCGCCGGACCGTGCTCGGCCTCCAGAGCGGCCAGGACGGCGGCCTCGTGCTCGAAACCCTTGCGCCGAACGAGCTCGGCGCTCGCCTCCTCGCCGGCCGGAGGTTCGATCCCATCCAGCCACAGGCGGGCGCGATGGCGGCAGGCCAGGAAGTCATTGAGACGCGAGGCCGAAAGGCTCTGGGTCACGAACAGCTCCACCCCATCGGATCGAGCAGAATACCCCAATCGATGGGGCGGTTCAGTTCGTTGTCTCGAATCGGAGGTTGGTGGGTCGATGCGGCGCTATCGCTTCCGCCGGCTCCTTCCCCGCGCGAGTGCGCAGGGGAGGATAGAGTCACGGCGCCCAGAGGATGCGGACGGGGGCGCGGGACTGGGAAAGGACGGCGCCGACCGGGAGGGAGGCGTCACCGCCGAGGGCCCGTTCGACGACGCCGCGTTTCTCCTCGCCGGTGATGAGGATGACGATGAGGCCGGTCTTGACCATGGCGGCGAGGGTGAGGCTGATGCGCGGCTCCTTGGGTTTGTCCGGCGAGACGGGAACGCCCACCACCAGACGCTCTCCGTCAAGATCGAGATGAGCGGCGAGATCGTGTGCGCCGGGAAAGAGAGAGCCGACGTGGCCGTCGGGACCCATGCCCAGAAGCATGGCGGCCGAAGGGAGCAGGCCGGCGATCTCCGGTTCGGCGGCCTTGGCGTCGTCCTGGGGCCGTGCGCCGTGGCGCTTCAAGGGAACGAAGCTGGCGGCGGCGGCATGGCCGACGAGCAGACGGGTCCTGAGGAGGTGGGCGTTGCTGTCCGGCCTCGAAGGATCGACGAACCGCTCGTCGGTGGGGGCGATCGTGATCTGCGCCCAATCCAGGGGCGCCTTGGCGAGGCGATCGTAGGTCGGCCCGGGCGTCGTGCCGCCAGTGGCGATGAAGCTTCTCTTCCCCTCGCCATGGAGGGCGGCGGCGAGGACCGATGCAGCGGCCCCGGCGACGGCGTCGCGATCGGGAAAAGTCTCGAGCCTCACCATCCAGCCCTAGTCGTCCAGCCATTGGCGGCCCGAACGCTCCAGAAGCGCGAAGGCTCCGGCCGGGCCCCAGCTTCCGGCCGGATAGGGCCGAGGCGCCATGCCGATGTCGGCCCAGGCGTCGGCGAGGCCGTCGATCCAGGTCCAGGCGAGCTCCACCTCGTCGCGCCGCACGAAGAGGGCGGGATTGCCGGCCAGGACATCGAGGAGGAGCCGCTCGTAGGCGATGCGGCGACGCCCGCCGTCGCCGAGCGAAAGGCTGAGGGGCATGGCCTTGAGCCGCGTTTCCTCCAGGCCCGGCCGGCGATTCATGAGAAGAAGCGAGATGTCCTCCTTGGGCTGCAGATCGATCACCAGCCGGTTCGCGAAGAGGTCGCCGGCCGCCCGCTCGCCGAAGATGGAGTGGGGAAGCCGCTTGAACTGAATGACGATCTGGGTGCGGCGCTCGGCGAGCCGCTTTCCCGTGCGCAGGTAGAATGGGACGCCCGCCCAGCGCCAGTTGTCGATCTCGGCGCGCAGGGCGACGAAGGTTTCGGCGTCGCTGGGCCTGCCGATCTCCTCTACGTACCCCGCCACGGTCCGCCCGTCGCTCACCCCCTCGCGATATTGCCCCCGCACGCTCATCTGCTGAGCGGAGGCGTGGCTCATGGGGCGAAGCGACTTCAGGACCTTGACCTTCTCGTCGCGCACCGAGTCCGCGCCGGCGTCGGCCGGCGGCTCCATGGCGACCAGGCAGAGGAGCTGGAGCATGTGGTTCTGGACCATGTCGCGAAGCGCGCCGTATTCGTCATAGTAGGCCCAGCGCTCGCCCACGCCGTCGGTCTCGGCGACGGTGATCTGGACATGGTCGATGGCGAGGTTGTTCCACAAGGGCTCGAAGAGGGTGTTGGCGAAGCGCAGGGCGATGAGGTTCTGGACCGTCTCCTTGCCGAGGTAGTGGTCGACCCGGAAGACGCGCGTCTCTTCGAACGCGGAGGCGACTTCGGCGTTGATCGAGCGCGAACTCGCAAGATCCCGCCCAATGGGCTTTTCGAGGACGATACGGCAGTCGCCACAGTTGAGGCCGGCGCCGGCGAGCGCCGCGCAGACCCGCCCGTAGAGGCTGGGCGAAAGGGCCAGATAGTAGACCGTCGATGAGCCGCCCAAGATCTTCGCCAGCGGCTCCAGGCCCTCGGCGGTCGTGACGTCGGCGGAACAGAAGGCGAGACGCGCCGCAAACCTCTTCCAGACCGCTTCGTCGAGGCTCCCGACCCGCTCGGCGAGCGTCTCCCGCACCTTTTCGAGGAAGGCGTCGTGATCGAGCTTGGCTCGGGCGAGGCCGACGACCTTCAGGCGCGGCGAGAGCAGGCCGTCGGCGTCGAGATGCCACAGCGAGGGGATGAGCATGCGCGCGGCGAGATCGCCGGTCGCCCCGAACAGCACCAGGTGCTCGATTTCGCCGGCCGCCATGGCCGCGGTGATGCCCAGGCCGGGCGCTCTCGTCCAGAGGAAAACGACCGATCAGTCGTCGAGCGCGGCGTAGACGAGGGTGCGCAGCTGGCGGCGGATGGGCCAGGCGCTGGAGGGAATGAGCTGGGTCAGGAAAACGACCGCGATCTCCTCGGCCGGGTCGATCCAGAAGGCGGTCGAGGCAGCCCCGCCCCAGTAGTATTCGCCGGCGCTCGAAGGGAGCAGCGCCTTGGCCGGATCTACCAGGACGGCGAAGCCGAGGCCGAAACCCACCCCGGCATAGACACTTTCCGAGAAGAGAGAGCGGGAAAGCTCGGTGAGGTCGGCGCCGCCGGGAAGGTGGTTGGCGGTCATCAGGGAGAGCGTCTTTCGCGAGATCAGCCGCTCGCTCCCCAGCCTTCCGCCGCCCAGCAGCATGGAGCAGAAGCGCAAATAGTCGGCGGCGGTGGAAACGAGGCCGCCGCCGCCGGACTGGTACGCGGGCGGCTTCAGATAGGCGCTGGTCGCGGGGTCGTCCTGAAGCGCGAGGCCGCCGGAGGGGGAGCGGTTGTAGCAGGCGGCGAGCCGGCCGGCCTTGGCCGCCGGGACATGGAAGTCGGTATCGACCATGCCGAGCGGTCCGGTGATCCGTTCGCGGACGAAATCGGCGAAGGGGACGCCGCTGATCTCGCCGATCAGATGGCCGAGCACGTCGGTGGAGACCGAATAGTTCCACGCTTCCCCGGGGGAGAACTCCAGGGGAATTGTCGCGAGCTTCTCGATCATCTCGGCAAGGGGCGTTGCGCTCGCCATCTCACCGATCCCGGCCTTGCGATAGGCGGCGTCGATATTGCCGCGATTCTGGAAGCCGTAGGTGAGCCCGCTGGTGTGGCGAAGAAGATCGACGATCTGCATCGGTCGCGTCGGGCGCCTGGTCTGGAAGGCGCCAGGCCCCCCGGCGACGAAGACGCCCAGATCCCGCCAGGTCGGGATGTAGGCTTCGACCGGGTCCTCCAGGGCGACCCTCCCCTCCTCGACCAGCATCATGAAGGCGATCGAGGTGATCGGCTTGGTCATGGAGTAGATGCGGAAGATCGTCTCCTCGGAGAGCGGGACGGCGCGCTCGACGTCGGCCAGGCCCTGGACCGAAAGGTGGGCGATCTCGCCGCGCCGGGCGACCAGCGTCAGGGCTCCCGGGAGCCGGCCGGGAGCGAGATACTGGCGTTCCAAGAAAGGCTCGATGCGGGAGAGCCTCTCGGACGAAAAGCCGAGCCTTTGGGCGGCGGTTTTCATTCTCGTGTCTCTCCGCTCGACAGGACCGCGGTTCAAACGCGCGTTTAAGACAGTTGCGCGCTTGCCGGCGACGCGGCAAGGTTGAACCTCACTCGACGAGGAGGAAAGCGGCCATGGCGTGGGATTTCGAGACCGATCCCGAATTCCAGAAGAAGCTCGATTGGATCGAGGAGTTCATGGCCGACGAGGTCGAGCCGATCTCGCACCTGGGCATGGCGGTGTGGGGAAGCGAGGGCCGCGAGCGGTTCATCAAGCCGTTGCAGGCCAAGGTGAAGGAAAAGGGCTTGTGGGCCTGTCATCTCGGGCCCGAACTCGGCGGCCAGGGTTACGGCCAGCTGAAGCTCGCCCTGATGAACGAGAAACTGGGGCGCAACCATCTCGCCCCCACCATCTTCGGCTGCCAGGCCCCCGACACCGGCAACGCCGAGATCATCGCCCACTACGGCACCCCCGAACAAAAGGAAAAGTGGCTCTGGCCGCTGCTGAATAGCGAGATCCGCTCGGCGTTTTCGATGAGCGAGCCGGCCGGAGGGTCCGATCCGACCACTTTCAAGACGAGGGCCGAATGGAAGAACGGCAAATGGGTGATCAACGGCGAGAAGTACTTCTCATCCGGGGCCTACGGCTCGACCATCCTGATCGTCTACGCGGTCACCGATCCGGATCATAAGGACATCCACCAGCGGACCTCGATCTTCATCGTCCCGACCAAGACGCCGGGCGTAAACATCCTGCGCGGCATCGGGGTCGGCGCCGGCGAAGGCGGCGGCCACGCCTACATCCGCTACGAGGATGTTGAAGTCGGCCCTGAGGCCCTGCTCGGCCCGCGCGGGGGCGCCTTCCTGGTGGCGCAGACGCGCCTCTCCGGCGGCCGGGTCCACCACGCCATGCGCACCGTCGGGGCCTGCCAGAAGGCCTTCGATCTGATGTGCCAGCGCGCGGTCTCGCGCCAGACCCGCGACGGGCGCCTCGCCGACATGGCGGTCGTGCAAGAGCAGATCTGCGACGCCTGGATCCAGCTCCAGCAGTTCCGCCTGCTCGTGCTTCGCACCGCCTGGCTGATCGACAAGCACAAGGATTACAACCTGGTGCGCAAGGACATCGCGGCGATCAAGGTCGCCATGCCCAAGGTCTACCACGACATCGCCGCCACGGCCGCGCACCTGCACGGGGCGATGGGCGTCTCCAACGAGATGCCGTTCATGGGCATGCTGACCAGCGCCATGGTGATGGGCATCGCCGATGGCCCCACCGAAGTGCACAAGGTGACCGTGGCCAAGCAGGTGCTCAAGGACTATCGCCCCGACAACGACCTCTTCCCCAACTACCACCTGCCCAAGCTCAAGGAGGCGGCGAAAGACAAATACGCGGCCGAGATCGCCGAGCTGAAGGCGCACTACGACGCGCGGCGCGCCCCCAATGAGAACGCGAGTGGCGCCACGCAAACCCATCCAGCCCATTGACCTCGCCGGAGTCGCACCACAGGACATTGAATCGACGTGGATCGAACCACAAACGGATGGGGGCCATCCGTTTGCTACGAACCACCAGCGGCGTAAGCGCGTGAAGGAGGCAGGTCTCCCCTGCTGATCGTCGGCATCGGAGGGACGGTCCGGCCCGGCTCGACGAGCGAGCAGGCGCTCTCGCACGCCCTTGCCTTCACGGAGGCGCAGGGCGCCCGGACCCTCCTTTTCGGAGGGGCGTTCATGGCCTCGCTGCCGATCTACAATCCGAGCGACCCGGCTCGCTCAGAAGCGGTCGATGGCTATCTCGAGGCCGTGCGCGCGGCCGACGGGGTGATCATGGCCACGCCGGGCTACCACGGCTCGATCTCGGGCCTGGTCAAGAACGCCCTCGATTGCCTGGAATGGCTGGCGCAGGACGAGAGGCCGTACCTGGATGGCCGCGCCGCCGGCTGCATCGTGGCGGCGAGCGGGGCCCAGGCGTGCGGATCGGCGCTCGCCTCGCTGCGCGCCATCGCCCACGCCCTTCGCGCCTGGCCGACGCCGCTGGGAGCAACGCTGAACGCCTCCGGCGGCCTCTTCGATGGCGACGGCGCCTTTCTCGATCCCAGGGACGCCTGGCAAGTGGAGACGGTGGCCGCCCAGGTGGCCGGGTTTGCGAGGGCCTGGGCCTTGCGAGGAGACGAGGGATCGCCGGGGTAGTCCGCCGCGCGGCGATCGCGCTCGCACTGACGGCGATCTGGTCGCCGCCGGCGGTCGCCGGACCTGCGCCGGGCCGGCTCCAGGAGGACGTGGTCTTCACAGCCTATTCGCCCCTTTCCAGCAACGCGGAGTTGGCGCGGCGGCTCCTGAGCCCAATGACCGCGGCGCAGATCCCCGGCATACTGGCGCGAACCGGCAAGGCGCTCGCCCCTCAGAGCGTCGACCTCGCCCGAGAGCGGTTCGTCCTCTTCACCCCTGGGACCGAACCCCCGGGCGGCTATGGCCTCCTGGTCTTCGTCTCGCCCTCTCCGCGCGCCGTCCTCCCCGAGGGCTGGGCCGAGGTTCTGGATCGCGAGGGCGTCATCTTCGTCTCCGCCGATGGATCGGGGAACGACGCGAGCGTCCTTGGCCGGCGGGAGCCGCTCGCGATTCTAGCCGAACAGAACGTCGCCCGCCGATTCCCCCTGAATTCCCGACGCATCTGGATCGGCGGCTATTCGGGAGGCTCGCGGGTGGCGATGCGACTGGCGCTGGCCTATCCGGACGTTTTTAGCGGCGCGATCCTCAACGACGGCAGCGATCCGATCGGCGAGGGCGAGGTCCCCCTGCCGCCGAGGGATCTCTTCCACCGTTTCCAGGAAGGGACACGGCTCGTTTACATCACCGGGGCGCGGGACGTGGTCCACCTCGCCGAAGACGCGGCGAGCCAGCAGTCCATGGCGAGGTGGTGCGTCTTTGGCGTGGAGAGCGAAACCATGGCGTTCGCCGGCCACGCCCTTCCGGGCGACGGCGCGCTCCTCGGGGCGATCAGGACACTCGACCACCCGCGTCCGATCAATGCGGCTCGCCTCGCCAGCTGCCGAACCAAGATCGCCAAAGAGCAGGCCGCGCGCCTTTCCAAAATCGAGAACCTGATGGCGGCCGGGAAAAACAGCGAGGCGCGCAAAGAACTCGAAGAAGTCGATCGGAGCTTCGGCGGCCTCGCCGCGCCGCAAAGCCTCGAACTGGCCGCCAAACTGAATACCGGCTGAGGAAGCTGGCGCGGTCCTTTGGTTCGAGTCGAAGAGGGAATGAAGGAGACGAGCGCGCCGGCTTCTCGGCTCTACCGGACGTTCTCGGCAGCCTGGGCCTAAAGCAGGTCGCCGCGATCCAATTATCAACGCTCGCTCGAAAGCCTAGTGATGATGGCCGTTCCCGCGGCCGCCGCCGTGATGGCCGCCGCCGCCCCGATGCCCGCCGCCATGGCCCGCGCCCCTCACCTGGTGGCCGCCGCCGCCGTGCACGGCTCCGGCGAAGTGAGCGCCGCCTCCGCGGACGGCCGCACCGCGCCACCCGCCGCCCTGGTAGTGACCGCCGCCCTGGTAGTGACCGCCACCGTGGTAATAGCCGCCGCCTCGGTGATAACCGCCGCCGCGCCAGTCATGATAGCCGTGGCCGCGGCCCCAGGCCCACCAGCCGGCGCCGGGTCCCGCCCAGCCATGCCAGCCCCAGACGCCGCCCCAGCCAAAACCCCTGCGCCATGGAAAGCCGCACCAGTACCAGCCCGGTCCGCGCCAACCCTCGTAGTACCAGCAATACCGATGGCCCGCCCAGAAGTAGACGCTGAACTGGACCGGCTGCAGGTAGGGGGCGCCGACGAGAGCCGGGTCCGCCTTGGCGGTTCCAGCGGCGGCGCCCGCCGCCAAAAGAGCGGTCGAAGCGACCGCAACAAGCATTGCCTTCATCTTGGTCTCCGACACCAGGACCCTCGCCTCGCTGAAAGCCTCCCTCCCCGAACCTGACTGTAGGCTGAACGGGATCGACGCGAGACGTCCGGCCTTGCCAGAGATGCAATTTGGAGTCGCCGAGCCGAGCTCTCACGCCCAGAGAGGCGAGGAGGCTTTCATGAAACGCAGGTACATGATCATCCAGCCGATATCCTTGCCGCTCGCCGGATCGCTGGCCCAGGCCTGGAACCAGACGTTCTCGGTCTTGGGACTCTCCGAAAGGGCGAGCACGCGGGCGCGCGTTGCGTAATCGGCATCCGCCATCAGGGGACCGGCCAAGGACTGCAGCTCGATGGCTCCAAAGAGGCCCACGACTGAGCCGGTGAGCTTCAGGAGTTGGGTCTGGGCGGCGCGGTAGAGGTGCACGCAGAGCGACGGCGGCAGATGAGGCGGGGCTGAACTGTATTCGGGGATGGTCTCGGGGATGGTCTTGAGCCGATCGGCGACCCTCTTGGCCTCGATCCGCCCGATCACGTCGCTGGCCTCATCGCCTTCCCTGACCTTGGCCAGAATGCGAAGCGCGCCCGGCGCAGAGCGCGCCTGGCCGGCGAGGCGCTGGACGAGCTCGGTCTGAAGGTCGGGGCCGCCGGCGCTCGCCGTTCCCTCCAGAACGAGGTCGCCGGCTTCGTTCTCCATCCACAGTCGCGCCTGCCCCTCGCCCTTCTGGAGAAAGGCGCGGACGCGCTCGCCATCGACGGTGGCCTGCCGGAAATAGAGCGAGAGATTGCCGCGTTCTCGCCAATCGTCGCCGAACGTCTCGACGAGCAGCGGAACGAACTGGTCCATGTGCAGGGACCCGGCCACGGTGCCGCCCTTGAAGCCGAGCTTCCCGGCGGTGGCGTCGTCGTGAATGGAGCCTTTCTGAGCGGCGGCGGTGTTGCGTCCGGCGCGCCATTCGCCGGCGACTTCGGTTTCGTGGACGAGCGTCATGAGCCGTTCTCCTTGCCTCAGCTCAGGTCAACCTCCTTCATGCGCCCCGCCTCGCGCCAAGTCACGCGCCTCTCGCTCCGAGGCGAGCGCCCGGCAGGCCGTCACCAGACCGCGCCGGTGAAATTGGCCAGGATGGTCGCGTCGGCGGTGATGAGCCGAGCGGCGTCGGCCATAGCGTTGGCCACGATCAGGCGGTCAAACGGATCACGGGTCCAGGCGAAGCTCCGCGCCGCCTCGATCACCGCCGCAAAGCGCGCCTGCGAGCGCGAGAGACCATAGTCGCGTTCGACCACGGCGAGCACCCGTCCGGCCTCGCTCCTCAGCCTTCCCGCCTCGTAGAGGGTCTCCAACTCCAGCGCCACCATGGGCGAGATCTGGAGGCTCTCGCGCTCGACCAGCCGACGGGCCAGCGGACTGAGCCAACCCACCAGACGGCTCGCCAGCCACACAAGCATGTGGGTGTCGAGCTGGATCACCGATCGGGATCAGGCCCCGCGCGCCAGCGCCAGTAGGTCTCTCCGGCGCTTTCGATCTCCTCCAAGGAGAGGTCTTCGTGGATTTCGGCCGGCGCGGCCCAGAACCTGCGCCAGCGCTCGTCCCTCTCCTCGTCGTGTTCCGCGGCGGCGGAGCTCTCGCCGCCCTCGCTTCGCAGGATCATTCTGCGGCCTCTGCGGCGGAAGACGATGGGCTCTCCCGTCGCCAGCGCCTCGTCCACCAGACGGAAGATGTTTCGCCGCAGTTCCGTGATGGTCATGGTTTTCATGCGTACACGATCCGCTCCAGATGCCTTGCTGCCGAGCTCGACCTCAGAGGGATAGCGAAATCAGCGAAGCTCGATCCCGGCTAGATTCCCCTCAGCGCGCCAGTGGGCGAGCATCTCGAAGAAACGGATCGGGCCGGCTCCATGGATGTCGGAGAAGAACCCGCGGCGGTTCCCGGCCATGCCCTCGGAATTATAGTAGCCCGGCGTGCACTCGGCGTAGAACCGCTGGCCGAGCCTCGCCAGAGCCTTGACCTCGGCCACGTAGGCGGCCTCCGCTTCGGCGGAGGGCTCGATCACTTCAAAGCCCTGGTCCCGCGCCTGGCCGACCATGTAGGCGACGTGGGCCGCCTGCTCGGCGAGCGCCTGGGGAACGCTGATGGTGATGGCGGTCTGGGTGAAGCCGAGGAAGAAGCAGTTGGGGAATCCCCGGGCGGTGAGGCCCTGGAAGGTGCGAAGCCCATCTTTCCAGTGGGCGGAGAGCGCCACGCCGTCGCGACCCCTGATCTCGTAGCCGGCGCGGCGGGTGTAGTCGGTGCCGACCTCGAAGCCGGTGGCGAAGATCAGGCAATCGAGTTCGAACTTCTCGCCATTGGCTAGGAGGCCCTCGGGGAAGATCCGCTCCACGCCCCTGCCCTCGGTGTCGACGAGACGCACGTTTGGCCGATTGAAGGCCTGGAGATACTCGTCGTGGAAACATGGCCGCTTGCAGAACTGGCGATACCAGGGCTTCAGCGAAGCGGCGGTCTTGGGATCGGCGACGAGCGCGTCCACCCGATCGCGGATCTCGTTCATCTTGCGATAGTCGGCAAGGCGCATCCACTCGGCGCGCTCCTCGCTCGAGAGCCGGCGGCCGAGCTTCCTGGCCGCCTCCTTGGCCGCCGCGCCGGTCAGCTTGCGGAAGATGTCGGTCCAGCCATCGTGGACGAGGTCCTCGTCCTGGTCGCCGCCGGAAACGAGGATGTTGAAGTTGTCGCGGCGGCGCTTCTGCCAGCCGGGCTCGAGCGAGGCCGCCCAGCCCGGATCAGTCGGGGCGTTGTTGCGCACGTCGACCGAAGAAGGCGTCCGCTGGAAGACGAAGAGCCGCTTCGCCCACTGAGCCAAATGGGGCACGCACTGGATGGCGGTCGCGCCGGTGCCGATGACCCCGACCCGCTTGTCGGCGAGATTGACGAGGCCGCCGGAGGAATCCCCGCCTGTATAGGCGTAGTCCCAGCGGCTGGTGTGGAAGCAATGGCCGGCGAAATCGCCAACCCCCGGGATGCCGGGGAGCTTGGGCCGCGCGAGCGGGCCCAAGGCCATGGCCACGTACCTCGCCTTGAAGCGATCGCCCCGGTCGGTTCGGACGATCCACAGGCGCGAGGCTTCGTCCCACACAAGGTCGGTGACCGTGGTCTGAAGCAGGGCCCGGTCATAAAGGCGGTAATGCCGGGCGATGGCGCGGCTGTGCTCGAAGATCTCCGGAGCGAAGGAATATTTGTGCTTGGGCAGGTAGCCGAGTTCTTCCAGGAGCGGCAGGTAGACGTAAGATTCCACGTCGCACATGGCGCCGGGATACCGGTTCCAGTACCAGGTGCCGCCGAAGTCGCCGCCGGCCTCGACCATGCGCAAGGAGTCGACGCCGATCTCTCGCAGGCGCGCGGCCATGAGAAGGCCGCCGAAGCCGCCGCCGATGACGGCGAACTCCACCTCGTCGAAGACCGGTGCGCGGGTGAAACCCGGCTCGACATAGGGATCCTCGGCGAAGCGGGCGAAGGCATCCTTGACCTCGACGTACTGGGAGATTCCCTCGTCTTTCAAGCGCTTGTCGCGTTCGGCCAGATACTTCGCGTGCAGCGCCTCGGGATCGAAGTCGAGCGGACCCGCGATTTCGGCGATGGCGGCGGGGATGGGCATTCAGCCGGCCAGGGCCTTGACCCAGGCCTCGCGGTTGGGATTGGCCGGGAGTTCGCGGCCCTCGGCCTTGGCCTGTTCGGCGATCTGTCGGCCCAGGGCGACGACCGGGGCGATCTCCGAATCCTTGGGCGCCTTCATCCATTCCTTGCGCGCCATGGCCTTTTCGATGAACGGGGCGAGTTCTTCGTTCTTGCGGGCGAGGCGCTCGGCCTCGCGGGCCTTGAATTCGCCCATGACCTCGCCGGCGAAGAGTTCGAGCGCTTCGCAGATGTGCTCATGGCGGTTGCGGCCGGCCTGCTGGATGAAGCAGACCTGATCGACCCCGCAGTCCTCGAACTTGCGAAGGTGTTCGCGAAGACCCTCGGGGGTGGCGATGCCGCCCTCGGCGGCGGCCTCCTCGGGCATGTTGGCAAGCGCGGTCTGAAATTTCTCCCAGATGTCGGTGCGGCCCGGAATCTGCTCGCCAAAGCCGTAGTGCCAGCCGAGGGCGAACTGGAAGAAGCGGAATCCGTCCCGGAATCTCGCTCGCGCGGTCTCCTTGTCGTGATGGAGGCCGAAGCTCGAGACCATGGCGATGTTGGCGTTCACCGCATGGCCGATCGGAACGCACTCCTCGCGAATGATGCGGTAGTAGTCGTCGACCCACTGGCGCGCCTCCGCCGGGTCGACGAAGGCGAAGGTCAGCGCGCCGATCCCGAGCCGGGCGGCGAGCTTGATCGTCTCGCGGTTGGAGCAGGCGACCCACAGGGGCGGATGGGGCTTCTGCACCGGTTTGGGGACGATGTTGCGGGCCGGCATGGAGAAGAACTTTCCCTGGAAGCCCGGATAGGGATCCATGGCGAGCATGTTGGCGCACTGCTCCACCGCCTCGCGCCAGGCGTTGCGCTTCTCCTCGACCGGGACGCCATAGCCGCCGAGCTCGAGCAGGGCCGAGCTCTCGCCGGTCCCCCACTCCACCCGCCCCTTGGAGACCAGATCGAGCGTGGCGATGCGCTCGGCGACGCGGGCTGGGTGATTGTAGCCGGGAGGCATCAGGACGATGCCGTGACCAAGGCGAATGGTCTTGGTGCGCTGCGAGCAGGCGGCGAGGAAGACCTCGGGAGCGCTGGAATGGGAATATTCCTCGAGGAAATGGTGCTCGACCTCCCACACGTTGTCGAAGCCGAGAGCGTCGGCGAGCTCGACTTGGTCGAGGGCGTCGGAGAAGAGTTTCTGCTCGAGACCCTCCGTCCAGGGCCTGGGGAGCTGGTGTTCGTAGAAGATTCCAAAGCGCATGACGCGGCCGCTCCCATGACAAGAGTAATCGACGATCATACACGCGTTTGAGGAAGGCGAGGAAGAGCGCGGAACGGGTGAGGAGGCGAAAGCCTCAGCCCTCGGCGGCGAGGGCGTCGGCGGCGGCGCGATCGGCGTCCGGCGGGGTCATGGCGGGGGTGGCCAGACCCGAGTCGACAGCCGAGCCGCGCGGCTTCTCCTCCAGCATCTTCGCCTTCTTCCAGATCCCGGTCTTGTAATAGATCGAGGTCAGGATGGCCGAGGTGATCGTGCCGAGCGGGAACGACCACCAGATGGCGTTCTCGCCAAATCGCGGGATCATGAGGGCCGCGAAGGGGATGCGCACTCCGATCATCGACACCGAAAGGATGATGAGCGGCGCCCACACCGCGCCGGTGGAGCGGATGACGCCGTTCAGCGCAAAGGTGATCGAGAAGATCACGAAGCCCCAGAGCACCATCTCGTTGATGTGCGAGGCGAGCGGGACCGCCGGCGAACTCGAGGGGAGCAGGATGGTCAGGACCTGATGATTGAAGATGTAGAGCAGGATCGTGACGCTGGTGGAGACGATGAGCGCCGTCCCCACTCCCGAGCGCGCGATCTTGGCGACCCGGTCCCACAGATCCGCCCCGACGTTCTGGCCCGACATGGAGGAGACCGAGGCTCCGATCGCCATGGTGGGGATCTGGACATAGCTCCAGATGATCGAGGCGATCGAATAGGCGGCGCTGGTGAGATAGCCGTAGCGGTTGACGAAGCTGACCATGACCAGCGACGTCCCCGAGACCACGAACATCTGCACCCCCATGGGGACGCCCCGGGTCACGATGGAGCGGAAGATGGCGAAGTCGGGCTTGAGGAGACGCAGTTCGCTTCGGTGCAGGACGAGAACGCTCTTGTGGCGATAGAGCCAGATCATCATGGCGATGAGTGCGACCGACTGGGCGACGAGGGTCGAGGTCGCCGAGCCGGCGACGCCCATCCTCGGGAACGGGCCGATGCCGCGGATCAGCATCGGATTGAGGCTGACGTCGATCACGACCGAGACGGCCATGAAATAGAAAGGCGTGGTGGAATCGCCCGCGCCCCTCTGGGCCATCTGCATGAACATGAAGAAGTACATGAAGGGAACAGCGGAAAAGCTCACCCGAAGGTAGATGATCGCGTCCTCACGGGCCTGGATGGGCGTTCCCATGAGTTCGAGGATCTTCGGGGAGAAGACGATTCCGAGCGTCGCCAAAACGAGGGAAAGCAGAATGAAGAAGAAGGTCGTCGTCCCCATCACGCGCTTGACCAGCGGATAGTCCCTGGCCCCCACCGCCTGGGCGACGAGGATGTTGGCGGCGATGCCGACCCCGAAGATTCCACCCAGCATCAGGAACATGACGATGTTGGCGTTGCCGAGCGCGGTGACCGCGGCCGCGCCCAGGGTATGGCTCACCCAAATCTGATTGACCGTGAGGTCGAGCGACTGGAGCGCATTGCCGCCCATCAGCGGCAGGGCGAAAAGGATCAGGGTCTTGGTGATGGGGCCTTTCGTGAGGTCCTTGCCCATCCGGCCCCGCGGGCCGGGATCGGGAGAGCCGGGCGCGGACTCCTTTGAGGCGCCAGAGTCCATCAGGCCGCTAGTGTCCCGATTCCGACGTTCGATCCGCCTGGGGCGAGCGCCTGTCGAACGTCGGAATCGATAAAGGACACCAGCCAATCCATGAATCTAGTGTCGTTTACGAATTTGACGTTCGTCATCAAACGCTCCCCAAGATGTGGACGAACGTCAAATTCACGACACTCGGGCCGGGACGTCAGCGACGATCGCCTCGGCCTTTTCGAAGAGGGCCGGATCGACCTTGGCGTCGGCGGCGGCCGCGTTCTCCTCGAGCTGGGCTGGCCGGCTCGCTCCGACGATGGCCGAGGCGACATTCGGCTCGCGCAGGACCCAGGCGAGCGAGAACTGGGCGAGGCTGAGGCCGGCCTCCTTGGCGAGCGGCTTCAGATTCTCCACGGCGGAAAGCACCTCAGGCGACATCCAGCCCTTGATCGGCCCGGCCATGGTTTCGCTGCCGGCCCGCGAATCCTTCGGGGGCGTTGAGCCGGGCCGGTATTTGCCGGTGAGGACGCCCTGGGCGAGGGGCGACCACACGATCTGCGAGATGCCGTTGGCGGCGCAGAGGGGGATGACCTTCTTCTCCGGCCGGCGCCAGAGAAGGGAGTATTGCGGCTGGCTGGAGACGAAGCGCGCCAGATTGGAGAGCGCCAGGGCGTCCTCGATGTTCTTGGGCGACCATTCCGAAAACCCGATCCAGCGGGCTTTGCCGGCCTTCACCGCCGCGCCGAGCGCCTCCATGGTCTCCTCGAGCGGGGTCCCCGTATCGTAACGATGGCACTGATAGAGATCGACGTGGTCGACGCGCAGACGCTTCAATGAAGCGTCGAGCTGCTTTTCGATCTGGGCCCTGGAAAGGCCCCGGTCGGTGGGACTCATCTCGCCGAAGAGCTTTGTGGCGAGGACGTATTTTTGCCTCGGCACGCCGGCCAGCGCCTCGCCGAGCAGGCTCTCCGCGGCGCCTCGGCCATAGACGTTGGCGGTGTCGATGAGGTTGATCCCCAGATCGAGAGCCTTCCTCACGCAGGCGATGGCGGCCTCGCGCTCCACGCCCACCCCGAAGGTCAGCCAGGAGCCGAGCGAAACCACCGAGACGTCAAGATCGCTCGCGCCCAGCCGCCGAGTGCGCATGGCCTGCTCCAACTTCTTCGCTCTTTTGGTTCTCGGCCAACCTACAGGGATGACGCCCGATCATCCAACCACGAAGATCGAGGCGCCTCGCTTCAAATGTCCGCCGGATGGCGAGTCGGCGGAATGAAAGTCCTCACCTTCGGTTTCCCTCGCCCCTTCTGGCGAGGTGGGCCCCGAAGCGGTGGCGTGAGGGTCGCGGACTCTCCGTAAGCGCCAAATGGGGGGGTCGACCTGGTCCACCCCTCATGCGGCGCTTCGCGCCACCTTCTCCCGCAAGGGGGAGAAGGGACCTCGTCTTGGCGCGAACCCGGCAGTCGGGCGGGCGATCAGAACTTGTAGTGAATCTCCATGCCGTAGAGACGCGGCGGGGTGAGGTCGTAGGAACTGTTCCAAATGGGCGCGCCGCCGCCCTGAGGCGAGGTGTCTCCATAGCCGCCGGCCGCCGCGTCGTAGCCGATGGTATTGAAGAGATTGTTCACATAGGCCACGACTTCGTAGCGATCGTTGTCGCCGCTCCAGGTCACGCGAAGATTGACCTGATCCCACGAGGGGCCAACATAGTAGTAGCGCTCGAAGGGGGCCGAATAGGACTTGTCCTTCCAGGCGAAGGTCCCCGAAAGGATGAGATTGCCAGTGTCCGTAACCGGAATGGTGTAGGTCGCATTGAAGGCGATCTTGTTCTCCGGGGCCTGGGGAAGCTCATCACCGTTCACAGCCTGAACGTGGTTGTTGATCGCCACCAGCCCCGAGTTGGTGTCGATGACCGTGGTCCCCTGGGCCGGCCCGACCGGCCGTGCGCCAGGCGCCAGGCCGCCCGGATCGACGGCGTCGGTGATGCAGAGGCCGGAGAAAAGGCCCGTGGTCGCATTATAGGAACATCCGGTGCGGATCGAGGTGTGGTCGAGGCCATAGGTCAGCGAGAGCTCAAGGTTGTGGATAGGGCTCCAGTTGGCGGTGAACTCGACGCCGTCGGAAACCGACTTGGGGATGTTGATGAATTCGGTGAGTGTAACGCCGTTCACCGGAACGCCAATCGGCACCTGGTCGTTGACGTAGTTATAGTAGAAGGCGTCGGCGTCGATAACGAGGTTGCGCCCGAAGGTCTTCTTCACCCCGCCTTCGATATCGTCCACGAACTCGGGTTTGGCCTCAGGAGCGGTGTTGATCAGGCCCGCATTGTAGCCGAAAGCCTTGTAGCCACGATTGTAGCGCAGGTAGACGAGGGTGTCGGGATCAGGGGTCCACTCGACGCCGGCCGTGCCGGTGAAGGCGCTGGAGTGATCGCCCAGGCACCTCGTCGCGTCGCCCGCGTAGGGACCGGTGGTGGGATAGCTGATCGCGCAGGTGACGCCCCTTGCGCCCGGCGCGGTCCCGATCTCGAGCGGGGTAATGTCGAAAGCCGGAGTCAGGCTTCCGTAGTCGGCCGGATTGAGGATGCCGCCCGAGAAGTCGATGTAGCGGGATTCCTCCATGCCGTGTTTCCAGTCGAAGGTGTAGCGCACGCCGCCGGTGAGCTTGATGGTGGGCGTGACCTTCCAGTCGAGTTGGCTGTAGCCGGCGATGCTGTTGATCTGGTCCTGGTAGTCAAGAAACAAGTAGTCGCGGCTGGGATTGGGGATCGCTGGCGCGCCCGTAAGCGTAACGGGCGCGGCGATCTGGGGCTGAAGGGGATTGTACCAGGTCTCCGGATTGTTGTCGTTCTCGTTGTAGAAGTAGAGACCGGCGATCCACTGCAATGGCCTGTTGGTGGTCGACAGGAAGGTGAGCTCTTGGGAGTTCCACTTGGTTTCGGTCTCGTATTGGAAGCGCGCTGCCGGAAAGACGGTGAGCGGTCCGCAGAGGCCGAGCGCCATCAGTCCCGCACAGAGACCGGTGGGGTCGAGCGGCACCTGATAGGAAGTGATCGGAGATTGGTCGTTCTCGAAGACATTGGTGAAGAGGTTGTAGCGGTACTGGGCGTAGCCGCCGACGTACTTCATGTCGAAGCCGTCGAAGTGATGGGTGTAATGGACAGTGGCCGTGTAGGCGGCCCGCACGTTGATATCGACCGGAATGGCCGTGGCGTAGTTGCGGATGTTGGTCAGGGCCGGGTTTTGCGGAACCACCTGACCGGTCACCGAGCCGGGAATCGGACCAAGTGCAAGGGGCCCGTAGGGCGCACCGTTGACGGGAACGGTGGTGGCGATGAGGCAGCCGCCGGTGGCGCCGGTTATCGGACAACCGGTGGTCGGGCCATAGGCAAAATTCGGATTGAAGGCCAGAGCCCAGGTCGGGGCCGCGGTGAGAGACGTGTCGTAGGGGCCCGACACCGGAAGGCCGAGCAGCGCGCCCGGTCCGCCTCGGTCGTTGTTGAAGCTGACGCCATAAACGTCGAGCCACAGGTCGTCTTTGTCGTTTTTGTATTCGAGCTGGGCGTCCACGTAGGGGTCGTGGCGGATGCCGCCGGCTGAAGGTTGGCCCGGATCGAGGTTGTGGAGCCAGCCGCGGCTCTGGTTCTCGTCATAGAAAGAGAGCCGGAAGGCGAGATTGTCGGTGATCGGTCCGGAAACCGTCCCTTCGATCTTCGTGTAGCCGTAGTTGCCGACGATGCCGCGGATCTCGCCCGACCATTCCGGTGTTGGCCGCTTGGAGAGGGTGTTGATGAGCCCGCCGATGGCGTTGCGGCCATAGAGGGTGCCTTGCGGCCCCAACAGGATCTGCACGTCGCTGATCAGCATGTCGTCGCGGCCGACCAGGAACGTCGAATTGGAGAAGAAGTCGTCGTAGTAGACCGCTACCGAGGAGTCGGTGAGATAGATGTTGTTGTTGCGCGCCAGGCCCCGCATGGCCGGGCGATCGAGCTGGCTCGAATAGGTGAAGCCGGGCGTGAAGTCGGTCATGTCCTGGACCGTGTTGATGCCCTTGAGGTTCCGCGCCTGGCTGGTGAAGGCGGTCACCGCCACCGGCACCTTCTGGATGTTCTCCTCGCGCTTCTCAGCCGTGACGATGATCTCGCTGACCGTGGAGGCCGAGTTCTCGGTCGTCGCCGCAGCCGCCGCCGCGGTCGCCGCAAAGGCCCCGCTGGCCGAGAGCGCCAGGGCGCCAAGAGCGCTCGACATCAGAAGGACGGTCTTTTTCATGGCTTCTCCCCACGGCCGCCTGGGCCGATCCTGAACAGTCCAACACTCACGGTTCACGAATGGTGAACCGCTGGGCGTTCGCAGCGAAACTGAAACATGCGTTTGGAGCGGTCAATCTTTCGCCGCACCCCGCGCACAATTCGCTTGGGGACTGTTGCAACTTGGCCGCGCCGTCATGGCGCCGGTTCAGGCGGCGGCGACGGCCCAAAGTCGTCACCTGCCGGCAGAAGACCGGCGCGTCCATGACCCCCGTTGCGGGTCTGCTTGGGCGAGCAGTTGCTTGGAGGCAGCGTCAAGCGGTGAACCGCCGTCCGTTCATCGCCGCCTCCATTCTGGCCGATCGGACACCTCGAAAAACCCCTGGCGGAGCCCGCTCGCTATAGAGTTCTCGCGGCGAGATCATTGTGCATCCCCATGAACGACGGAGGAATGCGCGAGGTGTCGCCGCTCGGCTTCGCCTTGCCGCTCGCTGCAGCCCGGGCGACCAGCGCCTCGTACTCCGGTCTGTTCTCGTCGGTGACGATCCATCGGGCGATCGGAAGGACGGTCTGGTAATCAACCACGGTCTTGAAGTCGCAGTCGTTGCGTTCGGTCTCTTCGAAGTGGACCACGCCGCCGGCGATGCGGCAGTGCCAGGCGATGACGCCGTTCCCATTGCGGTCGAGGTGGGCGGGGACGCCGGTGAAGACTTCACATATCGTCAGCTCGAGGTCCGGCCCGGCCTGGGAAGCGTAGATCGGAAGCAGCTCGGAAAGAGCCTCGAGCCACGCGGCGCTCGCGAATTCCAAAGCATCATTCATGAGGGTTATCCCTGGATTTTCGAAACGAGCTCGAGCCGCAGCGCCTTCTTGTCGATTTTTCCGATCGCCGTGATGGGAAGGCGCTCAGCGAGGATCACGTGTTTGGGCGCCTGCACGGGCCCTTTGCGTTCGCGCACGCGCTGACGCAGGGCGTCAACGTCCAAGCTAAGCCCGGGAAGCGCGACCACGGCGGCGACGACCACTTCTCCCCACGTCGGATCGGGTAGACCAACGACGGCGCAGGCCGCGACGCCGGGCTCGAGGGCAAGCACCGCCTCGACTTCGCTCGGATAGACGTTAAATCCGCCTGAAATGATCATGTCCTTGCAGCGGTCGACAATGTGCAGTCGGCCGCGCGCATCGAACCGCCCCATATCTCCAGTGTGAAGCCAGCCGGCCTCGAACGCCTGCGCCGTCTCTTGCGCCCGGTTCCAGTAGCCTTGCATGACGAAAGCGCCCCGGACGCAGATCTCGCCGATCCCGTCCGTCGCGACCGTTCCTCCTTCCGCGTCCAGGAGTTCAACCTGGACAGCCCCCAAGGGAACCCCGCACGATCCGAGCGATTCTGGATCGTCAATCCGATGCTCGGCCTTCGAGAGATAGCTGATGCAATTGGGCGCCTCCGTCTGACCGTAGAGCTGCATGAAGATCGGGCCAAACCGGCGAAGGGCGTCGGCGAGCCTGGAGGGCGAGATCGGCGCCGCGCCATAGACCACCGTCTCCAGGCTGACGAGGCTCCGGTCTTCGGCATCCCCCCGGTCTTCGATATCTGGGGAATCGAGCAATCGATAGATCTGCGTCGGGACGAGGAAGGTCATGGTGATCTTCTCGCGCGCGACGTAGCGGCCGAAGGCCTCGGGCGAGAAGGTCTCCAGAATGTGGAGGGCGCCGCCTTTCATGAACACGGGCCACGCGAATGCGCCCGCCGCGTGAGAAATAGGCGTCGTCGCCAACATCCGCAGGTCTTGGGGCCACTCCCACTCGGATGCCGCCATCATCGATGCCGCCATGGCGGAGTCGTGGGTGTGGGCGACGCCCTTGGGACGCCCTGTGGTGCCGCCGGTGTAATAGACCGCCGCGACATCTGAGCGGCGGGGTTTGACCTCGAGGAGGGCGCGAGGTTCCGCGTCGGTGGCGGCGGTCAGGTCGGGGGCGGCCTCGCAGGCGCCCAGCGCAAACACGTGGGCGAGGCGTGGCGCGCCTCCCCTGAGCGGCGCCACGCGATCGGCCAGCGCCGCATCGATCACCAGCACGTCGATCGCCGCATCATTGAGGATGAAGACCTGATCCTCGACGGAGGACATCGCGGCCAGCGGGGTCAACCGCCAGCCCTCCACGACGGCGGCCAAGTAGGCGACCAGGACATCGGGGCGGTTATGCGAAAGGATGGCGATCGCTGCGCCTTGAGGAACCCCGGCGCGCCTCATCACAGCGGCCATGGCGCCCACACGATCGGCGAGGCGCGCGTAGGTCAGTCTCAGATCCCCGGCGACCAGCGCATCGCGCTCGGCGAATCGCGCGGCGGCTCGGGCAAAGAGATGACCGAGAGTCGCGCCCTGATGGAGTCGATCCTGATCTCCCGCGCTCACTCGGCGGACGCCTCTGCATTTCGGATCGTCTTGGCTTGGGACGAAAGCTCCGGCGGCCGACGGTGGGCCCAAGGCTGCGCTTCTTCGAGCTGAGCGGCGAGACGCAAGAGCATGGCCTCTCCCGCCGGCCGCCCGGCGAACTGGACGCCGACGGGCAGCCCCTCGGCGCTCCAGGTCAGGGGGACCGACATCGCCGGCTGGCCAGTGATGTTGAAGATCTGCGTGTTGGGACCGAATTCGTAGAAAGTGTTCACCACGTCCTGGAAGTCATGCAGCTCACCCTGGAGCATGCCGATGGGTATGGGTGGTCGGCCCAGGGTGGAGAGCAGGATCATGTCGAAAGGCTCCAGCCACGCGGCGATGCGCCGGCCCATAGCGTGCAACGATTGCGTCGCCTCCACGTAGCGGACGGCCGACACTCCCTCCGCGCGTTCATAGATCAGTCGGGTGAGGGGCTCGATTTCGTCCTTCCCCACGGGCCGACCGCGCCGTTGCGCCTCCCCGTCGAGCGTCGCCTTGACCGAAGCTCCGACCAGCACGCCGACGGCGTCGATTAGCGCCTCCATGCCTGACGGCGCCTTCGTCTCGACGACGTCGTGGCCGAGGGCCTCGCAGAGTCGCGCGGCGTTTCGCACTGCGTCTTCGCACGCCCCCTCCATCGCCGCGCCGTAGATGTTGGTGGTCAGCACCGCGATCTTCAATTTCGGAGGAGTCCGGCGCGCGTCCTCGGCGAAGGGCGTCGCCGGAGCCCCAAGCGGGCACGGATCGCCGATCTCGGGGCGGCAACTCGCATCGAGCAGGGCGGCGCTGTCTCGGACGCTGCGGGTGAGGGCGTGGAGGGCGGTGAGGCCGCCCCAGCCTTCGCCTTGCGGGGCCATGGAGACGCGCCCCCGCGACGGTTTCAGCCCGAAGACGCCGCAGCAGGACGCGGGAATCCGGATCGAGCCGCCGCCGTCGCCTCCGTGAGCCATCGGGGTGATCCCGGCCGCCACCGCCGAAGCGGAGCCGCCGGAAGAGCCGCCGCAGGTCCGCTCGAGGTTCCAGGGGTTGAGCGTCGCCCCCCACAGCGCCGGTTCGGTGATCCCCACCAAGCCCAGTTCCGGCGTGTTGCTCTTGCCAAAGATCACCAGGCCGGCCCGACGATAATTGGCGACCAGGGCGCTGTCGGTCCTCGCCACCGATCCCGCGAACAGGCGCGAGCCGGCGCTGGTCGGCGCCCCGGCCATCTGGGTGGTGATGTCCTTCAGGAGGAAAGGGACGCCCGTGAATGGTCCCTCGGGAAGGCCGGCGGCGATGGCCGCGCGGGCGTGTTCTTGGAGATCCACGACCACGGCGTTCAGGATCGGATTGACCTCCGATAGCCGCGCCAGGGCGGCCTCAAGCAATTCACCGGGGGAAACCTCGCCGCGCCTCACCAATTCGGCGAGAGCGATGCCGTCGTACTTCTGGTATTCGACTGCGTTCATTTGCTGTCTCTGGGCCGGCGCGCCTCTCAGCGCGTGAAATCCACCACCGCGTTGTGAAGCGTGGCCAGTTCTGGCGGCATGGCCGAAGGATCGCCGATGCGAGTGATCTTTCCTTCCCTTACACCGGCATCGAGGTAGGCCCCCAAGGCAGACCGCGTCTTCTCATCAATCCGCCACCGGGAGAGCGGAAGCAGGTAAGCGTAGTCGCCGGTCGTCTTCAGATCGACCTCGTCGCATTCCCCCTCGGCGAAGCGCGCCTTGCCGTCGACGATCCTGCAGGCCCAGGCGATACGGGAGCCTTTCCCGCACGCGAGATGCGCAGGAACGTCGGTGAAGACTTCGCAGAAGCTCCAGTTGGCCTGCGACGCCGCGGCGGTGAGCAGGTCGTCGATCTTTCGCTCCAGCGCCAGGAGCCATCCGTGGCTGGCGAACTCCCAAACCTCGGGTGCGTCTCCTCGAGCCTCGACCATTGCTCGCCTCACGCGCTCGGGGTGAAATTCGCGCGGCCGACCGAAGCGATGTCGGCAACCCGCGGCCCTTCGCTCTTGAAGCCCTGCCAGGTGTCACGGCCCAGAAGATGAAGAAGTTCGTCGCCATACCTTTCAGTGAGCGTCGTCGAGACGTCGTCAAAATTCTCCGCCTGCATGATGTAATTCCGGCAGTAGACGGTGACGACGTGCGCGCGGAACGCCTCGTCCTGTTTGGGGTAGGAGCCATGCCAGGTGTTGCCATTGAAGACGACCAACGAACCGGGCCGCGCGATGATCGGGATGCAGATGTCATCGTTGGGGCCGCCCATCATCTTTGGCTGCTCGACGGCCGTGGGATGCCGGCAGTACCGGTGGCTCCCCGGCACCATAGCGAAGGTGCCCGTCGCTTCGGTGTAGTCGGTCAAGATCCAGCTGACGTTGCAAACCAGGCCGTATGGGTAAAGAGGCGGCGGCGTGCCCGCGGTATCGGTGTGAAGCAGGGTCGACGTCGCCCGTCCCCTCTTGACGAACGCCCCAGTCGTGAAGAGGCGACAACTGGCGCCCATCAGGTAGCGGCCCAGAGTGAGCGCCACCGGGTGCATGGCCGCCTCTCCGAACACCTCATCCCGCGAGATCAGTGCATACAGAATCCGCGCGTAATCGCAGTTCGAGCCGAGCGGCGTACTGAGCTTTGCGCCCGCCGCGTCCATCTCCTCGCAAGCTGTGATGGTCGCCGGCAGCATGCGATCGAACAGATCGCCCGCAGCCAGCTTATCGGGCTCGACGATGGTGAAGCCGAACGCTTCGAGTTCGGCGAGATTCGTTTCCAGGCCGAGGTCGCGGGCGCGCTTGTATACCGCGTTGAGTTCCGTCGTCGCGTTCCAGTCGCCGATATCCATATTCGCGCTCGTTTGTTCAGTATTTGAATCTGAGTTCTACGCCGAAGTTTCGGGGGATGTTGACGGCGCGCGCGGTGGCCACGAGTTCATAGAGGCCGCCGCTCAAGTGCAGATCGTTGGTGAGGTTGTTCGCCCACAGGAAGAGGCCCCAACGCTGCGCTTGGATTCCGAGGCGGCCGTTGAGGAAGGTGACAGGGCTTTGTCTGTAGGCGAGGGTGTTGTTGGGGTCGGAAAATGACGCGCCGGAGTAGATCGCTTCCAGTCGCGCCACGCCCGTCAGCCCATTTCCAACGGGCAGTTCATGTTCGTACTGCACCGCCAAGGTGGCCTGGACCGGAGGCGCGTCGGGCAGAGAATTCCCAGAGTAGCTGATCCCGATACCGCCGCCGTTGGGGAAGCTGGAGTATCGCGCGTGGAGAAGCCCCACGGTCCCACTGAAGGTAAGGCCCCTGATCGGCTCCGCGGAACCCTCGAGTTCAGCGCCGTAGATCGTAGCCTTGGCCGCGTTCCGGATGGTGATCGATAGCGCGAGCGGATCCTCGACCGCTTCCTGCTTGTTCGTATAGTCGTCATAGAAAAGCGAAGAACTGAAGGTAACGCGATTGTCGAACCAACTTCCCTTGAAGCCGATCTCGTAGTTGTCGAGATATTCCGGTTGGAATGCCAGAGACTGGGCGGGGTCGTAGGGCAAGGTTGTAATGTAGGCGTTGAATCCTCCCGCCTTGTATCCCCGGCTGAATTTTATGTACGCCGCCTGGTCGGGACTGAATTTGTAGGTGAGGCTGACATCGCCCGTGGGCACGGTCTCGTTAAGCCTTTGCCGACGGGTTGGCACAGTGGCCTCGACAAGGCTGGAAATGTCGAAAGGCTGGGCGTTCGGCGTCCCGCTCAGCTGATTATAAATCAGATGCTTGGAGTCGATGGTGAGGCGGACGCCTCCGGTAACGCTGAGGCGACTGGTAATGGCGTAGGTTGCGGAGGCGAACGCCGCATAGCTATCGTCGATGATGTGCCCGTAGCTGGTATCGGAGCTGAAGTAGCCCGCCGGCAGAGGCGGGGCGCCGAGCAGAACAGTCGGAAACTGGTCAAGAAAGTCCGTTGTGAAGGCATCGACGAGTCGTTGATGCAGATAGAATGCGCCGACGATCCACTGAAGCGGACTCGAGTTGGTCGAGGTGAGGCGAACCTCCTGAGTGAACAGATTGGCGTCGTCGGTGTCGTCCTCGCTGTCCACGCTCAGCGGCGTGCCATCGGAGTCGAAGGCGTAGGCCGAGGTATAGGCCCGATAGGATGAGATCGAGGTGAAGCGGACGCCGGGGAAATCATAGTCCGCCTGGATCGATGCGCCGTAGACGTCGCGACCGCCAGACTCCGGAGAGTTGACGTATTCGGTGCGATTCTGGGGATCTGGCGGGGTCAGAGTACTGAACGGCGGAAAAGGTATCGCCGCATAACTGGTGGTCAAGAGGCTTTCGGTGTCGGTTTCGTGCAAATAGTCGGCGCCGAGATCGAAGGTGAGGTGAGGGGCGGCGTCATAGATCACGCGAAGCCGGGCCCCAGTCGCGTTATCATAATTCAGCTTGTCGCCGTTGTAGGCGTCGTCGATCCAACCGTTGCGATGCCGGTAGATGGCGCTCAGGGATGCGAACACCTTGTCTTCGACAATGGGGCCGCTCACGAGTCCCGTCGCCTGCACGAAACCCAGATTGCCCGCCAAGAGGTCGGCTTCGGCGGTGGGACGATCGGTTGGCTTTTCGGTGGTGATGTTGATCGCGCCGCCGATGGTGTTCGCTCCGTAGAGCGTCCCCTGTGGCCCGCGCAGGACCTCGATCTGGTCGACGCCCAGGAGGGGGATGTTCTCGGCGCGTTCCCGGCCCTGATAGACGCCGTCGACATAGACCACGGCGGCGGGATCCACGCCCGTCTGCGTGCCGCTCGAGGAACCAACACCGCGGATGACGATGCCCGGAAACAGCGAGCTGCCGCTCATGACCACATTGGGAGCGCGGGCCGCGATCCCTGAAAGGGCGATTATCGTGTCGTTGGCGATGTCCTTTGACGTCAGCACTGAGATCGAGGCCGGCACGTCGACCAGGCGCTGTGGCCGCTTCTCAGCCGTCACGACGATCTCGCTTACCTCCGTTCCGGCGACCTGGCTGGACGCCGATTGCGCGCTCGATGGCCCCGAAGCCGGCTGTTGGGCCGCTCCGATCGACGGCCATGCGACGGCGGCGCTCGAGGCCAGAAGGGCGAACGTGAGACACTTCTGGACGTCGGCCTTGTTCTCGCTTGTTCTCTTCCACATAGATGGAACCCCTCTTGCGCTTCCCGACGGATCATTTTGATCAAACCGCGTTGACTTTTGATCACGGCCGACGGAGGGATGCAATAGGGTCGCGGCCGGAAGGAGAACTCGGATGCGTGAGTCTGCGAAGCGCAAGCTTCCGGAAATGGCCATTTCCGAGCGCGCCTCCGCCGACTTCTCCGTTTTCGCGCGCGTGGAACGCGAAACCCTCCAGGATCAGGTCTATCTGCAGTTGCGGCAGGCCCTCATGGCCGGGCGCTTCCAGCCCGGCCAGGCCTTTACCTTGCGCTCTGTCGCTGAGGCGCTCGGCGTGAGCCACATGCCCGTTCGGAGCGCTATGCAGCGGTTGGGAGCTGAAGGCGCGCTCGAAGCGCCTCCCAGCGGCAGAACGCTGATCGTGCCGGAATTGCGGAAGGCCAACCTCCAGGAGTTGCGCGATATCCGGGTGGAAATCGAGGGCTTCGCCGCCCAGCGTGCCGCTGATCGCGTCAGCGGAGAAGAACTGATCCAGATCGAGAGACGGGCCCACCTGATGCAGGCCGCCGCGATCGTCGGCGACCTCGACGCCTACATCCAGGAGAACTGGGCCTTTCATACCGCCGTGTATCGAGCCAGCCACATGGATCTCCTCCTTGGACTGATAGAGGGGCTGTGGCTTCGCATCGGGCCTTACGTCCGACTGATGGTGCCTGACCGGGCTGCGATGATCGCCTCGATGCCGAACCATCATGAAATCTACCGCGCGCTTCGCGACCGGGATGGGGCCGGGGCTCGCGAGAGCATTGCCGCCGACCTGCTCGAATCCTCGCATCACCTTGAGGCGGTGCTTCCCCAATGAAACTGCGTGGAAGGATCGCATTCTCATTCAGGCTACAATTTGATCAAAGATCAGAAATTCTGGAGCATGGCCTTTATTTCAACGTCGGAGGGGGGCCATGCCGCTCGGCGACGCGCCACTGGTGAACCCCTCCTTGGTGAACGCGGTCGCCACCATCTCCCCCGAGCGGGCGGCGGCTTTGGCGCGTCGTCACTTTGGCGTATCGAGCGTCGCTCAGACTTTGCGGGGAGAGCGGGACGAGAACTTCCTGATTCGGAGCGAGAGCGCGGCCTTCGTGCTCAAGATCGCCAACCCCGCCGAGGATCGAAGCGTCACGGACTTTCACACCAAGGCGCTAGTTCACGTGGCGAGCGCCGACGCGACGATCCCTGTTCCGCGCCTGGCGCCAGCCGTTGACGGCCGGTTCGAGGCCGAAATCGTTGGGCCCGACGGGCAGGCGCGCGTGATGCGCTTGCTCACTTTTCTTTCCGGAACCATGGCGGCCAGAACGCCGCAGAGGTCGGCCTACCGGCTCGCTCTGGGAGAGATGACCGCGCGTTTCGACTGCGCGCTTCGCGACTTCACCCATCCGGCGGCGGGCCATGACCTCTCCTGGGACCTCAAGCATACGCCGCGACTGCGCAATCTTCTTTCCGGAGTCCGGAGCCTTGAGGCCCGCGCCGACATCGAGCGAGCGCTCGACCGGTTCGCGGAGTTCGTCGCTCCGGCCCTGCCGGATCTGAGAGCGCAGGTCATCCATAACGATCTCAACCCCTACAACGTTCTTGTGGGTGAGGCGGACTTCGCCATGATCGTGGGCTTGCTCGACTTTGGAGACATGGTGCGCGCGCCCCTCGTCAACGAGGTCGCCATTGCCGCCGCCTATCACGTGAGCCCGGGCGCGGACCCTCTGGCGCCGATTCTGGAGATCGTCGGCGCCTACAACACAATCACGCCCCTGACCGCGTGGGAGTGCGACCTCATTTTCGATCTGATTGCGACCAGACTCGCCATGACGGTGCTGATCACCGAGTGGCGGGCGAGCCGCTATCCGGAAAACAGCGCCTACATCATGAAGAATCATCCCGCCGCCGCCGCGGGGCTGAAGAGGCTCGGCGGGGTATCTCCCGATCAGGCCCAGGACCGTTTGCGTCGCAGATGCGGTGTGGAGGCATGACATGGCGATGATCAACGCCTTTGCGGGTGAGACAACAGATCTGTCGCCGTCCGACCGCGCCTTGATCGCCAGGCGCGAAGCCGCGCTGGGTCCGGCCTATCGGCTCTTCTACGAGAGGCCCGTGCACTTCGTCCGGGGACGCGGGACATGGCTCTTTGATCAAGACGGCGTCGCCTACCTCGACGCCTACAACAATGTTGCGTCAGTCGGCCATTGCCACCCGAGGGTGGTCGAGGCCCTGGCTCGGCAGGCCGCGGCGCTCAACACTCATACTCGGTACCTGAACGAAGCCGTTGTGGCGTACGCCGAGAGGCTGCTGGCGAAATTCCCTCGCGACCTTGGCCATGTCATGTTCACCTGCACCGGTAGCGAGGCCAACGACTTGGCGATCCGCATCGCCAAGAGCTTCACCGGCCGGCGCGGAATAATCGTCACGGAACTCGCCTACCACGGCGGAACCGAGGCGGTGGCTCGGATATCCCCGTCGCTCGGCTCGTTCGTCGATCTCGGAGCCGACACCCGCACCGTTCCGGCGCCCGATGGATTTCACGTCCCCGGAAAGGAGTTGGGCGCTTACTTCGCCGCCGGTGTTCGGGCGGCGATCGCTGATCTGGAGCGGCATGGAGCGCCGCCGGCGGCGCTTATCGTCGATACGATATTTTCCAGCGATGGAGTCTTCGCCGATCCGGCCGGCTTTCTGCGCGAGGCGGTGGACGCAATCCACCAGGCCGGCGGACTTTTTATCGCCGACGAGGTGCAGGCGGGATTCGCACGGACAGGCGAGGCGATGTGGGGCTTTCAGCGCCACGGGGTTGCGCCGGACCTGGTCTCGTTGGGCAAGTCCATGGGCGCCGGCCACCCGATTGCGGCGCTGGTGACGAGACCTGAGGTCGTCGAGGAATTCGGCCGCCGATCGCGATACTTCAACACCTTCGGCGGCAACCCCGTATCCTGCGCCGTCGGCGACGCGGTCATCGATGTACTGGAAAGCGAGGGGCTTCAGGACTCCGCCCGCGAGGTCGGTCTGCTGTTTCGCCAGGAGCTGCGGCGGCTCGCCGCCTCCCATCCCATAATTGCCGACGTGCGCGGCGCGGGCCTGTTCATCGCCGTGGAAATCGTCTCGGATGATCCCGCACACCCGAGTTCGGACCTCGCCGGCGTCATCGTCAACCAGCTTCGCGAACGTCAGGTGTTGATCAGCGCCACCGGTCCACGCGCGAACGTCCTCAAGATTCGGCCGCCGCTGGTTTTCTCGCGCGACGACGCGGGCGTCTTCATGGAGCGCCTCGAGGCGGTGCTGAAGGCGCTTCCGACATGAAGACCAGAGATACGCCGGTCGTCATTGTCAGCGGCGCTCCGCGCGAGCCCGCGGCCTGCCGGACCGAATACGACCGGCTAACCTCCGAATCTGCACAGTCGACAACCGAATTGAGGACGTTCGCGTGATTATCCCAGAGTACGAGACCTATGACGCGGTCGGCCTGGCGGATCTGATCGCGAAACGCGCGCTGACCCCGGGTGAGTTGCTCGACGCTGCTCTGGAGCGCGTGGATGCGGTCAATCCCAAAATCAACGCGGTCATCCGCACCCTCGAGCCTCACGCCCGCCGGGCCATCGACGAGGGACTTCCCGATGGCCCGCTCCATGGGGTTCCCTTCCTGCTCAAAGACATATCCGCAAGGATGCGGGGCGCGCCGACCAGCGCCGGCTCGCGGCTGTTCGTCGATACGATCGCCGATGAGGACAGCGCGGTCGTCGCCGCCTATCGGCGAGCGGGTCTGGTCATATTCGGCAAGACAAACACTCCCGAACTGGGGCTTGCCGCGACCACCGAACCCGTCCTTTTCGGCGCCACGCGAAATCCCTGGGACCCAGACCGCACGCCCGGAGGTTCGTCGGGCGGCTCGGCCGCGGCGGTCGCGGCCGGGATCGTGCCGGCCGCCCACGCCAGCGACGGCGGCGGCTCGATCCGCACACCAGCGTCGTGCTGCGGATTGTTCGGCCTCAAACCTTCGCGCGGCAGGGTGTCCATGGCCCCGGCGGGAGAGGGGTGGGGAGGCCTAAGCGTCCAGCACGCCGTCACCCGTTCGGTTCGCGACAGCGCCACGCTGCTCGACATTGCCTGCCGTCCCCAGCTCGGCGACCCCTACTGGGCTTGCCCGCCGTCCGAGCCATTCGCAGCCCAGGTCGGCCGCGACCCCGCCCCTCTGCGCATTGGCTTCACGACAGCGGCGCTCACCTGGGGGACCCTCGACCCCGAATGTGTGCGGGTCGTCCAGGAGGCCGCAGCGCTCTGCGAGTCGCTCGGCCACCAAGTCGAAGAGGTCGCGTTGCCCGGTGACTTCCAAAAGATGGCGATCGCGGTGAACACGGTCGTGGCGGCCAGCGCGACGACCACGCTCGACCAGGAGGCCGAGCGACGCGGCTCGCCTATCCGCGAGGATGAAGTCGAGATGCTGACCTGGTCGATGTACCAAGAAGGCAAGCGCTGGACCGCTGTCCAATTCGTCGCCGCGATGCAGATCCTCCACGGCTTCGCCCGCACCTTCGCGAGGGTGTTCGAAGATCTCGATGTGGTCATACTGTCGACGCTGGGCAGCCCACCGGTTCCCCTTGGGTGGATGAACACCAACGCCGACCTCTCAGGGTACGGAGAGCGGCTCTACAGCTTCATGCCCAACACCCAGCCGTTCAACGTCGGCGGTCTTCCCGCCGCCTCCATTCCTCTGGGATTGTCTGGCCAGGGCCTTCCGATCGGCGTCCAATTCGCCGTCGATCATGGCCAGGACGGCCGGCTTCTCAGCTTGGCCGGGCAGCTGGAACGGGCCTGCCCCTGGGCCGGACGCCGCGTTCCAGGAGCCGCGCGCGCCGGGGCCCATCATGGCTCTGATTGACCCTGGCGTCGTCGCGCCAAGCGCCGACGCCATCCCCGCAGGCGAGCCGCCTTCCCAGGCGCTGGCTGAACCGGGCGGCGACATTACGACCTGGAAGCTCGTCGTCTACGCCCTGCCTTCTATCCCCATCGCTTCTCTGTATCTTCCGGTGGCCATTCTTCTGCCTGCGTTCTACGCCAGCTCCCTGCATGTGAGCCTCGCCGCCGTCGGAGGCTTTCTCCTCGCCTCGCGCGCGCTCGATTTCATCCTCGATCCGATGATCGGGAAGTGGTCCGACGGCACCTCCTCGCGGTTCGGCCGGCGCAAGATCTGGATGATCATGGGGACGCCGTTGCTGATGCTGGGCGCGTGGCTCCTCTTCATGCCCCCGGTGGCGCCAAGCGGATGGTACCTCATGGCGGCATCGTTCACGATCTACGCCGGGGGTTCGATGGTGGGACTCACCTATTCAGCCTGGGGGACCGAAATCGTCGAAACCTACCACGGCCGCTCCCGAATGGCGGGTTTCCGCGAGGCCTTCGGCGTCGTCGGCGGCCTTGTGGCGGCGGCGATTCCCGCCTTCACCAGTGTCCTCGGCCACAATGTCGATCGGTTCACCATGGGCATCCTGGGCTGGATGATCATCGTGTTGACGCCCATCACCGTTCTTGTCGCGATCACCCTGGTCGCCGAACCCGCCGCGCCGCCGACGCGCGTGTCGGTCCCGTGGCTTCGATCAATCCGGGAGCTGCTGCGCAACGGTCCGTTCCGCATCTTCTGCGGCGCCTATGTCCTGTTCAGTCTCGGGGGCAGCATCGCCAACGCGACGATGGTCTTCTATATGATGGACTTCCTGCGGGCGCCGAGCATCGTCGGACCGAGCCTCCTGGCGAGCTCCATCTCCACCATCGCAGCCGTGCCTCTGTGGCTGCGGGTCAGCCGCAGGATCGGCAAGCATCGCGCCATCGCGCTTTCCCTCTTCGCCGCGATCGTGGTCTTCGCCATGGTCGTCCCATTCCTCCGCCCAGGCCAAGGCTGGGGATTCGTGGCCATCCTGGGCGTCCTGGGCGCAATCACTGCTGGCTACGTCACTCTGCCCGTCGGCATCATCGGAGACGTGATCGACTTCGACACCCTCAAACACCGCCTGCCGCGGGGCGGGATCTATTGGGGGACATGGTCGTTCGCTCAGAAGGTCGCTCCGGCCCTGGGAATCGGGATCACGCTCCCCGCCCTGAAAATTCTTGGGTTCAATCCTGGCGGTCACAATTCGCCGGCTGCGCTCCTGGCGCTCAAGGACACCTTCTGTTTCGCCATCATTCCGTTTCTTTTTGCCGGAGGCTTGCTGCTCCTCCGCTTTCCCATCGATGCCCGACGTCATGCCTTAATCCGCAAGCGGCTAGAGACCAGGCAAACACGCGAGCGTCTTGAGTCCCTGGCAAACGCGCCGAGATCGGTCTCGAGATGAAAGCCATCCGATCCTTCGGCGACCGACCCTCCTGGCACTCGCGCGAGGAGCGCCACCCAATGACGGGCCGTGGAATTTCATCAGGACAGGCAGGAGAACAAAGATGAAGCTGGATAGTTGGGACACGACCGCGGAGCTAAACCCGATCTACGCCGACGTCCGGGCGCTTGGATTGGAGGTCTGCGTTGCCGAACTCGACGCGTTCGGCTTCACGGTGATCGAGCCGGAGAAGGTCGCTCCCGCGGAATTTTACACGAGGCTGCGAAACGCGATCCTGGCGGTCCATGAGCGGCGCACCAAGGAGCAGATCGCCCCCGAAGATCTCGCGACGGCTTCGATCAAAGGGGCCTGGCCGGTCGCCACCCATTGGGCGCTACTGGGCGAGGACCCGGCCTTCGAAGAGGCGGTGCTCAATCCAGTCGTCTACACGATGGCCCGCTATATGTGCGGAAGGAGCGTGCTTCTTTCGGACGCCATTGCGCTGGTGAAGCGACGCGACGACACGCCGACCCATCCTCTTCACATAGACCAAGCTGGGACCCCGCCGCCGCTTCCGCCTTACCAGCAGGTGATCAACATCACCTGGACCCTCACGGATTACACGCGCGAGCAAGGCGCAGTGGCCATTGTGCCGGGAAGCCATCGTTTCGGCCGTATGCCCATGCCTTATGAGGAGAACTTTCTCGGCAACGATGCGCCGGTTCGAGCGATCCCGGTGGAATGCCCCGCAGGGTCGCTGATCATCTGGGGTGGGACAACCTGGCATGGCAGCTTCCCCCGGACGGCGCCGGGCGTTCGCGTCAACCTGATCATGACTTTCTGCCGCGGCTACATGAAGCAGGTGAGGGACTTTCGCGGTGAGATACCGCGGGCAGTGCTGGAACGAAACGGCGAAGAATTCGCCAATTTGCTGGGTATCAACGCCCTTTACCCCATCGATGCCACGAAGGGCACCGACCCGACGAAGGTCAGGGCCTTCACTGGCAGCGGCCGGAACCCGTGGGCGTGAAGGCGCCGGCGCCAAGGCCCCGGTGCGTCGGGCCTAGGCCACAGGCATGATGGTCGAACAGCCCGGTCCTCAATACAGCTTGGCGCGGTTCCTGGCCGGCGCCGTTGGTGCGCGGAGGTCCAAACAGCCCGTTTTCCTTATCCGCTGAAGGCCGTCGGCCATGGAAGGAGACCCGTGATGCCCGACCCATCCATTCTGCTCGTCGATGAACCGGCCCCCGGCGTGCGTCGCCTCACGATCAATCGTCCGGCCAAGCGCAACGCCCTTTCCAACGCCCTTCGCGGCGAGACCTTCGCCGCCCTCGAAGCCGGCGACGCCGATCCGGCCGTGCGGGTGATGATCCTGCGCGGGGCGGGGGTCTGCTTCTCCTCTGGCTACGACCTCGCGGATTTGGGTGAGCTTCCCTTCCACACCGCCGGCGGCCAGGGTCAGTGGGCGCGGCACGTGGTGGAGGGATGCTTCCGCATCTGGGATCTGGCCAAGCCAGTCATCGCGCAGGTGCACGGCTGGTGCTTGGCCGGCGGCTCCGAACTCGCCTTCGCCTGCGATCTTGTCTACGTCGCCGAGGACGCTCAGATCGGCTACCCAGCGGTGCGGACCATGTCGCCGCCCGACAACCAGTACCACGCCTGGATCATGGGCATGCGCGCGGCGATGGAGATGATGCTGACCGGTGATGCGATTAGCGGCGCCGAGGCGGCCCGCCTGGGCTATGCGAACCGCGCCTTTCCAGCCGAGGCGCTCGAGACGGAGGTGCTGGCCATGGCCGAACGCGTCGCCAAGGTCGACCCCGAACTAGCTCAACTCAACAAGCGCCTTGTCCACCGCCAGATGGAGGCCATGGGCCTGCGAGCGGGACTGCGCGCCGGGACCGAGCTTCACGCCCTCGGCTGGCACACCGGGGCGTCCCGCGCCTTCATGGCCAAGATGCGCGAGGGGGTGAAGGCTGCGCTGGATGCGCGCGACGCGACCTTCGGCGATTATCGGACCGGGGCGGACAAGGGGACCGAGTAGGCCGCTCCCATCTGATCGGCTGCGCGGCGAGCCGCTCGGCGATTCCAATCGATCCGGGGTTCTCGCGCATCGCCGAATATCGCGATCGTCGCGCGGCTGTTCAGACGTTTCGATGCCATGTCTCAGCCGCCTCACGCCCAACCGCAAGGCCTGAGTGCTCGGGTCGGCGTGGCCAATGACGGCGAATGAAATGGCGATTCACCCGCCAGTGGAATGCCGTAGACCAGACGCGGAGCGGATCTTCGTTTGCCAGTGGTGGCCCTCAGGAGGCGGCGAACGGATAGGACGAGATCGGCTTGACGAAGTCATCGACGGTGAGCACCCCGCTCACCGGCTCGGCCGCCCGCTGCGGGCAGGCCGGCCTCTCGCACACCCGGCATGCCGGGCCGATGCGGGTCACCTGTGGATTGGAAAGGTCGAGTCCGCGGGCGTAGACGAGGCGTCCGGCGTACTTCAACTCACAGCCGAGGCCAATGGCGAGCTCGCTGTCTTCCTGGGCCCAGGCCGAGGCGATGCGCCAGACTGTGCGCGCGAGGGTGAAGTAGCGCGCGCCATCGGGCGTCTCAATGATCTGGGTGAGGATCCTCCCCGGCGTCCGAAACGCGCTGTGGATGTTCCACCTGGGACAGGTCCCTCCGAAGCGCGAGAAGGGAAAGGCGCCTCCGGCGAACCGCTTGGAGATGTTGCCCGCCGAATCGACCCGGATCATGAAGAACGGAATCCCGCGAGCGGTCGGACGCGAAAGTGTGGTCAACCTCTGTGAGACCTGCTCGAAGCTCGCCCCGAAGCGGGTGCGGACGAGCTCGATGTCGTGGCCGACGCTCTCGCAAAGGGTGCGGAACGGTTCGTAGGGCATCATGCTCGCCGCGGCGAGGTAATTGGCGAGCGAGACCTTGAGGAGCTGGGAGGTCGGCGCTCCCGGCGGCTGGGCCCGCGCCACCAGTGCGGCGATGTCGGCTTCGCGCTCGGCGAGGGCGAGCTGATAGGCGATGGCGAACGCCCGCCCCGGGGCGCCCAGCAACTCGGAGATCAGGAGTCGGCGGCGGTGGTGATCGTAGCGGCGCACCGAGTCCGGAAGCACATCGGTAGGCACAACCCGCACCTGGATCCCATGCCGGGAGGCGAGGCGCTCGCGGCCCGCCGCGGCGAAGCCCTGTGCCTCCGCCCCGAGTTCGCGGGCCAGAGACTCGGCGAACTCCTCGAGGTCGGGAAAATAGTTGCGTTGGCTCTGGATGAAGTCGCGCACCCAGATCGACGGGGTGAGCGCCGAGGCCCCGCCCCCCTCCTCCTCGCCCCGCTCGAGCGCGCCGGCCGCG
>JBOHLG010000012.1:0-79568 GCA_050729515.1 Caulobacteraceae bacterium
CCTTTATGGCGATGTCGACCCCCTCGCCTCGCCAAGCTTCTCGGAGAAGATCGCCTTGCTCCAGGAGATCGACGCCTACGCCCGCGCCCGTGATCCGCGCGTGGCTCAGGTCATGGCCTCGCTGGCCGGCGAGCGGCGGGTGGTGGAGATCCTGCGCGCCGACGGGCGCTTGGTGCGGGACGTGCGCCCCCTCGTGCGTCTCAATGTCCAGGTGACGGTGGAGAAGGACGGCCGACGGGAGAATGGCTCCTATGGGGCAGGCGGGCGGGCCGGCTTCGAGGCCTGGATCGCGCCGGAGAAGTGGCGGCTCCAGGTGGAGGAGGCCCTGCGCCAGGCCCTCTCCAATCTCGAGGCCCGGCCCTGTCCGGCCGGCGAGATGGACGTTGTCCTCGGCCCAGGCTGGAACGGCGTCCTCCTCCACGAGGCGGTGGGCCACGGCCTCGAGGGCGATTTCAACCGCAAGGGCGCCTCGGCCTTCTCCGGAAGGATCGGCGAGCGGGTGGCGGCCGAGGGCGTCACCGTCTTCGACGACGGGGCGATCGAGGGGCGGCGCGGCTCGCTCAGCGTCGATGACGAGGGGACGCCGACCTCCAGGACCATCCTCATCGAGGACGGGATCCTCAAGGGCTACATGCACGACCGCCAGAGCGCCCGGCTGATGGGCATGGCCGCGACCGGCAACGGACGGCGCCAGTCCTACGCCTATCTTCCGATGCCCCGGATGACCAACACCGGCATGCTCGAGGGAACCTCGACGCGCGAGGAGATGATCGCCTCGATGAAGCGGGGCCTCTACTGCGCCAACTTCGGCGGCGGCCAGGTGGACATCACCAACGGCAAGTTCGTCTTCCAGTGCACCGAGGCCTACCTCGTCGAAGACGGCAGGATCGCCCATCCAGTCAAGGGCGCGACCCTGATCGGCGACGGGCCCTCGGCGCTCACCCGGATCACCATGATCGGGAATGACTTCAGTTTCGACCCCGGCGTGGGAGTGTGCGGCAAGAACGGCCAGGGCGTGCCGGTGGGGGTGGGCCAGCCCTCTCTCAAGATCACCGGACTGACCGTCGGCGGCGCGGGAGCCTGAAGAACTAGGCCTTGGCGGCGAGAGCGACGCTGGGAGCGGCGTCGTCGGCCCCGTGGGACCAGCGCCGGGCGAGGGGCGAGAGGGCGAAGAAGAGGAGGCCGAATCCCACGCCCACCCAGCCGATCGCCGAAAAGACGTGGAGAGAGGAAAAGAGCGCGGCCCTCGGGTCGAGCACCTGGCCTCCGGCCGTCGCCGTCCCGGCAAGGCGGGCGATCTGGGCCCCGATGTACTCGGCCCACGAGGCGGAGAGGAACCACACCGCCATCAGGGTCGAGACGAGCACGGCCGGCGCGAGCTTGGTGATCTCCGAGAGCCCGACCGGACTGAGGCACAGCTCGCCGGTGGTGTGCAGCAGATAGGTGAGGCCGAGGACGGCGAGCGGCAGGCGCCAGTGGGCGTCGGCGAGGGAGGCGCTCCACACGATCACCAGGAATCCCAGGCCGACCTGGAGCAGGCCCAGGCCGAACTTGATCGCCGGATCGGGATCGCGTCGCCGGCGGGCCAGGGTCCGCCAAAGGGCGGCGAAGAAGGGGGCGAAGATGAGGATGAAGCCGGCGTTGAACGACTGAGTCTGGGCTGCGGTGAAGCCGGTGTCGATCCAAAGCACCGATCCTGAATGGGCGGCGGCGAGCATAGCGGCGGTTCCAAGAAAGACCTTCTGACCGAAGACCGAGAAGACGGCGGGCGAGGAGAGGAGATCGAGCCCGGTGTTGCGCTCGGCGAAGAGGTTGAGCGAGGTCGCCGCCTGCTCGAAGAGGGTGAAGAAGACGACCGAACCGCCGACCAGGACGAAGGCGAGGAAGAGCCTCTGGCGCTCGATCCGGGTGAGGTCGCGGACCATGATCCGCGAGAGGTAGGCGAGGACGGCGATGGAGCCGGCGGCGAGGGCGAAGCCGACCAGGCGATTGTGCTGGATGAGGAGCCAGACGAGGCCAACGCCAGCGACGCCGAGGATGTAGATGGCGTGCTCTCTTTTCACCGGCCCGGCGGCGCTTCGTGCGATCACCGCTGGCGCCGGCGGCTCGCCCTTGCCCTCGAGGAGCGGCTTTCCGACCAGGAAGGTGACGAGGCCCGCCAGCATGCCGATCCCCGCGAGGCCGAAGCCGTAGCTCCAGCCGTACATCTGACCGATGTAGCCGCACAGGATGGCGGCCCAGAACGCGCCCAGATTGATGCCGTAGTAGTAGAGGGTGAAGCCCGGATCGCGCCTGGGATCGCGCTCCAGATAGAGCTGGCCGACCAGTGAGGAGATATTGGCCTTCAAGAACCCCACGCCCATGACGATGAGAGAAAGGGCTAGGAAAAGGGCGTCGGCGAAGGCCGGCCGGCGACCCTCCACCGAGAGCCGCCAGCTTCCCTTGGGAAGGACGCCCGGGAGGGGCGCGCGGGCCGGAAGGCCGGCGATCCGAAAGTCGCCCTTCGCGTCGGCGGCGAAGGCGTAGGGCCGGCCGGCGACGATCAGCCTCGCCTGGCGCTGATCGCCCCGGCCGCTCGTTTGAAAGGCGTAGCTCGATGCGCCGACGTGAAGCGCCTGCCTGGCGGGCGGGCCCTCGATCGCCATGGTGAAGTGGCCGGCGACGAGAAGCAGGGCCCCAAACGCGATCGCCTTGCGCGCCCCAAGCCAGCGATCGGCGACCACCCCTCCGATGAGGGGAAGGAGATAGACCAGCGTGGCGTAGGAGCCGTAGGTCGCCGCCGCTTCTGAATCGGTGAAGAGGAACTGCTGGGTCAGGTAGAAGACCAGGAGTCCGCGCATGCCGTAGTAGCTGAAGCGCTCCCACATCTCGGTGAAGAAGAGGATGAAAAGGCCCCTTGGGTGATCCCGAAGGAGCTGGCGCAGCACCGGGACGCCGGTGACGAGCGTGACGGCGAGTGCGACCAGGACGACGATGCTGTTCACGCCGCTGGACTCCCGCGCCCGACCCGGGCGGAAACAATCACGGCCCTCGCCGTTTCACAATCGCTCGCGGGGCGGCCGAGAATGAGGAGATTTTTTGAACATGGCCGAGATGAGGCAGCCGGGACCCGACCATCCGATCACGATCACCGCCGATCGCCGCCGCATGCGGGCGATGTACATGGATCACGTGATCGCCGATTCCACCGATGCGGTGGACCTCGCCGAGGCGAACTACCCGCCGGTGGTCTATTTCCCCCGCTCGGACGTCCTCATGCTCTATCTGGGCAAGACGACCAAGACCTCGCACTGCCCCTACAAGGGCGAGGCCAGCTACTACACCCTCTCCATGGATGGCCGGATCGCCGAGAACGCGGTTTGGAGCTATGAGAACCCCTATCCGGCGATGGGCGAGATCGCCGAGCGCATCGCCTTCTATCCCGATATCGTGGAGGTCTATGCGGTCGAGGAAGGCCCGAGCCCGATCAGCCCCGACGAGGTGGTCGAGCACACCGATGAGGGCGACGGAAAGGCGCAGGCCGAGCCCTGGCCGCCCAGCGTCAAGTCGCCGAACGCCACCGCTTGAACGCGGTCAGTAGGCCAGTTCGTCCCAGGCGCGGGCGGCGTCGCCGGCCCAGGCCCCGTGATAGAGTTCGAGCAGGCGCTCGGCGTCGGTGACGCCGGTCTCGGCGATCGCCTCCAGATCGGTGAGGTAGCCGGTTTCGTCCACCAGGCCGGCGGACAGGCGCTCGCGGCGGGCGAGCCCTTCGTGGGCGATGGCGAGCATGTCGATGGCGACTTCGCGCACGCTGCGACGGCCGATCCTTGCCTTGAGGCCCCGCCGGGCCACATCGGCGCGCAGCGCCCGCCGCTCCTTCGCCGTCCAGGTCTTGCAGAGATCCCAGGCCGCCTCCCTGGCCGCCTCGTCGTAGAGGATCCCGGCCCACAGCGCTGGAAGGGCGCAGAGCCGCGACCAGGAGCCGGCATCGGCCCCGCGCATCTCCAGGTACTGCTTGAGGCGCACCTCGGGAAACAGCGTGCTCACATGATCGACCCAGTCAGCCATCCGCGCCCGCTCGCCCGGAAGCTGGGGAAGTCGCCCGGCCATGAAGTCGGAGAACGAGGCGCCGGCGAGGTCGACGTAGCGGTCCTCTCGCTTGGCGAAATACATCGGCACCGAGACCGCCCAGCGGGCGTAAGCCTCGAAGCCGAAGCCTGGCTCGAAAACGAAATCGAGAAGGCCGGTGCGCTCGGCGTCGGTATCGGTCCACACATCGGCCCGGTAGGAAAGAAAGCCATTGGGCTTTCCCTCGGTGAACGGCGAGTTGGCGAATAAGGCGGTGGCGATGGGCTGCAGGGCGAGGCTGACCCGGAACTTGGCGATCATGTCGGCCTCGCTGGAGAAGTCGAGGTTGGCCTGGACGGTGCAGGTGCGGAACATCATGTCCAGGCCCCGACCCCCGACCTTGGGCATGTAGACGCGCATGATCTTGTAGCGGCCCTTGGGCATGGCCGGGACTTCCTGGCGCGTCCAGGTCGGCGTGAAGCCCATGCCGAGGAACCCCAGGCCGAGCTCGGCGGCGACGGCCTTGGCTTCCTTCAGGTGCTGCCCGGTCTCCTCGCAGATCTGGTGCATGTCGGAGAGCGGCGCGCCGGAGAGCTCGAACTGGCCGCCCGGTTCGAGGCTGACGTTCGCCTCGCCCCTCGAGAGCCCGATGATGACATCCTCGCCGGCCGCTCCGTGCTCGAACACCCCTTTCCAGGAAAAGCGGCGCAGCCCGTTGAGAAGGGCCGCGATGCCGTCCGGTCCGTCCCAGGCGGCGGGGCTCTTGTCGTCGAGGTGGAAGACGAACTTCTCGTGCTCGGAGCCGACCCGGAAGCGCTCGGGCGGCTTGGCGCCTGCGGCGAACCACAGCGCCAGATCCTCGAGGGTCAGCGGACGGTCATCGCAGAGCGTTTCGGCCACGGCCCAGAGTCCCCTTCATTCTGAACGCGCGGCCCTTGATCGTCACTTGGGCGCTTTGGAGCCCAAGCTCAAGGGCGGAGCGCCGTTCTTCCACTCGCCGAGCGACGCTTGCCAAAGGACGATGGCGGCGATGGCGGCCGTGTCGTTGCGCAGCACGCGTCGGCCGAGGCTCACCGGCCGCACGAACGGAAGAGCGCGCACCTGCTCGGCCTCAGTCGGGCTGAAGCCGTCCTCGGGCCCGATGAGGATCGCCCACGGGCCGGCCGTCTCGCCCGCAAGGGCTTGCAGGACCGGCGGAGCGTCCCCGGCCTCGTCGCAGAACATCAGGCTCCGTTGCCCCTCCCAGCCGGCCAGGACATTCCCGAGATCCTCCAGACGCGAGATCGATAGAACGTGATGGGGTCTGTCCTCGTCCAAGCCGCCGCTGAGCCCGTCAAGATCGACCAACCCGGTCGGCGAGCGCTCGGTGGAGACGAGGCGGATTTCGCGGACGCCCAGCTCCGCGGCCTGCTCGAGGATGGTCTTCAGCCGATCGGGCCGGCAGAGCGCCAAGACGAGGACGAGATCGGCGCGGTCCGACGAGGCAGGTCTCTGGATCATTCCTCGGCCTCCGGGCATTTGATCGAAGGCGAGGCTGGAAGGCGGCGGAGGATCATGACCCAAGGCTACAGGCGAAGCCTGCGCGAACTCCAGATCGGGCTGGTGCGCTACCAGGCCTGGGCGATGAAGGAGGGGGTGAAGGACCTCGTCGTCTTCGAGGGGCGCGACGGGGCCGGCAAGGATGGCACGATCAAGCGCGTCGTCGAGCACCTGGCGCCGCGCGCCACCCGCGTCGTCGCCCTCCCCAAGCCTTCTGACCGCCAGAAAAGCGAGTGGTGGTTCCAGCGCTACGTCGGCTATCTGCCGGCGGCCGGCGAGATCGTGATCTTCAACCGCTCCTGGTACAATCGCGCAGGGGTCGAGCGGGTGATGGGATTCTGCACCGAGGGGGAGGCCGAAGAGTTCCTGCGCGATGCGCCGGTCTTCGAGCGCATGCTGGCCGAGTCGGGCGTGCGGATCGTCAAGCTCTGGCTCGACATCTCCCGCCGTGAGCAGGCCCGCCGCCTCGCTGACCGGCGCGACGACCCGGTAAAGACCCTCAAGGTGAGCGCGCTCGATGCCGAGGCCCAGAAGCGCTGGAGCGCCTATTCGAAGGCGCGCGATGAGATGCTTCTTCGCACCAGCGAGATCTTCGCGCCCTGGGTCTGCGTGGCCGCCGACCGCAAGAAGCCGGCGCGGCTAGCGGTGATCCGCCACCTTCTCGCCGTCCTCGCTCCGGCCGAGATCGCCGTCGACTACGAGCCCCCGGATGCGCAGGTCCTCTTCCGCTTCGAGCCCGGCGTGTTCGCCCAGGGGAGATTGGCGAAATAGGGGGACCTTCCCCGCGCCGCGGAGGAGGAGAGGCCCTGGACGGGCGAAGGAACGGCGCCCTAGATGCGAGCGCCATGTCGAAAGGCCGCCCGCGGACGCTCTACGACAAGATCTGGGACGCCCACCTCGTCGTCCCAGAGGAGCCCGGCGAGCCGTCGGGCGAGGCGCTCCTCTACATCGACCTGCACCTCATCCATGAGGTGACCTCGCCCCAGGCCTTCGCGGGTTTGGCGGCGGCCGGCCGGGGCGTGCGCCGGCCGGAGCGGACCTTGGCGGTCGCCGACCACAATATCCCCACGCGGGACCAGGATCGGGGCCTGGAGGCGGTCGAGGACCCCGAGAGCCGCCTGCAGCTTCAGACCCTCGCCCGCAACGTGCAGAAGGCCGGCATCGAGGCCTTCGAAATGGGCGATCCCCGCAACGGCATCGTCCATGTGGTCGGGCCCGAGCAGGGCCGGACCCTGCCCGGCATGACCATCGTCTGCGGCGATTCCCACACCTCCACCCATGGCGCGTTCGGCGCGCTGGCCCACGGCATCGGCACCAGCGAGGTCGAGCATGTTCTCGCCACCCAGACCCTGCGCCAGAAGAAGAGCGCCAACATGCGCGTCCGCTTCACCGGCGAGCCGAAGACCGGCGTGGGGGCCAAGGACTTCGCCCTCGCCCTCATCGCCACAATCGGCGCCGCGGGGGGGACCGGATGCGTGATCGAATACGCCGGCGAGGCGGTCCGCGCCCTTTCCATGGAAGGGCGCATGACGCTTTGCAACATGACCATCGAGGCGGGGGCGCGGGCCGGCCTCATCGCTCCCGACGAGACCACCTTCGCCTATCTTCGCGGCCGCCCGGCGGCGCCCAAGGCGGGGGCCTTCGAGCTTGCCGTCGGCGGCTGGTGCGCGCTCTTCAGCGATCCGGACGCGGTCTTCGATCGTGAGGTCGAGCTCGAGGTCGCGGACCTCGCCCCCATGGCGAGCTGGGGGACCAGCCCAGAGGACGCGATCGCCATCGAGGGGATCATCCCCGATCCGGCCGATTTCGCGGAGGCCAAGGCGACGCGGATGCGCCGCTCGCTCGCCTACATGGACCTTTCCCCCGGAGCGCGGCTCGCGGGAACCCGGATCGACACGGTCTTCATCGGCTCGTGCACCAATTCCCGGATCGAGGATCTGCGCTCGGCCGCGGCGATCCTCCGTGGGCGCAGGGTCGCGCCGTGGGTGAGGGCCCTCGTCGTGCCCGGATCGGGCCTGGTGAAGGAGGAGGCCGAGGCCGAGGGCCTGGACCGCATCTTCGTCGAGGCCGGCTGCGAGTGGCGCGAACCGGGCTGCTCGATGTGCCTGGCGATGAACCCCGACCGCCTCGCGCCCGGCGAGCGCTGCGCGGCCACCTCCAACCGCAATTTCGAGGGCCGCCAGGGCCGTGGCGGAAGGACCCATCTGATGAGCCCGCTGAGCGCGGCCGCCTCGGCGATCGCCGGGGCCCTGGCCGATCCGCGGGATCTGCTGTGATCGAAGGGTTGGACCATGTGGCGCTGGCGGTCGGTGATCTCGAAGGGGCGGCGGGCGCCTGGCAGGGCCTGGTCGGCCGACCGCCGGACCGGCGCGAGGAGGCGGCCGGGGCCCGTCACGCCTGGTTCCAGTTCTCCAACGCCGCTCTCGACATCGTCGCGGCCCAAGGCAAGGGCGAAGCCGGCGATCGCGTGCGCGCCCAGATCGCCGAGCGCGGCGAAGGGATCTGGGGCCTCGCCCTGGCGGTCGAGGACCTCGGCCGGGCCCGCGCGCTCTTCGAGAGGCGAGGGCTCGCCAGCGGCGAGCCGGCCGACTTCCTTTCCACCACCCGTAAGCTCGCCGTCCTCGATCCGGCCGCGACCGGCGGGCTCTTTCTGGCGCTCGCCGAGCGGAGGGGGCCGGCCCCCGCTGCGCCGAGGGCCGGTGAGGACGCTGTATCTGGGATCGATCACGTGGTGGCGGCGAGCCGCAGCCCGGACCGGGCGGCAGCGCTCTGGGGGGCGAGGCTCGGGCTCGACCTTCGCCTCGACCGCAGCAACGAGGCGTGGGGATCGCGCCTGATGTTCTTCCGACTTGGCGACCTCGTCCTCGAGGTCGCCACGCCGCTGAAGCGGGACGAGACGACCGGCGGGGCGGACGATCGCGATCGCTACACCGGCTTCGCCCTGCGCGTGGGCGATGTGGAGGCGGCGCAGGCGCGCCTTTGCGCCGGCGGCTTCGCGATCTCAAAGGTGCGCGCGGGCCGAAAGCCCGGGACGCGCGTCGCCACGGTTCGCTCGGGCGTTCCCGGCGCCCCAGTCCTCCTCATCGGACCTTGACCAAGTTGGTCAAGCAACGCAGAGTCGGGGTCATGCGCCAAGTCAACCTTTATCAAGCCAAGACCGAACTGTCGGCCTTGGTCGAAGCGGCGGCGGAAGGCGAGGAGATCGTCATCGCCAAGAATGGAAAGCCGAGGGCCAAGCTGGTTGCGGTTTCGTCGCTCGGGCAGCCGCGTGGGCCGAAATTCGGCGTCTGGGACCATCTGGGATGGAAACTGCCGGCCAATTTCGACGAGCCGAATCCCGAAATCGAAGCCATGTTCTACGGTGACGACGCCGCCGACGGCGAAAGTTGAGCGGGTATCTTTTCGACACCAGCGCTCTTCTCCTGGCGGTGCTCGAGTCTTCTCGCTTCTCGAACTCGGCGCGGCGATCGACGTCCTTGGGGAACCGATTCATCAGCCAGGTCGCGGCGATCGAGATCACCATCAAGACGAGCATCGGAAGGCTCGCCTTGCCGGAGCCATTCAAGCTTGACTTCTCTTCGGCGTTCCTTTTGGCCGCCCACAGCCTGGAAGCGACGATTCTCGCCATAGGAATGGAGGACATTTCCCGGTTGGCCAGCCTTCCCCTGCATCATCGGGATCCCTTCGATCGGCTGATGATCGCCCAGGCGATCGGCGCCGATCTCACGCTCGTTACTTCGGACAGGGCCTTGGCGCGGTACGAGGGGTTGAAGGTCCTGGAGATCTAACCATGCGCCCGTTCACCCAGATCACCGCGCGCGCCGTCCCGCTCCTCCTCGACAACCTCGACACCGACCAGATCATCCCCAAGCAATTCCTCAAGGGCGTCGATCGGGCCGGCCTCGCCCGCGGCCTCTTCTTCGACCTGCGGTTCGAGCCCAACGGGGCCGCCAAGCCCGGCTTTCCGCTCGACGAGCCGCGCTACGCGGGGGCCCAGATCCTCATCGCAGGGGAGAACTTCGGTTGCGGCTCGAGCCGCGAGCACGCCGCCTGGGCGCTGGGCGACTTCGGCGTGCGTTGCGTCATCGCTCCATCGTTCGCCGACATCTTCGCCGCCAATGCGGCCGAAAACGGCATCCTCACCGTCGTCCTGCCGCGAGAAGCCGTGGCGGCCCTGGCCGGCGAGGCCAAGGGCGGAAACCACCTCTTCGAGGTCGACCTTGCGGCCGGCGAGGTTCGGGCGCCTTCGGACGCAAACTTTTGCTTCTCCGTCGATCCGTACCGTCGGAAAAAGCTCCTGCAGGGCCTCGATTCGATCGGCGAGACGCTTTCCCGCGAGGCGGCCATCGCCGCCTATGAAAAGGCCCGCGGGATCGGGGGGAGTGTCGCGTGAAGCGGCTCCTGCTCCTTCCCGGCGACGGCATCGGCTCGGAGGTGATCGCCGAGGCGCGGCGGGCGGCCGAGCGCCTCGCCCCGGACCTTGCGATCGAGGAGCGGCCCTTCGGCGGGGCGGCCTATGATCTTTGCGGTGATCCGCTTCCCGCCGAGACCCTCGAGGCGGCGCTCGCCTCCCATGCGGTGCTGATGGGAGCGGTCGGAGGAGCAAAATGGGCGACCGCGCCGCGCGCCAAGCGCCCCGAGGCGGCCCTCCTGGGCCTCCGAGCGGCCATGGGCGTCTTCGCCAACCTGCGCCCGGCCCGCTGCTATGGCGCGCTCGCCGACGCTTCCAGCCTGAGGCGCGAAGTGGTCGAGGGGCTGGACCTCATGATCGTGCGGGAGCTGACCGGCGGGGTCTATTTCGGCCAGCCACGCGGCATCGAAACCCTGGCCGATGGCTCCAGGCGCGGCCTCGACACCCAGGTCTACACCACCGGCGAGATCGAACGGGTGGGGCGCGTCGCCTTCGCGCTGGCCCGAGGCCGGCGCGGCAAACTCTGCTCGGTGGAGAAGTCCAACGTCATGGAAAGCGGCCTTCTGTGGCGCGAGACGATCGCCGCACTCCACCAGCGCGAGTTCGCCGACATCGAGCTCGAGCATCTCCTGGCCGATTCCTGCGCCATGCAGCTGGTGCGCAATCCCAGGCGCTTCGATGTCATCGTCACCGACAACCTCTTCGGCGATCTCCTCTCCGACGAGGCGGCCGAGCTCACCGGATCGATGGGCATGCTGCCCTCCGCCGCGCTCGGCGCGGAAGGCAAGGCCGGACTCTTCGAGCCGGTCCATGGCTCGGCGCCCGACATCGCCGGCAAGGGCCTCGCCAATCCGCTGGCCGCCCTGCTTTCGCTGGCCATGGCTCTGCGATTGAGCCTCGAGGCGCCCGAGGCGGCGGCGCGGCTGGAAGGGGCGGTCGAAAAGGCCTTGGACGCCGGCGCCCGGACCGCCGACATCGGCGGGGCCCTCTCAACGCGCGAGATGGCCGAGGCGGTGCTGGCGCGCCTGTGATCGTCGAGCGGCGTTGCCGAAGCGCCCGAAAGTCACTACTGTAGTGAGATGAAAGCCTCCGACATCACCGTGCCCGCCGCCGAAGCCAACCGCAGGTTCTCCAAGCTCCTTCGCGCCGCTCGCGAGGGGACGCGCATCACGATCACCTCGCACGGCGAGCCGGTCGCGGAACTGGGTCCTGTAGGCGGAGAAAACGAAGAGGCCGAAAGACGCCGGATTGCAGAGGCGCACGAGCGACTCATGAGGCGCCTCGAATCCCAGGAGCCGAGGGTCGTCGGGCCGTGGACCCGGGCGGAACTCTACGAGCCCGACTGAGCCTGCGTGCGCGCGGCCTTCGACACCAATGTCCTGGCCTACGCGGAAGGCGTGGAACAAAGCGAAGCCGACACGACCAAGCGGCGGCTTGCCCAGCGGCTTCTCCGCTCTCTCACCAGAGAGGAGATCCTCCTTCCGCGCCAGGCTTTGGCCGAGCTCCACTTCGTTCTCGTCCGCAAGGCGGGGCTGTCGCCCGCGACCGCCTCGAGCAGGGTTCAGGAGTGGCAGGGCGCGGGCCGGGTGATCGACACTGACGCCGCCGTCTTCGCTGGGGCGCTCGAACTCGCTTCGAGGAATGCAGTTCCGATTTTCGACGCCATCATCCTCGGCGCCGCCGCGGAGGGCCGGTGCGATCTCCTTCTCTCCGAGGACTTCCAGGAGGGATTCGCCTGGCGCGGGGTCGCGGTCGCCAATCCCTTCGCCGCTTCGCCCAACCCGCGTCTGAGGCCCCTGCTCTGATCGCCTCCGCCCTGACCCCCGACCTCGGAGGCCATCTCTCCACCCGCGAAATGTCGAGGCGGTGCTGGAGCGTCTGTGAACTGAGAGCTCCTCCTTTCGGGGCGGATGGGGCGATGGCCCGACGCTCGCTGTCACCGTCACGGCGGGGCCCCCCGGGCACCGCCCGTATGGCGGCTCGAGACAGGCTCCGTCCCCGCCACCAGGAACACGATCCAGGCCGGCGATCATGGGTGGCCGGCACGCTGGCCGGCCATGACGGAACTAAGGGCGCTGGCCGATGAGCGGGTAGTTCAATGCGCCTCGTCCCAGGAGCGGCCGGCCCGGGCCTCGACGAGAAGGGGGACGGAGAAGGAGACCGCCGGCTCGGCGGCGCGCTCCATGACCCTGCGGGCGACCTCGCAGGTCGCCTCGGCCTCATCATGCGGGGCCTCGAAGACGAGCTCGTCGTGGACCTGGAGGAGCAGGCGCGCCTTCAGTCCCGCCGCCTCCAGGGCCGGGCCGATGCGGATCATGGCCCGCCGCATGACGTCGGCGGCAGCTCCCTGGATGGGGGCGTTGATCGCCGCCCGCTCTGCGAAGGCTCGCTCGGCCTGGCTTTTGGAGCGGATCATCGGGATGTTGATCCTGCGTCCAAAGAGGGTGGTGACGAACCCCTGCTCGCGCACCAGAGCCCGCGCGCCATCCATGTAGGCGCGGATGCCGGGGAAGCGCTCGAAATAGGCCTTGATGTAGGCCCCAGCCTCTTCCTGGGGGATGCCGAGTTGGTTGGAGAGGCCGAAGGCCGAGATGCCGTAGACGATGCCGAAATTGATCGCCTTGGCCCGGCGGCGGACCTCGGCGGGCATCCCCTCGACCGGGACCCCGAAGATCTCCGAGGCGGTCATGGCGTGGATGTCCAGGCCGTCCTGGAACGCGGTCTTGAGCTGGGAGATGTCGCCGATGTGGGCGAGGAGGCGCAGCTCGATCTGGCTGTAGTCGGCGCTGACGAGCAGATGCCCCGGCTCGGCGACGAAGGCGGCGCGGATCTTCCGCCCCTCCTCGGTGCGGATGGGGATGTTCTGGAGGTTGGGATCGGAGGAGGAGAGCCGGCCGGTGGTGGTCGAGGCGAGCGAGAAGGAGGTGTGGACCCGGCCGGTGCGCTCGGCGACGGCGGCGACCAGGGCGTCGGTGTAGGTGCCCTTGAGCTTGGAGAGCAGGCGCCAGTCCAGAAGGACGCGCGGCAGGGGGTGGCCGGCCGCGGCGAGGTCCTCGAGCACGCCCGCATCCGTGCTCCACACCCCGGTGGCGGTCTTCCTGCCGCCGGCAAGGCCGATCTCGGAGAAGAGCACGTCGCCGATCTGCTTGGGGCTGCCGAGATTGAACGAGCGGCCGGCCAAGCGGTGGGCCTGCGCCTCCAGCTCGGCCATGCGCACCGAGAAGTCGTTGGAAAGCGCGCGCAGACGCTCCGGATCGATGCGCACCCCATGGCATTCCATCCTGGCGAGGACCTGGGGCATCGGCCGCTCGAGCCGCTCATAGACCGAAAGCAGGCCCTCGCGCGCCAGGCGTGGGCGGAGGGCCAGGTAGAGGCGAAGGGTGACGTCGGCGTCCTCGGCGGCGTAGCAGGTGGCCCGGTCGAGGGCGACGTGGCGGAAGCTCTTCTGGGCCTTTCCCGAGCCCGCGACCTCCTTGAAGCTGATCGGCTGGTGGCCCAGGAGCCGCGCCGAAAGCTCGTCCATGCCGTGCCCGTGGAGTCCGGCCTCCAGGACATAGGAAATCAGCATGGTGTCCTCGATGGGAGCGACGGCGATCCCGTAGCGGGAGAGGACGGCGAGGTCGTATTTGGCGTTCTGCCCGACCTTGAGGACGGCGGAGGCCTCGAGGAGGGGCTTCAAGGCCGCGATCGCCGCCTCGAGCGGGATCTGCTCGAGATCGCCGACGGTCTCGAGCGCAAGGCCCTCCTCGGCGCAGTGGCCGAGGGGGATGTAACACGCTTCGCCAGGGGCGACGGCGAGCGAGACGCCGCAGAGATTGGCGTTGGCGGATGAAAGGGCATCGGTCTCGGTGTCGAAGGCGATGAGGCCGGCCGCAAAGCCCCGCGCGATCCAGGCCTGAAGCGTCGCAAGATCGCGCACGCAGGCGTAGGCGGCGACATCGATCGGGACCGCCGGGACCTCGGCCTTGGCCGCCAGCGGAACCGGGGCCGGGGCGATCCCGGCCGCCTCGCCGACCCGCCGGGCGAGGGTGCGGAACTCCATCTTCTCCAGGAACGCCGCCAGGGCCTTGGGCTCGGGCGCGGCGACCGCCAGCTCGTCGAGCGCCTCGGGAAGCGGGGTCTCGCAATCGAGCTTCACCAACTCACGCGAGAGGCGGATCTGGTCGGCGAAGTCGATCAGGGTCTGCCGGCGCTTCTCCTGCTTGATCTCGCCGGCGCGGGAAAGGAGGGTTTCGAGATCGCCATATTCGGTGATGAGGGCCGAGGCGGTCTTGACCCCGATGCCGGGAGCGCCCGGCACATTGTCGACCGGGTCGCCGCACAGGGCCTGGACGTCGACCACCTTTTCCGGCGGCACGCCGAACTTCTCGATCACCTCGGAGCGGCCGATTCGCACGTTCTTCATGGTGTCGAGCATGGAGACCCGCTCGGAGACGAGCTGCATGAGGTCCTTGTCGGAGGAGACGATCACCGCCTCCCCGCCAAGATCGCGCGCGGCGCAGGCGTAGGCGGCGATGAGGTCGTCGGCCTCGTAGCCCGGAAGCTCCAGGCAGGGGACGCCGAAAGCGCGGGTCGCCTCGCGCACGAGGGGGAACTGGGGGACGAGGTCCTCGGGCGCGGGGGGGCGATGGGCCTTGTAGTCGGAGTAGAGATCGTTGCGGAACGTCTTCTCGGAATGATCGAAGATGACCGCCAGGTGCGTGGGCGCATCGGGCGCGGCCTTCATGTCGACGAGGAGCTTCCAGAGCATGTTGCAGAAGCCGGCGACCGCTCCCACCGGCAGGCCGTCGGACTTGCGGGTGAGCGGGGGAAGGGCGTGGTAGGCGCGGAAGATGAACCCCGAGCCATCGACCAGATAGAGCCGCACATTGGGCCCGTCCTCGGTGAGCGGGCGGGGGATCTCGTCCAGCGTGCTCGGCGGGCTCTGGGGCGCTTCCAGGGTCTCGGTCATGGGCCTTTAGATTAGGCGAGGCGGAGGCGGAGGTCACGGCCCCCGGCGAGGCTCAGGCCGGCGACCGGAGCCGATAGCGCCCGCGGCCAAGGAATTCGAGATATCCGCTGTCGCGCAAGACCTGGAGCTGCTGGCGTATCTTGGGGCGGACATTGCGGTTGGCCGGATAGAGGACGTGGAGACGGTCTTCGAAGGCGTAGACGTCGGCCAGGTCGAAGGCCGAGGGGCCGAGTTCCTCGACGCACTTCATCACTTCAATCAGCCAACCCCGCGCTTCAGAAGGCTGTCCGCGGAGGAAGAGCGTGCGACGCCACTGCTCGACCACAAGGTCGCGCCGGGCGATCTCGCCGGATCGCACGTAGAAGATTTTGCCGCTGCTCGGCACCCTGTCCAGGCGGATGTTGCAGCCGATCCAGCCGGCGCGCCTGGCGGTCGGCGCGAGCGGCGGGCGGGCCTGAATGATCTCCGGCACGAAGAAATGACGTGGGACGAAGAAGAGGTCGGTGACTCTCAGCGAAGTCAGATTGTAGTTCATGAGGACGAGGTTGGGGTTGTTCGCCGCGGCGAGGCGCTCGCGCATGGCGGCCAAGGCGCCGTCGACCACGCGGGGACCGAAGCGTCCCTTCTGCGCCTTCAACTCATATTCTTCGGCGCAGCCCGGACAGAAGAAATCGGCGACCTTGCGATTGCGGGGAAAGGAATCGACGTGGACTGCGGCGCAGTTCGGGCAGAAGAGGTGCGCTCCGGCCCATTGCTCGGTCCACTGTCGAGCTTTTTGGGATGGACTTTCGAAGAGGACCTCGGGTTCGGCAAAGCCGAGGTCTGGCGGCTCATCGGTCACGGATGAGGGGCCACTTGGGATCGGTGGGCGCCAGGAGCTTGCCCGTGTCGCCGCGGACAGTCTCCTCGATCTCCAGGCCGTCTTCGTCGAGCGCGTAATAGAGGCGGGCGTCGAATTCGACGGTGTCCTCGCGCACCCAGGAGTAGGCATGGTGGTTTTCTTCGGCAAGACGTGCGGCTTCTTCGACGCTTTCCGCCTCGACCTCCGCGACGTAGTCGGACCAGGCGTCGTGCCTGCAGAGAACCGTGAACAGCGGCATCGATGGTCTCCCCGATTCGCCAGACTATACACAAGTACCTGAAAAGGATCCAGAAAATGCGTCTAGAGGAGGCCGAGTAGGCCCCCGCCTTAGCGCCGTGGCGGCCGCTGGGGAGGAGCCCAGTTGCGCTCTTCGTCCAAGGGGGCATTATCGGGATCGGGAGGGTCATTGTGATGTTCATCGCCCTGCTTGCCGCCGCCGCGGCGGCGTGCGCGCCGGCGCCCCAGGCAGGCGTGGTGCGCCAGCCTGCCTTTCTCTCGGCCCCATCCACCGCCGACCTTTTGGCCGCGATCCCCGCGACGGCGGCGCAGAACGGGGTTTCGGGCGAAGCCGACCTCGCCTGCCGCGCCGATGAGGCGGGCTACCTCACCGACTGCCGAGTCGTTTCCGAAGAGCCGGCGGGGATGGGGTTTGGCGAGGCGGCCCTGACTCTCAGCACCCGCTACCATCTGGCCACCCTCTCGGCGGGAGGCGTCGCGGTCGCCTGCCGCGAAGTGGAGATTCCGGTCGAGTTCTCGGTGGAAGGCGGCGACTGGCGCGCCGCGAGGGTCGACATGGTGACAAGGCCGACCTGGACGGCCGCCCCGAGCTTCGATGACCTGGCGGGCGCCTGGCACGGCGAGGATGTCGAGGGCCCGGTGCGCGTGGTGCTCGACTGCCAGGTGCGGCCCGACGGCTCGCTCGAGCGCTGCCGCAGCGAGGCATCTTCGCCCTTCGCGCGGGCCGCTCGCTCGCTCGCCAAGGATTTTCGCCTCGACCTCCGGCCCGGCGAATTCACCCCCCATCGCACCCTCGCCGTGGAGGTCCCCATCGAGCTGCGCGATCCGCAAAGCCCCGCCTTCCAGGCCCGGGCGATCGGCGAGCCGATGTGGATCGCCGCCCCACCGCCGACCGAGGCGCGGAAGCTCTATCCGGCCAAGGCGGCGCAGGCCCGCGTCGGCGCCGGCATGGGGACGGCCGACTGCACGGTCGATGCGCAGGGCTGGCTCACCAACTGCGCGCCGGGGCCGTCGAATCCGCCGGACCTCGGCTTTTCGAGGGCCGCCGTCCTCCTCGCCCCGAAGTTTCGGATGAGCCTGTGGACCCAGGAAGGCGGGCCGGTGAACGGAGCGAGGATCGCCGTTCCCATGCGGTTCAACCTGACTCCGGTGGAGGCGGCCGACGGGACGGAGGGCTCGCCGTGATCCCCGACCGCTTCGAGGCCTGCCGCCGGATCGCCGTCCTCGCCGACTGCCACATCCATCCGGCGGGCGGCATCGACTGGCCGAAGGGAACCGCCGAGGCGCTGGCCGGGGCCGACCTCATCGTCACCCTGGGAGACATGGGCGAGAGCGTGGGCCTGGATCGGCTGGCGTCCGTCGCGCCGGTGATCGGGGTCAAGGGCGGAGACGATTCCGACGATCCCAGGACCGCGCCTCGGGCCCGCCGACTCGAGGCCTCGGGGATGGCCATCGGGGCGGTGTTCGATCCCCTGGCCGCGGGCCTGGCGACCAACGCCGAGCCGCTGGCGGCGGTGGACGACGAGGGGGCGGCGGTGGAGCGGCTCTTCGGCGGAAAGGTGGACGTCGTCCTCTACGCCTCGACCCACGATCCGGAGATCTGCCTCTTCGAAGGGGTGCTGTGGGTGAACCCGGGGAGCCTCACCCTCCCCAACGGCAAGGAGCGGGGCGAGAGGGGAGCGTTCGCCTGGCTCACCCTCGAGGACGGCACAGCCAGGGCGAGGATCGAGCGGCTCTGAGCTAGTGGGGCTGGCCCCGGTCCTTGTGAGCCCAGTTCCCGCGCGCGACCTGGTGGCCGCGCCAGGCGTGGTAGCCGTTCGCCGCGTCGTGGCGGAAGTGGCCGCCGCTGTCGGCATGCCAGGCGGCGTGGTCGGTGGAGCGGTAGTAGAAGACGCCGTTGTCCCCCCAGTAGCCGTTGTAGATCGGCCCGTAGTAGCCGTCGTACCAGCCGTCGTAGCCGACGGGAGCCACGAAACCGACCGCCACGCCGCCGCCTGGGCCATAGCCTCCATAGCCGGCGCAGCCGGCGAGCAGGGCCAGGGCCGAGGCCGCCGCGAGCACGCTTGCCGCTCTCTTCATGAGCTTTTCTCCTTCGTCCGCCTTCAGAGAACGCGCGAGGCGGGCGTTGGGGGGCAGGGCTGAGGGGGGAGGCCGGATTGACGGTGGGACGACCCCTTTCCGCCCGTGTCCGCTGAACCAAAAGGACCCAAGGACACCGGCCACGCCAACGCTCATGGGTGGCCGACACTTACGGTCGGCCATGACGGAGGAGATGGAAGCGTCGGCGCGCGCGGCCGAGATCAATGCCCGCCGGGGCCCTCGTAGACTCCGGGGGCGGAGAACTCGTCCTCGCGCTCGGCGTCGTCGCGAAGGACGAACCGGCGGTCGCAATAGGGGCATTCGACGAGGCCCGCCTCGCCCATCTCGAGCCACACCCTGGGATGGCCGAGCGCCCCGCCGACCCCGTCGCAGGCGACGCGGCGGCTTCGCACCCGAACCACCTCCGCCGGCGAGAGGTCGGGCGCAAGATCGCCGTGCGCCGGCATCGGTTCGGGTCTTTCGGGCGGGCGTCTGGCCATGAACTCTCCGAGCGGCAGCTTGCGCTCAGCTGCGGGCGCTCTCAGGTATGTCGAGCCGCGCCCCCAGCGCAAGTGAGTGAGCCAGCCCCACATGGACCTCCCCGATCTCGCCATCGAGGCGCGTGGTCTCACCAAGACCTACCCGGCGACCAAGATGTCGCCGGCGACGGCGGCGCTCAAAGGCATCGACCTCTTGATCCCACGAGGGGCGATCTTCGGCCTCCTCGGCCCCAACGGCGCGGGGAAGTCGACCTTCATCAACATCCTCTCGGGCCTCACCAAGAAGACCTCCGGCCAGGTGGCGATCTGGGGCCGCGACATCGACGAGCGGCCAAGGGACGCGCGGGCCGCGATCGGGGTGGTGCCCCAGGAGATCGCCGCCGATCCCTTCTTCACCCCCCGCGAGGCCCTGGAGGTCCAGGCCGGCCTCTACGGCGTGCGCGGCAAGGATCGGAAGACGGCCGAGCTCCTCGCCGCCCTCGGCCTTTCCGACAAGGCCGGCGCCTATGTGCGCCAGCTCTCCGGCGGCATGAAGCGGCGCCTGATGGTCGCCAAGGCCATGGTCCACAACCCGCCGGTGCTGATCCTCGATGAGCCCACCGCCGGGGTCGACGTGGAGCTGCGCCGCCAGCTCTGGGCCCACGTGGTCGAGCTCAACCGGGCCGGGGTCACCATCGTCCTCACCACCCACTACCTCGAGGAGGCCGAGGAGCTGTGCGACGAAATCGCCATCATCAACCATGGCCGGGTGGTGGCCTGTGAAGCGACGAGCGATCTTCTGAAGCGCCTGGACACCCGCACCCTGGTGGTGATCCCCGAAACGCCGTTCGCCAAGGCCCCTTCGATCCCACCCTTCGAGGTGAAGCTGCGGCCCGCCGGCGAGCTGGCGGTGGGGTTCAAGACCGGCGAGGCCAGGGTCGAGGAGGTGATCGCCAAGGTGCGCGCGGCCGGGGTGGCGATCGCCGATCTCAAGATCGAGGACCCGGACCTGGAGGACGTCTTCGTCTCGCTCACCTACGCCGCGCCGGACGAGGCGGTGGAAGAGGCCTGAGCGGCGTGCGCGAACCTTGCATTTGGCTTGTTTGCGCGCCTCGCGCGCCGGGGAGTAGAAGCGCGCGCTCACGCACCCGTAGCTCAGATGGATAGAGCGCCGCCCTCCGAAGGCGGAGGTCACAGGTTCGAATCCTGTCGGGTGCGCCAGCTCGGCCCGATGGCCGCCGGCCTCGATCGCGGGCCAAACCCTGCCTTTCGACGGAGCCCGCTTTTTCAGGCGGCGAGAGCGGCGCGACTCAGGAGATCATCGGGCTTCTGACAAGGAGCGCCCGACGGTGAACGGGTTCCACGACATCGCATACTTCTTCGGCGGCGTCTTTCTCGCCAACGCCGTTCCGCATTTCGTCAGCGGGGTGATGGGCCGAGCCTTCCAGAGCCCGTTCGCCAAGCCGCCTGGCAAAGGGCTCTCCTCGGCGACCGTGAACGTCGTCTGGGGTTTTTCCAACCTGGTCGTCGCCTATCTTCTTCTCGCCCTGGTGGGAGACTTCGACCTCCACGCCGCCGATCAGGTCATCGCCGCCGGGGCGGGGGTCCTGATCATGGGCATGTTCGCCGCGCGGGCGTTCGGACGCTTCCACGGCGGCAATTCGCCCACCGGTTCGTAAGGGCGAGGCCTGACCGGCCCTCAGCCCTCCTCGAGAGCGGCCAGCGGCGGGCAGGGCCCGCCTTCGCCGTTGGCGTCGCAGGCTTCGATCCAGGCCCGGAGCGTCGCCTCCATGGCGGAAAGCTCGGCCATGCGAGCCTCGATCTCGGAAAGCTGGCGGGCGGCCAGAGCGCGCGTCTCCCCGCACGTGGGCCCCTCCCGCGCCCGGGCGAGCTCGGCGATCTGAGAAAGGGTGAATCCGGCCGCCTTGGCCCGGCGGATGAAGCGCAGGCGCCGGCGGTCGGCCTCGCCATAGCGCCGCGCGCCGGAGGCAGGCCTTTGCGGCTCGGCCATCAGACCCAGGCGCTGGTAGAAGCGGACTGTCTCCACCCCCACCCCTTCGGCGCCGGCGAGGGCGGCGATGGTGGCCCCGCCGGAAGGCGCTTGACTCCGTAGCATGGTACGGAGGGTAGGCTCCCCGGCGATGGAAGCAAGCCCCGCCGCCGCGCCGATCACAGTCTCGCTCCTGACCTGCCCGCACTGCGGGGCGAGGACGGAGGAGACCATGCCGCTCGAGGCCTGCCTCTGGCGCTGGAAGTGCCCGGAGTGCGCCGCCGAGATCACGCCGCTCGCCGGCCGCTGCTGCGTCTTCTGCTCGTATGGCTCGGTCCCCTGCCCGCCGGTGCAACTTTATGGAGTCTGCCCATGACCACGCTGGAACATGCCCGAACCGACCTTCTCGCCGACTGGCGCAAGACCCTCGCGCTCTACGGCCTTCCCTCTGCGGCGATCATGGCCTCCGGGGCCGCCCCGCTCTCCGATCCGACGCGGGGGGCGATCTGGGCCTTCGCCTCACTCATCATGGCCGGAGCGTGCCTCGCCAACGCCCTGCGCTGCGGCCGCGTCCACTGCTGGTTCACCGGGCCGTTTCTGCTCCTGATGGCTCTCGCCTCGGCGCTGCTCGGGGCGGGCGTGGGGAATCTGGGGCCCGGCGGGTGGGGCGACCTCGGCCTTCTCCTCATGATCGGGGCGGCGAGCCTGATGTTCGTTCCCGAGCTCATCCTGGGAAAATATCGGGGGCGCGCCGCCGGCCGGTCCTGAGCGGAGTCAGTCCCAGCGCTCGATGACCGGCAGGATGAGGACCGAAGGCCGTTTGGAATCAAGAAAGAGGGTGTTGGCGGCCACGCGCCAACCCTTGTTCTCGCCGGCAAGAGCGCCGCTGTTGGGATTGACGTCGAATCTCGGGAAGTTGCTCGAGGAGACATCGAGGCGGATTCGGTGGCCAATCTCGAAGCGCAGGGCCGTCGGGTAGAGGCTGACGACGAGTTCGACCGGGAGGCCCGGCTCGAGACGCTCGGGTTCTTCTTCCCCGCTTCGCCACATGGCCCGAACAATGCCGTCGGAAATGTTGAGGGCGACGCCGTCGGGAAAATCGCGCGAGGGCGGCCAGACGTCGACGAGCTTGGCGGTGAAATCGGTGTCGGGGGCGTCCGAGGCGACCCACAGACGGGCGATGATCGGGCCGAAGATCTCGACCGGACGATCCAGCGGCTCGGTCTCGAATGTGAGGACGTCCGGCCTCTCGGTGAGCGGGCCTTCGCCGCGGCACGGCCAGAGGTCCTTGCGCATGCGCTGATCGAACGCGCCGGCGCGCATCAGGGGCCCCTGGGAAGAGACGTTGCCGCCGATCGAGGGGACGGGATCGGAGGGATCGAAGCGAAAAGAACTGGGCGAAGCCGCCGAGGGGCGTTCGGTTGAGAGTCGCCCGCCGGCATGGAGGAAGTAGCTGGTCCGCCGCGAGCCCTTCGGGGGCCAGAGCGAGGCGCGCTCCCAGCGCCCGCCGACGAAGGCGCGGCCCTCCTCTGTGCGATGGCCGTCTCCCCCGCCCATGACGAAGACCTCGATCTGCGGATCGCTCTCCGCGCGGTTCTCTTCGCCCTTGAGCCAGCGGTCGAACCAGCGCCGCTCGACCGCGCGAAGATCGATCGCCGCCGCCGGTCCGAACTCGGCCATGCCGGAAAAGCTGAACGCCTGGGCCCCATGGGTCCAGGGGCCGAAGAGGAGCCTCTGGGGGCTCTTGAGGCGCTCTGAGAGTCCCTGGAAGGCGGCGGTCACCGAGCCGGCCCAGGAATCATAAGCCCCGGTGACGTGGAGGACCGGGATATCGGCGTAGTCCTCGAAGTGCGAGGAGACGTCGATCCCACTTTCGGCCCAGAAGGCGTCGTTGACCGGATGGGCGAGGACGTCCTTCAGCCAGCCCGCATAGGCCGGCGCGGCTTCGCTCATCGCCTGGGCGCGGCCTTCGAACGGGAGGCGGGAGGCGATCTCGCGCACTTGGCGGGGGAGTGCGGCGAGGGCGGCGCGATCCTTGGGATCGGCGGCGGCGCGGCGGACCGCGTGGGCGGCCGAGATCGAGTCGACCTCGGGACGAAGGCTCAGCTCCGGGACGGCGATATGGGGGTTGCCCAGGGTGAGGACCCAGTTGAGCCAGCGCATCTCGAAGGCCCCGCCGTAGCGGACGCCATGATGGCCGGGGCTCGACATCGCATCGACCGGAACCAGGGCGGCGAGATGGGGCGCCTCAGCCAGCGCCGCGGCGTGCTGGATCCCGCCGCAATAGGAGGTCCCGACCATGCCGATCTTGCCGTTCGACCAGGGCTGGGCGGCGATCCACGAAAAGAGATCGGCGGCGTCCGCGCCATCGTCGAGGAACGGGCGCCACTCGCCCTCCGAGCCGTAGCGGCCGCGCACGTCCTGGATGAGAACGGCGTAGCCCGCCGGCGGGAAGACCTCGGCGAGGATCTCGGGGCGCGCCGCGTAGTCCTTGCCGTAAGGGGTGCGCTCGACGATGGCGGCGAAGCGGCCCGGCGCGATTTTCCCCTCGCGAGCCGGGAGGAAGAGGTTGGCGGCGAGGCGCACGCCGTCGCGCATGGGGATCATCAGATCCTTGCGGCCGATCACCTCGAAGCGGGAGTCGCTCACGCGTCGACCGTGGCCAGGGCCTCGGCGAGGGTGCGCCGGGCCAGCGCCTCGAGGGAATCGACGAAGGGGACGGGAAGGTCGTCCGGCCCAAGGACGAGGGGGACCTCGGTGCAGCCGGCGAGGATCGCCCCGGCCCCAGCCTCGATGAGGCGCTCAGCGAGGCCGCGCATCGGCCCTCGCGCCTCCTCGAGCCGGCCGGCCTTGATGGCGTAGAGGAGGTCCATGAACCGCCGCTGGTCGTCTTCGCCGAGGAGGCGGTGATCGGCCCCACGGGCGCCAAGCGCCCGCTGGTAGAGGCCGGCCGAAAGGCAGGCGTCGGCGGCGAGGACGCCGACCGGGCCTTTGCTCGCCGACAGGGCGTCGTCGGCCGCGGCGTCGATGAGATCGACGAGGGGAAGGCGCGTGGCGGCGCGGATCTCGCCCGCCCAGGCGTGGGCGGCGTTGCACGGCATGGCGAGGAGCTCGGCTCCGGAGCGCTCGAGGCCCTGGGCCATGGAGGCGAGGACCGGCCCGGGCGAGGGTCCGGTCCCGGCGAGGGCGGCGTTGCGGTCGAAGACGTGGGGATTGCAGTCGATGAAGAGCCGCAGGTGATCCTGGTCGGCCTTGGCCGGCGTCAGGGCCTGCAGGCGCTCGATGAAGGCGGTCGTCGCCGCCGGCCCCATCCCTCCGATCACCCCCACCGCCTTTCCGGTCATGACGCGAGCAGGATGTCCTGGTAGGCGTAAAGGGCGGGAGAGCCGCCGGTGTGGACGAAGAGGACCTTGTCGGAAGCCTTGAAACGGCCCTGACGGCAGAGGCCGAAGAGCCCGGCCATGGCCTTGCCAGTATAGACCGGATCGAGGAGGAGGCCCTCCAGCCGCGCCGCGGAGCGCACCGCCTCGACCATCTCGGGCGAGGGAAGCGAATAGCCCGGCCCAACCCACTCATCGAGGGCCTCGACGCTTTGGCGAGGCGGGGGCGAGGAGAGGCCCAGGACTTCGGCGATTCCCTCGGCGAGACGATGGACGTTGGCCTCCTGCTCGGCGCGCGGGCGGCGAACATTGATCCCGATCAGGGGAAGGCCGGCGCTCGCCCCCTCCAAGCCGACGAGGAGGCCGGCGTGGGTGCCGGCGCTGCCGCTGGCGACGATGACCGCCTCGAAGGCAAGGCCGAGGTCGAAGGCCTGGCCGAGGATCTCGTCGGCGCAGGCGACATAGCCGAGCGCGCCCAGAGGATTGGAGCCGCCGCCCGGGATGAGGTAGCCCGCGCGGCCGGCCTTTTTCAGCTCGGCGGCCTCGGCCTGCATGGCGGCGTCGAGGTCGTCGCCCGCCTTCACGACGGCGAGCTTCTCCGCGCCCATCAGGCGGTAGAGGAAGTTGTTGCCGCTGGCGGCCGGATCGTAGCTCCCCGGCACTCGCTCCTCGAGGACGAGGCGGCACTTCAGCCCCTCGCGCGCCGCCGCGGCCAAGGTGAGGCGGCAGTGGTTGGATTGCACCGCCCCCACGGTGATCAAGGTATCGACGCCTTTGGCGAGGGCGTCGGCGACCAGGAACTCGAGCTTGCGGGTCTTGTTGCCGCCGGCGGCGAGGCCGAGCTGGTCGTCACGCTTGACCCAGATCTCAGGACCCTCGAGGAACCGCGAGAGGTTGGGAAGCGGCTCGATGGGGGTCGGAGCGGCGGTGTAGCGGCGGCGGGGAAAGCGCGAGAGGTTCATGAAGGGCTAGCCCCGGGCCGCCGCCTCGACGAGGCTCTTCACCACCGAGGGATCGGCGAGGGTGGTGACATCGCCGAGGTTGGCGACATCGCCCTCGGCGATCTTGCGAAGGATCCGGCGCATGATCTTGCCCGAGCGGGTCTTGGGAAGGACCGGGGCCCATTGGATGACGTCCGGCGCCGCGAAGGGGCCGATCTCGCGGCGCACCTGGGCGACGAGCTCGGCCTTCAGCGCCTCGGAAGGCGTTCGATCGGCCTTCAGGGTGACGAAGCAGTAGATCCCCTGGCCCTTGATCTCGTGGGGGCTTCCGACCACCGCCGCTTCGGCGACGGCGGGGTGGGCGACGAGGGCGCTTTCGATCTCGGCCGTCCCCAGGCGATGGCCCGAGACATTGATCACGTCGTCGACCCGGCCGGTCACCCAGTAGTAGCCGTCCTCATCGCGCCGGGCGCCGTCGCCGGTGAAGTACCGGCCCTCGTAGGTGGAGAAGTAGGTGTCGACGAACCTCTGGTGGTCGCCCCAGACCGTGCGCATCTGGCCGGGCCAGGAATCGGCAAGGCAGAGATCGCCGGCGGTCGCGCCCTTGAGGACCCCGCCTCCCTCGTCGAGGAGCTCGACCTTGACGCCGGGAAGGGGCCGTGTCGCCGAGCCGGGCTTGAGCGCCGTCGCCCCGGGAAGCGGCGCGATGAGGGTGGCTCCGGTCTCGGTCTGCCACCAGGTGTCGATGATCGGGCAGCGGCCGTCGCCGACTACCTTGTGGTACCACAGCCAGGCCTCCGGATTGATCGGCTCGCCGACTGTGCCGAGGAGCCGAAGCGAGGCCCGCGAGGTCGACTTCACCGGCGCTTCGCCCTCGCGCATCAAGGCCCGGATGGCGGTGGGGGCGGTGTAGAAGATCTCCACCTTGTGCTTGTCGACCACCTCCCAGAAGCGGCTGGCGGAGGGATGGTTCGGAACCCCCTCGAAAATCACCGTGGCGGCGCCATTGGCGAGTGGGCCGTAGACGATGTAGCTGTGGCCGGTCACCCAGCCGACATCGGCGGTGCACCAGAAGACCTCTCCGGGCCGGTAGTCGAAGAGGACCTCGTGGGTCCAGGCGCTCCAGGCGAGGTAGCCGCCGGTGGTGTGGAGTACGCCCTTGGGCTTTCCGGTCGATCCGGAGGTGTAGAGGATGAAGAGCGGGTCCTCCGCGCCCATCGGCTCGGGCGGGCATTCGGTGGAGACCTTGGCCGCTTCGTCCGCGTAGGCGACATCGCGGCCCGCGCGCATGGGGACCTTGGCCCCGGTGCGGCTCACCACCAGCACCGTCTTCACGCCCGGGATGTCGGCGATCGCCTCATCGACATTGGCCTTCAAGGGAACAGTGCGCCCGGCGCGAAGCCCCTCGTCGGCGGTGATCACGATCTTCGAATCGCAGTCGCGGATCCGCCCGGCGATGGAGTCGGGCGAGAAGCCACCGAATATCACCGAATGGGGCGCGCCGATCCGGGCGCAGGCGAGCATGGCGTAGGCCGCCTCGGGGATCATCGGCAGGTAGATGGTGACCGGATCGCCCTTCTTGACGCCGTGGGCCTTCAGGACGTTGGCCATCCGGCAGACCTCGGCGTAGGCCTCGCCATATGTGATGCGCCTGGACTGGGCAGGGTCATCGCCCTCCCAGATGATCGCCACGTCGTTGGCCCGGGCCGGCAGATGGCGGTCCAGGCAATTGGCGCTGGCGTTGAGGACGCCGTCGGCGAACCAGCGGATGCGGAGGTCGTTGCGAGCGAAGGAGACGTCCTTGACCACCGAGAAGGGTCTGATCCAGGAAAGCCGCGAGGCGAGATCGCGCCAGTAGGCGTCGGGATCGGTCTCGACCTTCCTCCACGCCGCCTCGAACGCCTCAGCGTTCATGATCGCGCGCTCGGCCCACGCCTTGGGGACGGGAAAGACCTTCTCCTCGCTCACCTCGACTTTTCCTCCCGTTCGAGGCCGCCCCTTTCTTCGCCTTAAACCGCCAAGCGCGTTCCACGCAAAGGAGGGCGGGGCGAAAATCCCGTCGCTTGGCGCGCCGGCCCTGGGGCGCTACGCGGATCGCTCCCAAGGAGACTCACATGCTGCTGCACCTTTCCACCTGGCCGGAGATCGAGGGATATCTGGCCCGCTCGCGGGCCGTGGTCATTCCCATCGGCTCCAACGAGCAGCACGGACCGACCGGGCTCCTCGGCACCGACTGGCTCTGCCCCGAGATCATCGCCCGCGAGGCCGAGAAGCGCCAGGAGATCCTCGTTGCGCCCACCTTCAACATCGGCATGGCCCAGCATCATCTCGACTTTCCCGGCACCATCGCCCTTCGCCCCTCCACCTTCATCGCCGCCATCGGCGACTGGATCCGCTCGCTTTCCCACCACGGCTTCGAGAAGCTCCTCTTCCTCAATGGGCACGGCGGCAACGTCGCCTCGATCGAGGCGGCTTTCTCGGAGGTGTGGGCCGAGGCGAGCTACGCCGGGCGCCGCTGCGCCTTTTCCATGCGGCTTCGCAACTGGTGGGACCTGGAGGGCGTCGGCGCGCTCTGCGCCCGGCAGTTCCCCAGAGGGCACGGCAGCCACGCCACGCCCAGCGAGATCGCGGTCACCCAGTGGGCCTATCCCGACGCCATCAAGGCCGCCAACTACGCCCCGCAGATCGCCCCTACTGGCCCGATCCGCGAAGCCGGCGATTTCCGCGCCCGCTTCGCGGACGGGCGGATCGGCTCCGATCCGGCCCTGGCGACGCCCGAGAAGGGCGCAGAGATTGTGGCGCTCGCCGCCACATCGCTCGTCGCGGCGGTGCGCGCCTTCGAGGCCGAGCCGGCGGTGTGAGACGGTTTCACCGCGGGATGGCGCTGACCTTGCGAAGGACCACCTGGCGGTAGACCGCCTCGATGGTGAAGTAGCGATGGAAGAGGCCATGGAAGCGGTCGACCGCCGGCTTGACCCCGGGGCCGCCGATTTCGCTTTCCTCGTGCCAGTAGTCGTCGAGGATCATCATCCCGCCGACCTTGAGCAGGGCGGCGCAGAAGGCGAGGTCGACCATCACCGACCAGGCGGTGTGGCTGCCGTCGACATAGATGAGATCGAAGGCCTCGCCGGCCTCGACCATCTTCGGCAGCAAGTAGGTCGAAAAGCCTTTGTGGATGCGAAGGAAGGGGGTGGTGAGGCGCTCGGCGTTGCGCCGGAAGCGCGGTTCGACCTCGTGGTACTTCGCCTCCGGGTTGAGGGCCTCGTCGAACCAGGGGTCGATCACCGTCGCTTCGATCTGGCCCGGGAGGAGCCAGTCCATGAAGGCGAGGTTGCGGCCCTCGTAGGCCCCGATCTCCAGAAAGGCGATCCGCTCGCGGCCCAGGGCGAAGCGGCGGACGAGCGGTGCGGAGAACGGGAGGTTCCCGGCCGTCCAGTCGTCGGTGAACTCGAACCCCGCCTTGGAGGCGTGGGAGGCGAAGGCGGCCGCGACATTGCGCTCGCGGGGCTCGAGGACGAGCGTCCTCGCCAGGTGAGGCGCAAAGCGGCGGTTCATCGAGGCGAGGTTGCGGAGCGGCGCGGGGCGGACCGGACGGGAAGCATGGACCTGGGTCATGGCCCATGGCCCTGCAAAACTCGCGCCACAGGCGAGTGCCCCGCTGCGCGAGGGAGGAGATATCACGGAAGTTCCTTGAAAGTCGCCTTCCACGGCCGGATCTCGGTCCGCTCGAAGAGGCCGGCCTTGAGGTACGGGTCGGAGGCGTGGAAGGCGCGAGCGGCCGCCAGGTCCTCGGCCTCTAAGATCATCAGCGAGCCGGCCATCTCGCCAGCCTCGTCGAGGAACGGCCCGCCGAGGCGGATCTGCTCGGCGCGGGCGTTCGCCCACTCGAAGTGCTGGCCGCGCACCGAATGGCGAAGGGCGAGGCTCTCGGGCTTGTCAATGGCGATGAGCACGAAGAGGGCCATGGATCACTCCGTTCTGAGGGGCCGGGAAAGAAGGCCGCCGATCGCCTCTTCGACGCTGGCGCGGCCGGCAAGGACGGCATCGACCGCGGCGCAGATGGGGGTCTCGACGCCGCAGCGCTCGGCGAGGGCGACGACGGCCGGGGCCGAGGCCGCGCCCTCGGCGACCGAGAGCTTGCCGGCGAGCGCCTCGGCGGCGCTTTGGCCGCGGCCGAGCGCCATGCCGAGGCTCCGGTTGCGCGACAGCGGCGAGGCGCAGGTGAGGACAAGATCGCCCAGGCCGCAAAGGCCGGCGAGGGTCTCGAAGCGGGCCCCCAGAGCGACGGCCAGGCGCGAGAGCTCAGCGAAGCCTCGGGTGACGAGGGCGGCCTCGGCGCTGCGCCCCATGCCCCGGCCCTCGGCGATGCCGCAGGCGATGGCGATGACGTTCTTGATCGCCCCGCCGGCCTCGGCTCCGATGACGTCGGAGGCGGCGTAGGGGCGGAAGGCGGGGGTGGCCAGCGCCTGGGCGAGCGCCTCGGCGAGGCCCTCCTCGGCCGAGGCGATGGTGACCGCCGCCGGAAGGCCCTTGGCGACCTCGATGGCGAAGCTCGGGCCGGAAAGGACCGCGCAGCGCGCGGCGGGGATTGCCTGGGCCAGGATCTCGCTCATCAGGGCGAGCGATCCCTGCTCGATTCCCTTGGCGCAGATGGCGATGGGAAGGCGCTCAGAGGCGAAAGCGGCGAACTCGGCGAGCACGTCGCGGAAATACTGAGCGGGGGGCGACGCGAGGATGAATTCGCGGCCGGCGAGATCGGATAGCCGGCTCGTGGCGGCGATGACCGGCTCGAGGTGAACTCCGGGAAGGAACAACGGGTTCTCATGGGCCGTGGAGATCGCTTGGGCGACCTCCGCCTCGTGGGACCAGATCAGCGTCTCAAGTCCGGCGCGCGCGCAGACCTGGGCGAGGGCGGTCCCCCACGCCCCGGCCCCGATGATCCCGACGCTCTGGAGATCTTCTGCGCTCACGCCTTGGCGCCCTTGCGGCCGGGAATGTGGGTCGGGCGAAGGCGGGCCGCCGCCTCGTCGAGCGGCCAGCGCGGCCGGGCCGGGACGTCGAGCGGGCTCTCTTCGCCGAGCGCCAGATGCTCGGCGCCGGCGAGCGCGATCATGGCGGCGTTGTCGGTGCACCAGCGCCGTGCCGGGGCGGCGAAGGCGAAGCCCTTGGCTTCGGCGAGGGCCAGAAGGCGCTCGCGGACGGTGAGATTGGCGGCCACTCCGCCGGCGACCGCGAAGCGGAGGCTCTTTCCGGGATGAGCCTTGGCGAAAAGAGCCATCGCCTGCGAGGAGCGGTCGGCGAGCTGGCGGGCGATCTCCTCCTGCGCGGCGGCGGAGAGATCGGCGCGGTCCTTTTCCGACGTGAGATCGGCGGCGAGACGGGCGGCGGCGGTCTTCAGGCCGGAGAAGGAGAAGTCGCAGCTGGCCCGTCCCTCCATCGCCCGGGGGAGGGTGAAACGGGCCGGATCGCCCCTCCTGGCCAGGGCTTCCAGGGCAGGTCCCGCGGGATAGGAAAGGCCAAGGGCCGAGCCGATCTTGTCGAAGGCCTCGCCCGCGGCGTCGTCGAGGGTCGATCCCAGCCGCTCGCAATTCCCGGGCCTCTCCACCGAGAGCAGTTGGCAGTGGCCGCCGCTCACCAGGAGCAGGAGATAGGGGAAGGCGAAGTCGGCCTCGAGCCTGGGCGAAAGGGCGTGGCCCTCAAGGTGGTTGACGGCGAGGAGCGGCAGGCCGCGGGCGAGCGCCACGGCCTTGGCGAAGGCGAGCCCGACCATCACCCCGCCGACCAGCCCCGGCCCGGCGGTGGCGGCGATCCCGGAAAGCTCGGAAAGCTCGGTCCGCGCTTCCTCGAGCGCCCGGCGGACGATGACATCGATGATCTCGACGTGGGCCCGCGCGGCGATCTCGGGCACCACCCCGCCGAACGGGGCGTGCTCGGCCGCCTGGCTTGCAACCACCGAGGAGAGGACCTGCGAGCGCCCGACCTCAAAGCAAAGGACAGCGGCGGCGGTCTCATCGCAGCTCGTCTCGATACCGAGGACGAGAAGCCTTTGGGTGGTCATCGCGGCGTTGCCCATGGCCCGGGCGTGGGGTAGCGGTCGGCAAATGGCGAAGCAAGCGGGGGCGAGGCAAGAAGTGCGGATCGGCGCGAGGGGATCGAAGCTCTCCCTCGTCCAGGCGGGGCAGGTCCGAGACGCCATCGCGCGCAACCTTCCGGCCGGGGCCGCCGCGATCATCCTCCCGATCACTACCAGCGGCGATCAGATCCAGGACCGGCGTCTCGCCGAGATCGGCGGCAAGGGCCTCTTCACCAAGGAGATCGAGCGCAAGCTCCTCGACGGCGGGATCGACTGCGCGGTCCATTCGATGAAGGACATGCCGGCGGAAGGTCCTGCGGGGCTCCTCGTCGCCGCCATTCCTCCGCGCGCCGATCCCAGGGACGTGCTGGTGAGCCGCACCGGCGCGAGCCTGGCGGCGCTCCCCAAGGGCGCGCGGCTCGGCACTGCCTCGGCCCGCCGCGCCGCCCAGGCCCTCCACGCCAGGCCCGATCTTTCGATCGTTCCCCTGCGCGGCAACGTCGAGACGCGCCTTCGCAAGCTCGATGCCGGAGAGATGGAGGCGATCCTCCTCGCCGCCGCCGGACTTCAGAGGCTGGGCCTTTCGGCGCGCATCAGCGACTTCCTCGATCCGGAGGAGACGCCGCCGGCCCCTGGGCAGGGGGCCCTGGCGATCCAAGTCCGCGAGGCGGATGCGGCCGCGGCCTGGCTCACCGGCCTCGATGACCGTCCCACGCGGCTTTGCGTGGCCGCCGAGCGAGGGGCGCTCAGCGCGCTCGAAGGCTCGTGCAAGACCGCCATCGGCGCCTTCGCGAGGATCGAGGCGGAAAGGCTCGAGCTGACCGTCGAGGCCCTGACCGAGGACGGCGCCCGCCGCTTCCGCCGCCAAGCATCGGTGGAGATCGCCGGCGAGGACGGCGACGCGCGGGCTCAGGCGCTGGGCGAGCGGCTGGGCGCCGAGGTCGCTCACGAATACCAATCGCATGCATTTCCCGGGGAAGCAGAATCGCTTCGCCGAAAAGGAAATGCGCCGGATTCAAGATCTTGAGCGCATCCTCACGGCAGAATGCCTCCCAATTGTGCGGGATGCGTTCTTGGGCGTTGCGCGCCCGCTCGGATAAAGCCCGGTGAAGACCGTCTGGATCACCAGGATCCTTCCGGGGGCGCGCGAGACCGCGGAGCGGGTCGAGACGCTCGACTGGAAGGCGGTCGTCCAGCCCCTGCTCGAAGGCCGCGAGCTCGCCGGCGAGGTCGAACTTTCCGGGATCGGGGCGCTCGCCTTCACCAGCGCCGCGGGGGTGAGGGCCTTCGCCGCGCGCTCGGAGGAGCGCGAGCTGCCGGTCTTCGCGGTGGGGACAGGGACGGCGCGGACGGCGAGGGAGGCGGGGTTCTCCTCAGTGGTCTCGGCGGAGGGCGACGTCGTCGCCCTGGCGCGCCTGATCGAAGCCGCCCGCGGCGAGATCGCCGGCGAGATCCTCGCGCCCGGGGCGGCCGAGCCCGCCGGAAAGCTCGCGCCTGCGCGCCGGCTTGCGCTCTACGAGACGCGTCCGGCGCCCCTGCCGGAGGGCTTCGAAGAGACTCTCGATCGCTTCGACGCCGCGCTCCTTCATTCGCCCAGAGCCGCCCGTCGACTGGCTGAGATCCTCCGGTCGGCGAAGGGTCGCCCGGCCCTCATCCTTTGCCTCTCGCCAGCGGTGGCCGAGCCCCTCGCCGGTCTGGCGGGCCTGGCGGTCGCCGAGGCGCCGAGCGAAGAGGCGCTCCTGCGGCTTCTTCACCACGCGGTATAGGCCTCTTAGGAATTGCCCCTTAAATTTAGGAGGATGAGCGCGGCCCACGCCCTGGCTGAACCCGAACGCGAGCGATCCTTGCGCGCGCGGCTCCTCACGCCGCTCTTCTGGAGCCTGATCATCTTTTCCGCCTTGTGCATCGGAGCCGGCGCGGCGGTAGGCCTCATCATCGGCCCGCATCTTCTCCCGCCGACCGCACATCAGGCCATTCCGACGACCAGGATGAGGGTGCCATGAACCGCTTCTCCCTCGCCGCGACGGTCATCATCGCCCTTCTCCTCACCAGCCTGGCGTTGGGCGAGCGCTCGCGGGTGACGCGCGTCCGGCGCTCCCGGATCTTCGCCTTCGACTCCGAGGCCCCCTGGGGCGAAGCCGACTACGAGGGCCGCGGAATCGCCTGGGGCGAAGAGGCGGGCGCCTCGCGCCTCGAGAAGGCTGATGCCTACATCGCCGCCGCCGAGGCGGGCGCCATCGCCCCTCCGATCGCGGAGGAGGAGGATCCGGACCTGGGCGGACGCCTGGAGACGGCCGAGGTTCACGGACTCGCAAAGACGCCTCCCCCCCGCCCCCGCCGCCGACGCGCCCTTGGCGGGCGCGGCAAGGGGCGCTAAGGGGCGTCACCCTGGCGGGCCGCCTTAGCTCAGCCGGTAGAGCGGCGCATTCGTAATGCGTAGGTCGGGTGTTCGAGTCACCCAGGCGGCGCCAGGCTCCTTTCACTCGTCTGAGGACGCGTCTCTCGGCCAGGCTTGGGGGAAGAGCGCGCCGGCCATAGGCGCTCCGGCGGCGAGGTCGGGGCGCGGGACGTGGGCGCGGACACTCTCCATGTCGAGGAAAGTACCGGGCCGGGGATCATAGCGCGCGTCCTCGCCGAGGTAGCGCAGCGCGAGCGCCCGCCTGCGACGCTTGGAGGCGTTGCCCGGGGCCCCGTGGATGGTGAGCGGAAGATGGGCGAGGACATCGCCGGGGTCGAGCGTGAAGCTAAGGAGCGGGTATCGGTCCGGATGAGCCTCGATCGCCGGCATGGGCTGAAGGCCGCTTCCCGCAAAGGCGGCGGCGTTCTTCTCATCGAAAGCCTGGGGGGCGAAGGCCACACCCCAGGCGTGAGAGCCTTTCACATAGGAGACAGCGCCGTTCTCGGGCCCGACGGGATCGAAGGGAACCCAGATCGAGACCACCTGCTCGCCCTTCACCGGCCAATAGGGAAGGTCCTGATGCCAGGGCGTCGACGCGACCGAGCCCGGCTCCTTCACGAAGAGTTGGTCATAGAAGAGGTTGACCCGTTCGCTCTTCATGAGGCGGGCGGCGACTTTGGGCAGAGGCGAGGCAAGGGCGAAGGCGCGGAAGTCCTCGTTCCGCAGCCAGAGGAAGAAGTCCCCATAGAACCGACCGGCGATCCGACCGTATTCGGCGCTGGTGGACGAGGGGGCGGCGAGTTCGGCCTCGATCGCCTCTCGCATGCGGCCAATCCAATCTTCGGGAACGACGCCGCGCAGCACGGCCGCGCCATCCCTTTGGAGCGCCTCGGCCGTCTCCTCAATCGCAGCCATGAGCCTAGGCGGCTCCGCGCGAGCAGAGGTGGACGATCGCCGCCGGCATTGCCGCCGGCCCCTCGGTCGGCCACGCGCCGAAAACCGACCGCAGGCCTCTTGAGAGCCCGCCGCCCGGGACCGATTTGTGCGTCTTGCCTTCGAGCACCATGCTGGTCAGCGATAGACCCTTGCGTCTCCTCGACGCCAGCCTGTGCAACTCGGCGCCGCGCCTTTCGACCTCTGTCCGAGGCGAGATGACCACGCCCATGGGGTTCGACCCAGGGCTGAGTTGAAGGCGATCGCTGCCTCGAAGCCGGTTCCCATTGTCGATTGACCAGAGATTCCCCGACGCCCATACGCCCTTTGGTCTTCCGGCGCGGCGAGCGGACCGCCTGCCGAATGCAGTAAGGGCGAATGGCGGCGCGGACTGGGATCGGTGTCTAAGGACCATGTCGCGGGCTGAGGCAAAGGGATCCGACGCGGTCGCGGCGGAGAAGGCGTGGGGAGGCCTCGTCCAGGGGCGGGAAGAACGACATCGCCTGAAGCGACGGGCGATCCTCGTCGCGGCCGCCAGAACGATCCGTCAAAAAAGCTACAGCGAAATGACCCTGGCGGATGTGGCGGATGATCTGCACATCTCCAAACCGACTCTCTATTACTACTTCGAGAGCAAAGAACAGATCCTGTTCGAGATCCAACGCCTGGCGATAGCCATGCTGAACGAGTCGGGGCCCCTCGACGGGGAGCGCGATGCCCTCGCCGAAGGACGTGCGTCGGATCGGCTGGCACGGTTCATCGCCCGCTATGTGAAGATGATCACCAGCGATTTCGGGGCCTGCCTGATCATGACCCCGCGCCAGGTCTACGAACCGCAGACCCGCAAACGTCTGATCGAAGCGATCCGGCCAACCGACACGCTGGTGATGAGGATCCTTGAGGAAGGGGTGCGCCAGGGCGAATTCAGGATTCCCGACCTCCGCCTGGCGACCAATTTTCTCTTCGGAACCCTGAACTGGTTCCCCTTTTGGTATCGCGCATCCGGACGGGCGAATGTCGAGGAGATCGCCGCCGCAGCCACAAATTTCGTGATCTCCGCCCTTCGACAGGGAGAAAGTCAGAGCCCTCGAACCGCCTGAGAACTCAGGCCGCCGCCGACTGAGCGGCGCGGGTCACGGCCAGCATTCGGTCATAGAGCGGGCCCTCGCTGCGGTATCCCTGCCAGGCGCTCCGCCCCAGCAGGCGAGCGAATTCGGGACCCATCGCCCGGACCGTTTCTTCGGGCACGTCGTCGAAATTCTCCGCCGGGTTGACATAGTTGCGGCAGAGGGCGGTCACCACGTGGGCGCGAACGTCCGGATCGGTCTTGGGATAGGTGCCGTGCCAGGTGTTGCCGTGGAAGACGAACAACGAACCCGGCTTGGCGAGAATCGGAATTCCAATCTCGTCATCATTAGGCCCACCCATGAGCTTGGGGTGGTCCATCAAGGTCGGGTGTCGACAGAGGCGATGGCTCCCTGGAACGATGAAGAACGTCCCCCGCGCCTGCGTATATTCGGTGAGAATCCAGCTGATGTTGCAGACGTGGCCGTACTGGGGGAGCGGCGGCGGCATGCCGACCGAATCGCTGTGGATCTTGGTGCACCCGGCCTCCCCCTGCTTGAGGAACGCGACATTGCTGTAGAGACGGCAGCTCTCGCCCATCAGATATTGTCCGAGGGTCAGGGCGGCGGGCATCATCACCGCTTCAGCGAACACCCGATCCTTGGCCAGGAGATGGAACAGGTTGCGGCCGTAGACGGGCCTGTCTTTCTGGGCGCGGGTGCTGAGATCGACCGCGTTGGCGTCTTCGTGGCCGGCGATGGCGAGAAGGGCATCCAGCATCCGCTGGGCGAAGCCGGGTGGGGCCGCCTTCTCCGGCTCGACGATGGTGAATCCGAACGCCTCCAATTCGGCCAAGTTGGTTTCCAGACCAAGATCGCGCGCTCGACGGTAGATTCGCGTCAACTCCGCCGCGGACTTCCAGTCGCCGATCTGCATGCGAAGTCCTCCTCGAGGGCGATCCTGGGCCGACGATCGATCGAATGCAGACACTCGGGCCGGCCCGATCCGCCATGATCTCACGCAACATCCAAGAGGCAAACGGCCAATGGAGGGTGTGGCCCTCTGGAGTGTCATCTTCCAATGGGCGCAGAGGCCGCTCGCAGGAACCTGCAAATGAACGGTGAGAAGTTTGAATTCGCCAGCCCGGCGTGGTTCGACGCGCTCAAGAAGTTGCTGGCCGTGTACACCGAGCGCGCCGGGCCCGGGGTGGAATTGACGATCTGCGAAATCTTCACAAACGTCCCCACCCATCTGGACAAGAACGGAAACGGCGTCATCGCCTGGCACTGCGTCATCGAAGGAGGGCGCGTCCGCTTCGAGGAGTCGGCCATTGCCGAGGCCGATGTGCATACCGAAGTCGACTATGACTTCATCGTCCGCGTCGCCCGACGGATCTACACACCGGAGATCATGCCTGAGGTGGACGCCTACATGGCGAAGGGCGCGGCGCAGGGAAAGCTGAAGTCGACAGGGAAGAACAGGACCAAGACGCCGCCGTCATTCATCCAAATGCACAATGAACTGGCCGAGCGGACGCTCTAGAGGCGCGTCCCGCCCAACCCCGGAGAAAGCGATGTCCGACTGGAGCTACATTCTCTACGAGAAGGCCGCCGAGGGAGTGGCCCGCATCGTTCTCAATCGTCCCGAGTCGCGTAACGCCCAGGACACCCAGTTTCTCTACGAACTGAACGAGGCGTACGAGCAAGCGACCCAGGACGAGGGCGTGAAGGTGATCATCACCGCCGCCAACGGACCTCATTTCTCTTCCGGTCACGACCTGCGCGAGCGCGATCACCTCGATAACCAGGATCGATATCGACCGGTGACCGGGGCCGCCGGATATCGCCGCGACGGCGCCGAAGGGCGAATGGCCCGCGAGGATGAGATCTACGTCGGATTCTGCGAGCGCTGGCGAAACATCCCCAAGCCGACCCTCGCCGCGGTTCAGGGGCGCTGCGTCGCCGGCGGCCTGATGCTTGCCTGGCCCATGGACATCATCATCGCCGCCGATGACGCCGTCTTCGAAGACGTGACGGTGGCCCTGGGGATTCCAGGCGTGGAGTTCTTCGCCCACCCCTGGGAACTGGGCCCGCGCAAGGCCAAGGAGATGCTCTTCGCCGGCGCTCAGATCAACGCGGAAGAAGCTCGCATGCTGGGGATGGTGAACCGGGTCGTTCCCCGCGCTCGCCTGGCGGAGGAAACGCTCGACCTGGCGCGCCAGATCGCGCTTCGGCCTTCATTTGCACTGCGGCTGGCCAAGCAAGCGGTCAACAACACCCAGGACGCCCAGGGCCGCCACTCCGCCTTCGCCGGCGCCTTCGCCATGCACCATCTGGCCCACAGCCACTGCATGGAGGTCCACGGCCTTCCGGTCGATCCAGGAGGCGTTCACAAGGGCGTCGCCGCGACCTACGCCCCGGGAAACGAGCCCTGGCGCAAGAAGCAAGCGGTCTGAGCCGGCGCGTATGAAACAAGCCTGGGCATGACCTTCGAGGAATATTCGCGCCATGACGCGATCGGTCTGGCCCGCCTGATCGCCAGCCGACAGGTCAGTGAACTCGAGGTCCTCGAAGCCGCACTCGCCCGGATGGACGTGGTGAACCCGACGTTGAACGCGGTGATCGCTCGGCTCGAGAGCGAGGCTAGGAAAGCGATCGAAGTCGGATTGCCCGATGGGCCGCTGCGCGGCGTTCCGTTTCTCGTCAAAGACCTGGGGATGCTGGTGAAGGGGGCCCCCACGCGCGCCGGGTCTCGCCTCTTCAGCGACGCCGCGCCAGCGATGCAGGACAGCGCCCTTATCGCCGCCTATCGCCGCGCGGGGCTTGTTTTGATCGGGAAGACGAACACCCCCGAGTTCGGCATGGCGGCGACCACGGAGCCCGTCTCCCAAGGGCCGACGCTCAATCCCTGGCGGCTCGATCGCACCTGCGGGGGGTCTTCGGGCGGTTCGGCCGCGGCGGTGGCCGCGGGGATTGCGCCAGCCGCCCACGCCAGCGATGGCGGCGGCTCGATCCGAATTCCAGCGTCGTGCTGCGGCCTCTTTGGCCTCAAGCCGTCGCGAGGCCGGGTTTCGAACTCGCCCCTGGGCGACACATGGGGCGGCTTCGCAGTCAATCACGCTGTGACCCGCTCAGTCCGCGACAGCGCCGTTCTTCTCGACGTTTCCTGTCGGCCGGTGGCCGGGGATTCCTACTGGATCGAGCCGCCGTCGACTTCCTTCCTGGCCGAGGCCGGCGCCGACCCCGGAGCCCTCCGCATCGGCCTTGTCGAGGGCGCGCTGATGGCGTCGAACGTCGCGCCAGAAGTCGCCCAGGCGGCGCGCGAGGCCGCTCGGAAATGCGAGGCGCTCGGCCATCACGTCGCACAGGCCGCAATCGATGCGGACTTCGCCGCGATGCGCGAGGCGGCGAACACCATCGTCGCGGCCAGCGTGGCCAACATGTTTCGATTGGAAGGAAAGCGGCGCGGCCGACCCGTTCGCCAGAACGAGATCGAAAGCGTGCCGTGGATATGCCTTCAGCAGGGTGAAGCGGCCAGCGCGGTCGATGTGATGAACGCGTTCCTCTTCATTTATGATTTCACGCAGCGTGTCGCCCGATGCTTCGAGTCGTCCGATGTCCTGCTCATGGCGACGCTTGGAAAGCCGCCGGTCCGTGTGGGCGAGCTCTCCATCGCAGAGGTGGATCCGGCGACCTATCCGGACGCGCTCTATGACTTCATGCCCAATACCCAGCCGTTCAACGTCAGCGGAGCTCCCGCCATGTCGGTTCCCATGGCGTGGAGCGAAGACGGGCTTCCGATCGGGATTCAGTTCGTCGCGCGCACCGGCGCCGAGGCGACCCTCCTGCGGCTGGCCGGGCAACTGGAGACCGCCCATCCTTGGGCCGACCGCCGACCGCCGGATCCACCGCTTAGCCGCCTGTGAAGTTCGGCTTTCGTCTCGCGCTGAAAGCGGCCAAGCCCTCGGCGGCATCCGAAGAAGCGAGGCTCGCCATCAAAGTCGCCTTTTCCGCATCCAGTTGCCCCTCGAAGCTGGCGCAAAGAGAGCTTCGGACCAGACGTTTGGCGCCCCCCAGAGCGACGGTTGGCCCGGCGGCGATCTCGGCCGCCAGGGCGGCCAATCGCTCCTCGAACTGATCGTCCTCGGCCACTTCGCTGACCAGGCCCCAGCTCAAAGCCTCCTCAGCCACAAGCTCTCGACCTGAGAGGGTCAGATCGAGGGCGCGGCGCAGGCCGATGAGACGTGGGAGAGAGTAACTCGAGGAGGCGTCCGGGGTGAGCCCGACGCGTCCATAGGCCATCAGGAATCGGGCCGATCGGCTAGCCAGCACCAGGTCGCAGGCGAGAGCAAGGCCGAGCCCTCCGCCCGCCGCCGCGCCGTGAACTCCGGCGATGACCGGCGCGCCGATCCGCGCGATGGCCAAAAGCGCCCGATGGAGATGATCGAGAAGCCGCCCCACGTAGGCTGGAGCGTTCTCGCGCTCTGCGTCGATGGCGGCCAAGTCGCCGCCGACGCAGAACAGTCGGCCTGCGCCACGCAGGGTGATCACCCTCAGACCCGGCGTTTGCGCGCACTTCGCCAGGGCGTCTTCCAGACCAATGGCGAGCGCCAAGTCGATCGCGTTGCCTCGGGAAGGCCGGTTGATGGTGATGATGGCCGCGCCGCCGGACACCTCAACCAGTACCGGAGCGGCTTCGGCCTCAACGCTCATGCCGAATTGATCAGATCGGCCAAGATCGCTCCGGATGCGACCGCCAGTCTCGCGGGACGGGCATCGCGCCACATCCGCGCGATCGGAAAGTCCAGGATGTAGCCGTAGCCGCCATGCAACTGAAGGCAATCGTCAATGATCGTCCCCTGCCGCTCGAGCGCCAGACAAACGAGAGCCGCGCTCCTCGCTGGATCGAGACGCCCGGCCAGCAGATCGCCGATTGAGCGATTGAGCAACACGCGCAAGATCGCCGCCTCGGTCTTGGCTTCGGCCAACTTGAACCGGGTATTTTGGAACTCGATGAGCCGCTTTCCGAAGACGCTGCGCGCCTTCACGTAGTCGATGGTGAGGGTCAGCGCCCGTTCGATGTCGGCGCAGGCTCGCACACCGAACAAAAGCCGCTGTTCGCTCACTCTCTCCGCCAGTTGTTCCTCGCCTTTTCCTTCGACGCCTCCCAACAGGTTTGCGAACGGGACGAAGACATCCTGCAACTCGAGGCGCGCGATGTCCGCCGCCGGATCGCCCAGGACACGGCGAGACGGACCTCGGGTGAGCCCCGATGCCGACTCCGCCTCGATGATGAAGAGGCTGATTGACCCTCCGGATGTCGCAGGGGCCACCACCACATCCGCCGCACCGCCGTTGACGATGCCGCCCAGGCGTCCGGAAAGCCGATATCCCCCTCGCTCCCGGTGCGCCTCCAACGGGCGAGAAGAAGCGGCGGCGAACTCCCCCGCAGCCACGGTCGCGAGCTTCTCGCCGGCGCACATCGCCGGGAGCAACCGGCGTTGCTGCTCGGCCGTGGCAAAATTCGCCACAAGCGGGGCTGCGAAATCGCTGTGAGTCCAAAAGGCGGGAAGGCGCCCTCCCGCAAGCACCTGCTCCTCCGCTAGAATCGCGCTGAAGAGGAAGTCGACTCCATAGCCTCCGAGCCGCTGTGGGACGCGAGCGCCTAGAAGGCCCAGCTCCGCGGCGCGCGTCCAGATCGATCGGGGGATCGCGCCGGTTCGTTCCCATGAGTCTTGGTACGGCGCGCACTCGGTCTCGAAGAAGCGGCGCGCGGACTCTCGGAAAAGCCGATGCTCATCCGACGGGGATGCTTCGGCGCGATCGAACCTCGAAGCAGCGGCAACTGCGGTCATAGGCTGCGTCCGACGAGTTCCTTCATGACCTCGTTGGCCCCTCCGGCGATCCGCCCAAGACGCGAATCGGCGAACCGCCTGGCGAGATCTGATTGGGCGAGGTCGGCATCCTGCCCGCGAAGCTGAAGGCACCGGTCGACGACCTCGAACTGGCGCTCCGTCGTCCACCACTTGATCATGGCGCCATCGGTCGCATCGAAGTCGCCGTCGATGAAGAGATCGATTGCTTGTTCGAGGAATGCCCGACCCCCCATGGCTATCGCCTTGCACTCCGCGAGATCGACGCCGGCCGCGCTCGAGGGGACGAGTGAGCCCGGCTCCGCCTCGCGAAGCCAGCGCGCGGTCTCCTTCACAGCTTCCTCCATCATCGCCACGGCCGACATGGACATGATGAGGCGTTCTTCCGGCAACCGGTCCATCATCTGAGCGAAACCTCGCCCCTCGACCCCGCCGAGCAGGGCGTGCGCGGGCAATCTCACGTCCTCGAAGAACAGTTCGGACGAGTCCTGCGCCTTGCACCCCAGCTTCCTCAGATTTCGGCCGCGCGCGAAACCCTCCGCTCTTTCGGTCTCCAGCACGAAGAGGCTGATTCCCTTCGCCCCTCCATCGGGATCGGTCTTCGCCGCGACCAGGATCAGGTTGCCGACCTGGCCGTTGCTGATGAAGACTTTCTGGCCGTTCAGCAGGTAGCCGTCGTTGATGGCCTTGGCGGTCGTGCGGATCGCCTGGACGTCGCTGCCGGCGCTCGGCTCTGTCATGGCGATCGCGCCCACCCATTCGCCGCGGGCCATGCCGGCGAGGTAGCGCTCTCTCTGGTGCTCCGTACCGTAGCGCTCGATGTACGGCGCGACGATATCGCTATGCAGATAGAAGGTGAGTTCGTTGAAGCAGATCCGCGTTTGTTCCTCGATGATGATCAACGAATGACGCATGTCGCCGCCGCCTCCCCCAAATTGCGGAGGGGCCTTGACGCACAGCAGTCCGAGTTCGCCGGCGCGCCGCCAAAGACTTTCGGGGGTGCGGCCGGCCTTCTGCCAGGCGTCCCGGAAAGGCGCGCAGTCACTTTCCATGAATCGCCGGACCTTGGCGCGAAAGGCCTCGTGGGCCGGAATGGATTGGCTAATTGAAATGGCCGCGCCCTCGGGACCCGCGCCTTCAACGACACGCGAGGGCGACTTTTCCGCCAGCAAGCTTTGTCCGACCGCGCCGGCGCTTGACAGGAATTTCACCGCCGTTCAGGATCGTTCGACTCTCGGGTCGAATAGCTGACTATCGGGGCAAAAGTGGGGCCGTCACATCCGCGTCGAGGGACTCGGAATATGCCGGAAATCGCAGTCCGAACGGCTGACTTCGGGGACTCCATGCGGAGTCGCTCCTTGCCCAAGCCCAGAGACGAGATGGCCGCCAGGCATACGGAAGGCGGCAGATCTTCATTCGACGCGCTCTACCGCGAAGCCGCGCCGAGCATGCGCCAGTTCGTCAAGAGACTGGTCGGATGCCGCAGCGAGGCGGAAGACATCGTGCAGGACGCGTTCTGCCGGGCCTGGCTCGTCATGTCCGACGGTTCAGTGGATAGCCCGCGCGCGTTCCTGTTCCGCATTGCGCGCAATCTCTCGCTCAATCATGTCCGCAATGCCCGTGTGCGCGCCTCGGAGTCGGCGCGCGCCAGCATCGAAGAAGGCTATGTGCGCCCGCCCGCCCTAGCGGATGATCAAATGATCGCCGCTGAACAGGCCGCCGCCTGCCGAGAGGCGCTGGAACAACTCCCAGCCCGCTGCCGCCAAGCCTTCACGTTGCGTGTGGTGAATGAACTCTCCTACAAGGAACTGTCGGAAAACATGCGCCTTTCGATCAGCACTCTCGAGAAGCACGTGGGCAAGGGCAAGCAGCTCTGCCGTTCACGGCTGACCGACGGCTGGTCCGAGACGCGACTGCGAAAGCCGCCCGCTTCCGAACGAGTCGCGGACGTCGCCATCGAGCTCAGCTGAGCGCCGCCATGACCTGGATCCCGGAGATCGAAACCCTCGCTGACGCGCCGGGCTACCACGCCGACCGTCGGCCCAATCAGATCGCCCTCGTCGATGGGTCGCGTACAACGACCTGGCGCGCCTTCGACGAGCGCACATCGCGGCTTGCCAACGGCCTGATCGGACTTGGAGTCAAGCCGGGCGACCGCGTGGCTGTCATCGACCAGAATTCGGACCGTTACTTCGAGATCCTCTTTGGCGCCGCGAAGGCCGGCGCGGTCCTGGTGGCCATCAACTGGCGGCTGGCCCCGCCGGAGGTCGCCTACATCCTGCGCGACTGTGGAGCGGAGACGGCGTTTGTCGGATCGGGATTCACAGGCCTCCTCGACCAAGTCCTCCCAGAGGCCGTCAGGCTCGCGCACGTCATCGTCACTGATGACGAGACGACGAGGCGGCCGGGCTACGAGACCTGGTTGGCGGATCAGAGCCCCGCGCGGCCGCAGGTCGCCTCATCCCCGCACGACGTCGTCCTTCAAATGTACACCAGCGGCACCACCGGCAACCCGAAGGGCGTCCAACTCTCCCATTTTTCGCTCTACGCCCACGATCGCAATCGCGCCCTGCTCACCGATCAGTTCGATCCGCAATTGGAGTGGAACACCTGGTCGGCGGATGACGTGAGCCTTGTCACCATGCCGGGGTTCCATATCAGCGGTTCGGGCTGGGGCGTCCTCGGACTCTACAATGGCGCCCGCTCGATCATCCTGCCGCAATTCGAGCCGGCCGAGGTCCTGCGCCAGATCGCGGCGGCGAAAGTCACCAAGCTCGTGCTGGTCCCCGCCGCCATCCGCCTCCTGCTCCAGCATCCGGACTGCCGAAACACGGATTTCTCCTCGATCGAATACCTACTCTATGGCGCATCGCCGATCCCGCTCGACCTTCTACGAGAGGCGATCGAGATCTTCCGGTGTGGATTCGTCCAACTCTATGGGATGACGGAAGTGGCCGGCGCGGTCACCTACCTCCCAGCGGAGGACCATGACCTTGCGGGCAACGCCCGCATGCGTTCGGCCGGCAAGGCGATCACCGGCGCGAAAATAGAGGTGCGCGATTCGCATGGCCGCCCGGTCCCGGCAGGTATCGAAGGCGAGATCTGGATCCGCTCGGACAGCCGGATGACCGGCTATTGGAACCTTCCCGAGGCGACCGCCGCAACCATCACGGCCGAGGGCTGGGTCCGTTCGGGCGATGCCGGCCACATGGACGAAGATGGCTATGTCTATGTCATGGACCGGGTGAAGGACATGATCGTCTCGGGAGGCGAGAACATCTATCCGGCCGAAGTCGAGAATGCGATCTATGGCCATCCCGCGGTGGCCGAGGTGGCTGTCTTCGGCGTCCCGGACGAGCGTTGGGGCGAGGCGGTCAAGGCGGCGGTTATCCTGCGGTCCGGATTTCCCGCCGAGCCTTCCGCTCTGCTCGAATTCGCTCGGACCCGGATCGCCGGCTACAAAGTCCCCAAGTCGATCGATTTCGTGAGCGATCTTCCGCGCAACGCTTCCGGCAAGGTGCTGAAGCGCGAACTGCGCGCGCCCTACTGGAGGGGACGAGAGCGCCAGGTCAACTGAGCGCGGCCGCCGCTCTCAGAGGTGGGCGCGGAGTTCGATGCCGTAGGTGCGCCCGATGTTGATGCTCCGCGTGATGAAAATCCCGTTCACGACGTCGACTCCCCCGCCCAAGACCGTCTCATTGGTCAGGTTCTCACCCCAAAGATAGATGCCCCAGCGCCCGGAAGCCGCTTCCAATCCCACGCGAGCATTGACGATCAGGAAAGGCTGGACTTCCTGATCCGGCGTGTTGGCCGGGTCGGTGAACTGCCTTGAACGGTAGTCGGAGTCGGTTGCGGCGTAGAAATCGACCCCCTGCCAGAACCCCGTGGGCGTGGTGAACGTCGCACCCCAGCTGGCCGAATATCTGGAAGCGCCCGCAAGGATGTGATTGGTATAGTTTATGCCAACGCCACCGCCGTTGGGAAAGTAATTATAATAGGCATTCAGATATCCGCCGTTGGCGAAGAGCTGCAAACTTCGGGTCGGCTGCCATACCAGGGACGCTTCGACTCCCTCGCTTGTAGCGCTGGCGGCGTTGCTGACGACGAACGAAACGCCAGTGTTGATCTCTTCCTGTTTGTTCGAAAAGTCATAGTAGAAAGCGGAAAGGTCCGCCGAAAGCGTATGGTTCAGGAATACCGACTTGAAGCCGACCTCATAGGCATTGAGGTATTCGGGCTTGAAACTCAGGCCGCCGGAGACCGGCTGCGGCGGCGAAATGATGTCCGATTGGAACCCGCCCGCCTTGAAACCGTGCGCAAAGCGGAAATAGGCCACTTCATCGGGCGTAAATGAATAGGACAAGCTCGCATCGCCGCTTACTGCCGGGTTGTTGATCGACTCCGTCAGGGGCGGGATCAGCTCGGCGAACGCGAAGATCGCGCCCACTGTCACCGGCAGGATCGGTTGCTGAGCGAAATTCAGGGTTTTGTGTTCGTCGGTGTAGCGAAGTCCGCCGCTGAGCTTGAGCTTGTCGGTTATCCTGAGATTGCCCGAGGCGAAGACAGCCCAGCTGTTGCTCGAGATCCGGGCGTTCGAGGCTGCTGCTTCTTGAAATCCGGCCGGCAGCTGGTTTGGGAAAGGCGGCCCAAACAGAAATGTCGGAAAAGCGTCGCCCAGCCGGATGTGCTCGTCGGCATGGTCGACCTCGTCGTCGAAATAGGCGCCCAGAATCCAGGAGAGCCGCTTGGTGGCCGGAGATGTAATCCGGAATTCCTGGCTGAAGCGGTGCATCATCTCCGATTGGCCGGTATCGAAGCCATCGAGATTGCTTCCGTCCTGGTCCGCCTCGTCGTCGCTGTGCAGAAGGCGGAAGGCGGTGATTGAAACAAAATCATAGCCGCCGGTTGTGTAGTCGACCTTTGCCGAGGTCCCCCACATGGTCCGGATGGATCTGGGCGGAGTGTTGTCGTCCACGATGCGGTCGGTGGGGTTCTGCGGCGGCACTTGGCTGTAGAACGCAACGTTACAGCCCAGGCCGAGGGAAGCGTAGAACGCGCATGTCGGTCCGTCCAAGCTGTGTTGGACCTCGAAGACGCCATTGCTGTCCTGCTCTTTGAACACATCGCCGCGCAGTTCGATCGTCAGCTGGTCGGACGGCTTGGCGACGATCATGACGCGGCCGCCGTATTCGTGGAGATTGCTGATGTGTTCGTTGAGAGTGGGATCCCAGATGAAGCCGCCCCGCGACTGATCGATGAAGCTCGCTCGGGCCAACAGCTTGTCGTCAATGATCGGGCCGCTCAGGACGCCTCGGAATTCAGCGTAATCGTAGTTGCCGTACTTGAAATCGCCGATGGCCTCGTACTGGTCGGTTGGACGATTGGTCGTGATGTTGATCACCCCGGCGATCGTGTTCTTGCCATACAAGGTCCCCTGGGGACCGTAGAGGAGATCGATGCTCGCGACATCGACGAGGGCGGTGTCGAAGGCCCGGTCGCGTCCCATGAAGACCCCGTCCACATTCACCCCCACGTCCGGCGGGAAGCCGGAGCCGGCTGAGGCGGTCGAAATGCCCCGGATGGTGAAACCCGCGGAGAAGGTGCCGCCGCCATTCACATTCGGCATCTTCTCGGCAAGGTCGGTAAGGTCGTTGATGTTCTTGTTCTTGATGTCGGCCGCGGTGTTGACCGCGATCGAGATGGGAACGTCGATCAGCCGCTCCGATCTCTTTCGCGCGGTGACGATCAGCTCGCCTACCGTCACGCCCCCTTGCGGGGCGGCCTGAACCGCGTTCTGGGCCGCTTTCGCTGCAACGGGTACGGAGAGCGCGCTCGTCGCCAAGAGCGCCGCTGCAAGCGCGTTGGCCGCCGAAAGACGACAGAAAGATTGCTGCAAGACGACCTCCCCTCAGCCTTCAAGAGGAGCGGTCGATCGGCCACCCCCCGCAAACCCGTCGGGCGGCGCTTCGGCGCCCCATGCTGATCCGACACGGAGTGGGCTCAAACCCGCCACCACCCGCGCCGGCGACTCACGCCGAAGCGCGGAAACCCCATCCTCGCCGCTCCGGAGAGTCATTCCGCTCCGGGGATCTGGTCGGGTCACTCACCACTGCAGATCGGCAGGATGACGCGACTGCGCCGGCTCTCGTCATGGAACAGCGTGATCTCGGCAACCGGTCCTTCGGCGTCGACGCCGATCTCGTGGCCGGTGTTCATGTTGCGGTCGTAGGCGGGAAAGGCGCTGGAAGTGACCTGCAGGCGAATGCGGTGGCCGGCGGCGAACCTGTGTGCAACGGGGCCCATGTCGATCTCGAACGCATAGACTTCGCCAGGGGCAAGCAATGAAATCTTGTCGTAGCCGTCGCGCCAGCGGCAGCGGAAGAACTCATCCAAGATGTTGCGTGATATCCCGTCGAGATCGACATCGCAGAGCTTGGCGGTGAAGTCGGTGTCCACGGTGCTGCAGGCGACGAACAGCTCGAGCCTTACGGAGCCGGCGATCTCGAGCGACTGCTCAAGGCGCTCGCCCGTATAGACGAGCACGTCCCGGCGCTGCTCGACGCGTCTCTGATCGTACGGCCCCGCTCGCGAGCCGCCCCACTCGAAGTATCGCCCGCCGAACGACGGAACCGGCTCGAGCGGATCATAGAGGTATCGATCGGCAGGAGAGTTCGGGCTGGAAATCGCCCGAGAGAGTCGGCCGTCGCCGGAGACGCTGTTCGCCTGGCCGCCGGAGTGGAGGAAGAAGGAGGTCTCCTCGTTCAGAGGGGGCCATGCCGACGCGGAGCGCCACTCGTTCGCGCCCATCATGAAATAACGCGCGCCGGGAATTTTCTTGGACGAATCTCCCTTCAGGTGCCGGTCGTAGAAGTCGAGATAGAGTTGGGGAATGAGCGCCATCCGAGTCGCGGCCAGCGGCCCGAAGGACTTCTCTCCAAGGCCCATGCCAAAACCGCCGTGATCCCACGGGCCGAAGAGGATGCTGACTTCCGCCGCCGCGCCATCGCGCGGGGGCCGGCGCAACAGCCTTTCGTACAGATCGATGGTCTCCGGCGTGGCCATATCGAACCAGCCACTGCTGATCAGGACCGGTATGTCGATGAGACCGGCGTCCGGCAATGATTGCGCGTGGAGTGTCCGGATCATCTCCTGTAAGCTCGGCAGGCCGCCGATCTGCATCAAAGGCGAATCGTTGAGCGGCAGTTGGCGCGCCGCCGAATGCGGGTCCATCAGCACCTTTTTGATGATCTGGGCTTCCTTCTCGCCGGCTTCCTGACGCAGCATCGCCTTCTGCAGCCAATCGAGCGCTTGGCTGGCCGCCCAGGTGATCAGGATGGAGTCGAGCAAGAGAGCGCCCCGAGGCGGGCTTCCCGTTCTCTCCGGAATGATGGCCCTGAGACTTGGCGGGCGCTCGCTCGCCGCCATCCACTGGGTCAGGCTGACATAGCTGGCGCCGAACATACCGACCGCGCCGCTGCACCAGGGTTGGGCGGCGATCCACTCGATGGTGTCGTAGCCGTCGGGACCCTCGACCGACTGCGTGGGAGTCAATTTGAACTGGCCGTCAGAGGCGAACCGCCCACGCACATCCTGGGCGACCACAGCATAGCCGGCGGCTGTGGCCGCACGGGTGTCGAGGCCCACCAGCGAACCGGACATGATTCGCTTGTCGTAGGGCCCGCGTGTGAGGAGGGCCGGGACCGGTTTGTCGGTGACCGGCCGATAGATGTCGCTGCGCAGGATCACGCCATCGCGCATCGGCGTCTCGACGTCGAAATCGATCCGCACGTCAGGTGGAGACTCGTCTCGCAAAGCCGCTTCTTTCGGCCTTTGGGTTTCGCTGGTCGCCAAGGCTGGTCTCCGCGCAGGGGTCAGCGAAATGACACCCGTCCAGTCCAGTTCCGCCAGAATCCGCCTCGTGCATATCTCCACTTATGGCGGAGAATGGCGACCGAGGTGTCTGCTGGTTGCGATCATCGATGACGGCGCCGGCCCCAGACCCCATGAGCCTGCCCCTGCTCCTCCGCCGCCGGGCCGAGGAGTCGGCAGACCGTATCTTCGCCCAGGACATCGCCGGCCGCAGTCTCTCCTACGCGGACGCCGTCAGCGAGATGGAGCGCTGGAGCGGCGCCTGGACCGGCGCGGGGATCGCGTCCGAAGATCTCGTCGTCACGATGCAGAGCAACTCGCTCGAATCGATGTCCGGCTGGTTGGGCTTGACCTCGATCGGCGCTGTCGAGGCGCCGATAAATACCGACTATCGGGGTGACCTCCTGATCCATGCGCTCAATCTCACCCGCGCCCGGGCGATGCTGGTGGACGCGCAATACATCCCTCGTCTTGCAGAAGTCGCGGAGCGGCTCGAACATCTGCGCCTCGTCATCATCGTGGGCGAGCCGGCTTCGGCCCCGCCAATCGCGTTCGAGACGGTCCTCCAGGATGAGTTGGTGTTCGGCGCCAAAGGCGAGGGGTTCACCGCGCCGGCGATGTGGGACATCGCCGCAATTCTCTTCACCTCCGGAACGACGGGGTCCTCAAAGGCCGTGCGGATGCCCTGGGGCCAGCTCTACGCGACGGCTGTCGGCACCATGCCGCTCGCGGACCTTGGGCCGCACGACGTCTTTTTCAACGCCGGGCCGACCTATCACTTGGGCGCCAAGGTCTTTCCCTACCTGGCCGCGCTCACCGGCGGTCGCCATGTCGTCCGGCCGTTTCCCTCGCTGGCGAAACAGCCGGAGGAGTATCGTCGCCATGGCGTCACAACCTGCTATTTCCCCCCGATGCAGTGGCTGGAGGAGCCCGAACACCCGGAAGACGCCGACTGCGCCTTGCGCAACCTTCTTCTCCCGCTTCCGATACCGCGCATAGATGAATTCAAGAGGCGGTTCGGCTGCCGGACTTACAGCGTCTACAGCATGACTGAACTCAGCTGCCCGATTTCCGACCTCGACTGGGACATCGGCCGGATCAATGGCGAGGGTCTCTTCAGTTGCGGCGTCGTCCGCAGAGGTTGGCCGGGGTACGAGGCCCGCATCGTCGACGAGAACGACCAGGAAGTCGTCCCGGGGGTAGTGGGCGAGCTCATTGTCCGCACCTCCGTCCCCTGGACGACAAACGCCGGCTATCTCAACAATCCCGAGGCCACCGCCGAGGCGTGGCGCAACGGCTGGTTCCACACCGGAGATGCGTTCAGCCGTGACGAGGACGGCTACTTCTACTTTCGCGACCGGATCAAGGACTGCATTCGCCGTCGCGCGGAGAACATTTCCAGCTTCGAAGTCGAAGTCTATGCGCGGGGCCACCCGGATGTGGCTGACTGCGCCGCGGTAGCCTACAAGCTGAGCCCCGAACTGGGAGCGGACGAGGAGGTCCGGCTGTTTGTGGTTGCTGGGGCCGAGACAGAGTTGTCGCCCGACGAACTGGCCCGCTGGCTCATTCCCCGCATGCCGCGCTTCATGCATCCCCGCTTCATCGAGTTCGTGGAGGAATTGCCGCAGACCCCGACCCTGAAGGTGCAGAAGGCTCTGCTCCGCGCCCGACCGCTTTCTCCTTCAGGTTGGGATCGCGAGCGCGTCGGTCTCCACCTGCCCCGCTAGGAGGCGAGCCGGCGGATGATCGGAAGGCTCCTGATCGCCAATCGCGGCGAGGTGGCGATCCGCATCAGTCGCACGGCGGCCGACCTCGGCATCGGCACGGTCGGAATCTACTCGGAGGACGACACAGCTTCCCTGCACATCCGACGGGTTGACGAGGCGGTCGCACTCAGAGGTGCAGGGCCCGAAGCTTACCTCGACATCCCCCAGGTCCTGGACTGCGCACGCCGCAAGAATTGCGACGCCATCCATCCTGGATACGGCTTCCTGGCTGAGAATGCCGACTTCGCCGCCGCCTGCGCGGAAGCGGGCATCACCTTCGTCGGACCGTCCCCCGGCCAACTGCGGCTGCTCGGCGACAAGGGGGCGGCACGCGCTCTGGCGGAGCGTTGCGGCGTCCCTGTTCTTCCCGGCATCAGCCGTTCCGTCTCGGTGGAGGAGGCCCGCGCCTTCCTTGCTGATCTCGGTCCGGAGGGATCCGCCTTGCTCAAAGCGGTGCATGGCGGGGGCGGGCGCGGAATCCGCCTCGTCGATTCCCACGCGGACATGGCCGCGGTCTATCGGCTGTGCCGCTCGGAGGCCGCGCGCGCCTTCGGGCGCGATGAGATCTACATCGAGCGCTACCTTCCCTCCGCCCGGCACATCGAAGTTCAGATGGCGGGCGACGGGGCCGAGGTCTGCTCCCTGGGTGAGCGCGATTGCAGCCTACAAAGGCGTCGGCAGAAGGTCGTGGAGATCGCCCCGCCGCCGAACCTTCCGGACCTGACGCGGCGCTCAATCGTCGATGCGTCAGTCGCGATGGCGCGTGACTGTCGGCTGAGCAATCTGGCCACTTTCGAATTTCTCGTCCCGCTCAACGGTGAGGGATTCTTCTTCATCGAGGCCAATCCACGACTCCAGGTCGAACACACGGTGAGCGAAGCGGTCACCGGTCTCGATCTCGTCCGGATCCAATTGCAATTGGCCGCAGATCGGTCGCTCTTCGACCTCGGCCTGGCGGGCGAACCGCCCGCGAAGGGCGTGGCCATCGAGGCTCGCATCAACCTCGAGGAGATCGATGCGGTCGGCGCTGTAATGCCGGCGAGCGGAGTGATCGAAGTCTTCGAGCCGCCATCGGGACCTTCGGTGCGGGTCGATGCGTGCGGCTATGCCGGTTGGCGCATCGCTTCGGGCTTCGACTCACTGGCCGCCAAGCTCATTGTGTATGAACCCGAGGGCGATCTGCGCTCCGTGATCCGCAAAGCGATCCGCGCGCTCAGCGAGTTTCGGATCGAAGGCGCGGCGACGAACATCCCGTTTCTGGTTCGCCTTCTTTCCCTTCTTGAGAATGCCGAGACGTCGCCGGCAATCGGCTTCATCGATGAGAATTCTCCCGCCCTCGCGCCGCCGTCCCAAAAACCGATCCCCAAGAAGGTTCGGCCCGACCACGTCGATCCCCTGGCCATTTTCGAGCACGGCCGCAGCGGTGAGACCGAGGTCCTCCAGGCTCCATGCCCGGAGCCCCCGCCAGGGTCCATCGCGGTTCTCGCCCCCATCCAAGGAACGGTTGTGGCTTTCGGCGCGGCGCGTGGGGAAAGCGTGCGCCGCGGGGCCGCGATCCTGGTCCTGGAGGCGATGAAAATGGAGCACGAGGTCGTCAGCGACGGCGGGCTCGTGCGCGAGATCCTCGTGGACATCGGCGATTCGGTGGCGTCGGGTCAGACCCTCGCCTTCATAGAGCCGACCGACGAGTCGCCGCTCGAGAGCGTTTTGGCGACTGAGCCCGAGGAGGTCGAACACCTCCGGTCAGACCTCGCCGAGGTCGTCGAGCGTCAGAGTTTGATCCTGGATCCGGCCCGCCCCGAGGCGGTGGCGCGACGCCGAGCCGCTCGCCTGCGCACTGCACGTGAGAACATAGCGGACCTGTGCGACCCCGGCGCCTTCGTGGAGGTGGGCGGCCTGGCCGTCGCGGCTCGCCGCACCACGACGAGCCTGGACGACTTGACGAAATCCACGCCGGCGGATGGCTTCGTCACTGGATTGGGGCGAGTGAACGGCGCCCTCTTTGCGCCCGACCGCTCGCGAGTTGCGGTGCTTTCCTATGATCCGACGGTCATGGCGGGAACTCAGGGCTGGAAGGGCCACGAAAAGCTCGATCGGATGTGCGAACTGGCGCATCGACTGCGCCTCCCCGTCGTCTTCTTCACCGAGGGCGGTGGCGGGCGGCCCGGCGATGTCGACAAGCGGGGCGTTGGCTTCAACTTCGTCCGCTCCTTCACCCTCTTCGCGCGATTGAGCGGGCTGGTTCCCATGATCGCGGTCAACAACGGGCGCTGTTTCGCCGGCAACGCCTTCATTCTGGGCTGCTGCGATGTCGTCATCGCCACCAAGAGTTCGACAATCGGCATCGGCGGTCCGGCGGTGATCGAAGGCGCGGGATTGGGCACCTATCGAGCTGAGGAGGTGGGCCCGGTCGCCGTTCAGACGGCCAACGGCGTGATCGACATTGTCGTGGACGACGAGGCTGCGGCGGTCGCGGCGGCCAGAAAGTTCCTCGCCTACTTCCAGGGACCGACCGGCAACTGGCGGGCGGCCGAGCCGCGTCGACTTCGCCGGATCGTGCCGGAGAACCATCGCCGCGCCTACGACATGCGCTCGCTCATCACGGTGCTGTCAGATTCCGAATCAGTTCTTGAGTTGCGGCCCCAGTTCGGCCGCTGCCTCATCACGGCGCTCATTCGCATCGAAGGGCGGCCGATCGGCATGATGGCCAACGATCCCCATTGGTTCGGCGGGGCCATCGATAGCGATGGCGCGGACAAGGCCGCGCGATTCATGAAGCTTTGCGAGGCGCATGGCCTCCCCATCCTCTCACTCTGCGACACGCCGGGCTACATGGTCGGGCCGGAAGCCGAACGGGAGGCTCTCATCCGTCATTGCGCTCGCATGGTCGTGGTGGGCTCCAACCTCACGGTCCCTCTGATGATCGTGGTGGTGCGCAAGGCCTACGGGCTGGGCGGCCTCGCCATGGCCGGCGGGAGCTTTTCGAACGCCATCCTGGCGGTCGCCTGGCCCACGGGCGAATTCGGCGGCATGCCGGTCGAGGGCTACGTGAAGCTCGGATTCAGGGATGAGTTGGCGGCGATTTCCGATCCCAAGGATCGGCAGGCGCGGTTCGAGGAGCTGGCCGCGGCGATGTACGTGGAGGGAAAGGCGGTCAACGCCGCAGCCTATTTCGAGTTCGACGATGTCATCGATCCGGCCGACACCCGCGCCCGGATCATCGCGGCGCTCGACGCCGTCCCGCCCCTAGCGCAGAGAGCCGGCAAGCGGATTCCCTGGCTCGACACCTGGTGAGGGCGACGCGACCTCCCCAGAGGCGCGCCGTGCTTCTCGCGCCGCCAGACGCAGGCGGATGAGCGCGTGGCGCCGGTCGTTGATCGGGAAGCCCAGCAGCAGCACCGAGCCGGCGGAAAAGAAGGGAATGACCGCGAAGCAAAAGGTGTCGCGAAGCGCGATGAGCGCGCCAGGCGAATTGTGGGCGCCGGGACGGAACCCCATGAACTGGAGCGCCGGCAGCGTCACGCCTATCCCGAGCGCCGGAGCGACCTTCTGGGCGAACGACCACACGCCCCAATAGATCCCGCCCCGCGGAAGGCCATGCTTGAGTGCGTCATAGTCGATCACGTCGCCGATAATGCCGATCGGCAGGGTCTGATAGCCCGCGCTCACCACCCCAAGCACGGCCACCATGAGAACGAACCACCACCCATCGCCGGCCCTCAGGAAAGGCGCCCACAGGGCGAAGATCGCGATCGAGGCGAGCAGCGAGAAGGAGGTCGCCCGATGTTTGCCGATCCTTCGGCTCGCCCACAGCCAAAGAGGGACTGCGACCACGATACTGAGCTGAAGCACCAGGAAGCTCGGTCCCACCACTTCCGGCTGCTTCAGGAAATCGGAGAGATAGAAGACCATGGTGGCGGCGACGACGCTTCCACCGATGCTGAAGAGGATGAACGCGCCGCACAGAACCCGGAATGGGCCGTTGGCGAGTATCTCTTTCATCGAGCGCAGCCAGGAAGCCTGGGGCTGCGCATCCTCCACACACGGTTCGGGGACCCTCAGGACGGCGATCGCCACCGTGATCGGGGTGAGGGCGATGATCATCCAACCGAAAATGGCCATGCTGAACCGATTGACGCCGGGATGGCCGAAGAACACCGTCAGTGAGGAGACGCCGGCGGCCAGGAGCCCGCCGAGCACTCCGAACAAGGTCCGGAACCCCGCCATCCGCGAACGGCCGTGATACGTCTCGGCGATTTCGGTCCCCCAGGCCGAGTAGGGGAGACCAAGGATCGACCCGCCCGCATAGATCACGAACGAGGCCATCAGCAGGTACCAGCCGTTCGGCGCGACCGGCGGCATGAACAGGATGTAGGCTCCGATCATCAAAATCGGCGTGCCGGCGAGAATCCAGATTTTGCGCCGGCCATGGCGCGACCGGGTGGAGTCGGACCACCTTCCGATCATTGGGTCGAGGAAGACATCGAGCCCGCGCGAGGCAAGGAGGAAACCGCCGATCGCGGCCAGATCGACGTGCAGGCTGCTCGCGTAGAAAGGGGGAAGGAAATAGACGACCGGCAAGACCAGGAAAGCGAGCGAGATGGAGGGGAGCGCGTAGACCGCCAGGCTGCGGCTGGAGATATCGCCCTCGTCGGCGCCGGCTTTGGGAGGCGCGCGCCGGAGCAGAGCCGCGAGGCTGGACCTGGCGGCCCGGGACGCGGTCACCCTTGGGCGCCTGGCGAGGCGCCGCGGAATATCCGGTCAAGAACGCGAGACTTGAACAGCCAGCGACCATCTTGCTTGACAAACTCGTCGTGGAACTCGCCGAGCGAAACTGGATTGATCGGCGTGACCTCTCGGGCGCTCGGCGGTTGGGCGCCTCCATAGAAGACCATCAGGTAAGAGATGCCGCGTGCTCTCTCGGCGTCGATCACTTCGATGGCGCCGTTCGTGACGACATGCCGCATCAGGATTCCGCTGGCGCGCCACTGGGCCTGGCCGGCCATGATGGCCTCGGCGCCGACGAAGGGCGGGTACTCGGGCAAGGTGATCACGCAATCCTCGGCCAGCAGCTCCCGGAAGGCGGGATCCTGGCGGTCGGCAAGCGTGCCGTAGCGCTGCTGGAGGCGAATGCAGGCCGCTTCGATCTTCGAGCGTTCGTCTTCGGTCATTTGCGCTCCCTCGGCGCTAGACCCGCAGATCGCTGAAACCCGCCACGCTCGCAGCGTGACGGGGCGCATCATAGGACTCCCGCCGATGACCGGCTGTGGGGCGCTGACAACTTCATCTGGGCGTTCGGAAAGTGACCGGCGATCCCGCGCCACAAGGCGCCAGGCCGTCCCCGGACTTCCTCCTGGACAGCGGAGCGCGGGCGTGATCGGGTCGGCGCAGGAGGGCCGGATGGCCGAATACGCGCCCCCAGTCCTGAAGAGCAGGCGAGAGCAGATGATGTTCCCGCTCACCGAGGCCGAGATCGAGCGCGTGCGCCGGTTCGGCGAGGTCCGCCGCTTCGCGCAAGGCGCCCATCTCGCCCGCGCCGGCGAGGCGGGACTTGGCATGGCGGTCCTTCTTTCGGGCCGGGTGAAGATCGTCCGGCGCGATGGCCTAGGCGCGGTCGGCCAGACCACCGAATACGGCAAGCACCACTTCATCGCCGAGGTCGGCCAGCTTTCCGGTCGCGCCGCCTTCGTCGATGTCATCGCCCAAACCGCGGTCGAAGCCCTGATGGTCCCGCCCGAGCGCCTGCGCGGCCTGATCACCGCCGACGCGGAGCTGGGCGAGCGGATCATGCGCGCGCTCATCCTGCGCCGGGTGGGCCTCATCGAGGCCGGAACCGGCGGCCCGGTGCTGGTGGGGCCGCGCGAGGCGGCGGGCATGGCGCGCCTGCAGAACTTCCTTGGCCGCAATGGCATTCCCTACCGGCTGCTCGATCCGGAGACCGAGCCCGACGCAAGGGCCCTTCTAGCCTCGGCGAAGCCGGAGAGGGGCGAGCTTCCGATCGTGCTCAGTCCGGACGGGACCCAGCTGCGCAACCCGAGCGAACACGAGCTTGCGGCGCGCCTGGGCCTTCTGCCGGCGCTGGATCCGCAGCGGCGCTACGACGTCGCGGTGGTCGGGGCAGGTCCAGCTGGCCTGGCGACAGCGGTCTACGCCGCCTCCGAGGGCCTGGCGGTCGTCGTGTTGGAGGCCGAGGCCATCGGCGGCCAGGCCGGCGCCTCGGCGCGGATCGAAAACTATCTCGGCTTTCCGACCGGAATCACCGGCCAGGCCTTGGCCGGCCGCGCCTTCAGCCAGGCGCAGAAGTTCGGGGCAGAGATCGCCATCGGCGCCTGCGTCGAGAGACTCGTCTGCGCCGAGACGGGCGAGTTTCGGTTCAAACTGGCCGACGGGACCTCGGTCACCGCCCGCACCGTGGTGATCGCCAGCGGAGCAGAGTACCGGCGTCCGGCCTTCGTGGACCGTTCGGAAATGGAGCCGAACGGGGTCCACTATTGGGCCTCGCCCGTCGAGGCGAACCTCTGCAGCGGCCAGGAAGTCGCGCTGGTGGGCGGCGGCAATTCGGCCGGCCAGGCGGCCGTCTTTCTCGCCAGCCGGGCCTCGAAGGTGTGGATGCTGGTGCGTCGGAACGGCCTGGAGGCGACCATGTCCCGCTATCTCATCGACCGGATCACCGCCCAGCCGGACATTGAGCTTGTCGCCGGCGCCGAGGTCCAGCAGCTGGAGCTCGATGACGCCCGCGCCCTTCGCCGGATCGTGTGGCGCGACAAGGCCTCGGGCCGGCTCGCCGAGCGTCCCCTGCGCCACCTCTTTCTCTTCATCGGGGCCGATCCCTGCACGAGCTGGCTCGAGGGATGCGTGGAGAGCGATCCCAAGGGTTTCGTGATCACCGGCAAGGCGGCGCGGCCGGCGGATGACGAGCCTCCCTTCCTGATGACCAGTCGCGATGGCGTCTTCGCCATCGGCGATGTCCGTTCCGGCTCGACCAAGCGGGTCGCGGCCGCCGTCGGCGAGGGGGCGGCGGTTATCGCCCAGATCCACGCCTGGCTGGACGCCGGAGCGGGGGCGGCCGCGCACGTCAGGGAGGCCGCGGCATGAGTTGCACGCACCTTGGGATGTTCGCGAAGGTGGCGCCGTCGGCGGACGGCTGCGAGGAATGCCTGAAGATCGGCCAGGAGTGGGTGCACCTGCGGATCTGTCGGATGTGCGGCCACGTCGGATGTTGCGACTCCTCGATCGGCCGCCACGCGACCAAGCACTTCCACGCCAGCGGTCACCCGGTGATCGAAGCCTATTACGAGCCCGAGGGCTGGGGCTGGTGCTACCTCGACGAGGTGATGATCGATCTTGGCGGCGACGTGACCCTCCATCCCGCCGGCTGGACTTGGTGAGGCGTTAGAGCCACGTTCCTGGAACGAACCTGGGACGGCCCCCTGTTTGCTCGGGGATCGTTGCGAGATAGGAACAGTAGGATGCGGGACCTTAACGACCTCGGCTTCTTCGCCGCCGTGGTCGCCAAGGGCGGGGTTTCGGCCGCGGCCAGGGCGCTCGGCGCCCCCAAATCGCGGGTGAGCCGGCGCCTCAGCGCGCTCGAGCAGAGGCTCGGGGTACGGCTCATCGAACGCACCACCCGCCGCTTCAAGGTGACCGAAGTCGGCCTGGACGTGTACCGCCATGCCCGCGCCGCACTCTCCGAGGCCGAGGCGATCGAGGACGTCGCCGCGCGGCTCAAGTCCGAGCCGCAGGGCCTGGTGCGGTTGAGCTGTCCCCTCGGCCTCGATCGGGTCCTCGCCCTCGCCCTGCCAACGTTCCTCGAGCTCCACCCCAAGCTCCGCCTGCAGGTGATCGTGACCAATCGGCGGATCGATCTCATCGACGAGGGGGTCGATATCGCCGTCCGGGTGCGGGAGAAGCTCGACACCGACGCCGACCTGCAGGTCCGGATCATCGACCGGTCCAGCCTTCTCCTGGTGGCGAGCGCCGATTTCGTGCGGCGCAAGGGCGCGCCCAGTACGCCCGATGAGATCCCGAACTTCCCGACCCTCAGCCTCACCGACCGGCCCGGGCTCGATCGCTGGACGCTCACCAATTCGGCCGGAGGCGAGGTCGAGATCGCCCATGAACCGCGCCTTTCGGCAAGCGGCTTCACCATCCTTCGGCAGGCGGCGTGCGAGGGGCTCGGCATCGCCTTCCTCTCAGAATACGCCGCGCGCGAACTCCTCGAAGAGGGCGTATTGGTGAGGATCCTCCCGGACTGGGCGATGGCCCAGGGCATCCTGCACCTGGTCTTCACCTCCCGGCGCGGCCTCTTGCCCGGGGTCCGCGCCGTGATCGATTGGGCGGCCGCTGCGCTCAGGCCCGGCTCACCGGGTTTCGAGACCGCATGAAAGGACCCCCACGGTGCTCGCCGAGCGCTGCGGGAGCCAAGCTGCTGAAGCATTTCCTCATTGGCGAAGCGGAATCGCTTCGCCAATGAGGAAATGCGCCAGATTCAAGATTTTGAGCGCATTCTCGTAGCAAAAGCATTTTCCACTTTTGCGGGATGCGCTCTAGGCGGCGAGGGCGGGAGCGAAACCCGCTGCGATCCCAGCCGCGACTTCTGGCGCGCGTCGCAAGGCGTCGGCGAGCGCCTCCTCGCGCCGCTCGGGGCTGAGCTGCACGCCTTCGGCGCGGACGAAACGGATGTCCTTGACCCCCATGAAGCCGAAGACGGCGGAAAGATACCGCTCCTGGAAATCGAACGACGCAGCCATATCGCCGGCGTAGGCGCCGCCCCGCGAGGAGGCGACGATGATCCGTCTGCTGCCGGCCAGGCCCTGCGGCCCCTCGGGCGTGTAACGGAAAGTCTTGCCGGCGACGAGAATGCGGTCGATCCAGGCCTTGAGCTGGCTCGCCACGCCGAAGTTGTACATCGGCGCGCCGATGACGATGACCTCGGCGGCGAAGAACTCCGCCAGGGCCTCGTCCTGGCCGAGCCCGGCGAGGCCTTGTCCATCGAGATGGGGGATCGGATCGGCGGCGAGATCGCGATAGGTGAGATTGACCGGCGACCCGCCGGCTTTGAGAGCCGCGACGACCGCGGCCGAGATCTGGCGGCTCACCGAATTGGGGGTGATGCCGGCGTCGATGTGAAGGACGTTCATTTCTTTGGCTCCGGTTTATGGCCCGGTGGACATATGCCGTCGCAACAAAGTGGCCGGTAGAAGCGAATTCTGGATCATATCGTTCTGAGGATGGAACGATGCCGCCGATGGAGCAGGCCCGATTCAGTCGTTCGGGGGCTCTGACCGCGGATTCCTCTGCGCGTTCTTGGCCAGCACGCCGAGGATGATGACGCCAAAAGCGGCCAGGCGCAGGAGAAAGGCGGCGGCGTCCTCGCCGCGAGCGGTGTGGGTGAACCCGGTGAAGCCCTGATTGGCCGCCATCAGGAGGAAGGCGATGGAAAAAGCGGCGAAAAGTCCATCGCGCGTGCGCCGCCAGAAGCTGAGGAAGAAGCCGGCGGCGACCAGGAAGCCCGCGCAGAGCGCGCCGGAGACGAAGAGCTCGCCCGCCCTTGCGTCGATCATCTCGCCTCCCGAATGAAGCCGTAGAGGAGGGCCATGAGGCCGAGGACCGCCGCGCCCTGGCGAAGAGGCAACAGATCGACACGGGTGAAGATCAGCATGTCGGCGACCAGGAGCAGGTTGTTGAGGGCGAGGAAGGCGAAGCAGACGGCCGTCCAGAGGGGGAGCTGGGTTCGGGCGCGCCGCCAGGCGCGGGCCAGGAGGAAGGCGCAGGCGAGGCTGGCCGCCGCGCACAGCAGATAGATCAGAGCCGCTCCGCTCAACGGGGCCGTTTTTTCAGGCGGAAGGCGTCGGCGAGGGCGGCGAGGCGGTCGTCGGGGGCGTTGATCGCCGACATCACCGCAAACGGGCGCTCGCGATAGGCCGCGGCGAGGGCGTCGCAGATTCGGTCCAGGCCCGTCGATCCGCCGGCGAAGCGGAAGCGCTCGCCCTTCTCGCGCTCGACCAGTCCGCCGCGCTCGAACCGGGAGAGAACCTGGGCGACCACCTCTTCGCTGGCCCGCAGTTCAAAGACCAGATCCCCTTTCGACCAGGCGCGCACCGGCGGGCGCTGAATGAGGAGGAGGAGTTCGAGCGCCCACACCGAATCGATGCGGCGACGGACGAACTCCACGACTTTGATCGGAGGAACAGGCGCCATGACGGAATCGCTGCCGACCATGGCCAATCGCGACTGGGAAATCCAGTCGCAATCCCGTCATGCCGGGCGAGATGCGACTGCACCATGCTCCTCCGAACGGGCTGGGCCTTGGTCTTGGCGTCCTTCGTCCCGAGACCAGCGCTGGGAGCCCAACCCCGAACGCTCAGCCCTGAGCGCGCCCCGAGCCCGACCGGCGCATCGCCGATCTCAGGTCGAGGCCCCGGGGCGGGACGAACCAGAGGAGGGCCAGGGCATAGGCGAAGACGGCGACATAGACGTCCTCGAAGACCCAGAACGGAAGTGGGAGATAGACGAGGCTGTTCACGAACCGCATGATCAGCGGCCTTGGGGCCTCGGCGCCCGAGAACCAGGCCTGAAGGGCGGTCAGGAAACAGATCCGTCCGAGGATCGCCTGACCCGCGGTGACGGCGAGCGAAAGGAGGTGGAGGACGCGCCAGATCGGCTCCCGCACGAACCGCCATCTGCGCCAAGCCCCGATCGGCACGACGACCAGGCCGAAGATGTTGAAGAGGATCACAGCCAGGTGGAGGGCGAGCATCGCCTGGGCCGCGGCCGGTGCGCCGCCCAACTGGAAGAAGGCGAGGCCCCAGCTCACTGTCGGCGCCTAATTCTCAGCCCTTTGAATTCCGAACGCGTGTGGTGAAAGACGCCCACCCGGACGAGTCGCGCGCCGACAAGCGAAAAGTCAAGGGAATCAACAGTCCGCGTCGGCGCTCACGGCCAGCCGGCATGCGGGGCGCTGGCGCGGAATGTCTCGATCCGGCCGAGCGGCGTCCTCTCGACCCGATCGGGGAGCGAGGAGGGGGCGGTCATGATGAACAGGGTCCGTCCGTCGGCCCCGCCCAGCATGCAGGCGAAGGCTTCCTGGGACGTCTCGACCACGTCCAGCACTTCGCCGCCCTCGGCGAAGCGGATGCACTCGCGGCCGAGCGGATTGGCGATCCAGACGGCGCCCTCGGCATCGAGGCAGATGCCATCCGGAATGCGCGGGGCGGTGGAGGCCCAGAGCCGCCGGTTGAAGAGCGAGCCGTCCGCGGCGATCGAGAAGGCGGTGAGCGCGCCCGCCAGGGTCTCCCCGACGATGAGGGTCCCGCCGTCCGGGGTGATCACCGTCCCATTGGGAAAATGAAGGCCATCGGCGGCGCGCCGCGCCTCACCGTCCGGCGTCACCAGGGCGAGAGCGGCGGCGGTGTGGTCGGCCATGACGCTTTGCGCCCCGCGCTCGGCGATGGCCGCGTTGAGGTCGAAGCCGAAATTGCCCACATAGGCCCGGCCCCTCCCATCGACGACCATATCGTTGCAATGCCAGGTGGCGATCGTGGACAGGTCGGCGTGAAGGCGGGTCTCGCCGTCGGCCCCCCGCCGCATCAGCCGGCGCTTTTCCATGGAGACGAAGAGGAGGTCGCCTTCCGGCAGCCAGCCGAGGCCGGAGGGCTGATCGTCGATCTCGAACTCGCTCCTGACCGCCCCCGCTTCCGAGACCGACTTCACTGCATGGGCGAAGAAATCGCTGAACCACATCCGGTCCCCGCGCCACCTCGGACCCTCGCCGAAATAGATTCCGCCGGCGAGCAGCGTCGCCTTTCTGGTCATTGCCGATCCTCCGCTTCCAGCCCCTCCGCCGCGCTCACGCGCAGGGGAGGATCAGAAGGGTCTTGGAGGCGAGGCGGCGGTGAAAATCAATGGCCGCACTTCAATCGTGCCGCGCCTTCGCGAAGTTCGGCGATGCCGATCCCGCCCTCGCCCTTGATCGCGTAGAGAAGGAAGACCCGCCGGTCTTCCTCGAAGATCGCCGGATCGCGCAGCTGATTGGCCGGCGCGGTGATCGCGCTTCGCCAGGAGCGGGCGAGCGGCAGGTCGGCGCCTTCCCAGGGCCGCTCGGGCCGGAGGATCTCTACCGGCTCGGAGGCGCGCCAGTCCCGCCAGTCGCCGCCAAGCTCGATCCGCGAGAGCCGAATCCGCTCGGGCGCGTCCCCGACTCGGGTACAGAACACCTCCAGGCTCTCGCCGGTCTTGCGCACCGCGCTGTGCCGCTGGCTTGTCGGGAAGAGCCGGGGTCCGGCCTCGAAGGGCCGAAAGCCGTCGGGCGATCGCATCATCACTCCCGGCATGGCGATGGCGTGTTTCGCTCCGGCATGGTCGAAGACGCGCAGATAGGCCGGCCCGATCTCCCCGCCGACCGGGGTGAAGCAGAGCCCGTCGGAGGAGACCGCGACGCGCGAAGCCTGGACCCCGAAGGCGGAAAGGCCGTGATAGTAGAGGACGATCCTTCGCCCGGCCTCCTCGACATGGGCGTCGGGCGAGGCGATGTGGGGCAGGGAGGCGTCTTCGAGGAGAGTCGGGATCCCAGGCGTTCCGGGCGGCGCCCGGTCGGGCATGGCGCCGCGGGCGGGGCGCGGCTCGGCGCCCGGCGGTGGCAAAAGGCGCTCGGTCGGAAATCCGGACTTCTCCAGCTCGAGCGCCCCCGGTCCATGCACCGTCCACGGTCCCGAAAGCGCATCGGCGAAGGCGAGGCGGATTTGGTCGCCCTTGTGGTCGGCGAAGTAGAGGTAGTATCGCGCAAGCCGGCCTGGCAGCCAGTCCGGGGCGCGGATCAGCGAAGGCCCCTGGATGTTCTCGCCGATGCGCGCGTCCAGGCCCGGCGCGATGATCGGCTCATCGATCAGCCGATGGTGCGCATAGGGCATGGCCGAGGGCTCCGCGCCGCAAGGGGGAAGGGTCCCGATGCTCTACACCTATCACCGGATCGAGCTTCGCGACGCTCAGGCAGCGAGCGCCCAGGCTTTTTCGGAATGGATCGGCGCAGAGTCGGCGCGAAAGGCGGCCGAGGCGGGCGGCGAGCTTCTCGGCCTCTTCCTTCCCCAGCTCGGCTGGGCCTCGCATGAGCGGGCCCTCCTCTTCCGCTGGCCGAAAGAGGAGAAAGAGGCCCTGGCCGGCTCGCCGCTCATCACCGCGATCAGGACCGACCGGCTCGCCGCGACCGCCAGGCCTGGCGATGCGGACCGGCCGGCGCCGGGCGGGATTTTCGTGCACCGCTGGTTCGTCATTGATCCGAAGTCCAGGAACGAGTTCATCGAGCTCTCGACTGGGGCCTGGACCGGCTTCGAGCGCGACTTCAGAAGCGGGATCTTCGGCCTCTTCGCCGTCGAGCCGACGCCCCCTGACGGCGCCTCGCAGCGGATGCTGCTCATCACCCGCTACGACTCCCATGCCGACTGGGAGGCCTCGCGCCGCCCACCCGCCGAATCGGCCGAGCGCTTCCGCCGCCGCCACCAGCTCACGCGCTCGACGATCGGCTGCAGCACAATTCTCGCGCCGCGCGGCTGAAGGAGGCTAATCTCGTCGCGGCGAGAGGGATGGGACGGCGTGATGGTCGAGGACCACGGCCTGGAGCGTGGAGAATCAATCGACCTCTCCCGCGAGCCCACCATGGCCCTGGGCGCTCTCGAGCTATCGCCCTCGACCTTGGACGCGCTCGTCGGGCGAGGCCGAGGTTCTGCAGCCGCGCGTCATGCAGGTCCTGGTCTGTCTCGTTCGGGCCCGCGGCGCAGTGGTCTCGCGCGATGAACTGATCCGCCGCTGCTGGGGCGGGCCGGTTGTCGGTGAGGATTCGATCAACCGCTGCATCCAGAAAATCCGTCAGATCGCCGAACGGTCGGCCGCGTTCGAAGTCGAAACCATCCGCGCGTCGGCTATCGGGTGAGGAGCCTCGGGGAGCCGCCGTCCCTCGCCGACCCAACCCATGCCGACGTCGTCCAGGCCGCCGCCTCGGATCCACCCCATCCTGCGCCGCGGCCGCCGGCCGGGCCTGACCCTCTTCTCGCCCGTCGGCGCCGCCATGGCCGTTGGGCCCTGGCGCTCGGCGCGGCCTGCATCCTGGTCCTCGCCGCGGCAACCGTCCTGGGGGTCCGCCTACGCGCCGCGGGGCGCGGGCCCTCTCTGCGGTCCGTGGCTCTGATGCCGGTCCGCAATCTCACCGGCGATCCCAAGCTCGACGCCGCGGCCGACCAGCTCACCGAGGACGTGATCGACACCCTGGACCGGAACGTGGACCTGAAGGTCGCGCCGCGCGAAGCGGTATTCGATCTCAGGGGCAAGGCCTCGAGCCTCAAGGCGGCGGATCGGAAGCTCCATGTGCGCAACCTCGCCGTCGCCAGCCTCCGCAAGATCGGCGGCGGCTATCAGGCGAGCATCCAGATCGTCGATCCGACGACCGGGCGGACCATCCTCACCCAGACCTTCGACGAGATGGGCGCCTGGAGCCCGGATCTGGAGCAGAGGCTGGCGCTCAGTCTCTTCGAGACGAGCGCGCAGAAGGTCGTACCCAGGTGGCGGAAGGCGGAGGCGGCGAAGCGCGCCGACGACCACGATCCCGACAACATCCTCGCCCGCATCGAGGCGATCAGCGGGGGCGGGCCCGGGGGGAGCGTGACGGACGAACCGAGGATCGCCCGTCTGCTGCGCCTCCCTGCGCTGAAAGCGGACGAGCGGGCGGCGGCGGCCGCCGATTCCTACGCTTGCTACTACTATCAGGCCCTGAACGAGACAGTCTACGCCGCCAGTCCCGTCCAGCGGCTCGCGTGGGCGAACAAGGCTCTGACTCTGGGCGCCGTGGCCGCCGCTTCGCTCCCGCTCAACGCTTGGCCGCACTCCTGCCGCGCCTGGGTGTTCGGCCAGCTCGGCGAATGGGATCTCGGCCTCGCCGAGGTCCGCCACGTCTTCGACATTCAGCCTTTGACCGCGGTTGGCTTCGAATCCCGTGGCCACATCGAGTTCGATGAGGGCGACTTCGACGCGGCGGTGAAGGATTTTCGCGAACTGGCGGCGCGGGAGGACGGCGATCCTCTGGACGTGGGGACGGCAGAGCTCTTCGCGGGGCGCGAGGCGGAGGCGGCCGGCGACATGCGCCAGGCCGAGATCGCCGCCCGGCTGGATCCGGAGCCGCCCTTCCTTCTGGCCGCGGCGCTCGAACTCTCGGGTCATCGCGATGAGGCGCGAAGCGAGGCCCAGGCCTATCTCGTCCTGAAGTCCGACGACCGGGTCTGGCGGCTCCTGGAGACCGGTCGAGGCCCGGCTTTCGCGGCGGCCGCCGCCAAGGTGCGCGAGGCGGCGGGCCAACTGGGACTCAAGGCGCCCGTCGCCAAAGGAGCATAAGCGCCCCTCCTGGAACGCTCCCGCGTCTGGGACTATGCCGAAGTGCTTCTCAGCCCTTGAAAGGAGGTCCGGCCATGCAGCGTCGCCAACTCTTGGAGGGAGGCCTGGCGCTCGCCGGCGCGTCGGCTCTCGCTGCAGGCGCCGCGGGAGCGTCGCGACGGCGAGGGTGGGTCATGCCCGGCGAGGCGGGCTGGCCAGGCGAGGAGGCCTGGGCGAGGCTATCGGCGGCGGTGGGCGGCAGGCTCTCCAAAGGCCGGCTTCCCGATCTCGCCAAAGCCGAGGCCGAAGGCGTGCTCCTCGATCCCTACTGGATCAGCGCCCATCCGGGCGTGACCGAGAGCTCGGGCTGGCTCGACGCCTGGCGCTCTACGCCGAGCGCCTTTGTGCTCGCCGCCGAAAGTCCCGCCGACGTCGCCGCCGCGGTCCGCTTCGCCCGCGCTCACAAGGTGCGCTTGGCGGTGCGGAGCGCCGGCCACAGCTATCTGGGGCTTTCCTGCGCGCCAGGATCGCTCCTGGTCTGGCTCCATCCCATGGGCGAGGTCGAGGTCCACGACGCGTTCATCCCGCGGGGCGGCTCGGGTCCAGGGGTTCCGGGCCTTTCGGCCGGCGGCGGGGCGATCTGGATGCACGCCTATCAGGCGGCGAGCGTGAAGGCTGGCCGCTACGTCCAGGGCGGGGGCTGCACCACCGTGGGCGTGGGCGGGCTGGTGCTCGGAGGCGGCTTCGGGAGCTATTCCAAGGCCTTCGGACTCGCCGCCGCGAGCCTTCTCGAGGCCGAGATCGTCACCGCCGAGGGGGCGGTGCGGACGGTGAACGCCCACCGTGATCCGGAGCTCTTCTGGGCGCTCAAGGGCGGCGGCGGGGGGACGTTCGGCATCGTCACCCGCTTCACCCTGGCCACCCACGATCTTCCCGAAACGTTCGGCTCGACCCAGGGCCGCTTCCAGGCCAAGAGCGAGGGGGCCTATCAGCGGCTGATCGCCGCCTTCCTGGACACCTATGCGGGCAGCCTCCACAACCCGCACTGGGGTGAACAGATCCACTTCTCGCCCGAGCGACAGCTTTCGACCTCCATGGTCTTCCAGGGTCTAACCGGGGCGCAGGCGCGCGCCGCCTGGGCGCCGCTGGTGAGCTTCATCACCGCCCACCCTGAGGACTACAGCGTCGAGCAGCCGTTCGCCGCCATGCCGTTGCCGGCGCGAGAGTTCTGGAACGAAAGCTTCTTGGCCCGCTTCGCCCCCCAGGCGATCGAGCCCGACAAAAGGGCCAGGGCTCTTGCGGGCGATTACTGGTGGGCGGGAGATTCGGACCAGGTGGGCGTCTTCTGGCACGCCTATGCCTCCGCCTGGCTGCCCGAGAAGCTGCTCGACCCAGCCGAGCGGCCGAGGCTGGTCTCGGCCATCGCCGCGGCGAGCCGGCTCTATGGATTTTCGCTGCACTTCAACAAGGGGCTTTCGGGGGCGAGCCGCGAGGTGCGGGAGGCCGCGCTTTCCTGCGCCACGAACCCGCAAGTCGCCTCGGCGTTCGCGCTGGCCATCATCGCCGACGCCGGCCCCCCGCTCTATTTTGGCGTCCAGCCCAACATGGCCGAAGCCCGCGCCAGGGCCAAGCTCGTCCATTCGGCGATGGACGCCTTGCTCCTCGCCGCGCCGGGAGCGGGAAGCTATCTCAATGAGACCGACTACTTCCAGGCGAACTGGCGGCGCGCCTTCTGGGGCCCCAACTATCCGCGCCTCCTGAGGGTCAAGCGCCGGGTCGATCCGGAGGAGCTCTTCGAAGTCCATCACGGAGTGGGCTCGTCCGAGGCCTGAAACGCCGGTGGAGATCCTCGTCCGCTCCGCGCGGGTTTCCGAGCAGGCGGCTCTTGGGGCCCTGAAGCTCGCCGCCTCGCTCGCCTGGGCCGACCATGTGGAGGAGATCCGCGGCCTTCCCGATGCGGGCTCGATCGATGATCGCACCCTCGCCGCCGCCTTCGTCGCCGAGGCGGAGGGGGCGCTCGCCGGCTTCGCCTCGCTGTCGTTCCATGGGGACCAGGCCGAGCTCGACGACCTCTTCGTCGATCCCAGACTGTGGCGACACGGCTTCGGCGCCGCGCTCCTCGAGGGGGCGGCGCGCCGCACCCGCTTCAAAGGCGCACAGGCGATCCGGGTCATCGCCAATCTGCGCGCGGAGGCCTTCTACCGCGCCCGCGGCTTCGTCGTGGTTGGCGAGGAGGACACTCTGTTTGCCAGGGCGCGGGTGATGGAGCTGAGACTCCGACGGCTCCTCCCGACCCGCGCTGAAAGCGCAGGGGAGAAAAGGGACTTGAAAAGTGTGGGCGCCTACACATTTTTCAGGACGACAACAAAGGAGCCTTCGCCATGTCGAGCGTCATCTATCCCGCCATCGCCTGGAGCGAGGCCGAGGGCGGCTACAAGGCCGAATTCGTCGACCTGAGGGGCGTCACGGCCGCCGCCCAGGACATGGACGCGCTCGTCCGCGCCGCCCGCGAGGCGCTGCTCGCCAAGCTCAACGCCCTCGCCGAGGAGGGCGCGGACTGGCCACCGGCGAGCCCCCTCGACAAGGCCCGGGCGGCGGCGGGAGACAAAGGCGCGCTCCTGATGATTGATGTCGAGGCCGAGGACGCCCCGGTGCGGGTCAACATCTCGGTCGGCGAACGGCTCCTCAAGCGCATCGACGCGGCGGCCGAAGCCGCCGGCATGACCCGTTCGGCCTTCATCGCCGCGGCCGCTCGCGCCAAGCTCGGCGAGGCTGGCTCGGCGAGCGGGTGGAGCGGGACGTGGACCGGCGGGAGGGTGGATTTCGAGGCCGCGGCGCGCCGACTTCAGGACGAACTCACCTCGGTCGGCCGGCGCCTCACCGACACTTTCGGACCGGACTCGGCCTTCTCCCGCTCCATGGCAGAGTGGGATCGGCGCGTCTACGACACCGTCCAGAAGACCGCCGACAACGTCTCGGCGGCGATGGCGCGGCGCAAGGAACGTCACGGCGGCGAAGGCGGACCGCCCGAAGGGGGAGGGCCGAGCTCTCCCACTCCGTGACCGGAGCGCCCGGAGCGGGCGCCGAACGCGAGCGCGCCCAGAAGGCGAGGCTGGCCCGCATGAGGCTGGCGGCCGGCGGCCTCCTCCTCTTCGTCACCGCCCTTTTCATCCTCTCGCGGGCCCTGCCGCGAAGTTGGCCCTGGCCGCCATGGCTGGGCGCCTTCTCCGAAGCGGCCATGGTCGGGGCGCTCGCCGACTGGTTCGCGGTCACCGCGCTCTTTCGGCGCCCCTTCGGCCTTCCGATCCCGCACACCGCCATCGTGGCCGCCAACAAGGACCGCCTAGGGCGGGCGCTGGGAGCCTTCATCGCCGGAAACTTCCTCACCCCAAGGCTCGTCGACCAGCGCCTGCGCGCCTTCAGGCCATCCGAGAAACTCTCGGCCTGGCTCCTCTCCGAAGGAGCGGCGGCGGCCCTGGCCTCGCAGATCGCCGGCCTCCTTGCCGAGGCCGTTCGCGGCGCCGAGGGAGGAGAAGGCTCAGGCGTCCTCCTCGACGAGGAGCGGATCTCGCGCCTCCTCGATGGCCTCATCGGGCGGGCGGAAGCGGCGCTGAAGGGCCATGCCGGGACGATCAAGCAGGCCATCGCCGCCAAAACCTGGCCCTGGCTTCCGAGGTGGGTCGACGACCTCATTGCCGGCAAGGCGCTGGAGGGGCTCGGCGAGACCCTGCGAGATCTTCACTACCCCGATCATCCTTGGCGGCGGGCGATCGGGGCCTGGGCCGCCGAGCAGATCGCCGCCCTGGCCGGCGAGAAGAGCGAACTCGCCTCAGCCATCGAGAGACTCCTCATCGCCGGGGGAAGGCGGCTCGCCGGCGACTCTGGCGCGCGGGCGCGGCTCGATGGCCTGGCGCGGGTGGCGGCCCGGCGGCTGCTGACCCCGAGGCGCCAGGCGATCGGCGAATTCATCGCCGGCGTGGTCGCCGGGTGGAACGCCGCCGATGCGGCGGAGAGGCTGGAGCTGCAGGTGGGGGCCGAACTTCAATACATCCGGATCAACGGAACCATCGTCGGCGGGATGGCGGGGCTGGCGATCTATGCACTGGCCCGACTGGCGGGCTGATCCTTGGAAAGCTTGACCGGCGCTTGGCGCGGGACTTGAACGGGGTTCAGGCGTTTGAGAGGGACGGAGGAGTCCGTCCCTCTCAAGATCTGGGCCCTGACTTTTCCATCGGGCGCGGGTCTTAGACGCCGAGGATGGCGGTGGCGCCGGCGACCATGACGCCGAGGGAAAGCAGGAAGACCGCCATGGAGCGATCGAAGAGGTTGAACAGACGAGGCGACATCGGAGTGATCCTTCTTTTGGGTTTGACCCCCTCAGCCGGGGAGGCCGTCCGATCTGGACGGTGCTTAGATAGGACGCTATCTAAGCGTTGTCAACATTCTTTACACCGTTTGGATTCAGTTTTATGGTGATCGCGATGAGAGAAGCTGCAAGCGCCTCGCTCCCGGTGCCGGGAGCTCGGCCCTACCATCACGGGGATCTCTCCCGGGCCCTGGTCCAGGCTGGCCGCCGCATCCTGGAGGCCGAAGGGCCCAATGGCCTTTCGCTGCGGGCCGTGGCGCGCGAGGCGGGGGTGAGCCCGGCGGCGCCCTACCACCACTTCAAGGACAAGAGCGAACTTCTCGAAGCGATCGCCAAGGAGGGCTGGATGGAGCTCAACGAAGCGATCGCCAAGGCGCGACGCGAGACGCCCGTAGCGTCCGACGCCATGGCAAATATCGGCCTCGCCTACGTCTGCTTCGCAAGGGACAATCCGGCCCTCTACCGGGTAATGTACCGGCAGGCCCGCGACAGCGAGACCATGGAGGAGCACGCCAAGTCGCCGGAGAGCGGCTGGGGCCAAGTGCGCGAGGCGATCATCGCAGCCAGCGGCGAGAACGACGAGCTGGAGTTGGCGCTGGCCACCGTGGCGGCGTGGTGCCTGGCCCATGGCATCGCCGAGATGGCCGGGTTCAAGGAGTTCGAGCCCCTCAAGTCGGCGATCGGCGGCGAGGAGGCGTTCATCCGGGCCGTCATCCAGCACGTGGGCGTCTTCGTTCGCCCTCACCGTCGCGCGTGAACGAAGGCGGCGGCGGTTTCGTCACCCGCTTCGCCCCCTCTCCGAGCGGGCTTCTGCATCTGGGACATGCCTATTCGGCCCTCACCGCCTTCGCCGCGGCCAGGGAGGCGAGCGGACGTTTCCTTCTTCGCATCGAGGACATTGACGAGGCCCGCAGCCGGCCGAGGTTCGAGGCGGCGATCTTCGAGGACCTCGCCTGGCTGGGCCTTTCCTGGGAGGAGCCGGCGCGGCGCCAGTCCGAGCATCTCGACGCCTACCGCGCCGCGCTCGGGCGGCTGAAGGCGAAGGGCCTCCTCTATCGGTGCTTCCGCACGCGCACCGAGACCCTGCGGGAGATCGGCAGCGCTCCGCACGGTCCCGCCCCAGCGTCCATCGAGGGCCCTCCGGAGCCGGCGGAGGAGGCGAAGGCGATGGCCGAAGAGCGGTCCTATGCCTGGCGGCTCTCGATCGAGCGGGCGCGCGAGCGGCTGGGCGGATTTCAGGATCTCTTCTTCGTCGAAGAGGGCGACGGGCCGGTGCGCGCCAAGCCCGAGGAAGGCGGCGATCCGATTCTCGGCCGTAAGGGAGGCGGCATCGCCTATCATCTGGCGGTGGTGGTGGATGACGCCCTCCAGGGCGTCAGCCATGTCATTCGCGGCGAGGACCTGAAAGGCTCCAGGGCCGTCCAGCGCCTCCTCCAGGCCCTGCTCGGGCTTCCCGCTCCGATCTACCGCCACCATCGCCTGCTTCTCGGCGCCGACGGCAAGAAGCTTTCCAAGCGCGACGGAGCGGAGAGCCTCGCCGCTCTGCGCGCGGCGGGCGTCAGAGCTGCCGAGGTGCGCGAAAAACTAGGGTTCTGAGAATTCCTTCCCACGTCGGAATACGCCTCGGCTTCAACCTCCTTTGCGACCCTCTTTGAGGAGGACGTCGATCACCGCCCTGGCGTCCTGTCCGGACCAGTCGGCCCCGCCGGCGAGCCGCGCCCGCTCGCGTCCCTGCTCGTCATAGATGATGGTGGTCGGAATGCCCTCGATAGCCGGATGGAAGGCGAAGGCCAGACGGTAGGTCGGCTCCGAATAAAACCGGAGCGGCGGGTTCCTGGCGATGAACTGAGCGCCGTACTTCTCGTCCTGGCCGGTTCCGACGCTCACCGGAACGACGGCCACGGGCTTTCCGGCGTATGCGGCCTGGAGCTTCGCGAGGCTCGGGACCTCGAGCTTGCAGGGCGCGCACCAGTTGGCCCAGAGGTTAACCAGGGTCACCTTGCCCTTGAACTCGGCCAGCGTGTGCATCCTGCCGCTCGCATCGGCGAAGGGGATCGTCGGCTCCGGCGAAGGATGGCGGGTGATGACGAGCTTGGCCATCGCCCCCTTGGCGAGCGGAGCCAGAGGCCCCGGCGAGTTGGAGCAGGCGGCGAGCGCGTATAGAAGCGCTGCCGCTCCAAATACCCGCAGGAAGGGGCGGAGGCGGCAAAAGGCATTCATGATGACCGGCGACTCCGACGACGCCCAGAGGAATTCCCCTGGTCACTCAATGTGGGGCGGTCGCTTCTACGCCAAACCTGCGGCGCTGATGAGGCGGATCAACGCCTCGATCGGGTTCGACCGGCGCCTCGCGGCGGAGGACATCGCCGGCTCGCGCGCCCACGCCGCCATGCTGGCGGCCCAGGGAATCATCTCGAAGGAGGACGCCCGGGCTATCGACCGCGGGCTCACCGAGATCGGCGAGGAGATCGCCGCCGGACGTTTCACCTTCAAGGAAGAGCTCGAAGACATCCATATGAACATCGAGGCGCGCCTGTCCGATCTCATCGGTGAAGCCGCCGGAAGGCTCCATACGGCGAGGAGCCGCAACGACCAGGTCGCCCTCGACCTTCGCCTGTGGGTACGCGCCGCCTGCGAGCGGGCCGGGACGGCGATCGCCGGACTGCAGAGAGCCCTCCTCGCCAAGGCGGAGGAGAACGCCGAGACCCTCATGCCCGGCTTCACCCACCTGCAGAGCGCCCAGCCGATCACCTTCGGCCACCACCTGATGGCCCACGTCGAGATGCTGGGAAGAGACGCCTCCCGCTTCGCCGATGCCGCGGTGAGGATGGACGAATGTCCGCTTGGCGCCGCGGCCCTTGCCGGCACCGCCTTTCGCATCGACCGCGAGGCGACCGCCCGCGCGCTCGGCTTTTCCCGCCCCACGGCCAATTCCCTCGACAGCGTCTCGGATCGGGACTTCGCCCTGGAAGCGGTCTCGGCGGCCAATCTGCTGGCCCTTCATCTCTCCCGGCTTGCCGAGGAGTTCGTCCTTTGGACGAGCCCAGGCTTCGCCTTCGGAAGTTTCAGCGACGCCTTTTCGACGGGCTCCTCGATCATGCCCCAGAAGCGCAATCCGGACGCCGCCGAGCTGGTGCGGGCCAAGGCCGGGACGGTGCTGGCGGCGCTCGTCAATCTGTCGATGGTGATGAAAGGCCTGCCGCTCGGCTACGCCAAGGATCTCCAGGAGGACAAGGTCCCGGTCTTCTCCGCCTTCGACGACATCGAACTGGCGCTGGCCGCCTCGGCGGCCATGGTCGCCGACTTCACGCCGGACAAGAAAGCCATGGCCGCCGCCGCCGGGGCCGGCCACGCCACTGCCACCGACCTCGCCGACTTCCTGGTCCGGGAAGGGGGCCTCCCCTTCCGCAAAGCCCATCGCCTGGCCGGAGCGGCGGTGAAGGAGGCCGAGCGACGCGGCATCGCCCTGGCCGACCTGCCGATGGAGGCGTTCGAGGCCATGGAGCCCCATATAGGCAGGGACGTTGTTTCGGTGCTGGCGCCTGCCGCCTCGGTCGCCAGCCGCACGAGCTTCGGCGGAACGGCGCCCGGCGCCGTGCGCGAGCAGATCCGGCGATGGAAGGAGAGGCTTTCATGAAAAGAGCCGCACTATTCGCGGGGGCTTTCGCCCTCCTCGTCGGAGGCTGCGCTAAGGTCGGGAACCTCGAGCGGCCCGCGCCCCTCTACGGCGCCAAGGCCAAGTCGCAGTACCAGGCCGAAAAGGCCGCTGCGGCCAAGGCGGCGGCGGAGAAGTCTGACGAGGAAGGCGCCCCCGAGCCGGTCGCCGATCCCAACGATCCGGCCACCGGCAGCACTTCGGTCCAGGCCCCCCCGCCGCCGGGCGGCCCGCCCTCGCCCTTCGGACCGGGCCCGAGCGGGGTGATGGAAGATCCCCTCAACCATCCCAGCGGCGAAGTCAGCCCGCAACCATGAACCACTTCGAGGAGGGGGCTGGCGGTCTCGCCTGCGAGGGCGTCGCCCTCGCGCGCTTGGCAGAGGCGGCGGGGACGCCGGTCTACGTCTATTCCACCGCGACCCTGGAGAGGCACTACCGCGTCTTCCGCGACGCCCTCGGAGCCCATGCGGCGCTGGCTCCTCCCGAGCGCGGCGAGCCGCTCATCGCCTATGCCGTGAAGGCCAATTCCAACCTCTCGGTCCTGGCGACCCTGGCCCGACTGGGCGCGGGCGCCGACACGGTGAGCGAAGGGGAGATCCGCGCCGCCCTGAAGGCCGGGGTCGCACCCGAGAAGATCGTCTTTTCCGGAGTGGGCAAGGCCGAAGGCCAGATCGCCTTCGCCCTCGAGGCCGGCATCCTGCAGATCAACGTCGAAAGCGAGCCGGAGCTTCGCGCCATCGACGCGCTCGCCCGCGACAAGGGCCTCGCCGCTCCGGTGGCGATCCGGGTCAATCCGGACGTCGGAGCCGGGGGCCACGCCAAGATCTCCACCGGATCGGCCTCGAGCAAATTCGGGGTGCCCGAGCGCGAGGCCCACGCCCTCTATGCATGGGCTTCGACGCGACCCTCCCTCAGCCCCATGGGCCTCGCCTGCCACATCGGAAGCCAGATCACTTCCCTCGAGCCCTTCGAGGCGGCCTTTTCCAAGATGCGCGGCTTGACGCTCGCCTTGCGCGCCGATGGCCTTGCGGTGGAGAGGCTTGATCTCGGGGGAGGCCTGGGCGTTCCCTATTTCGACGCGCCCGACCCTCCCGCGCCGGCGGACTACGCGAGGGTCGCGGCCGAGGCGATGAAGGGGCTCGACCTCGACCTCATCTTCGAGCCCGGTCGGGTGATCGCGGCCAACGCCGGAGTGCTCCTCACCCGGGTGATCCGCATCAAGAGGCGTGCGGATGGGCGTCGCATCATCATCGTCGACGCGGCCATGAACGATCTCATCCGCCCCGCCATGTACGAGGCCTGGCACGACATCCGGCCGGCGGCAAGGCGCAAGGGAGAAGCCGAGCCGTGCGATGTGGCCGGCCCCGTGTGCGAGAGCGCCGACGTCTTCGCCCGCGACCGGCCGCTGCCGCCGCTCCAGCGCGGCGATCTCCTGGCCCTGATGACCGCCGGGGCCTACGGAGCGGTGATGGCCAGCGAATACAACGGCCGCCCGCTCGTCCCTGAGGTCCTGGTGCAGGAGGACGCCTTCGCCATCGTGCGCGGCCGGCCGAGCCTCGAGGCCATGCTGGAGCGCGATCGCCTCGCTCCATGGCTGGCGAGCGAGCCGGTTCCGGCCACGGCCGTGGGGTGCTAGCTTCCCTTCCAAGCTATTTTGCGAGGGGACCATGCTTAAGGATTTCCGCGAATTCATCGCCAGAGGCAATGTCGTCGACCTGGCCGTAGCGGTGATCATCGGAGCCGCGTTCGGAGCGGTCGTGAAGAGCCTCGTCGATCAGGTGATCATGCCGCCGATCGGCCTGGCCACCGGGGGAATCGATTTTTCCAAGCTGAAGGTGGTGCTGAAGGCGGCCGCGCCGGGGCCAAAGGGCGTGGAGGTGGCGATCGCCTACGGCGCCTTCATCAACACGGTCATCACCTTTTTCATCATCGCCGTCGTGGTGTTCCTGCTGGTCCGGCTGATCAGCGCCCTTCGGCGCGAGCAGAAGGCTGAGCCCGCGACTCCCGCCCCGACCCCCAGCGAGGCGCTCCTTGCCGAGATCCGGGATCTTCTGCGCGAAGCCTCGCCGGGCGCGCGGAAGAACGCCCAGGCTCTGAGCGAGGCCTACGCCGGCTCAAAGGCGGCTGGGGGAGCAGCGCCGATCCATGGAAAGGCCCGGCGGCGGCCGGCCAAATCCATTCCATAACCGACGAGGAAGGCGGGCGGCGCCTCCCAGGCGACGAAGTCGGGCTCGACCGGCCGGCCCGCGCCTGGCTTGCGGGCGAAGACGCAGGTCGCCGTTTCGCGTGCGCCGCCGGCGCGAACGATCTCGACGGCGGTGGCGAGGGAGGCGCCGCTCTCCACGACCTCGTCGAGGATGATGACGCGGCGTCCCACGACGCTGCGTTGGAGCGGGGCGAGGATCCGACACGGTCCGCTGCTCGTCTTCTCCTCGCCGTAGGAGGCGAGCCAGAGGGCGTCGAAGGCGGGATTGCAGCCGAGCTTCGCAAGGGCGCGGCTCAGATCGGCGGCGAACCACAGCGCGCCCATCAGAATGGCGACGAGGACGGTCTCCTCGTCGACAAGGGGGGCGAGGCGACCGGCGAGCGATCGGACGCGCCGCGTGACTTCCCGCTCGGAGAGGAGCGGCTTTCCGGCCAGTTCCTCCATGGCGCTCAGCCCGGAGCCGGCGCCGCCGGCGCTCCCGCCAGGGGAGATCCCGACGTGGCTGCTTGGGGGGCCTGCGGCCCGGTCGGAATCGCGGCGGGGGGAAGCGGAACCAGGAGGCCCTTCAATCCAAGAGGCGGAGTGGGCGCGTTCGCCGCCGCCAGGGGGCGGGCCCGCTCGGTTCTTTCGGCCGAGGGGGCGAAGGAGACCTCGAGATCATGCGCCCCCATGGGCGGGTCAAGTATGGCGACGGCGAAGCGTTTCTCCCCTCCGGCGGGGATGGCCAGGCCCCCCGGCGCGGCGATCCGCGCCGCCACCTTTCGCCCGGCGGCGTCGAAAAGGACGATACGCAGGGGCGGCGCCCGCCTGCTGCGATCGGAGACGCTCTTCAAGATTCCGCGCACGGCGAGGGCGGCGTGGCCGTCCTGGAGCGTGGGTTCGGCCCGCACGTTCTCGATGACCACTCCCACCGGGTTCACCGGCAGCCCAAGGCTGGTGTACAGGCCTGCGCTCGCCGGAACCGCGGCCACCACGCCCGCCCGCCAGACGATCCCGGCCCCGACCACGAGGAGGGCGGCGAGCGCCGCCGCGCCGACCCTGGCCCCGCCGATCATCGCCCCGAGCAGTCGGCGCCGGAGGCTGGCGCGCTCGCGGTATCTTTTAGAAAGGATCGATCCGGGGGACTTCGCGCTGGCGGACGGGGCGGGGCCGGACGCGGCTCGGGGCGGTAGGGCCCGCCACGTCGTTCCGCAGGCGGCGCAGCGCACTTTCCGCCCGCCCGGCGAAAACAGTTCGTCGGCGACGAAATAGCCAGTAGCGCAGTCTGGACAGGCCAGTATCATGACCGGCGAATCGACACCCGAAGTCCTCTTCCCATCGAGGTCGCCGATTTCCACGCTCTTGTCCAGGAATCAGCAGCCAGCGAGCGAGGAGATGCTCGGGACGCCGTGCGTCGCCTTCGAGGATGTGATGGTCCGCTTCGGCCGCGCCGAGCCGGTCCTCCACGCCGTCTCCTTCCGCATCGAGCCGGGCTCGTTCCACTTCGTCACCGGCGCGTCGGGGTCGGGCAAGACGACGCTCCTGAAGCTCGTCTGGCTGGCAGAGCGGCCGAGCCGGGGCCGGGTAAGTCTCTTCGGCGAGGACGTCTCAGACCTCGAGCCGGAGGACCGGGTGCGCCTTCGTCGGCGTCTCGGCGTGGTCTTGCAGGAGCATCACCTGCTGGATCACCTCTCGGTCTTCGACAACGCGGCCATCGCTCCGCGGGTCACCGGGCGCCTGGCTAGGGAGTACCGGCCGGAGGTCGTCGAACTCCTCGCCTGGGTGGGCCTCAGCGAGAAGATGGACGCCGCCCCGGCCTCTCTGTCGGCGGGGGAGAAACAGCGCCTGGCGCTCGCCCGGGCGGTGATCAACCGGCCGGACCTGCTCATCGCCGACGAGCCCACCGGCAATCTCGACAATGCCGGCGCTCTGAGGATTCTTCGCCTGTTCACCGAACTCCACAAGGTTGGGACCACCGTGCTCATCGCCAGTCATGACGAGGATTTCGTTGCCCGCTCGGGCATGCCGAGGCTCCACATCTCCGAGGGCCGCCTCACCCGTTTCGAGGGACGGCCGCGGGCGGCGGCGTCATGACCCGTTCCTATCCAACAAAACGGCCCGGTCCACTGCTTCCGTTCCATCCGGGTGGGCGGATGCTGCTCGCCTTCGTGATCGCCGTGCTGGCGTTCCTGGCCAGCCTCGCCGCGGTGGGCGCGCTCGCCTCCTCGCGGGCGGCCGACGGATGGCGGCGCGAGCTCGCCGGATCGGCGACGGTCGTGGTCCGCGCCTCGGGCCTGGAGAGCCCGGACGCCGCCGCCGCCCGGGCGGCGGAAGTCCTGGCCGGAGTCGATGGCGTCGCCGAGGCGCGGGCGCTCGCCCCCGAGACCGGCGATGCGTTGATCGCCCGGTTCGTCGGCCCTGACGGCCTTCCCAAGGACGTTCCGGTTCCACGGCTGGTGGCGGTCGAGTTCAAATCCCACCATCCCGCCCGCATCGACGACCTGAGGGCCGCGCTCGGCGATGACGGGATCAACGCCGAGGTCGAGGACCATCGGGTGTGGACCGATCAGATCCGTCGCTCGGCGAGGATCGCCGCCTGGTCGGCAGGCGGGCTCTTCGCACTTCTCATCGCCGCCGCCGCAGCGATGATCGGCTTCGCCGCCCGGCAGGGGCTGGAGGGCCGCCGCGACGTGGTCGAGGCGCTCCACCTGGCCGGAGCGTCCGATCCCTTCCTCGCCAGCGCCCTGGCCCGAGACTTCGCCCTGATCGCCGTCGTCGCCGGGGCGGCCGGAGCGGCCGCCGCCGCGCTCCTCGCCGCCATGGCGGGCGCCGCCGGAGACAGCTGGGGTCTCGCCGCCGAGCTGCCTGTCAGATGGTCGGATCTGGCCGCCGTCATCCCCTCGCCGCTCATCGCCGCGGCGGCGAGCGCGCTCGCCGCCGGCCTCGCCGCGCTGGCCGCCTTGCTCGCACTGGCGAGTTTCGTGTTTGCCTGGCAGTTCTTCGATTCGGTGGGCACGCTGTTTCACGTGCTGATGCTGGTCTTTCTGGCGGCGATGATCGGCTTCTGCTTTAGCGGCGACATTTTTACGATGTTTGTGTTCTTCGAGCTGATGAGC
>JBOHLG010000013.1:0-79132 GCA_050729515.1 Caulobacteraceae bacterium
GACCGGTGCGGCGTAACAGAGCCGATCGCTTTCGCAGTCGCCGGCTGGAACGGTGGAATCGAGCCTACCATCGGCACGGAGATAGTAGGTCTGGTATCGGCTCACCGGCGGATAGCTTCCGCAACTCAACCAACGATCCGAATCGAGGTCGTTGAGGTGAAGCGAGGGTCGACCTTCCTCCAGGCCAGCGTCGACTCCTTTCAACCAAGTGTCGAACCACCTGAGGGTCGCCTCTGCCATTGCCCCACCGTCTCTTCCCGCGCAATGCGCCTCGGAGCCCATGATCAGTTGATAACGGGGCGTGACCGCTTGGTCGGGGGCCATCGGGGCCCACAAATCCCGCCCAGCGAAGGCGTTCTGGAACATGGCGTAGGCTTCGCCAGGGCTGGTTGGATAGTCCCTCCAATAGGCCATGATGAGGGCCGGGATCTGGTTTTCGACGATCCTACCGATCAACCGGCTGGCCGACCTCGTTTGCCAGAACCCACCATCGAACGCCTTTGGTCCGCCGGCCTTAAAGTCGGCGAGGACCTCATGGGTGAATCGGACGGCGCTGTTGGTGCCCGTGTTTGCCCACACCTCGAACAGCGCCTTTTCGAGGGTGGTCGTCGGAATGCCGCCCAGAAATCCGGGTTCGCGATACCAGTCAGGGCCAGTGCCCGTTGGCGCGATCGCCTTGACGGGCGAGTCTTTTCCGACCCGTGCGGCCGTGAAGTACTGGTTGAGACCGGTGTACGAACAGCCTGTCAGGCCGACGCGCCCGCTGGAGCCTTGTAGCTGATGAGCCGCCCACTCGACGAGTTCGGCTCCATCTTCCTGTTCTCGTTCCGAGGCCAACCCAAATTCGCCGCCGGAATTGTGTGTTCCTCGCACCTGAGACGAGACATAGATGTAACCTCGCGCCACGAAGAAGCGGGCGATAAGCGCGAAAACGGTTGCCGCGATGCCATCTTGCGTTGGCCGGTGGTGATAGGGAGACTGCTCGAGCAGCACAGGAAATAACCCGCTGGCGCGCTCGCCGCTCGTCGGCTCGGTCGGGTAGCCCACCAAAGCCCTAATCACGACGCCGTCGCTCATTTCTATCGGGACGTCGAGATCGACCTCAAGACCGTACTTCTCGGGCCCGGGCGACCAGTCGCCCTTCACCCAGGCCGGCGGCAGTTTGGGCATCGAACCCTGGGCCAGGGATGCTGCCAATGCGGTAAGCTGCGCTTCGACCGCGATGAAGTCGAGACACATGGATCAGCGGCCCGTCATCTTGTGCCGCTGACTCCAAACGAGCGGGACATAGCGATCGTCGTCGAGCGGCTGACCCGTCTCGAGCATTTCGTAGTACTCGTCCGGAAGGGTATCTCGATGACCGTTGTAGAGCTCTCCGTCGGGAAAATAGGCGATCGTCATCGCCCTGCGCCGGGCAGGAGTCATGTTAGCGCCGGCCGCGTGCGCGGTCATTCCATTGTGTACGACGAGTCCGCCGGCTGCGACGGGAGCCGGAACCGCGCGGATCGAGCGCCACTCGGGAAAGGCCTCGAAAAGATCGCCCATTCCTGTCGCGATCCTGACGAGCGTGTAATCACCCAGTTTGTGGGTGCGGGGCAGATACCACAGGCATCCGTTCTCCTGCGTTGCGTCGTCGAGCGCGAGCCAAAAGTTCACGGCGCGCCGGGTCGACATCGACCAATAGGGGGTGTCGCGGTGGAAACTCGTCTGGTTGGCGTACGGCTCTTTGATCAAGGCTTGGTCGTGCCAGAGCCTCATGCCATCAGCGCCGACGAGCGTGCCCGCGAGATGCGCGAGGCGAGGATCATGCACCAGATCGAGCAACCCCGAATGGAGACGCGTCAAGTGCATAGCCTGGGTGAAGACGTCTCGATAGAATGGATCCCCCGCAACGTGTTGATTGTGCCGCCCGCCAGCCTCGAGCCTCAGCGCGACGGCCTCGTCGGTCGCCCTTCGCCAACGCTCCAAGTCTGAATGATCCAAGGCGTCCCCGAGAACAAGAAATCCTTCTGACGCGAACCGTTCGATCTGGTCTTCAGTGACGTCCAGCCTCATGCTTCGACATCCTTCGCTGGCCCCAACGGTTAAGCCCTCGACGACGACAGTCCAATTTGTTTTCCGTCGAGCTTCGAGAAGGAACGCTTATGGACCGGGCGGCGGTGTGCTTTCCCATCTGTGAGGGCCGGAACCCAATCGCGACGCCACACCGATTTGCTTGCTGCGCGCGGCATGGGATGATGCCCCACGGCGGGTGAAGAGAATGTCTTCAGAGAGATGAGTTCGCGGAAAATCGAATCCACTGCCAAAAACGAACGCGCAGAGTTGCTGCGAAGAGGCTTTCTTGTTGTCCCTGATATCCTCACAGCGGCGGAGATAGCATGCTTTTGCCAAGCCACGGACGCCTTGCTCAAGGAAAGCGAGGAACTCCAGCGCAGCTTTCGCTCACAAGGAAGCATGATCCCAACGACGAGAGATTCTCGGTTCCTCGAACTGATCGCGAACCCCAAGGCGTTGGCTGCGTTGGCGCGTCTCGGTTGGCTAGAACCCACCTTCACCGACGGATACGTAATCAGCAAGCCGGCCGGTGCGCCTCCGCTGTTCTGGCACTATGATTGGTTCGCTTGGAGCTTCGAGGCAGTATTCGAACCGGTGCCCCCTCAGATCTTCGCTATGTATTATCTGACGAACACGAACCCCGCGAATGGGTGCCTGCGGGTGATCCCTGGATCCCACGTCGAGCTCAACCCCCTTCATGGACAACTCCGGGAGCCGCACAGAGGCGCCCTTAGTGCCGCGGTCGATCTTACCGATCCAGCCTTTTCACATCGGCCAGACGAGCTGGACGTGCCGGTGCGGGCCGGCGATTTGATCATCGGCGACGCGCGCCTCCTCCATGCGGCGCACGCGAATTCGTCGGGCGAGCGTCGCACGCTCATCACACTCTGGTATCAGCCCGACGTGGCCTCGCTGCCAGAGCCGGTACAGGCTCAGATGGTCGCCAAGATCCAACATCCGGACAGTTCCTGGCCAGCCGAGGCGCGAGCTCGCCTCGAAACCCTCTTTCCAAGCTATATCGGCAAAGCGCAGCCTTATCCGCGCGAGTTGCATCCCGCGAGCCGAGCAGGCGGGTCCTCTGCGGTGGTTGATAAGAGTTGCTGATCAAGCTGCTGAAGCACAACTAATTTGCTTTTCAAATGCGCAGGGTGATGTTGGGTCGTCGCCATGCGAGGAGTTTAAGATGAAGGCTATTATCGCGGGCGTAGGAATGACGCGCTTCTGGAAGGCCGGAAGCAGCCCTCCCTACGATCAGATGGCGCTCGACGCCATCCGCGAAGCGCTTTCAGACGCTGGCCTCGAATATCCGGACGTCCAGCAAGCGTACGCAGCGTACATCTACGCAGATTCGACCGCGGGCCAGTATGTCCTCTACCAATTGGGGATGACCGGCCTTCCGGTCGTCAACGTCCACAACAACTGCAGTTCGGGCTCGACGGCGCTCTTCCTGGCCCGCCAGGCAGTCGAGAGCGGGGCGGTAGATTGCGCGCTCGCTTACGGCTTCGAGCAGATGGCCCCCGGTGCGGTCGCGGAACTATATCCGGACCGGCCGAGCCCGCTCGGGAGGTTCACCGCCTTGGCGCGCGAGGCCACCGGGCGTGATCTTCCGGTGGCGTTGAACGCCTTCGCGGCTGCTGGCTTGGCGCATATGCACAAATACGGGACCAAGTTGCGCACGTTCGCCGAGATCCGAGCCAAGGCGTCACGCCACGCGCTGACGAACCCGCGCGCCATTTTTCGAAGCGAGCTCAGCGCCGATGATGTTCTAGCCTCACCAGAGATCCTCCCAGGCGTGATGACCCGGTTGATGGCTTGCCCGCCGAGTTCCGGGGCGGCCGCCGCGGTCGTCGTGTCTGATCGCTTTGCCCACCGGAAAGCGCTGGGCGCCAAGGTCTCGATCGCCGCCCAGAGCATGGTGACCGACACTCCCGCCACCTTTGACGGGAGCGACATGACCAGAGTCGTCGGCGCAGCGATTTCCAGGGAAGCGGCCCGGCAGGTCTACGAAGCTGCTGGACTCGGCCCCTCTGAAATCCGCGTTGTGGAGTTGCACGACTGCTTCGCTCAGAACGAACTGCTGACCTACGAGGCCCTGGGTCTCTGCGGCGAAGGCGAAGCGGAGGATTTCGCGCTTTCCGGCGAGAACAGCTATGGCGGACGCGTGGTGACCAACCCGTCCGGCGGCCTGCTCTCCAAGGGCCATCCTCTTGGCGCGACAGGCCTGGGTCAGTGTTTCGAGCTGACGAATCAGCTTCGCGGATCGGCCGGGTCGGGCCAGGTGGAGGGCGTCAGGCACGCCCTTCAGCACAATATCGGGCTGGGAGGCGCCTGCGTCGTCAGCCTCTATGAACGACTCTGAAGCCGTGAGCGAGCCGAGAAGTGAGGGAAAATCCGGATCGATGATCGAAGATGCGGCGGGCTATCCGAGGCCCCAGTTGCGGCGCACGGCATGGACGGACCTGTGCGGCGCCTGGCATTTCGCCTTCGACGATAGCGACAGTGGGCGCGAGCAGCATTGGGAACGTGAACCGGCGCGCTTCACACGGTCGATCCTCGTCCCCTTCCCGCCAGAGTCAGCGGCGAGCGGAATACGCGATACCGGCTTCCATCCAATCGTCTGGTACCGTCGAACCTTCGAAATTGATGCCGCCGATCGACCTCCGCGCCTGAAGCTGTGGTTTGGCGCGGTCGACTACGATGCGTGCGTCTGGATCAACGGCCACTTCGTCGGCGAGCATCAAGGCGGCAACGTTCCGTTCAGCTTCGAAGTCGCGCACCTCCTTTCGCCCGCCGCCGAGCAGGACGTCGTCGTGCGTGCGCACGACAACCCGACGGACCTGTCCCAGCCCCGCGGAAAGCAATACTGGCTCGAGGAGCCGGGGATCATTTGGTATCATCGCACCACCGGGATCTGGCAACCCGTCTGGTTGGAGCCCCTCGGCGAAGCCAGCGTGGCCGAACTCTTTTGGACACCCGATCTCGATGCCTTCGGGGTCGAACTCGAGGCCAGGATCGAAGGCTCCCGCCAGCCGAGGGGACTTTCCCTGAAGGTGCGCCTCGAGGTCGCGGGGGATGTGCTCGCAGATGACATCTGCCGTCTTGGAGACCGGACGCTTCGGCGCACCTTTCACTTCGAACCCGACCTGCGAATGCGATTGCGGGAAGCCATTCTGTGGTCGCCGCGTCATCCAAACTTGATCGAGGCCCGACTCGAACTTCTCGATGCCGACGGCAGAATCCTTGATGAGGTCCATAGTTACTTTGGGATGCGATCGGTCGAAGCCCGGGACGGTCGAATTCTGCTCAATGGCGGCCCGATCTTCCTGCGGATGGCGCTCGCCCAGAATTATTGGCCCGAAAGCCATCTCGCTGCGCCCTCGGTCGAGGCGATGAGGCGGGAAATCGAACTCGCCCAATCGGCCGGCTTCAATGGGCTGCGAATCCACCAGAAGATCGAAGATCCTCGCTTCCTTTACTGGTGCGATCGGCTCGGCATGCTGGTCTGGGGCGAGATGGCGAACGCGTATGTCTTTACTCGCGAAGCGGCGGATCGTCTGATTTCGGAGTGGAGGTGTGCGGTCCGGCGCGACTATAACCATCCCTCGATCATCGCTTGGCTCCCGCTGAACGAGAGTTGGGGGGTGCCAAATCTCGACCGCAATCTTGCACAGCGTAACTTCGTCAAGGGCCTCTATCATCTGACAAAGGCGATGGATCCCACCCGTCCGGCGATCGGCAATGACGGCTGGCAGCACGTCATCGGCGATATTCTGGGAGTCCACGACTATGCAACCGAGGGCGCTCGCCTAGCCGAAAGATATGGCTCCCGCTCGGCGCTGGAGGAGACGTTCCGCACCGTCCGGCCGCATCGAAATGCGCTGAGTCTACCCGGCCATGTCCTCGCCGACGAGCCGGTGATGGTGAGTGAATTTGGCGGGCTCAGCTTCGGGCGGCAGGCAGGCGACAAATGGTACGGTTACGGGATCGAGACGACCCCCGAAGCGCTGATGGCTCGCTATTCGGATTTGGTCGGCGCGCTCCTGGCGTCGCCCGTGCTGGCGGGATTTTGCTATACGCAACTCGCCGACACCGAACAGGAGAGCAATGGCCTCTTTACCGCAGAGCGTTTGCCCAAGGTTGATATCTCTCGGATTCGTCAGATCAATACACGGCCCGCAGCCTCGGTACCGGTCGAAGTCCTTGATGCGGTCCAAATGTCTGAATTAAAAGAACCTTCGCATGCTGATGGGCTTGGCGCTTTGACTTAGGTTCAGGCGCGACAATCCCGTGCTCCGAGGCCAGCGGGCCGATCGATACCGGCTTCAGTTCAAGCGGCTCGCCGCCCCGCGACATGACGAGGTTTGGTCCGGGCCAAACGCCGTCTGGGCGCGCCCTCCGTTTGAGGCGCAACGCTTCCCGTTCCAAGCCGCTCCAAGACCGATTCTCTGATCGGCTGGGCGCTGGCGAAGTAATTATCGATGAGTTGGTGGATCTGGTCGCGGTCGCGGGCGATCAGAGCGTCCACAATGACCCGATGCTCAGCGTGGTGATCCCGACCGCGATCACTCTCGAATTCGGCGTAGAGATTGACGTAACGTTCGAGACGATTGCTGAGGCCGGCGAAAATATTCTGAAGAACCGGAGACTTGGCTCCGGACAGGAGCTCCCGGTGCAGCGCCTTGTAAGCCAATTGCCACCGTTCGCGCGCTTCGGGAGCTCCGTCGGGCAAGACTTTGCGCACCTTCAAAGTGCGGTGGAGCATGACGACGACCCGCTCCTCCCAGGCATCGTCTCCGTGTTCGAGCGCCTTGGCCATCACCAACCGATAGATCGACTGGTGCGCGTCAAGGACGTCGCGATAATCGGCGACCGAGGTTGGGGTGACCCGGTATCCCTTCAGATGTTCGTGGGCGACCAAGTCGCTCGAAGATAGGGTGAGTATGGCTTCGCGAATTGGGCTGTGGCCAATTCCGTAAAAGCGCGTGAGAGAATCGACGGTCAACCGTTCGCCGGGCTCGAATACGCCCCGGACGATGTCGCGCTGCAACCAGAAGGCCGCCTGGCCGGTCGGTCCGTAGATCGGCGGCCCGAGCGCCTCCAGCTCGGGCGACCAGAGTTTTGCGATCGAGGGAATGGTTTTCGACGCCATGGAAGTCCTGTTCACTCATGCTACTTCCGGTAAAGGTATTCGCAAAAATGTAGGATTCAACAAAATCCACCGTTGAGCTCACGCCAGCATGGGCGTCTCGCCCATTCGAGTCGCCCCCCTGCGCCGCCAATGTCGAGAGGCAAGAGCATGGAGACACGCTTTTTCGGAGCGACGGGGCTCCACGTGAGCCTCCTCGCCTATGGAGCCATGACGATCGCAGGAGATCCCGGCCTAAAGGACGGCGTTTCCCCCTCGTTGATCGCCGCCCTGGAGCGAGGCGTGACGCTGGTGGACACCGCACGCGTCTACCCGAGAAGCGAGGAGATCATCGGGGCGACGCTCGCCGCCCGGAGCGGCAAGCGACCGATTATATCCACAAAGATCCGTTCTCAAATCCGCGACGCATGGCGCTTTCCGCATCCGGTCTCAGAGGCCTACCCGACGCTGGCTATCCGAGCCTCGGTCGAGGAGAGTTTGCGAGCGCTTCGGGTGGAGGCGATCGACATCATCCACCTTCATCAGTGGTGGCACGCCTGGACGCATGATCTCACCTGGCTCGAGACGCTCCAGGATCTAAGGAGCGAGGGCAAGGTACGGTTCATCGCAGTCAGCGTGCAGGACCATGAACACGACGCTGTCCTCGACCTGGTAGGCCGCGGGCTGGTGGACGGGGTTCAGACCATTGTCCACCTCTTCGAGTCGCGACCGGCGAACTCCCTGCTTCCTCTGGCGGCGGACCGCGGTATCGGAGTCATCGCCCGCTGCGCGCTCGACAGCGGCGGTCTTTCGGGAGTGCTCGACGCGGCGGGGTTCGCCCAGCGGCCATTCCTGAAGAATGCGCCTTTCGCGGAGTACTCGACCCGCCTTGCAGAGATTCAATCGCGATTCCTTCCCGAAGCGGCGGCGAGCCTTCCGGAACTCGCGCTGCGCTTCGTCGCCTCGCTCGAGGGCGTTTCGGCGATCACCGTGGGCATGAACGAGGCCGGTTTTGTCGAAAGCGCCGTCGCAGCTCTCGAGAAAGGGCCGTTGCCCGCCAATGTAACAGCGGCCATCCGACGAGAGCACGTCTGGTCCCGAAATTTCTACGAACGGCTTCTCTGATCCTTGCACGCTACCGAAGCGTCAGTCTTTGAGTCAGCCGGACATCCGCGGCTGATCGCCCCAAAAGAAGATCATAGTTCCCAGCTTCGACGACCCATTCCTTCAGCGCCGGATCGTAAAAGGAAAAGGCCCTTGGCGGTAGTTCGAAGGAGACCAGGCGCGACTCCCGCGGCTCGAGCTGGACTTTGACGAAGCCCTTAAGTTCCTTGGGCGGACGCGTCAGGCGAGGGGAGAGTGGCGCAACATAGAGTTGAACCACCTCGCGGCCCGGGCGGTCGCCATGATTGGTCACCGTTGCTTCGACCCTCACGGTTTCGCCTCTTGCGGCGGACGCGGGAGCGCTCGCTGCAGAAAACTCGAAGCGCGCGTAACTGAGCCCATGGCCGAAAGGGAACAAAGGGGGCGCATCAGCCTGGTCGTAGTGCCTATAGCCCACCAAAAGTCCCTCCCCGTATTCGCAGACCTTGGGATTCGGGCCGGGGACATGAGCCGGATGGTCCCCGAAGCGGGCGGGCCAGCTCATCGGAAGACGCCCGCCGGGCTCGGCTTTGCCGAACAAAACCCGCGCCAGTGCATCCGGTCCAGCTTCTCCCGGCAACCACATCTGCAGGAGCGCGCGCGCTTCGCCGGACCAGGGCATGGAGAAGGGCGAGCCGGTATTCATTACCACGACCGTGTTTGGATTCGCCGCTATCACCGCCCGAGCGAGCGCGTCCTGATCTCCCGGCAGATCCATATTCGGCCGGTCATACCCTTCGGATTCGGTCGTCGCACCAGATCCAAGCACGAGGATCGCCGCCTCGGCCGATCTCGCCGCTTCGACCGCGGCCTCCATGGATTCCGACGGCGACCGAAGGCCGATGCCGAGATATTCGAATCCCTCCGAAGCGGGGGTATAGTCGAGCCGGAACCGATAGGGTCGCCCCGCCGCCAGCTCGAGCTTGGCGCGCCGCCGCGGGACGGGTTGGATCAGGACATCGTCGGTATCGATGGCCGAGGCGGTGTCCGGGCCGATCATCCTCTGTTCGTCGACAAAAAGTTCCGGCGCTCCGGTCGCGCGCGCGGAGAATTCGTATTCGCCTGATCTAGGAGGCCAGAGCCAGCCGCTCCATCGCAGCGAGCCGTAGCCGGACATGCCTTCGCCGGCCGATGATCGAACACGTCGAACGAAGCTTGTCTCCGGCTCCGAATCTCGGGGGGCACCGGCGCAGCCAGGACTTTCAAAGTACTCGGCCTTCAATCCGGGACGTGCGCGTCGCTCGTCGAGGCTAAACAGGTCCTGATGTGGGATCGGAGGGTGAACATCATTGTCGGCGCCCTGAGCTTCGACGATCTCCGCCTGGGAACCGAGGACGTCGCGCAGGCCGTCTACAAGGGATCGACGCGCGTCAGTCACCACCTGGGAGCTGCCGCCGCCCTGCAACTTGCAGCGTCTCGCGTTGGGGCCGATCAGCGCGACCCGGCTCAGAGCAGGATCGAGCGGCAGGAGGCCGTCGTTCTTCAGGAGCGTCATGCCATCGATGGCGGCCTCCAACGCGATCGCCCGGTGACGCGCAGTGCGCCTCTCCCCGGCCGGCAGAGGGCCGTCCAAGAGGCCGGAGCGCAGAATGAGACGTACAATCCGCCTTGCGTTCTCTTCGATCTGGTTCTCGGTGACTTCGCCTCGTCCGACCGCCGAACGCAACTTTTCTCCAAACCAGCGGGCGGGGCCAGGCATCTCGAGGTCGAGGCCGGCCGAGGCGGCCGCCGCGGTCGAGCGAACGGCGCCCCAGTCCGAGACCACGACGCCCGGGTAGTTCCATTCCTCCTTAAGGATTTCGGTCAGGAGACGTCGGCTTTGGGAGGCGTGCTCGCCATGAAAGCGATTGTAGGAGGCCATCACCGTCCACGGGTCCGCCGCGCGCACGACCTCCTCGAAGGCATAGAGATAGATTTCGCGGAAGGCGCGCTCGCCCGGACGGGCGTCGACCTCGAACCGCTCCAGTTCCTGATTGTTCGCCGCGTAGTGTTTGAGCGATGCGCCCACGCCCTCCGACTGCAATCCTTGCACGTAGGCGACGCCGATCTTCGCCGTAAGGAACGGATCCTCGGAGTACGTCTCGAAATTTCGCCCCCATGTGGGGATGCGCATGATGTTAATGGTCGGCGCGAGTACGACTTGCTCGCCCAGGTCGCGCGCCTCCCGCGCGATCGCGCGCGCGACCGAGCCGGCGGTCTCGGGGTTCCAGGAAGCGGCGAGCGCGACCCCGACAGGGAATACGGTGGCGAATTCGCCACGGATCGACCGTACCCCGGTCGGTCCATCGCTCATCGAGAGCTTCGCAATACCCAGCCGCTCCACCCCCTGCATCTGGAACCAAGCGGAGCCGGCCAAAAGGCCCACCTTCTCCTCGAGCGTCAGCAGGCTCATGAGGTCGCCGACGCGATCCTCGAGCGGGGCGCGACGATCGCGATAGGTCTCCAAGCTGTGGACTCCTTTCACGGCCAAGCTAGCCGTTCGGGCCGCTCGGCTCCGGCTGAAATTTCAATCCAACTCAACCGCCATTGCGCGCTGGACGGCTCATCGAGGCTGAACTGGGATGATGCCGAGGCGAAGCAGCCGTTCGCGCCTCTCGGCGTTTTCGGCGGGCCAGGGCGGCCAAGGGGCGGGCTCGGGAAAGGCGCCGCCCGCCAAAGGCCACGCGATCGGAGTCGCGCGGCCGGCGATGACTTCGCCCGGGCCGATCGCATCGCGGTCCACGGATGGATGCGGCCGCTCGCTCTCTCTATGGAGGCCATCGGCAAGGTAGATGACCGTGTAGACGCGTCGCGTGTGCTCGGATCTGTTCGCCTTGGCCATGTGCACGGTCAGGCCGGAATGAAAGACCACGTCGCCCCGCTGGCAGGGAACGAAGACCGGGGCCTTAGTCTGCTTGGCCTCGAGGGCTTTGCCCGCGCCCGGAGAGCTGAATATGTCGACGAAGCTGGCTTCGCCATGCTGCGAGCCCGGCACGTAGCCCATCATTCCGCTGGTCTCGTCCGTTTGCACGAAGGGGATCCACGCTGTGACTGTGGCGGTCTCGGCGATCGGCCAGTAAGGCTGATCTTGATGCGCTTCGGTCTCTCGTCCCCCAGCCTCCTTGTAGAGCGCCTGGTCGTGCCAGAGGCGGATCGTCGGCGCACCGATCAGGCCGGCGGCCAAGGCGCACACCACGGGATGGAAGGTCAGGGGACGGACCTCGGGGAAATCCTCCCACAAATATTGGCACTGGATGAAGGACTGCTCGTAGGGTGTCTTTTCTTCTAGTGAGCGATCATCGCCCTGCTTGCGGACGGCCACCGCGTGATCGACGGCCGCCCCAAAAATATCGACTTCCTCCCGGGTCAGGACGCCTGGAACGTGTACGTATCCATCGCGGCGATAGCGATCCACGAGCGGGGCGAACTCGGGCTTTTCGCCCAGAGTGGTCTCAGTGGCCATGGTCGAGAATCTTGAACTGGCGCTCCGGATCGTTCTGGACGACCGCCGGGCCGCCAGCCGGCCAAGCGATCGCGCCTTCCGGAGCGTACTGGAGTATGTAAGCCTTGCGCACCGATCTACCCTTCAGATTGGGGCCGGTGCGGTGGGGAGCGAGGGAGGAAAAGACTATAGCGTCGCCAGCCTTGGCCGGAACGGCGACCGCGTCCGGAACCTCCTCCAAACACTTGAGCCCGATCGGCGTCATCCAATGCTCAAGCGTGCCCAGGCGATGACGGCCGGGCGCGATCCACGGGCAGCCGTTTTCATCGTCGACGTCTACTAGCGGAATCCAAATCGTCAGGTACTGCTGAGGCTCTATGAACGTATAGCCGTTGTCTTGATGCCAGGGAAATTCCTGACGCTTGCCGGTCTTCTTATAGACCGATTGATCCCAGTATAGGCGAACCTCGTCGCCGATAAGATCATGGCAGATGTCCTTGATCGCCTGGTGAGCCGCGAACCTTTTAAGCACGGCGGAACGCTTCACGATGTGGGCGGTGAAGGTGATCGTGCCGGCGGTGGTGAGCCGATATTGGCCGCCGTGCTGCTCGATGACCTGCCGCTCGACCTCCTTTTCGATCGGATCGATGACTGCTGTGACCTCGGCCAGATCCTCGGGAGAGAAGATGTCGCGCACGAGAGTGAATCCGAGGCGGTCGAACCCTTCTACCTGCTCGGAGGTCAGGAGCCGAAGATCATGCTTCGAGGGCGATTCCCATTTGAACTCGCGGCTACGGGGGTGCCGGCGAAGCTCCGGCTTGGCTTCTGAGATGGCGGCCACGGCTAAGCTTCGCCCCGCCGAACCGGCGCCCAGCGATTGACGTTGCCGAGAACCGCGGCCGCCTCGGAAGTGAGAGGTTGGGTTCCGGCGCGGCCGAAGTGAAAAACCATCGCCGAGCGGCGAAAGTCGGCGACGTTGTCCGTCGAGCGATGCATCAGATAACTATGAAAAAAGAGGACATCTCCCGTCTCCATAAGAGCCGGGCTTTCCCCGGTCGTGTCGCGATCGACGATTTCCAGGTAACCTCGCATGGCGTCCTGCCGCCGGTCGGGAACGTGATTGAAGATGGCTCCCGGTCTGTGCGATCCGGGGAGCACCCACAGGCAGCCGTTTTCGAGCGTCGCCGGCGAGAGCGCCACCCACACACCAACTTGCGGCTGGCGGTCAAAACGGAAGTAGTACGAATCCTGGTGCCAGGGTTGTCCGATCACGCCGGGGTGCTTGAAGATGAACTGACTTTGGAAGCAGTCGATGTTTGGGCCAAGGATTTCAGCAACGATCTCGACGATGTCGGTTTGCTCGGCGAGACGGCGAGCGGCTCCCATCACATGACAGTTGAAGACTTTGCCGATCGCATCCTCGGGCGCCAGCGTGTTTGTGCTCGACGGCTCCGGCAGAATGAAGTAGTCGGCCCCGGCGAAGTAGGCCGTCTGGTTGGTGTGATTGCTGGCCGGATCGGCGCGGATGACCGCTGTCACCTCCTCTTCAATGGCGCGGGCCGCGCCCGCATCGACCATCCCGCGGACAAAAAAATAGCCGTCCTTCGCCCACGCTTCGGCGCGGGAGCGTCCATGGCTCGCCTGATGCTTCTCCATCGCCGCCATGACGGTCACTATATCGCAACGAGCTGAAAACCCAATGCCCCGATGGAATTTCTACCAACAACGCGATATTCGCTTAAATCCGGGGCGAGCGGCGGTCGAGATGCCCCAGACATGGGGACGCTCGCCGGGCTGGAAATCATCATTGTGGTCATTCCGCCACCGACCCTGTCGGCAATGCGCTCGCGATGCTCGCCTATCCCACTTCCGCGGTGTTCGCGAGCGGATCGTCAGAGATCTACTAGCGCGCGGAGCAGAGGGCTGAGGCGATCGGCAGACGACGGTTCGTGACAGGCGCCGACTAGGCTCGCTCATCCCCCTTCTGATCGCGCCAGATTGTCCGAGCCATGTCCTTGAGAAGTTGGGCCTCGTGCCAGCGATCGGCGAGCTCGTGTCCGTCAGCGTTGGTGATGGCGTAATGGGGCGGCCCGAGTTCCGCCATGAAGCTGAGTTCGCCATCCGAACCGGCGCGTCGGCGCCAAGAGGCAAAACCTTCCCTCCACCACGATGTCAATTGTTCGACCCAGCCCTGGTGCTGGGGCGCTTCAATGGAAACCTGGACCTGGTGGGAACCGGGAACGCGGCCATGGAAGCCCCAGCAGTGCTCAATCACCTGGCTTATCCGTTCGAGATCTTGGGCCGGAACCGGCAGGGGCATCTCATGCACCACGGGATAGTGGGAAAGATCGCCGGTGAGCCTTAGCCCGGGCAGCTCCTCGAGGATGCGAACCGTGAAGAGGAGATCGTTCGTCAGACGGCCCCGGTGTGTTTCATAGTGGACGGGAAGGGGAGCTTCAGTGGCGACGGCTTCCATATCCTGCAAGAGGCCGACGGCCGCCGAGACCCGGTCGAGCCGCTCAAGTATCTGGACGTTGAGGTGGTGGGCGCCGAGCGAAAACGCGCGATCAACGTCGCGCTTCAAGTCAGCCGCCGTGCGGACGAAGCCGGTAGCCTCCCAGGTCCCGCCCATATCGGCCATGACCTTGGAAACGATCTCGCTTTGCTCTCGGCGCAGGAGGGCTACGCCCACCCCGTCGAAGCCGGCATTGAGAACCTGATCGATCGCGGCGGGAAGGTCCTCCTCGAGGTCGAAGAGCGGCAAACTCTCCATCCCCCAAACCGCCTGGTAGACAAGCAATTTTTGCATCTGAATGCTCCCGGGTCGGCGGTAAGAGGGCTCAAGAATAAAATCATCTCGTACCATCCGCTATCACGCTGTGTCCAAAAGGGCGCAATTCTCTTCGATCATGGCTATCAATGGGCTTTCCGATTGACTCTCTGCGCAGCGATTGAACAAAGTTTTCGGCTCGGCAAGATCCTCGCGCGGAGCGAGCCGTCGAGCGGACGAAGGAGGGGTGGAATGCACAGATCCTTGCTGTTGGGGGTGAGCCTGATCGGTCTCTATGGGGGCGTTCAGAGCGTGCACGCGGCAACCGCCAATACGGGCAGCGCCGCCACCGTCCAAGAGATCGTCGTCACCGCCGAGAAAAGATCGGAGAATATTCAGACCGTGCCGGTGGATGTGACGGCCGTCTCTGACAAGGAACTGCTTCAGCGGGGAATCGAAACGACGTCTCAGCTTGTGCTGGCGGTGCCCTCCCTCACGGTCAGCAGTGCGGGTGTCTTCCAGATACGAGGACTAGGGACTCAGGGTTTCGGACGCTCGGCCGAGCAATCCGTCTCAGTCGTGGTGGACGGGGTATCCATGCCCAGGCCGCTGGCCAATGTGCTCGGAAACTCGGTGTTCGATCTCAACCATGTCGAGGTCCTCAATGGACCTCAGGGCACCTTGTTCGGTAGGAACGCCGATTCTGGCGTAATCAATATCGTCAGCAACGCTCCTGTGCTCGGTCAGTACGAAGCGATCGTCCACGCGGATGTCGGGACCCACGATTTCACCAATATCGATGGAATCGTGAACATCCCTCTCGGTCAGAATGCGGCGCTACGCTTGGCCGTCCACCATGATACGACCGGCCACATCGTCTACAATACGGTCTACGGTCTTTGGGACCATGAGGAGGATGACGGCTTGCGCGGCCGTTTTCTGTGGAAGCCGCGCGACAACCTCACGGTCAACCTTTCCGCCGATTACCAGGATCTCTCAAGCAACGGAGTGAACGGCGGCGCCGATTTTGCGGGCGTCTCAGTTTTCACGTCGATTCCGGCGGGCACGCCCCTGGCCACGACTATCGCCGGCTGTGGCATCGTCCCTGGTCCGAACAACAACAAGACCTGCGCGTCGAGCCTCTATGCACAAGGCGTTTCGACGGGCGACGTCTACGGCGGCCGGCGCGGCGGCGGCGCGGTCCAGATCGACTGGAACTTCTGGGGCGGCCTCACCCTCACGTCCATAACCGCCCTCCGCCAGTCGGTGACCGGCGACTTCGCGGTCTTTGGCGACATCGCCGGCGACTTCGGCGACTCCCTGCCAGCTAGCGTCAATGTTCTGAAGCGGAATCTGGTACCGACCTATCTGCGCCAGTTCAGCGAGGAAGCGAGGATCGCCTCTCCAGCGGCGGACCGGATCAATTGGGTGGCCGGTGTTTACTATTCGGACACGGCCACTGTGGATCGCATCGACCAGTCAGGGCAACTTGGAATCCCTCTCGGCCCGGACGAACTGCGGCGGCTGAATACGATCTGGGGCCACGCGACCAACTACGCCGGCTTCGGTCAAATAAACTTCGAGTTGACTCCGCAACTGACGCTGATCGCCGGCGGGCGCGTCACCCATGACGATCTCTCGGATTTCTCGTTCAACAGTTTTCCCGATGCGGTTCCGGCCGGCCCTTTCATCTATACGGCCAACACCGGCGCATTTTCGGTGTTCCCGGTGAACTCCTGTACGCTCGCGGGCGGCAACCCGGACGTGGCCGGCAGTTGCCCGGCCGGGACGAGTCTTGCCGCTCCGGCCAAGCTGTCCACCACCGGCTACAACTGGAAGGCGGGGATCAAGTACACTTTCAGTCACGAGCTGATGGTATTCGCTACAGCCACTCACGGCTACAAGGGTCCGTTCGTCAACGACCAGGCTAGCTATCCGATCGCTGGTTCACAGTTAGTGGTGAAACCAGAATCGGCGCTTGCCTTCGAGATTGGGTTGAAGAGTACGCTGTGGGATCGGCTTGCTGTAGATCTCGATATCTTCGATCAGAAAACCGACAACTTCCAGACCACTATCTACGTTCCGATCATTCCTCCGGCATTAGCGCCCAACTTCATCCAGGGCAACGCGCCGTACGCAATTACGCGAGGCGTCGAACTCAGCGTCTTCGGAAATGTAACGCGGGATTTCAGCCTCGATGCAGATCTACTCTATGATGACGCGCATTTCGGTCCGAATTTCACAGTCAATTGCGCCACCGGACCGTGCCTCACCGTCAGTCAGATGCCGTTTGCGCCGACCTGGAAAGCGACGCTTCGGGGCGAATACCGTCATAAGCTGAGCGACAAGGTGCAGGGCTACGTAGAGTCGGACCTCACGTTCAGTAGTAAATTTCCGTATGTATCGAATCCGGGCCCGGGAAATTCTTCTGGAAGCAGATATATGTTGGGCGCCCACGCCGGGTTCCGCTTCGACCACGACAGGTACGCGATCTCGGTCTTCTGCCGGAATTGCCTGGACGAGCGTTATCCGGCCTCGGTGGGACCCTACCTCTTCGCCTCTGAGGCTGGCGGAGTCAGCCCGGCTGGCGTGGACGCGGTGACACAATATCTCTCGATCGACTCCTATCGGGTGGTTGGAGTGACGCTGGACGCCAAGTGGTAGCAACTGAAGAGTTACAAGCAGGCTGTTGAAGAAGTGGGCCAGCGGTGGGCATTAACGGCGATCTCACCGCCGCCATTGAAGCAGATTTCTCCCTGAAGTGATGCATCGGGGCTGAAGTTCGGCCCATCCAGAGCAGCAGGCTTGTTCCATCTCATCGTTGCCGTCCCAGTCGAACTCGACGGCTCGTAATCGCCGGCGCCGGTGACGCAACCGAAGGCGAACTCCCCGCCGGCAGTCTCGAAGAGGACGTAGGCCGGCTCGACCATATCGGCGTAATCGTCTTCGTTGCCCGGCAGCTCGGCGATGCGCCATCGGCCAAGGACGCTCCCAGGGGCGCTCATGGCGTCGCTCCGAGGAGCCGGGCAGGCGGACAAGGTTGTAGGCGGCCGCTGAGAAGGCGAAGGCCCATCCGATCCGATCACTGTCTCGGAACCGGGTCTTGCGCTAGCCGGCCACGGACTTGATCCAGCCGGAGCCCTCCTCGATGCGCTTGCGGGACTTCTGGCTCACGCCGTAGCCGGCTTGGCGGGTGGTGCGCCCGCCCATCGATCGCCGAGCGTCGGCGGCTGGTGTTCTCCGCCACGTGGGGCGCACGTTCATCGAGCGAAGCTCGTTGACGAAGTCCTCGGCGTCGTTGGCCTTGTCCGCTCCCACGGAGAGGGCACGGGCTCTCTCGGCTCTGGGTTCGATCATCGAGAGGGCCGCGATCGGCTCGGCATGGCCGTCGGCGCAAGTCAGGCGGGTAGCTAGGATCGGGCCTGAGCGGTTCTCCATCAGCGGTGTGGCCGACGGAGCAGAGCTTAGCTTCCATCCCCGGACCCTTGCGATAGAGCCGCGCCTCTGGATCGGGTTGTGCTCTCTTGGGTCGCGTTCGAACGCTTCTGGCCTTAGAAGTCCGCCTCGACGTTGCACCCGCCCGACGACGGCGGGACCTCACCGCCCGGGTCTTTCGGTCTGAGACTGTCGACCAAGGCGCCAAGTTGGGGCCAACCGCTGGAAAGCCAGAAAGACCACCGGACCGCGCACGCCTTCGCGACAGAGCCGTCGCTACTCTGAGTGGGGTGGCGCACCGTGCCAAACTGGCCAAGCGCGACCCGTCCTACCTTCAACGGTTAAACGCCTCGGGCTCGCGGTCGCGAGATCAAGCTGCGCTGCCACCAAGCGCCGACTCAAACTAGGAAAGGCGCGACGTGCGGGCTGGCGCCCCGCTTCCGTCCGGCGGTGCGCTCGATGGCCTGAACTACAGGAGTCGAGTCGCCACGTCCAAAATGCCAGTGCACCATCCCACCGCTGCGTCGCCGGCCTCACGCATTCAGCGCCGTAACCAGTCCGCCGCCGTGTGCGCCAGGAAACGGGCGGTGATCAGTCGCGCCGAGGCGCCTTCTGCGCGCGAAGATCGGGTGCCTGAGCCATCGACCTGGTTACGGGTCTCTTTCGGCCTCGGAGAGAAGGGTGTCGGTGCCACTGACTGGGGCGAATCGCAGCGCAGCGGCTATTGAGTCCGCAGCGACTTGGCCAAAGGATTTCGGAGAAATCGGGCAATGGGCGGCATCAATTCAGGCCGGCGCCGTGAAACCAACCGGGGTGCGGTCGAGGAACACATTCGGCTCGAAATTCGCGCGCTGAGGGGTTCGGGTGGCCTAACTGCAGGCGCCTGCAATTCTGTCTTCTCGCAGTGGCTGTGGTCGGCCGGCGGCGACGAACGCGCCTGCGCGTTCATTCACGTCGATTTGACGGCCGCTCGCCGCGCCTCCGCGACGATCAGGTTCCGCTTCAACGGGGAGTGGTGGAGGCAGGTGATCCCACTCGTCAATCGGCCGACGCGCTTCGGCGGCGAACGGTGGTTCTTCGTGTGCCCAACAGGCCGGCACTGCGAGGCTCTGTTCCTCGCCGACGGCGTGTTCGCCAGTCGCCAGGCGCACCTGCTGACCTACCGGTCCCAGTCGATGGGTGAGCTTGCGCGACTCCGGCAGCGTAAATTGAAGCTCGAACGGCGCCTTCGGCCCGAGGACCCGCGCCGGCGGCCGCGAGGTCAAAATCGGCTCAGGCTGGCCGAGATCCACATGCACGCCTCGGATGCGTACAACCGTGCGTTCGAACGCGAAGCCGCGCGCTGGTTGGATTCTCGGACCTAGAGACGGCGCCTGCGGGCGGGCGATGGGACCGACCTGTGGCTACGCTCGCCAAATGGCGCGAGCGATTCCGCACGCCTGCGTTCGCGGCAACGATCGAAGTTGCCAGGGAAGAACACACCCCAAGGGCTATTAGGCTTGCGTTGGGCAGGGCGCACGGGATCACCGATCCGGCGCGACGCGGCGGCCGGAGTCGATCCTTCATCGAAGGCCGTGACGCTTTGGCTCGTTCCCTCTGAAGGCACTGGCTCCCGCGCGGGCTGTGCGGCGCGCTCGCCAGCGGCCAGGTGGCCAGTGGAAATCGGCGGGCGGCGATGGCGTCTAGAAGGCATCGCTCTCGTGCCAGAGCCGAGATCACAACCCTCCCTGGCTAAGCGTGGCTCCGTCGCCAAACGGATCAAACGGGCGCAACGGGCGGACCAATTCCAAATCCTACGCGTGAAGAATGGATCTCAAATAGCGAGAGAGAGGGGAGAGAGAAAAGTTAGGGAAGGTTCCCAAGCGGTGCGCCCGTTGCGCCCGCTCGGGCGGACGATCACCACCTATCGCGATCGCAGTCGCAACCCCGATATCGAGCGGTCCGCGTCGTTCTTGTGGCAGCTAAGCCGCCCCTCATGGCTGTAAATCCGTCCGGCGAACAAGTTCACGGCCGGGAGCGTGTCGAGTCTGAACCCTTCCCGCTGCGCCCAAGTGCGAAAGTCGGAGTAGGCCTCCCTAACCAAGGTTCGGGCAGCGGGGTCATAGACGCACCGCGCCTCGTACCAAGCGACCACCGGATCGGCTGCCATGATCCATTCGGCCAACGCCGCTTTGCATGATGATGGCTCCGTGAAATGTCCCTGGCGCATGAGCCGTGCCGCACCATCGATTGCGAAGGCGAGCAGGGCTTCGGGTTCTTCGGCTGCGATGCGTGCGGCGAGCCCGTCGATCCGCTCATCCGCCGGAATCACCCGCGTGAGCGGCAGGAGAAGGAGCCGGCGGCGGACGCCTTGATCCATGCCGCCTCGGAACGGCGGTAACCCGTTCGTGGCGTACAGGTGAAGCGCGCGGGGGCGAAACTCGAAAGGGTCCTTGTAGAGCCGCCGCGCGGTCACGGCGTCGCCGGTCACTACCGACTTGAACAAATCGTCAAAGGTCGCCTTCCCCGAACCAAGCTCGCCGGCCGTGTTCAGGTGCTTGCCGGCAAGCTCGGCCAACATCGCAGGCTCGCTGAGCTTGATCGGGGATATACTGGCGACGGCGTCTGGCGGGAGGAGTCCCCGCGCGCAATCGATGATCTGCGACTTCCCGTTGTTTGCGCCTGCGCCATACAAAACGATGACCTTGGGCTGATCGATCTTCGTCGCGCAGCCCAACGCCGCCGCGCCAAAGATTTCCCCGACCAGTGCAATGCGCTCGGCCTTGTCTGGGTCATCTTTGAAGCATCCATCGAGAAGCTTGCCGAGCCGCGGCGTGTCTCGCCATTTGCATCCCGGCTCCCACCGGGCGGGAAGCACGAAGCGCGCGCGATGGTCAGGACTGTGGGGGCACAGGAAGGGAACGCCCAGTCGGAAGTTCACGAAGCCGTTGACGCAGTTCACGCCGAGCGGCCCGTCGTGGAAGAAGTCCGGCTTCGAGGCCATCGCCGCCATTTCTCGGACGACCCCGGTCACGCGCCCGCTGTTGAGCCGCACGCGCCTGTTTTCGTCGTAGGCCATCCCGTCGAGCCCGTGCACTTCACGCCGCAGCCTGTTCTCGTCCAAGGGAAGCCAACGCCTCCCGTCATGCTGATGGAACGACCCGTCCGCAAAGACGATAGGCCGGTCGGGCCCCTCGAGCCGCGCAAGCAGATGGCGGGCTAAGTCAACGTCGGAGCCGGTAGTAAGGGCGCGCCCGGTCGGCGGCGAGGCGCCGGCGCCCTGGCGCGGGACCGTGGCGAAGGCTTGGGTCCGGCCCCTCATGTCAGGTTCGGAGCCCGGAAGCGCACGCGCTCACCATCCAGTCGCGTCCGGCAAGATCTCCGGCGGCGCGCAGCAGAACTGCGTCCCGTCCCCTGCGGAGCCGCTACAGGCCCAATCTCGCCTCGACGTCTCATTGGGGCACGGCCTCGGCAAAGCGGCCGTAGCGCGGCTCCTCTTCGCCTTGCACGCCCCGCGGGGCGCCGCTCTGCGTCCAAACGAACTGGGTCAAGGCTGCGGGCTTGAGCCCGCGCCGGATCGCGGCTGGTAAGGTGCCTGTCGCTCGCACGGCCCATTAGCGACTCTCCGGCAAACGCTTACGGCTCGCGCCGCGGACGTCGTGGGCGCAACACGGCTTGTCGTCTGAAGTTGGAAACACGGGGCCTAAGCGCCGGCCAACGGCAGGCGCGACTAAGAGGGAGGTCATCTGCGGCCCCGCCGAACGTCCGACGCGACGCGGCAGGGGACCCACGGATCTTTGACTCATGCGTCTGGCCCTTCGACTAGGCCAGCTCGAGGATTTGGTCGGTTTGCGCGCTTCGGCTAGAGTGTGGGTGTCAGAGCCACGCTCTTGGAAGCCGCCGGACCCGTCATCCTCGGGCCGGCGGTTTCTATTTGCAGCCCTGGCGCAGTAGCGCCCGCAAGCTGTCGCCTTCAACCAACGTCCTACCGGCGACTCGGATCAGGACAAGTTTGCCTTCCGCAGCCAACCGGTAGGTTGTTGTTCGTCCTGGGCCGCCCATCTGCTGCACTTCGTCGATGCGGTAGGCGAGGGCGTGGGGGAGGGGAGCCGGGCGTTCGCGCCTAGGCGCAGGCTCCTGGGGCTTGTTCTGTACGGCGGCGTTCATCTTTGATCACTCACGGTTGGTTGCGAACACCGCGAGGATATGAGCGTCGAATTTCTTCAGTCCACGCCGTTTGGTTCAGAACTGAACCGATCTGAATAATGACGCACGAGACGCTTCTCCTTCGACAGTCACGTCCCGTAGCCAGGCGCGTGTTCAGAGACTTTTTTGGCCGCCTCAAACCGGCTCAAAGCATCCTTTCCCTCGATGAGCTTTTGCATTTGCTCGACGAACGGCTCGTCCGCCTTTCGGTAGTCCCATCCGCCGTGTTTGCGGCGCATTGGAAAAGCGCTCGAGCGGTTCGGACTGACCGGACCCGAAGTATGCGGCGCAAGGAGCTCTCGTGCATACTGACCGAGTGAAACCTCGTCGATGTCAACTTCTCGATAGTTGCGTCGTCGAGAGATCGCGATCGAGGGATCCCAGAAGCTTAGGCGGCCCACTTCTGAGTAGGGATCGAGGTCGGTGACTATCGTCTCCGACGCCGAGATCAGAATTTCCTTTAGGGCGGCGTCGACTCCTTCTGGTGAGTCGTACTTCCCGCGCAGGCGGACGCGACCGCTGTTTATCGCTTGGGCAAGATTCGGGAGGGTGCAGTTCTCATGATCCTCACCCAGTGCAGCCCTCATCACATTGAAGGCTTCGCTGAGTGGTCGCCAAGCTGGCATTCCGTCCGTCACGCGACCGCCGCCCCATGAAGCGACGGCAGATTGGCCGGCCTAAGCGGTAGGTCGCCGAATCTCGCCCACTCGCCCATTAGGCGACACCGCTTGGCGAAAAGATCGCCGCGCGCGTAAGCCGCTTCGGTCTTATCGCCGACTGTGTGCGCTAGTGCTGCCTCGGCGACCTCGCGCGGAGTCCCTGTGACCTCCCGGACCCAATCACGAAAGGTGCTGCGGAAGCCATGCACGGTCAGATCGCCGCGCCCCATGCGGCGGAGCGTCATGGTCATGGCCATGATCGACAGCGGGCGGTCCGCCCGCCCCCCGGGAAACACGAAGGCTTCCGGGCTCTTGGATGTGCGCAACTTCGCCATCTCTTCGAGCAGGGTGATCGCGCACGACGAGAGGGGCACGCGATGTTCGCGGCCGGCCTTCATGCGGGATGCAGGAACGGTCCAGACCTTGGCGCCGAAGTCAATCTCGCCCCAGCGGGCGCCCAAGACCTCGCCAGACCGCGCGGCGGTCAGGATAGTGAATTCAAGCGCTCGGACCGAAACGCCCGCCTGCGCCTTCAGCAAGGGCAGGAATGCGCCGATTTCCGCCCAGGGAAGCGCGGCATGATGCTCGACGGGAGCGATCTTGCTGCGCGGCGGGAGCAGGTTCGCGAGGTGGCCGCGCCAGCGGGCCGGGTTCTCGCCAGTGCGCCAATCGCGCGCCTTGGCGTAGTCGAGCACGCTTTCGATCCGCCCGCGCACGCGCGTCGCCGTTTCGGGCTTGGTCCGCCAGATCGGTTCCAAGGCGGCCAGAACATGCTCGGTCGCCACATCCCCAACCGGTAGGTCGCCAAGGTGCGGATTGGCGTAGGTGTCGAGCGTGTTGCGCCACTGCGCCCGATGCTTGGAGTTCCGCCAGGATTTCTCGTGGGCGGCGAGGTATCGATCGGTCACGGTGCGGAAGGTGATCCGCCGCACGGCCGCCTCCTGCGCCTCGGCCGCCTCTTTGGCCGCGTCGGCCTCGCGCTTGTCGAGCGGATCAATGCCGGCCCTGACAAGCTTGTGGAGATCGGCTGCCCTGTCCCGCGCATCCGCCAGCTTGACGGCCGCGTCACCGTCGCCGGCACGGCCAAGGCCCATCTCCCGCATCCGGCCAGCGCGCGTGTAGCGGAAGACCCAGAATCGTGCATCAGCGGATCGAACGAACAGATAGAGTCCGTCTCCGTCGCCATAACGGCCAGGCTTCGCCGTCTTGACCTTGACGGCCGTCAGGCCCTGCGCCTTGCGTCCCATCTCGATCTCGTCCCCTAATCCGCCCCCTAGTTATGGATGCGAACGCGGATGGATGCAAGCGAACAACGACGGACGGTCCAACGCGCAACCTCTATGATGATAAGGTCTTTTTGGCCGTTCTTGCGGCCGCTTCCGGACAGTTGCGATTAGGGGACTGGCGGAGAGGGGGGGATTCGAACCCCCGATACCCTTGCGAGTATGCCGCATTTCGAGTGCGGTGCTTTCAACCGCTCAGCCACCTCTCCTTGGGACGGGGTCAGCCGGGCGGGCCCGGGCGAGCGAGGGCGCGGAACCTAGCGGCGCCCCTCCTGGGAGGCAAGGCGGTGGGGATTTCAGCGGCGGCCGTGAGGTTAGTTTGGGGGAGCACGCCGGCGCTCCTTCCCTCGCCCCCTCCCCCGCTTTGCGGGCCCCCTCCCCCGCTTCGCAGGGAAGGAGAAGATCACCGGCCCCCCTCGCGCTCATGGGCAGCCGGAACTCCGCCAGGGCTTCGCCCGGGCATGACGGTAGGTGGGGTTGAGAGTGCTGTCTGGGCCCCGGCTTTCGCCGGGGTGAGCGGTTATTTCGGGAGGACCGGCGACCGCCGCTCGCGATCTCAACCTGCTGGCGGAAACACTCCGGCCCGGGAGAGGGCCGAAACCGGGGCCTTGCCGATCCTCTCGCCGATCCTGCGGCCGGCCTCGATCAGACGCGGGAGATCGACGCGGGTTGAAAAGCCCGCCCGCTCCAGCATCCAGACGAGGTCCTCGGTGGCGATGTTGCCGGTCGCCTTGGGCGCGAAGGGGCAGCCGCCGAGGCCGCCGCAGCTCGCATCCAGCACCCTCACCCCGGCTTCGATGCCGGCGAAGGCGTTGGCGAGGCCGGTTCCCCGGGTGTTGTGGAAGTGAAGGCGCAGGCGGGCCTGGGGCGCAACCTTGGCCGCGGCGCGGGTGCGCTCGGACACCGTCCAGGGATCGGCCGCCCCGATGGTGTCGGCAAGGGCGATCTCGGCGATCTTCAGCCTCGCCGCCTCCTCGACGATGGCCATGACCTTGCCAAGGGGCACTTCGCCCTCGAAGGGGCATCCGAAGGCGACCGAGACGGTGAGGCTGATCGGCGGGCCGCCTTCGCGCTCCTGGCGCTCGGCGATGCGGGCGAGCGTCGCCATTTGTTCGGCGACTGGAGCGCCCTGGTTGCGGATGCCGAATTCGTCGGTGGCGCAGACGACCACGTTGGCCTCCTCGCATCCGGCGGCGAGGAGCCGGTCCCAGCCCCGCTCGTTGAGCACCAGGCCGATGCGCGAGGCCCCAGCGCGAGCGGGAAGGCCGGCCATGATCTCCTCGGCGCCGACCATCTGGGGAACGCGCCTGGGATTGACGAAGGAGACCGCCTCGATGCGCTTAAGGCCGCAGGCCCCGAGCTCTTCGATGAAGGCGATGCGCTCTTCCACCGGAAGGACGGCGCTCTCGTTCTGGAGCCCGTCGCGGGGTCCCACTTCGACGATTTCGATCTTGGGCTCGATCTTGGGCTTCATCGACGTTCGGAGCTTCTAAGGCGCCGATCCTCCCTCCTCGGCCGGGGCGTAGAGACGCAATATGTCGTGCCGGCCGTTGGAATAGTCGAGTCCGGCCACTTGACCGATGAGGCGTGCGTGCGCCTCGTCGTCGGCGAGCGCGGCTTCGAATGGCGTCTCGGACCTCTTTTCAACGATGGCTGGATCGCCATCGGCGATGGCGTCGGCAGCGTCCTGAGGGCTCCCGAGCACCGTGTCGGCGCCCAGGAGGAAGACGAGGCTCGGCTCGGCGTAGCCAGCCACAGCCACGGGGCCGGCGCCTCCGCCCAGGGGACTCTCGCGCGCCGAGGCCAGGGCCTGCGCCGTCCTTTGCGAGAGCCACAGGGGGGCCAGCGCCGGGGCAAGCCCCGCGGAGAGGAGGTCATGGCCGGCGACGGCGAGGGCGATGGAGGCGCAAAGCGCGGCGAGCGGCCGACCGCGCAGGAGGAGCGCGGCGCCAGCCACGGCGGCGGCCAGCGCGAGCACGGCGGCGGCCGCCGCCCACGGCCAGGGTGGGGGAAAATCCAGGCTCGCCAAGGCGGCGGGGCCGAGAGCGGCGAGGAGGAATCCGGCCAGAATCGCCAGGATCGCTCCGACGATCTTCGCGCCTCGGCTCAACGGCTCTGAAAGGGCCCGGGCCATCAGCCAGGCGAGGGCGCCGTAGAGCGGCAGGGTGTAATGGATGAGCTTGGTCGGGACGGCCTCGAAGACGATCCACGAGGGGACGAGCCAGCAGATCGCAAAGCGGACGCCCGGTTCGAGCCTCGAGCGCCAGGCCGCGAGGAGCCCGCCCGGCAGAAGCAAGGTGGCGGGGAAGATGAGAAGCGGGGCGAGGACGAGATAGTATCCGGGCGGGGCGCCGTGTCCTTCCTGGCCGCCGATGAGCTTGGGGGCCAGGTCGCCTCCCACCGCCTTCCCCCAGAACGCGCCATCGGTGGAGACGGTGATGGCCATCGCCCAGGGCCCGATGAGGACCGCCAGTAGCAGAAGGCCCCAGACCCAGGAGATCGGTCGCAACCAGCGGACCTGGCGGCTCCACACGCTGAGGAGCGCGGCGGCGAGGATCACGACCATGGGTCCGATCGGGCCCTTGAGCAGGATCGAGACGCCAAGGGCGAGCCAGAAGACGAACCGGGTCCAGGCGTCCGGTCTGCGCCGCTCAGACTCCTCGCCCGACTGCGAGATCCAGATTCGCGCCAGAGCGGCCATCGCGGCGGTGACCGCGCCGGCCAGCGCGGCGTCGGTGGAGGCGATCATCGCCTCGGTGGAGAGCATGAAGCTCGAGGCCAGCATGGCGCCGGCGGCGAGCGCCGCGCCAGGGCGGAGGAACGCCGCCGCGCCCCAGACGCAGGCCGCGGCCGCGACCATCGCCCCGACAAGAGAGGGAACGCGGTAGGTCCAGATGCGGCGATCGTCGTTCGGCGAGAGGACGCGCGTGGCGGCCGCCTGGAGCCAGTAGATCCCGACCGGCTTCTTGTCCCTGGGGGTCCGCTGGAAACGGATGTCGATGAAGTCCCCGCTCTCCAGCATCTGGGCGGAAGCCTCGGCGAAGCGCGCCTCGTCCCGGTCGATGGGCGGAAGGGCGAGGAGACCGGGAAGCGTGGCCGCGAGAGCGACGAGCGCGGCCAGGACCGGTCCGCGCCACCCCCGCGCCAGGACGTCCAGACGTTCGCCGAGCGTCATGGCGGAGCTCTTATCACGAGTCCCGCAGAGCCCGGGGGCGACGGCTGCGATCGTGAGCCCCGCGGTCACCCGCCGGCGCAAGACCGGCGGGTCCATGCCTCCGCCGCGGGCCGGCGTGTGCGAGCGGTCCCAGCGGCCTGAGTGCATGGATCGGCCGGTCCAGCCGGCCGATGACGAAAAAGGAGAGGGCGATCGGGCTTCAGCCGGGTTCGCGGCTTTTGGGCTAAGAGGTCGTCATGGTGGAAGCAACCTCAGCCCCGGCGACAGCGCCGACCCTCTCGATCGTGGTCCCGGTCTTCAACGAGCGGGACGCCGCCCCCGGCCTCGCCTACGAGATCGAGGCGGCTTTCACCGGCCAGAGCGTGGAGATCCTCTTCGTCGACGACGCCAGTGAGGACGGAACCGCAGAGGTTCTCGCCGCTCTTACGCCGCGGCCCGCTGCCCTGCGGCTCCTCCGCCATTCGCGGCGCGCCGGCCAGAGCCGGGCCATCCGCACCGGCGTCCTTGCGGCGAAGGCTGAGGTGATCGTCACTCTGGACGGCGACGGCCAAAACGTTCCGGCCGACGCCCCGGGCCTGGTGCGGGCGCTCGAGGCCGGGGGCCCCGGCCTCGCCATGGCGGCCGGCGTGCGCGTCGCGCGCCAGGATTCGGTTTCGCGTCGCCTCGCCGCCCGCCTCGCCAATGCGATCAGGCGCCGCGTGCTCGCCGATGGAGCCTCCGACACCGGCTGCGGGCTGAAGGCCTTCCGCCGATCCGCCTTCCTCGCCCTCCCCTTCTTCGACCACATGCACCGCTACCTGCCCGCCCTGATGATGCGAGAAGGCTTCGAGGTCGCCTTCGCCCCTGTCTCTCACCGGCCCAGAGTGGCGGGACGCTCGAAGTACACCAACCTCGGCCGGCTCGGCTCGGCGCTCGTCGATCTTGGGGGCGTGGTATGGCTCAAGGCGCGGGCGAAGGATCCAGGCGCGATTGATAGCGACTTCTTCTCCTCCCTCGCGCTTGGCGCGGGGGAGAGGGACCGCGAAGCGGTGGAGGGGGCGAACGTAGGGGCTCCGTCGCCTTTCAACCCCCCTTCCGGCTTCGCCGGCTCTCCCCCCTCAGGGGGGAGATGAGAACGAGATGCGGGGCGCAAGCGAACCTTTAAGCATCGCGATCCTAATGGTGCGACCTCGAACAAACGCATCCCGGCGATCCAGCCGGAGTCGCGCCACGAAGCCTTGAATCGACGTGGATCGGACCACAAACGGATGGGAACCATCCGTTTGCTACGATCCACTAGGTTCGACGCCCCAAATCGGAGGGGCCCATGCTCGCCGCTTTCCCGCTGACCGCCCTGCCCGTCGCCGCCTATAATCTCCTGGCGTTGACCGTTCTTGGCGGTTTTTCCGCGCCGGCGGCGGTTTCGCGATTGACTGCCCCGATCTTCTCCCTGCGCAACCGCGCCGGCGGAGACTGGCCGATCAACCTCTCCGACATCCTGCTGGCCGCCGCACTCATTCTCTTCTTCGTGGAGCTGCTGAAGGCGATCGCCACCAGGCGCGCGGCGATCGTCAATCACGGCCTTTCGATCGCGCTCTTCATCCTCTGCCTGGTGGAGATGCTTCTGGCGTCAGCCTTCGCCACCTCCACCTTCTTCCTCATCAGCCTGATGGTGCTGCTGGACGTCCTGGCCGGCTTCGTCGCCACCATCGTCGATGAACGCGACGCGCCGACAGAACGCTCCTGATCCTGGCGCTCCTCGAGCGCCCCTACCGGACCTTGCCTCCGGGCGTGGCCTGAAGCGGCGCCTTGGTCTTTGTCGAGGGGCCCGAGGAGACCGGCGCGCCGCCGGCCGCTCCCGCGCGCGCGGGGGTGGGCTTGCCTGGCTTCGCCGTGGAGGGCGATCCCTGAACCGGCGTCTTCGCGGGCTTGGCAGGCGGCGGGATCGGCAGGGTCGATCCAAGGGTGTGCAGATAGGCGATGACGTCGACGCGATCCTTTGGATCGTCGAATCCCACGAAGGTCATCTTGGTCCCCGGAACGAAGCCTTGCGGCCCCTTGAGGAAGTGGAACAGCAGATCGTAGGTCCACACCGGATGGGCCTTGCCGAAGGCCTTCATGGCGTCGGAATAGTCGAAGCCGGGATGGGTCCCGGGTTGGCGGCCGACCACGCCGAAGAGGCCGGGGCCAATCTTGTTGACCGGAGTGAAGTTGTGACAGGATTGGCAGACCACCGTCTTGGCCTGTCCCGCGGCGACGTTGGCCGGATTGGTGAGCACCGTCCCCCAATCGGGCGGCGGGGCGGGCGCGGCGGGCGGACCGCCGCCGAGGAGATTGGCCGGCACGGCGATCGCATAGCCGGGCTTGCGCGCCGGGACGCTCTGAAAGGCCGGCGGGATGAACGAGAACATGAAGACGATGACGAGGCCGGTGGCGAGCGCCGCGCCCAGCACCTTGTTGACGGTCAACTCACGCATGAATTCGAAACCCTCGGCCTCCGCCGCAGCCGGAGACCAGCGCCCCCGGAACAACCTGAGAATTCGCCCGGGCGGTGGGGTCGCACGCTGTCGATTCCCCTTGTCGCGCCCGTGTTGCGCGGGCGTCTCTTACACGCTACCGCCGCGCGCGCAACTTCACTGGCTTGCAAAAAAAAAGCCGCCTGACCCGCCGCGCCTTCGCCCATGAACCCCATCGTCCTTATCCCCGCCCGGATGGACTCGAGCCGGCTTCCGGGGAAGCCCCTCGCCGACATCGGCGGACTGGCGATGGTGGTGAGGGTTCATAAGCGCGCCGAGGCCTCAGGGGTCGGTCCGGTCGTGGTCGCCGCGGCGCAGCGGGAGATCGCCGAGGAGGTCGAAGCGGCCGGCGGACGCGCCGTCCTCACCGATCCCTCGCTTCCCTCGGGCTCCGACCGCATCCTCGCCGCCCTGAAGGACCTGGACCCCGATCGGAGCTTCGATTGCGTGGTCGACCTGCAAGGCGACATGCCGTTCATCCAGCCCGAGGTGATCGCCGCCTGCGTCGGCGTGCTCGCCCAGGTCTCCGAATGCGCCATCGCCACCATGGTCGCTCCGGAGAGTTCGGAGGCCGACCGGGACGATCCGGCGGTGGTCAAGGCCATCCTCGCCGTCGAAGGTGAGGGCCGGTGCGCGCGGGCGCTCTGGTTCACGAGGTCGAGGCTCTACGGCGAGGGGCCGGTCTGGCGCCATCTTGGCCTCTACGCCTTTCGTCGCGAGGCCCTGGAGGCCTTCGCCGCCGCCCCGCCTTCGCCGCTCGAGATCCGGGAAGGCCTCGAACAGCTCCGCGCCCTGGAGATGGGACTTCCCATCTGGGCCGGCATGAGCAAGAGCGCGCCGATCAGCGTCGACACGCCCGCGGACCTCGCCGCCGCTCGACGCCAGGCCCAAGAGGGAAGGTCATGACGCCGAAAATCGCCTTCCAGGGAGAACCCGGATCGAACAGCGACGAGGCCTGCCGGACCTACTTTCCCGACCATCAACCGACCGCTCACCCCGCCTTCGAGGACGCCTTCGACGCGGTGAAAAACGGCTCCTGCGCCCTCGCCCTGATCCCGGTGGAAAATTCGATCGCCGGGCGCGTGGCCGACGTCCATCACCTCCTTCCCTCCTCCGGCTTGAAGATCGTGGGCGAGCGGTTCAAGCCGATCCGCTTCCAGCTCATGGCCAATCCCGGCGTGCGCCTGGAGGCCATCCGGACGGTGGTCAGCATGCCCATCGCGCTCGGCCAATGCCGCCGAACGCTTCGCAGGCTGAAGCTCGCCGCCGAACCGGCCGGCGACACCGCCGGGGCGGCGAGGAGCCTGGCCGAGAACCCGGACCCGTCACGGGCGGCCATCGCGCCGGCCCTGGCGGCGAAGCTCTACGGCCTGGAGATCCTGCTCCCCGACATCGAGGACGAAAGCCACAACACCACGAGGTTCCTGGTGATGGCGTCCAAGGCGAGCCGGCCGCCAGCCGGGGCGGACTGCGTCACCAGCTTCGCTTTTCGGGTCCGCAACCTTCCCGCCGCGCTCTACAAGGCGCTGGGAGGCTTCGCCACCAACGGCGTCAACATGACCAAGCTGGAGAGCTACATGGAGAACGGGGCCTTCACGGCCACCTTCTTCTACGCCGAGGTCGACGGCCGGCCCGACGATGCGCCGCTCGAACGCGCCTTCGAGGAGCTCGGATTCTTCTCGGATCACTTCGAGATCCTGGGAGTCTTCGCCGCCGATCCGTTCCGACGCGCTGCGCCCGTCAGGACTCCTCGGAAGTCCAGGCCCTGATGAGCTGGTGGGCGATGGCGAGCGCCCCGGGTGCGCGGACGCCGACGACCTCGCCGCGAAGCACCGCCGCCGCCTCATTCCTCGAGAACCAACGCACCTCGTCGATCTCCTCTCCGTCCGGCGCCGCCTCCTCGCTTTCCACCTCGGCGATGAGGCCGATCATCAAGGACGAGGGATAGGGCCAGGGCTGGGTCGAATGGTAGCGGACGGCGAGCGTCTTCAGAGCCGCCTCCTCGAAGAGTTCGCGCGCGCACGCCTCCTCGATGGTCTCACCAGGTTCGAGGAAGCCGGCGAGCGCCGAATACATGCCTTGGGGCCAGGCCGCCTGGCGCCCCAGGAGGCACCGTTCGCCGCAGGTGGGAAGCATGATCACCACCGGGTCGGTGCGCGGAAAATGCTCCGCCTGGCAGGCCGGGCACACCCGCTTCCAGCCGCCGTCCACCGTCTCGCTCACCTCGCCGCAGGCCGCGCAATGCCGGTGGCGGCGACGCCACTCGAACATAGCCTTGGCGGTGGCGGCGATCGCCGCCTCGGCCGGCGGCAGGTCCAGGGCGATGGCGCGCAGGTCCTCGAAGCGGCCGAGTCCCTCGAGAGCGCCCTCGGCGGGATCGACCCCGCCTTCGAAATCGAGGGCGAAGACCGCCGCCTCCTTCCACAGGCCCATGAAGAGGAGCCGCTCGAACCCGCCGGCCATGTCGCGGGCCATGGCCGCGTTGAGCCAGGCGAGCTGCGGCCCTCCGGCCGGGGCGGTCTCCACCAGGGGACGCCCGTTCCACATGGCCAGGGCGAGCGAGTCGCCGGCACGAAGAGCCTCGTCAAGGAAGTCGCGGTCGCCGCGCCGAACGCTGGCCCGATCGAGCGGATTGCCGGCGAAGGTGTTGAGGAAGGCGGAAAGAGCCATGCCCCAGCCCATTAGGGCGCCTTTCGGCCCCGGTCATGCGCCGCTTGCGCCGCTGCCGGCGCCACGCGATATAGAAGGCGGAGATCGGCGATGGGCGGAGGCCTCGCCAACCCGGTCAGGTCCGGAAGGAAGCAGCCGCAACGAGATTCACTCCGGGTCGTCTGCCGGTCTCCACCTCGCCCTGCGCCCGCCCGCCGAAGGCTTTTGCGAAGGCTTGATGACCCCGAACGATGTCATGGTCGAAGAGGGGCGAGGCGAGCCCGATGGGGCGAGCGGGGAGATGTTCGCCTCCGCCGCGTCCGAAACGGCCGCCTATACCGTCCTCGCCCGAAAATACCGCCCCAAGAGCTTTGATGACCTGATCGGCCAGGAAGGCATGGTGCGCACCCTGCGCAACGCCTTTTCTTCGGGCCGCATCGCCCACGCCTTCATGCTGACCGGGGTGAGGGGCGTGGGAAAGACCACCACCGCCCGGCTCCTGGCGCGGGCTCTCAACTACGAGAGCGAGGAGGTCCATCAGCCGAGCATCGCCTGCCTTTCGGTCGAGGGCGTCCATTGCCGGGCGATCTCCGAGGGACGCCATCTCGACGTCCTCGAGCTCGACGCCGCCAGCCGCACCAAGGTCGAGCAGATGCGCGAGCTCCTCGACGGAGTGCCGTTTGCTCCGGCCCTCGCCCGCTACAAGGTCTACATCATCGACGAAGTGCACATGCTGAGCGGCCATGCCTTCAACGCGCTCTTGAAAACGCTCGAGGAGCCGCCGGCCCACGCCAAGTTCGTCTTCGCCACCACCGAGATTCGGAAGGTGCCAGTGACCATCCTCTCAAGGTGCCAGAGGTTCGATCTGCGCCGCGTCGAGGGCGAAGTCCTCGTGCGCAACCTCGCCGGCATCGCCGAGGCGGAGGGCGCCGTCATCGAGCCGGAAGCCCTGACCCTGATCGCCCGCGCCGCTGAAGGGTCGGTCCGCGACGCCCAGTCCATCCTCGACCAGGCCCTCGTGCAGGCCGAGAGCGGCGGCAAGATCACCGCCCTTCAGGTCCGCGACATGCTGGGCCTGGCCGATCGGGCCCGCACGATCGAAGTCTTCGAGGAGGTGATCCACGGCCGGGCGGCGGAGGCGATCGGCTCCTTCAAGGACCTCCATCGCCTCGGGGTGGATCCCGCCAGCGTGATCGTCGATCTCCTCGAGCACGTCCACGCCGCCTCGCTCGCCAAAACCCTCGGCGCCGCCGCCATCGCCGCTCCCAAGGACCAGGCCGCGAAGCTGGCCGCGGCCGGCGCGGCGCTCTCCACGGGCTCGCTGGCGCGGCTCTGGCAGATGCTCCTCAAGGCCTTCGAGGAAGTGAAGGTTGCGCCCGACCCGGCCGGAGCGGTGGAGATGGTCCTGATCCGGCTGGCCTTCGCCGCCGATCTTCCGGGGCCCGAGGAGGCGATCAAGCTCCTCTCGCGCGACGAAGCGGCCGGCCTTTCGGCGCCCGTCCGCCCCGCCGATCGATCCCCCGTGAAATCCGAATCTCCCCCCAACCCGCGGACGTTCGAGGAATTGTTGGACCTGATCGAGGCGCGGCGGGACGTCGCCCTGAAGCTCGATGTCGAGCGCGGCGTTCGGCCGATCAGCTTCCGAGCCGGAGCGATCGCCTTCGAGCCCGCCGAAGGCGCGCCCGCTGATCTCGCCCAGCGCCTCGCCCAGAAGCTCAAGGCCTGGACGGGCCTGACCTGGCTGGTCTCGGCCCAAGCCGGCGGCGGGAGCGAGACGGCGGCCGAACGGGCGACCAGACTGGCCGCCTCGGAATTGGAGGCGGTGCGCGCCGAGCCCTTCGTCAAGGAAGTCATGGCCGCCTTCCCCGGCGCCGCCATCGTCGAAGTGCGCAAGACGTCCGAGGGCCGGACGGTCGAAGAGGCCGAGCGGGCAAGCTCATGAAGGATCTCTCCGAACTCATGAAGCAGGCCCAGGCGATGCAGGAGAAGCTGACGGCCGCCCAATCGCGACTCGCCCAGAGCGAGGTCGAAGGGACCTCCGGCGGCGGCATGGTGCGCCTGATGCTCAAAGGCGCCGGCGACATGGCTCGCCTGACGATCGACGAGAGCCTCGTCGCGCCTGGCGAAGGAGAGATCATCGCCGACCTCGTCATGGCCGCCCACGCCGACGCCCGGCGCAAGCTGGAAGCCCTCCAGGCCGAGGTCATGCGCGAGGTCGCCGGGCCCCTCGGCTCGATCCCCGGGCTCCCCATCTTCTAAGATGGCGGCCTCCGCCGGCCCCGAGATCGAGCGCCTGGTGACGCTGCTCGCCAAACTGCCGGGGCTCGGCCGTCGCTCGGCGAGGCGCGCGGCGCTGGCCCTTCTGAAGAGGCGAGAGGACCTCCTCATCCCGCTCGGTGAGGCTCTCGCCGAGGCGGGCGAGAAGGTCCGCGCCTGCAGCCTGTGCGGCGCCCTGGACACCGTCGATCCCTGCGCCATCTGCGCCGACCCCGAGCGCGACGCGGCCCTCATCTGCGTGGTCGAGGACATGGGGGCGCTTTGGGCGCTGGAGCGGGCGGGCGCCTATCGCGGCCGCTACCATGTCCTGGGCGGGCTCCTCGCGCCGATGGAGGGCGTCGGGCCCGAAGCCCTACGCATCGAGCCGCTCCGCCGCCGCGCCCACGACGATGGCGTCCAAGAGGTGATCCTGGCCCTCCCCGCCACGGTCGATGGCCAGACCACCGCCCACTATCTCTCCGAGCGCCTAGACGGATCCGGGGTCGTCGTCAGCCACCTGGCGAGGGGCGTTCCGGTGGGCGGCGATCTCGACTGGCTGGACGACGGCACCATCAACCAGGCGATGCGGGCGAGGCGCCCGGCCTGAATCGGCCAGGGGCCGGGCGTGGCGCGGCGCGGGCGACTCTGATACCGAACGGAGCATGAACGTCGCCCTCCTCATCGTCGTCGCGCTCCTGGCGATCGCCGCAGCGGCGGCGTCATCCTGGGCGATGCGCGAGCGGGTGCTGCGCAAGCTCGCTGAAGGCGGGGGTGATCTTGTTCGCCTCCAGGCCCAGGCGGCCGCCTCGGAGGCCGCCGAGGCGGCGGTCCGCAAGGCGGACGAGGCGCTCGCCCGCCGCGACGCCCTCGCCGAGGAGAAGCTCGCTCTGCAGCTGAAGCCGGTGGCCGAAAGCCTCGCCAAGTTCGAGCGGCATGTGGCCGACGTCGAGAAGAGCCGCGCCGAGCAGGCGGGCGAATTCAAGTCGCAGCTGCGGCGGCTCCTGGAGGCCTCCGACGCCGCCCGGGAGGAAGCGAGGCGCCTCTCCCAGTCGCTGCGCCGCGGGGCCGGCGTGCAGGGCCGCTGGGGCGAGGAGATGCTGCGCAACGTGCTTGAGATCGCCGGCCTGCGACCGCACATCGATTTCGACGAACAGGTCCATCTGGAGGGGCTCGAGGCCTCCTTCCGCCCCGACGTGGTGGTCCGCCTTCCCGGAAAGGGCCAGTTCGTCATCGACGCCAAGTGCTCGCTCACCGCCTTCCTGGAATCGATGGAGGCCGCCGACGAGGCCCAGCGCGAAGCGGCCCTCGCCCGCCACGCCAACTCCCTGCGTGCTCATCTGCAGAAGCTCTGCGCCAAGTCGTACTGGGACAAGCTCGAGCACTCGCCCGAGTTCGTCGTCATGTTCGTGCCTGGCGATGGCTTTCTGGCCGCCGCCTGCGAGCGGATCCCCTCCCTGATGAACGAAGGCTGGGAGCAGAACGTCATCATGGCCACGCCGACCAGCCTCTTCGGCCTCGCCAAGGCGGTGCACTACGGCTGGCGGGCCGAGGCCCAGGCCCGCAACGCCCGCGAGATCGCCCGCATCGGCCGCGAGCTTCACCGCCGGCTGTCGACCATGGGCGGCCACGTCCAGGAGATGGGCAAGGCGCTGGCGCGCGCCGTGGACAAGTACAACGCCTTCATCGGTTCCCTGGAGCGGCAGGTCCTGGCGCAGGCCCGGCGGTTCGAGGATCTCGGCGCCGAGCACGCTGGGGCGCCGATCGAGGAGCCCCAGCCGATCGAAGCGGTGGTTCGCCCGCTGGCTCGTCTCGAGATCGATCCGGCGCCGGCCTTGACCGCCCCCGAACCGGCGCCTACCTCGGCAAAATGAGCCTGCGCCGCGTCCTCACCGTCGATACCGATCTCGCCCGGCTGAAGACGATCTCCGCTCCCGTCGACGAGGTCGACGACGAAATTCGCACCCTCATGGACGACATGCTGGAGACCATGTACGCCGCCCCCGGGATCGGCCTCGCCGCCGTCCAGGTCGGCGTCCCCAAGCGGGTGATCGTCATGGATCTGGCGAGCAAACAGGAGGAGCAGCCTCCCGCCCCGCGCCGCTTCGTCAATCCGGAGATCGTCTGGGCCTCGGAGGAGACCTTCACCTACGAGGAAGGTTGCCTCTCGGTGCCCGAAATCTATGACGAGGTCGAACGCCCGGCGAAGGTCAAGGTGCGGTATCTCGACGAGCAGGGCCGCCGCATCGAAGAGGAGGCCGAGGGCCTCTTCGCGGTCTGCATCCAGCACGAGATCGACCACCTCGACGGCATCCTCTTCATCGATCACCTTTCCCGCCTCAAGCGCGATCGGGCGGTGAGCCGGGTGCGCAAGGCGGCGCGCGCCGAAGCGCCGCTCTGAGCCGCGCTAGGGTCGTGAATTTGACGTTCGTTTGAGGTTTAGGGAGGGCTCGTGACGAACGTCAAATTCGTCAACGACACTAGAATCCTGATCTTGCTCGCAGCCATCTCGATTCCGACGTTCGGCCAGTGTTCGCCCCAGGCGGATCGAACGTCGGAATCGAGCTGCTAGGCGCTTCCAGGGTCGGCCGATCATGCGGCTCGTCTTTCTTGGAACCCCGCAGTTCGCGGTCCCCAGCCTGGCGGCGCTCCTTGACGCCAACCACGAGATCGCGACGGTCTATTCCCAGCCGCCGGCCGAGCGCGGACGCGGCCGGCGCGTCTCGCCCTCGCCGATCGCCGCCTTCGCCGCGGCTCGAAATCTCGAGGTCCGGACGCCGGCCTCGCTGAGAGAGCACGAAGAGGAGGAACGATTCGCCGCCCTCGGCGCAGATGCGGCGGTCACCGTCGCCTTCGGCCGGATCCTCAGCGCCGCGATCCTCGCCGCCCCAAGCCTGGGCGCCTTCAACCTCCACGCCTCCCTCTTGCCCAGGTGGCGCGGGGCCGCCCCGATCCAGCGGGCGATCATGGCTGGCGATGCGCAAACCGGCGTCTGCGTCATGCGCATGAGCGAGGGGCTCGATGAAGGCCCGGTCCTCGCCTGCGAGGCGCTCGCCATCTCACCCCTCGAGACCGCGGGCGGCTTGCACGACCGACTGGCCGAGGCTGGCGCGAGACTCCTTGTTTCGGCCATGGGCGAGGTGGAGCGTGGCTCGGCGGTCGAAACGCCCCAAAACGAGGAGGGCGCGACCTACGCCAGGAAGATCCGGGCCTCGGAAAGTCGTCTCTCCTGGGACCGGTCCTCGCAGAGGATCGACGCCCAGATCCGCGGGCTCTCGCCGCACCCCGGCGCCTGGTTTCTCGCCCCTTCCGAGTGGGGCGCAGATCGTCTCAAGGTCCTCCTCTCGCGGCCCGAGCCCGGCGAGGGGGCGCCCGGCGAGGTTCTCGATGATCGGCTGCTCATCGCCTGCGGAGAGGGCGCGGTGCGGCTCCTGACGCTTCAGCGCGAGGGCCGCCGAGCCCAGGAGGCGCAGGATTTCCTCCGTGGCTTTTCCATCCCGGCCGGTTCCAGGCTAGCCTGATGCCGCGCTATCGCGCCATCCTCGAATACGACGGGGCGCCGTTCAGCGGCTTCCAGTCCCAGGCCGGCGCGACGGGGGTCCAGGACGCGCTCGAGCAGGCGGTCGAGGCGTTCTGCGGGGAAAGGCCGCGCGTCTTCGCCGCCGGACGGACCGACGCCGGCGTCCATGCCGCCGGCCAGGCGATCCACTTCGATCTCGAAAAATCCTGGCCCGCGAAGATCGTGCGAAGCGCCCTCAACGCCCATCTCGCTCCAAGGCCGATCGCGGTCCTCGCCTGCGAGATCGCGCGGGGCGATTTCCACGCCCGTTTCTCGGCCAAGGGCCGGACCTACCTCTACCGCATTCTGGATCGGCCGGCGCCGCCGGCGCTCGATCGTGGACGGGTGTGGTGGCTCAAGGCCCGCCTGGCTGAAGACGCCATGGCCGAGGCCGCCGAAGTCCTCGTCGGGCGCCATGACTTCACGACTTTCCGCGACGCCGCCTGCCAGGCCCGCTCGCCGGTGAAAACCCTCGACGTCGCGAAGGTGTGGCGAGAGGGCGATGAGGTGCGCGCACGCTTTTCGGCCCGTTCGTTCCTGCACCGCCAGGTCCGCTCCATGGTCGGCTCTCTGGTCGAGGTCGGACGCGGTCGATGGCGCGCGGCGGATTTCCGCGAGGCCCTGGAGACCGCCGACCGCCGTCGCTGCGGGCCGGTGGCGCCGCCCGAGGGCCTGACGCTCCTCGAAGTCGACTATGGCGAAAAGCGGGTGAAGTAGGCCTCGATCAGCCGCTGGTAGATTTCGGCAAGAGCGCGAAGATCGGCGGCGGGGACCTTCTCGTCCACCTTGTGCATGGTGGTCCCGACCAGACCCAGTTCGACCACCGGACAGAGGGCGCGGATGAACCGGGCGTCGGAGGTTCCTCCGCTGGTGGAGAGTTCCGGGCGTCGGCCGACCGCATTGGCGACCGTCTCGGCCACGAGATCGGTGAAGGCGTCCGGCGTGGTGAGGAAGGCCTCGCCGCCGATCCGGGTCGAGATCCCGAACCGTCCGGGGAATTCCGCCCCTGCGTTTGCAGCCTCCTTTTCCAGCCACGCGGCGAGCGAGGCGCCGGTGTGCAGAGGATTGAAGCGGATGTTGAACGCCGCGGCGGCGCGAGCAGGGATGACGTTTGTGGCCGGGTTTCCCACATCGACGGTGGTGATCTCGAGGTTCGAAGCCTGGAAGCCTTCGCACCCGCTATCGAGCACGCGGCCCTGCACGGCGGCGAGGAACGCGACGAGCGGCGCGATCGGATTGGCGGCCCGGTGCGGGTAGGCGACATGGCCCTGAACGCCTTCGACCTCGATCCTGGCGCTGATGCTGCCGCGCCGACCGTTCTTGATCATGTCGCCGAGCGCCTCTTTGGAGCTTGGCTCGCCGACGACGCAATGGTCGATCGTTTCACCCTCGGCGCCGAGAAGCGCCGCCACGGCCTTGGTCCCGTTCTCGGCCTCGCCTTCCTCGTCTCCGGTGATGAGGAGCGAGATCGAGCCCTTCGGGGCGCCCTTGGCGAGGACCTTCGCCGCCGCCGCGATGAAGGCCGCGATCGCGCCCTTCATGTCCGCCGCGCCGCGTCCGATCAGCCAGCCGTCCTTCACGGCGGCCTCGAACGGAGGCGAGGTCCAGTCCGCGGCCGCCCCGGGCGGCACCACGTCCGTGTGGCCGGCGAAGCAGAGGTTCGGCGCCCCCGCGCCGAGGCGCGCGTAGAGGTTCTCGATCCCCCCGAACGGCAGGCGCCGGCAGGCGAACCCGAGGCCCGCCAGCGCGCGCTCCACCACGTCCATGGCGCCCGCATCGGCCGGGGTGATAGAAGGCGCGCGGATCAGTTCGCGGGCGAGCTCGACCGGATCGATCATCGCGCGCTCTTAGGATACGGCGGCACGCTCCGGCAAACCTCGAGGTTCAAGTGGTGCGACTCATCCCGGCGATCACACCGCAGTCGCACCACAAAGCCTTGAATCGACGTGGATCGGACCACAAACAGATGGGAACCACTCGTTTGTTACGATCCACTAGTGTCGTGAATTTGACGTTCGTTTGCGCGTGGAGGACGGCTCAATGACGAACGTCAAATTCGTCAACGACACTCGAATCGATAGCTTGCCAGCATCCATCTCGATCCCGACGTTCGGATGGCGCTCGCCCCAAACGGATCGAACGTCGGAATTGGGCTGCTAGCCGTGAAGAAGATCGATATCCAATCCCTGCCGGTCCATCGCGGCTCTTCCTACCCCTCGCCCTTCGATGAGCCCTGCCGCTCACGCGAGCGCCGCCGGCTCGGAGAGGCCCGCGGCATGAATCGCATCGGCGTCAATCTTCTCACCCTTCCGCCCGGCGCCTGGTCGAGCCAGCGCCACTGGCATAGCGGCGAGGACGAGTTCGTGTGGATCCTGGAAGGCGAGGTCATCCTCGTCACCGACGCCGGTGAGGAGATTCTTCGCGCCGGCGACTGCGCGGCCTTTCCGGCCGGCGAGGCCGATGGCCATCACCTGATCAACCGATCCGAGCGCGAGGCGAGAGTGCTCGAAGTGGGCGATCGCGGCGCCGGGGTCTGCACCTACTCGGATATCGACATGGTGCTCAACCAGCATGGCGGCGGCTTTGCGCGCAAGACCGGCGAGCCCTACCCGCCGGGAAGTTGAGACCTCGGCCGCCGAGCCCTCGTTCATTAATATTGAACATAATGATGTTCTATATGGGTGGTCGGAGCGAGCTCTAGGTTGACGAGACATGGTTTCTGTGGGGCTGAAATCTGAACACCCCGTGACGCATGTCCAAAATTCTTGCAAGGATTGCGGAGTTGTTCTGCCTCTAGATGAGCTCGTAACCTGGTCGAGCGGCAAACTTTCTGCGTCAAAACAGCAAAATCAAAATCTTGGAGCAAGCGTCGCCCAGGCTCAAAGCGGCCGAACGGCGCCCGCCAGCGTTTCCAGTCTTTATCTATGCCGCCGCTGCGCTCGCAGACGCATCGTCTTCTTCATAACCGCTGGCCTGATCGCGGCCGCCTCCATCAGCCTCATCTACCTCGGCCGCAATCATCAGGCTTACCATTCGTCTCAGCGAATCGCCGCGAAATCGCCCGCCGCCGTCGCCGCTCCCCGCAAGCCCGCCCTTCCTGTCATCCAGCCACTGCCGGTCGCTCACCCGGCATCCGCAACGCAGCCGGCACCCGTCGTGCAGCGCCCCGTGGCGACGCCGATCCGAAGAGTCGGCGTCGAAACCCGCTCTTCTGCCGCCGGGCGGAACCTGCGTCGGTCGGACCGAAGGCTAATCGCGCCTCCAGCAGCGGCTCCGGCGCCCGCCGTTCAGCCGGCCCCGTGGAACCACCGCCCAGGGCCCCAACACCCCGCCAACGTGACCGTGGAGCGAAGCGACGTGCCCTTCTGAGGCGGTGGGGCCCCAGCGCATTTCCCGGCGATGCGGAATCGCCTCGCCGAAGAGAAATGCGCCAGACCGAAGACCTTGAGCGCGTCCTTGGCGCAAAAGTATTTCCCACTTTTGCGGGATGCGCTCTAACGGCGCCGTTCAAACACAGGCGTTCTCATCGACTTCGACGGAGTCGCACCACCAAGCTTTGACTGGACGTGGATCGGACCACAATGGGATGGGAACCATCCGTTTGCGGCGATCCACTAGTCCCTCAGAAGCTCGTTGATGCTGGTCTTGGACCGGGTCCGCTCATCCACCGTCTTGATGATGACGGCGCAGGCGAGCGCCGCCTCGCCATGCGGACTGGGCAGGGTCCCGGGCAAGACCACCGAATAGGGAGGGACGAAGCCGCGGCGGGCCTCGCCGGTCTTGCGATCGACGATCGGGGTGGAGGCGGTGATGAAGACGCCCATGGAAATCACCGCGCCTTGGCCGACGATGACTCCTTCGGCGATCTCCGAGCGAGCCCCGATGAAGCAGCCGTCCTCGATGATGGTGGGCGCTGCCTGGAGAGGCTCCAGGACCCCTCCGATCCCCGCCCCGCCGGAGATATGCACCGACCTTCCTACCTGGGCGCAGGAGCCGACGGTCGCCCAGGTGTCGACCATGGTTTCCTCGCCGACATAAGCGCCGATGTTGACGAACGAGGGCATGACGACGGCGTCGCGGCCGATGAAGGCGCCGCGCCTGACGACAGCGCCGGGGACCGCCCTCACGCCGACGGACCGGAACGCGGCCTCGTCCCAGTCGCCGAACTTCAGCGGGATCTTGTCGTACCAGGGTCCGGCGCCGCCTGGGCTCATCAACTTGGCGTCGCAGAGCCGAAAATAGAGCAGGATCGCCTGCTTGACCCAGGCATGGACGCGCCATTCGCCCCCCGCCTTCTCGGCGGCGCGCAGGGCGCCTTCATCCAAGAGGCCGATGACCTCCTCAATGGCGTGGCGCGGTGCGCCGCCGGTGGAGGACGAGAGGCTCTCCCGCCTCTCCCAGGCCCTCTCGATCTCCGCCCGCAGGGCCGGGGCCGCGCCGCTCATGGGCAAACCAGGGTCCCGGCCCCGTGTTCGGTGAAGAGTTCGACCAGCAGGGCGTGGGGTCGCCGGCCATCGAGGATGACCGCCGCCTCGACACCCCCTTCGACGGCGGAGATGGCGGTCTCGAGCTTGGGGATCATGCCTCCGGAGACCACACCTTCCTCGATGAGGCGCCGCGCCTCGGCGGCGCGGACCTGGCGGAGGAGTTCGCCGTCTTCACCCTTCACGCCGGCGACGTCGGTGAGGAGCAGCATGCGCTTGGCCCTGAGAGCGCAGGCGAGCGCGCCGGCCACCGCATCGGCGTTGATGTTGTAGGTCGCTCCCTCGGCCGAGACCCCGATCGGGGCGATCACCGGGATGTAGTCCTCCTCGGAGGTGATAAGCCGGTGGATCAATTTGGGATCGATGCGCGTGGGTTCGCCAACCAGACCCAGATCCACCGCCTGCTCGATCTTCGAGTCGGGGTCCTTGCGGGTGCGCTCGACCTTTTTGACCGTGATCAGGCCCGCATCCTTGCCCGAAAGCCCCACTCCGCGGACGTCGGCCCTCGCGCCGGCCCTGGTGATCCAGCTGGCGATCTCCTTGTTGATGGCCCCGGAGAGGACCATCTCGGCCACCTCCATGGTCGCCTCGTCGGTCACCCGAAGGCCATCGACGAAGGACGAAGCGACGCCGGCTCTCTCCAGCATCCGCGAGATCTGCGGACCGCCGCCGTGGACGACAACCGGATGGACGCCCAGGAGCTTCAAAAGGACCGCGTCGGCGGCGAAGAGCCTGGCGATCTCCTCCTCGCCCATGGCGTGGCCGCCGTATTTGATGACCACGATCTCGCGATCATAGATCTGGATGAACGGCAGAGCCTCGGCGAGCGTCCTGGCGGTCGCCCAGCCCGCCTCCTTGTCGGGCCCGCTCATCAATCGCCGCTCATTGGGCGAGGCCACAGGCCGCAGCGATGGCGAGGCGAAGCTCGGCGATCCCCGCGCCATCGACGGCCGAGGTGACGATGAGGCCTGGAAAAGCGGCTGACCGCCTGGCCAGGGCGGCGAGGACGCGCGTGGCGACCGCCTCGACCGCGCCGGCGGCGAGCTTGTCGGCCTTGGTCAACACCCCCTGATAGGAAACGGCCGCCGCATCGAGGGCCGCCATGGCCTCCTCGTCGGTGGATTTCAGACCGTGGCGGGCGTCGATCAACACAAAGACGCGCTTGAGGTTCGGTCTTTCGGCGAGATAGGCGTGGGCGAGGTTCTGGAAATGTCTCCTCTGCGTCTTGGGGGCCTTCGCGAAGCCGAAGCCAGGCAAGTCCACCAGGCGCAGGGCGCCGCCAAGATCGAAGAAGTTCACTTCCCGGGTTCGGCCGGGAGCGTTGGAAGCTCTCGCCAGCGAGCGGCGTCCCGCCAGCGCGTTGATGAGAGATGATTTTCCGACGTTCGAGCGTCCGGCGAAGGCGACCTCGGGAAGATCGGGCGGCGGCAGCGTCGAAAGGCTCGCCGCTCCGGCCACGAACGAGGATCGACCCGCGAAGAGGACCCTCGCGATCTCCAACCCCTCGGCCCCGCCGAGCATCTCAGGAAGGTTCCGGCCTAGCCCAGACCCGGGCCAGGAAGTCGTCGATCGGATTGTTCACCTTGAATCGCCGCATCATCACGTACTGCTGGATGACCGTGATCAAGCTGCTCCACGTCCAGTAGATCAAGAGACCAACCGAATACTGGGCCATGAAAAAGGTGAAGACAATCGGGATCAGCTTGAAGATGGCCTGCTGGGTGGGATCGATCCCAGTTTGCGGATTCATGGTCTGGCTGAGCCACATGGTTGCGCCGTAGAGCAGGGGCCAGGCTCCGACGTGCAGCACTCCACCGAGGATGGAGCCGATGAGCGGGGTGGAGGCCGGGTGCCAGGGGATCAGTCCGAAGAGATTGAGAAAGGTGGTGGGATCGCGCGCCGAAAGGTCGTGGATCCAGCCGAAGAACGGCGCGTGTCGCATCTCGATCGAGACGGTGAAAATCTTGTCGAGCGCGTAGAAGACCGGAATCGGAATCAACATGGGAAAGCAACCGGTGACCGGATTGACCTTTTCCCGGGCGTAAAGCGCCATCATCTCCTTCTGCTGAGCGGCGCGGTCCTCCTTGTACTTGGCCTGCATCTCCTTGATCTGCGGCTGTAGCTTCTTCATCTTCACCCCCATCTCGAAACCCTTGATGGCGAGCGGGAAAGTGACGATCCGGATGACGATGGTGAGCATGATGATGGCCACGCCGAAGTTTCCGACCGCGCCATGGAATTTCTCGAGCAGCCAGAAGATCGGCTTGGTGAGGAACCAGAGGTGTCCCCAATCCACGGCATCGACGAATCTCGGCGCGCCGGTCGACTTCTCGTAGGTCTTGAGGACAGGGACCGTCTTGGCCCCGGAGAAGAGGTGACTGGTGAAGGTGAGGGAAGCGCCGGGGGAGAGGCTGCGCGGGGCGGCGCTGTAGGTCGCCTCATAGATGTCGATGCCGGTCGTCGGGTCCTTGACCACCCGGATCTTGGCGGCGATGTCGTCGCTTTGGGTCGGGATGAAGGCGGTCATCCAGTACTTGTCGGTGATGCCGAGCCAGCCGCCTTTCGACTGCCAATCCTCCTCGCCTTTCTTGAGCCAGTCCTTGTAACTGGCGAGCCGCAACTCGGCGGAGCCTACGCCGAGCACACCGACGGCGCCTTCATGGACGATGCTGGAGCGATGGGGATCGGGGGGCAGACCCTGCCTCTGAATCGAGACGTAGGGGTCGAGAACGACGCTCGAGGCGCTCCGGTTCACCACCTGGTCGGTCACGGTGAACAGGAACTTCGGGTCAACCGAGATGGTGCGGGTGAAAGCAAGTCCCGCCGGTGAGGAGTAGGTGAGGACCACCGGATGGCCCGGCGAGAGCGTTCCGCCCTTGGCGAGGCTCCAGGTCGTGTTCGCGCCGGGCAGTTCGGCGAGATTGGCGCCCGACCAGCCTTCGACGGCGAAGTAGGCGTCCTTCATGCCCTCGGGGCGAAGAAGCTCGACCATGGGCGAGGTGTTGGAGACGTCGACATGATAGTTGCGGAGGAAGAGATCATCGAGCCGAGCCCCCTGGACGGCGAGGGATCCGACCAGCGAGGGCGTTGAGATCGCCACCCTCTGGGTCCGGACCAGGGCCGCCGGGCGGGAGAGGTCCGGCTCGGAGGGGGTTTTCACGGGGGAGGCGGGCGCGGCGGCGACGGCTTGGACGTGGGCCTTCTGCGCCCTCTTGGCCGCCGGTCCGATGACGAATTGCTGATAAAGCACGAAGAGGATGAGCGCGATGACGCTGAAGGCGATCCAGTTGCGAGTGTCTTCGTTCATCGAGCCGGTCTCGAACTCTCAGCGCTCAAGGGGCGGGGACTTTCACGCTCGTGCGGCGAAATCGGATCGGAGCTTCGCCAGCTCCGGCGCTAGAGCTCGGCGGCGAGCCTTACCAGCGCGTTTTTGATATCGTCAAGCAACCGCGCCCAGGGCCTCTCGCCGGTCCCGAGGCGGGCGATGAACACATAATCGCAGCCGCCCCTCGCATGAAGGGGGGCGACAATACGCGCCGCTTCCCTGAGGCGCCGCTTGGCTCGGTTGCGCCTCACCGCTCCGCCGATGCGTCTGGTGGCGGTGAAGCCGAGGCGGACCTCGGCGGATCCGTCGCCGCGGTCGCGCGCCTGGACCACCACCGCGCCGCTGGGCCTGGAAAGTCCCTTGGCGGCGGCCAGGAACTCGGCGCGTCGGCGCAGGCGAGCCAAAGGGCGGGGTGCGGGAGGATGGGCGGCCATGCCCCGCTCCTCTCAGGCCGAGAGGGACTTGCGACCGCGCTGTCGCCGGCGGGAGAGGATCTTGCGGCCGCCTCGCGTGGCCATGCGGGCGCGGAATCCGTGCCGTCGCTTGCGAACCAGTCTCGAGGGTTGAAAGGTCCGCTTCACGTCCGCCGCTCCGAAAAATGCCCTCGATGAAGGCGGCGCGGGTTAGGTGAAGGCGCGCCGGGTGTCAATCTCGCCCGCCTCGCCCGCCTCGCCCGCCTCGCCCGGCTCAGCCCCCAAAGACGCAGCGCGCCATCGCGTGCTTCATCGGAAGGACCTCGATCCCGTGGAAGGCGAGGCGCTCGAGGGTGAAGGCCAGCATCTCGGGAGTGGAGCCGAATGGCATGGGATCATCGGCCACGTCGTGCGTGAAGAAGACCACCCAGCCCCCGCAAGCGCGCGCCCGGCGGATCGCCGCCTCGATCTCATCGGGACGCCATCTCCGGTATTCGAGCGGGATCGCCTTCAGCTCGGCAAGATCGATCCAGCCGGCGTTCACACCCTTCTGGATCCCCCGCGAATTGGAAAATCGGCGCGCCATGACCGCCTTGGTCCTGGGCGAGGCCTCGCCAAAGGGCCAAGCGTAGCTGGCCAGGGTTTCGCCCTGGAGCCGATCGCGAAAGAAAGAGGCGCTCTTCTCACAGTCCTTGTGCAGAGCGGCCGTGGAGATCGCGATCGCCGGGTCGTGGCCGAACCCGTGATCACCGATTTCGTGACCGGCGTTGCGAAGGGCGAGGAGATCGTCGGTGGTGAAATAGTCCACTCCCTCCTCGTTCAAACCGCAGAAGCGGCCGGCGGCGTAATAGGTCGCCTTGGCCCCGAACCGCTCGAGGATCGGACCGCCGAGGGTCCAGGCCGAACGCGGGAAATCATCGAAGGTGATGCTCGCCACCGCACTTTCGCCGCGAGCCCTGGCGAACTTGATCGGCAGGCGCCGGGTGACGCCTCGTCGGAGCGTGCGCGCAAGATCGATCCCGTCCAGGCCCATATTCAGGCCGCCTTCCCGAACTCGCCGGCGAGGCGGACCACGTCGGCGTCCTTGAACGGCGCGCGCAGCGGCCGTTCCCAGCGCGACGATCCCGAAGAGTCGGTCTCGCCTTGCCGAAAGCCGAGTTCGCGCAGCATCATCGAGGCGGCCCCATTGCGCTCGGTGGCTTGAAAACGAACCCACATCCGCTGGCGTCCCAAGGCTCTCAGGCGCTTGGCGAGGAAGGCGAAGAAGGCGCATTCGACACGCCGCCTTTGCACCCGACAGCTCATGAAGAACCGGCTCAGTTCCCCACCTTCAAGATCGACGATAGCCAGGCCGATCATGCCGTAGTCGCCGAACCGGTCGGCGCAATTGAGCACGAGGAGCTCGACCCCAGGATCGGCGAGGAGGGCATGCACTTCTCCCCTCGAGAATTTTTCGCCGGTGAAATTGAGCTGATTGGTCCGTTGGGAGAGTTCAAACGCCCGCTCGATGTCGGACTCGCCAAGCGGCCTGATCTCGAGTGAGATCCGCGAGGCCCTAAGGAAATCGACGTACTCGCCGATCCCTGCGTCACGGGCCGCGACGCGCGCCGCCTCGGCCGCATAGAGGCTGCGCCGGGCGCCGCTTTCGGCGGTCCGCGGATGATCGAACCAGGGATGCCGCGTGAGCTCGCCCACCGCTGTTTCGGGCAGGGTCCGCACTCCCGCCAGGCGGGTGGAGACTTCCGCTCTCTCGAAGGCTTGGTCGTCGACGAAAGCGATCGTGTCGAGACCAATGTCGAGCGCCGCGGCGATGGCGGCGACCGCCTCGCTCTTGGGCCCCCAGGAGATCTGGGGATGGAGAAAAAAGCAGTCCAGCTCGAAGCGGCGCAAGGCGGCGAGCGCCTCGGCGGGATCGTTCTTGCTGGCGATCGACTGGAGCACGCCGCGTTCGTCGAGCGCCTTGATGGCCCGTACGGCTTGCGGCCTGATCTTGACCCCTTCCACGCCGTCCTCGCCAAGAACTCCATCCCAGAGCGTCTGATCCAGGTCCCAGACGAGCGCCTTGACCTTGGGCGCCGCAGCCTCGTCCTCGGCCAAGTCCAAGTTCCCAGCGGCGACGAAGTCGGCCAGGGCGAAGACGGCGTCGACGCCTTCGGCTTCTCCGACCGGCTCGATCTGCACCCGATAGGGCTTGGTGAGATCGATCGTCGTGGCGATCTTAGCGACGGCGAAGGCGAAGCGTCGGCAGATCGCGCCCAGCTCGAAGCCTTCACACCAGGTAAGCCGGCTGGCGTCGTCTTGAAGGAAGGTCAGGGTGAACTTCGCCGCGCCAGAAAGCGCCCAACCTTCGATGACGAAGGCATCGCCCGGCTCGGGCGCGCGATGTTTCCGGGGCGGCCGCGCATTGGCGAGGCTCCGGCGCCAACTGAGGTGAACCGCCGCCGCAAAGGGAAGCGGAAGCCTCGTCTGAAGGCCGTCGCGATGCTCCTGGTTCCGCTCGCGGCGTCGGGCGCGCGCCTCGGGGATCAACATCGCCGGTCCCGCGCCCTCGAGCTTTCCCCAGCGCCGGAAACGGATGCGCATCAGGCCCGGGGCGCTCGGACTCGAGGCGGCTTCGATTCCAGCCTCGAAGCGTCGGCACTGCAGGTCCGCTCGCGGGCTGTAAAGGGCGCAGGTGGAATAGCACCTGGGATGGTCGCACTCGCTGCAGTGCTCCCCCCAGAGGATCTGACTGCGCTCGCCGATCGCGGCGTGAAAGAGCTCCAGGACTTCGACCCCCTCGGGATCATCGAGGCGGGCGGTCGCATACTCCCAGGCGACGCTTTCCTTCACGAGCCTCTCCGACCGAAAACGGGACCGCCGCGAAGAGCGGCCGCCGGTCAGGTGCAATTCCGGGGCCGGTCTGGTGGCTGGATTTGAAGTTCGCCGAATTCCTGGATCATGCGGGGTGCGAACTTCAAATCCAAAGAAGCACACCAGCGGCATATACTTGCTAGTGTCCTTATCGATTCCGAAGTTCGACCGAGGCCGCCACGAGCGCAGGCGAACTTGGGAATCGGGACACTAGAGATCGGGTCTTATCACCGCTTTTCCGATCACCTTGCGTTCGGCAAGGAGGTCGAAGGCGCTGCGCCATCTTTCGAGCGGGACTTCGGCATGGACCCGGGGCCGGATCGTTCCCTCGGCCGCCAGTCCCCACACTGCGGCGAGGTTCTCGGCCCCGAGATCGGGATAGCGGCGACCGAACTCGCCGGCGCGCACCCCGATCAGGGAAAAGCCCTTGATGAGCGGCATGTTGGCGTCGATCCGCCCGATCCGGCCCGAGGCGAAGCCGACTACCAGTAGTCGACCTCCAAAGGCGATGGCGCGGTGCGCCTCGTCGAAGACGTCGCCGCCGACTGGATCGATGATGATATCGGCCCCCTGGCCGCCGGTCAGCGCCTTCACCGCCTCACGGAACCCCTTGGAGGAGTCGACGATCGCATCGGGTCGGTATTCGGCCGCCACGACGGCAAGCTTTTCTGCCGAGTGGGAGGCGGCGATCACCCGAAGTCCGAGCGCCTTGCCCAGATCCACGCTGGCCAATCCCACCCCTCCGGCCGCGCCAAGGACTAGCAGCCACTCCCCGGCCTCGGCCCGGGCGCGACGAACCAGAGACACATAGGCGGTGAGGTAGACCGCGCCAAAGGCCGCCGCCTCGGAGAAGGAGAGCCGCTCGGGCTTGCGCCTCAAGGCCCGGGCCGGCGCGAGCGCAAATTCGGCGAAAGCTCCGGTTCCGGCGCCGCCGACCACCGCATCTCCGGGCCCGAGCGATCCCACGCCCTCGCCCACCTGGTCGACCACGCCGGCAAATTCGAGCCCTGGGGTGAACGGAAGCGGCGGCTTGTGCTGGTAGGCCCCGCGGGTCATCAGCAGGTCGGGGAAGTTCACCGCCGCCGCCAGGACCTTCACGCGCGCTTCGCCGGGCCCCGGCGAGGGGGTCGCGATCTCCTTGAAGACGCATCCTGCATAGGACTCGGCCAGAGACTCGACGACGAGGGCCTTCATGCCGTGGCGGCGGCGGCGAAGGAGAGAGCGTTGCGGGTAAGGCGGGCGATCTCGCGGCAGGCCAGATCCGCCTCCGGACTGACCCCCGTGAAGGCGGTGAAGGCGTGAGGAAGGTGGTCGTAGCAGTGGTGCGAGACGCTCACGCCTGCTTCGCGCAGGCGGCGGGCGTAGCTCTCTCCCTGATCGAGGAGGGGATCGAACCCAGCCGTGGCGATCACCGCGGGCGCCAGGCCCTCGAGGCTCGCGGCGCGAAGCGGCGAAAGGCGCGGGTCGTCGGTGGGCGAATCCTCCTCGCGCAGATAGTGGGTCATGAACCACGCCATTGTCTCGGCGCTCAGGGGCCACGCCTTGGCATAGGTCGCCATCGATCCGCCGCTGGCGGCGAGGTCCAGGGCCGGATAGATCAGAAGCTGGACCTCAGGCTGGCGGTCGCCGGCCCGGCGCATTTCCTGGGCGACCACGGCGGCGAAATTTCCACCCATGGAGTCCCCGCCCACCGCCGCGCGGCCGGCCGGGGACCCGAAGCGCTCGGCATGTTCGCGGGCCCAACGATAGGCCAGGAGCATGTCCTCCAGTCCGGCCGGGAAGCGGTGCTCGGGGGCAAGACGATAGGCGATCGACAGCACCGGACAATGCGCTTCCTTGGCGAGGATCGTGCAGAAAGCGTGGCAGGTCTCCAAATCGCCGATCACCCCGCCGCCGAAGTGGCCCCAGACCATCACCGGCGAGGCCGGGTCTCGATCGGCGGGGAGATAGACGCGCGCGGCGGTCGGCCCGATCCCCCCGGGGACGCTCAAGGCTTCGATCTCCACGCCTTTCTCCGGCCGACCGCTCATGAGCGCCAGCGAGGACGCCGATCCCACTCGCACGGCCTGCGGTGGAAGGTTCGCCAGCGGCGGCTGGCCGCGGGCGCGGCTGGCGAGGAGTTGGAATCGTGGATCGAGCGTGCGTCCGCCCATAGTGACGCCGACGCCGCCCGATAGGGCGCGCAGAGCCGAGGCCGGCAGCGAAAGCAGCGCGCGGAGCATCAGCTTCTGGACGGCGGCGTTGGCGATGTCGAACCCTCCCCTTGGTCCCGGGCTTACGGGATCGCGCGGCTCACCGATCCCCCACTCTTGGCAGCGCCGAGACGCCGCCGAGAAGAAGCCTGACGACGAACTCGGCCGCTCCGGCGACGTCCATCGGCCGGCGCTCGATCATCACATCTCCGATCTCCCGGGCCGCGGCGATGCAGCCGGCGGCCAGGAAGTCGAGATCCACCTTGGGGGCCAAGCCCCTTTCCATGACGTCGGCGAACACCCGGCGGACCTCCTCATGGACGGCGAGGATTTCGGGCGTATTGCGGGTATGGGGCGCGGCGCTGACCATCGAAGGATCGATGTTCCAGGCCTCCTGCTCAGCGGCGATGAAGTCGAAATAGGCTCTGACCGCGGCGCGCAGATAGGATTCGAAATCCGCAGCCTTGGCCGACTGCGCCTCCAGGATGGGGCGGAAACGCCTCGCCCCGTCGTCAGAAAGGGCGTCGAATACTTCCTCTTTGGAGCGGAAGTAGTTGTAGAAGGCGCCGACCGAGAGGCCGGTGCGCCGGATGATGTCGCGCACGGTGGCGGCCTCGAAGCCCATTTCGCTGAACACGGCGCGGGCGGCGTCGAGGATGGCGCCGCGATTGGCGAGCTTGGTCTGTTCGCGCTTGCCGGGATTGAGATAGGCGATCTCCGCCATGCTCGAAGCCTCGCAGCCGGCTGGACTCGCCGGCGGGTGGTCAGGATCATCCACTCACGGCCCCGAGTCCACCGGCGATCTCAAGAGCGGCGCATCGCAGGCGGCGAGGCACTGGCTCCAGCTTGACTGGCAATCATCGCCGCCCTCGCCGGCGAGGCAGAAGTAATAGGTCTGATTGCAGTCCCGCCGGCAGGCGTCGGAGTCGATCGGCGGAGCGCGGCCCGGAAGTACGAGGGCGGGGGGCGGGGTCGCGGCCGCCGGGGGCTGAGCGGTCGCAGCCGACGTCGGCGCCGCGTCCTGGGAAGGGGGCGTCTGAGGCGATGACGGCGTCTGGAGAGGCGCCGCCGCCAGCGTGGCGAGGGCCAGAACCGCGGCCCAGAGCTTTCCCACTTCAGACCGTGCGGCGGGCGCGATCCTTTTCATTTGCGCCCTTGATCATGTCCCTGACCTCCGCCCAGCGAGCGTCGTCCCAGTCGCGCAGGGCGCCGAAGGCCCCTCCGCCGGCATTCCACGCTCCACCGTCGATGGCGATGGTCTGGCCGTTGACATAGCCCGAGAGCGGATGGAGCAGGAACACGGCCAGATTGGCCAGCTCGCGCATCTCACCCACCCGTCCCATGGGATTGGTCCGATTGCTCCGGCCAAGCTCGCCGCCGGGATTGAGCCGCGACCAGGCGCCTTCGGTTGGGAAGGGCCCAGGGGCGATGGCGTTGAAACGGATGCCCTTGGGCGCCCACTCCACCGCCAGAGACTGGGTCATGACGTTCAGGCCGGCTTTGCTCATCGCCGAGGGGACGGTGAACGGCCCTCCGCTCCACACCCAGGTGGTGAGGATCGAGACCACCGAGGCGGAGGCCTTTTCGCTGATCCACCGCTTGCCGCAGTCGAGGGTGACGAAGAAGCTGCCGCGAAAGACGATGTTGGCGATGGCGTCGAAGGCTCTGGGGCTCAGATCCTCGGTCCGGCTGATAAAGTTGCCGGCGGCGTTGTTGATGAGGCCGGTGAGCGCGCCTCCATCGGCCCAGATCCGATCCAGCGTGTCGGTGATCGCCTCGGGAACCCGGATGTCGCAGGGGATCGGCTTCACCTGGCCGCCATGGGCCTCCATGAGTTCGCCGGCCGCCTCGTCGAGGACGCCGCCGCGCCTTCCGCAGATGTAGACCTCGGCGCCCAGAATCAGGAGCGCCTCGGCCATGGCCTTGCCCAGACCCGTGCCTCCTCCGGTGACGAGGATTCTCTGGCCTTCCATCAGACCCGGCCGGAACATCAGATCATCTGGCTTCATGACGTACCCCTAAGACGCGCTTGACGCGCGAAGGAGGCGAGCTTCCGCGGCGCTCGTCAAGGCGAAGCCGAAACGCGGTCCATCAGGGCGAGGGCCGCCGCCGGCGCTTTTTCCTTGGCCCCTCCGATGAAGAAGGCGAAGACGTCCCGGCCGGCCCGCGCCTCGGCCATAAAGCGCCCCGCCCAGCGATCGAGGTCTCCAGGAGCGTATCCAGACGCTTCCTCGCTTCGGCTCCGCAGGAGGCGGGCGTAGGTGAAGGAATTCCCGCCCGCTTCGTCGAGCGGCCAGCGCTCGTCGTCTGAGAGGCAAACCGCAATTCCGCGTTCGGCGCAGAGGCTGAGGAAGGTGGGTTCGGCGAAGCTCTGGTGGCGCGGCTCGATAGCGTGGCGGAGCGGCAATCCATCCAGCGAATCCGGCATGAGATCGAGGAACCGCGCCATGTCCTCGCAATCGAAGACCTTGGTCGGCATGAGCTGCCAGAGGATTGGGCCGAGCTTGGATCCAAGCGCGCCAAGGCCCTGGCCGAGAAATCTCGCCAAACCCTCCTTCGCGTCAGCTAAACGGCGCCGGTTGGAGACGAAGCGCGAGCCCTTGATCGTGAAGACGAAATCGTCCGGCGTCTCCTTGGCCCATCGCTCAAAGCTCTCTGCCGACTGCAGGGAATGATAAGTGGCGTTTATCTCAATGACGCCAAGCCGGCGGCTGGCGAAGGCGAGTTCATCCTTCTGGCGAAGACCCTTCGGATAAAAGACCCCGCGCCACGGCGCAAAGGTCCATCCGCCGATGCCGACCCTGATCCTTCCTCCGCTCGCTTCCATACTGCCGACTCGCGTGTTCAGCCGCCGTCAAGATGTTGCGCATAAGGGGAAATGGCCCGGATTAGCGATTCATTATCCCCGTTTCCTTTCCCATTGTTCATTCGGAATCGCCGCCGGCGCCGCGTATGAGGGCGTCTTTCCGCGCCCAGGGAGAGCGTGACGTGATCGGCAGGCGCGTTGTCTTCATTCTCGCCTCGGCGGCGGCGCTCAGCGCCTGCGCCGTCGCCCATCACCGCGCCCCCGATCTCACCCTGCCCGCCGCCTACGAAGCGCCGGCAGGCTCCCAGAAGCTCTCGAGCCATCAGCTCGATGACTGGTGGCTGTTCTTCAGCGATCCCGAGCTCAACCGGCTTGAACAGCAGGCTTTCACCTTCAGTCCTGACGCCAAGACAGCGGCGGCGCGCCTTCTGGAGGCGCGATCGACCATGCAGGCGGCGACGTCCGCCACGCTTCCAACCGGATCCATCACCGGCAATGTCTCGCGCCAGAGCGAAATGAATCTCTTGAGCTCCTCCGACCAGCTCCTGCCGATCGGCGGAGTGACCGAAACTCAACAGCTCAATTTCAACGTCTCGTGGGAGCTCGACTTCTTCGGTCGCCTGCGCACCGAACGAAGAATCGCCAAGGCCGACTTCGCGGCCAGCCGCTTCGACATCGCCGCCGCCTGGGCGAGCCTCGCCGCCAACGTCGCCACCGACTACTTCCAGGCCAAAGGACTGGCCATCCAGCTCGACGACGCCCAGACCAACGCCGACATCTCGGCTCATCTTTATGACATCGCCAAGCGCAAGGCCGACCTGGGCCTGGGCGCCGCCACCGACGCCGACCGGGCCGCGGGAGATCTGGCGCTGGCCAAGGCCCAGGCCGTTGATCTCGGCGCCCAGCTTCACGCCGCCAAGCGGCAGCTGCTCATCCTGGTCGGGCGCGGCATCGAACCGGTGACCAGCGTCAGCGCCACCGCCGAGGTGCCAGACCCGCCGCCGGTTCCGGTCGCGATTCCGGGCGCGCTCTTGACCCGCCGCCCCGATATCGAGGAGGCGAGGGCCAAATTGTCGGCCGAGGTCGGACAGCAGGTCCTCAAGCATTTGGCCGTCTTTCCCACCTTCACCCTGCTGCCGGGGCTGGGCCTCACCCGACAAGTCGCGCCCGGCGTCGGATTCATCCCGCCGGCGACGATCTTTGCCCAGCAACAGACCACGGCGCTGGGCTTCTGGTCCCTGGCCGTGGGGGTGAACCAACCGGTGCTGAACATTCCTCAGCTCCTCCAGGAGGCCAAGGCCGAGGACGCCCGCACCGAGGAGGCGGTGATCGCTTACGAAAAGACGGTCCAGACCGCCTACGGCGAAGCCGAGGACGATCTCGACGGCATGAGCTCCGATCGCAAGCGCCTGGCGATCCTGGAAGACGGCGAAGCGCGGGCCCATCGCGCCTATGACGCCGCCGAGACCCTCTATCGCGAAGGCTTCGACGACCTCACCACCGCCCTTTCCGCCGAGGAAAACTGGCGCAACACCCGAAGCGCCCTCACCAGCGCCCGGGTCGCGGCGTTGCAGAGGGCGGTCCAGACCTATAAGGCTCTCGGCGGGGGATGGGGGTTCGCCGCAGCCGGAACGCGGCCGAGTTCATGAACCGACCCTCGCCACATCGCCTGATCCTTGCGGCGCTCGCCCTCGTCTCGGCGGCGACGCTCGGCTCCTGCCATAAGCCGATCCAATCCACGCCTCAGCAACAGGCGCGCGCGGTCACCGTGGCGATCGTCGCCCCGCGCACGCTTGCGGGGGGCCTCATCGCCTCGGGCCAGCTCGTGCCCAGGCTCGACGTGGCGATTTTCCCCGAAATCACCGGCTACCGGGTGACCCGACTCTTCGTGGACGCCGGCTCATGGGTGAAAGCGGGCCAGCCTCTGGCGCAGATCGACACCACTCTTCTGAAAGACGCTGCCGATCAGGCCGCCGCCCTCGCCGCCCAGCAGAAGGTGCTCGCCGAGCAGGCCCAATCCCAGGCGGCGAGGGTCAAGGGCGCCCTCGCCCAGGGCCTGCTCTCCACCGAGCAGATCCAGAGCCGGCGCTTCGCCTTCAAGTCCGCCCAGGCCCAGTACCAAGCCGAGGAGGCGGCGGCGCGTGACGCGGCCCAGAAGGTGGCCCTCGCCACCGTTCGTGCGCCGTGCGACGGTCTCGTCATCGAGCGCAACATCCGGGTTGGCGATCTTTCCGCGGGGACAAACCCGTGGTTCCGCATCGCCAAGGATGGCGAGATCGAGCTGCAGGCCCAGGTTTCGGGCGAAGACCTCGACAAGCTACGCGTGGGCGACAAGGCCGCCGTCAGCCTCTCCGACGGTCAGAGCGTCACGGGGATAATCCGGCTCATCAGCCCCAGCATCGATCCGGCGACCGATCTGGGCAGCGTGCGGATCACCCTTCCGGTGCGCTCGGACGTCCGCTCGGGCGGCTTCGCCAAGGCGACGTTCCTCACCGCCACCCGATCGGCGCTGACTGTTCCCGAAACCGCAGTTCGCTACGACGCCAATGGCGCATCGGTGATGGTCGTCGGACGGGACGACCGTCTTGTCCAGGCGCCGGTCACGACCGGCCAGAGGGCGGCAGGCTACGTGGAGCTGGTGACTGGCCCGCCAGCCGGTTCGCGGGTGGTGGCGATGGGTGGGGCGCTGTTCACGCCGGGTGATTATGTGAGGATCGCCTACACCGCGCCGCCGCCCGCCTCGGGTCGCTCGCCGTGAACGGGGCGGGCCGTCGATTTCCCGTCTCGAGCTGGGCGATCCGAAACCCCATTCCGGTTTCGGTTTTGTTCATCGGGCTCATTCTTGCGGGACTAGTTTCCTACAACGCCCTGGCGATCAAACAATATCCGAACATCGAGTTTCCGGCGGTTTCGGTCACCATAACCCGAAACGGCGCGGCCCCCTCAGAGATGGAGGCCCAGGTCACTCGACCGGTCGAGAACGCTCTGGCCGGCCTTTCCAACGTGGAGACCATCGCCTCGACGGACACCCAGGGCGTCTCTTCGACCTTCATCCAATTCCATCTGGGCGAGGACCTCGAGAAGGCGACCGAGGAGGTCCGTTCAAAGGTGGACGCCACCCGGAACGAGCTCCCCAGCGACATCAATCCCCCCATTGTCCAGAGGATCGAATTTTCCAGCCAGCCGATCATCACCTACGCGGTGAAGGCGCCCACGATGAGTGCGGCGGCGCTCTCCTGGTACATCGACGACACTGTGACCCGAGCGCTTCAGGCGCAGCCCGGAGTGGCCCAGGTGAACCGGGTGGGCGGGGCCGACAGGGAGATCAACGTCCTCGTCGATCCGGTGCGCATGGCCGCTCACGGCCTCACCGCCTCGGAGATCAGCACCGCTCTGGCTGCAGCCAACGTCGATGTTCCCGGCGGGCAGGTCAGCATCGGCGGCGAATATCAGACCCTGCGGGTCCTGGGGCAGGCCAAGACCGTCGACCAGATCCGCAACCTGTTGATTCCGGCCGGCGGCGGACGCTTCGTCCGTCTGGCCGATGTCGCCGAAGTTGGCGACGGTTCGGCGGAGGAGAACGCCTTCGCCCTGCTCGACGGAAAGCCGGTGGTCGGCTTCCAGATCGTCAAGACCAAGCTCTCCAGCGAGATCAGCGTCGAGAACGAGGCGGACGCCGAGATCGCCAAGCTCAACAAGGCGCATCCCGGAATCGAGATCAGCAAGATCGTCTCCAATGTCGATGACACGCGCGAGAGCTATTCCGCCACCCTTCATACCCTCCTCGAAGGCATGCTCCTCGCCGCCTTGGTGGTCTGGGTTTTCCTGAGAGATTGGCGAGCCACGATGATCACGGCGGTCGCCATGCCGTGCTCGATTATCCCCACCTTCGCCTTCATCTACCTTGTCGGATTCAGTCTCAACCTCGTCACTCTGCTCGGCCTCACGCTGGTCATCGGCATCGTCATCGATGACGCCATCGTCGAGATCGAGAACATCGAAAAGCGCGTCTACTCGGGCATGCGGCCCTTTCAGGCGGCGATGGAGGGCGGCGATCAGATCGGCCTGGCTGTGGTCGCCACCACCTTCTCCCTCGCCGCGGTCTTCTTCCCGGTCGGCTTCATGCCGGGGATTCCCGGCCAGTTCTTCAAGGAATTCGGCATCACCGTCACCGTCGCGGTGCTCTTCTCGCTCATGGTGGCGAGGCTGCTGACGCCGCTCTTGTCGGCCTATTTCCTGAGGCCCAAGGTCGGGCGAATCCGCAAGCCCCTGCCCGCGTTCTACACGCGCACGCTCACCTGGGCCCTCGACCACCGGTGGCTGTCGGTGATCATCGGCGGGGTGATCTTCATCGCCTCGATGGCCCTCTTCATTCCCCTTCCCAAGGGCGTCCAGCCGGAAGCCAATCCCAATTACTTCTACATCAACGTCCAGGGACCGCCCGGCGCGACGATCGCCGACATGCATCTTCTGATGAACCGAATCGACGGCCTCCTGGCCAAGCAGCCGGAGGTCAAGAGCGTCTTCGCCGAGGTCGGCGGCGGCGGCGGGGGCGGGGGCGGAATGATCCAAGTCGGCGGCGGGGGCGCAAACCAGGGCGCGGCGGTCGCCATCCTGCACAAGCACCGCAAGGCGACCGTGGCCCAGATCCGCGACCGCATCCGGCCGCTGCTGCGCGACATTCCCGGCGGCCGCTTCACCTTCGACACCAGCGGTTTCGGCGCCGCCGGAGTCCACGTCACTTTGACCAGCGAGACCGGCCAGGGGCTCGAGGCCGCGGCCCTGGAACTGCAGCGCGAGATGAGGACCCTGCCGGGGCTCGCCGACCCTCGCATGGAGAACCAGCCTTCCGGTCAGGAGGTGGTCATCCGACCGAGGGCCGATGTCGCTTCACGGCTGGGCGTCTCGGCCACCGCCATCGCCGCCGCCGCGCGGATCGCCACGGTCGGGGATATCGACGCCAACGTCGCCAAGCTCGACGAGGGCGAGCGCCGCATCCCGATCCGCGTCAGGCTGCCCAAGACCGATCGCTCGAATCTGGCAGTGATCCGAAACCTAAGGATTCCCACCGCCTCTGGCGGGATCACGACCCTCGGCGCGGTGGCCGACGTCTCCTTCCAGGCCGGCCCGGTGGAGATCGACCGGTTCGATCGCAAGCGCAACATCGATGTCGACGCTGATCTCACCGGAGGCACGCAGCTCGGCGATGTTCTGCCCAAGGTCATGGCCCTGCCGATCATGCGCCACCTGCCGCCGGGGGTGGGAACGGCGAGCCAGGGCCAGGAGCAGGCCCTCGGCCAGCTTGCCACGGGCTTCATCGTGGCGCTCGTTTCGGGTGTGGGCTTGGTCTACGCCGTGATGGTTCTGCTCTTCCGAAGCTTCTTCAAACCTTTCGTCATCCTCTCCGCCCTGCCCACGGCGGTCGGCGGGGCGTTCGTCGCCATGCTGTTGGTGAACGCGCCCGTCTCCATTCCCTCCGCGATCGGTTTTCTGATGCTGATGGGGCTGGCGGCCAAGAACTCCATCCTCCTGGTCGAATACGCCATCGAGCGCGAGCGGGAGGGCAAAAGCCAGAGGGAAGCGCTGATGGAGGCTTGCCGCGAGCGGGCGAGGCCGATCTTCATGACCACCATGGCCATGGCCGCCGGCATGTTCCCCACCACCCTGGCGCTCTCAAATGAGGACACTTTCCGCCAGCCCATGGCGGTCGCGGTGATCGGGGGACTGATGACCTCGACGGCGCTCTCCCTGGTCCTGGTGCCTGTGGTCTATGAGTTCGTCGATGACATCGAGCGCTGGCTCGCCCCGCGCCTTTCCCGCCTCATCACCCCGCGCACGCCCTCTCCGCCGTCGGCGGTCGCTCAGCCGATCCGCGAACTGGAAAAGCAAGCCGTCTCCGACTAAGGCCTCGGGGTCTCTTCGCCCATTTCCACCGCCTTTACGCCCTTGCGGGCGAGCGCGTCGGCGCGTTCGTTTTCCGGATGGCCGGCGTGACCCCGCACCCATCTCCACACCACCTGGTGGGGCGCTATGGCTTCCTCGAGAGCTTCCCAAAGATCGGCGTTCTTCACCGGCTTCTTGTCGGCGGTCCGCCAGCCGCGCGCCTTCCAGCCCGGAAGCCACTGGGTGACGCCCAACTGAAGATACTGGCTGTCGGTGGAGAGCTCCACTCTGCAGGCTCGCTTGAGCGCCCTGAGCGCCTCTACGGCGGCGGTGATCTCCATGCGGTTGTTGGTGGTCTGCGCCGCCCCACCGAAGAGCTCCTTCTCGCGTTGCCCGAATCGAAGAACGGCGCCCCAGCCGCCCGGTCCGGGATTGCCCCGGCAGGCGCCGTCAGTGAAAATCTCGACCAGATCCTTCAAAAGAGCGCCAACCCGGCCCCGGCCCGACTTGCCTCGCGGTGGACGGCGAGCTTGCGCTCGTACTCCAGGGGATCCTTGGGCCGCACCAGAGCGCCTGGACGCTCATCGCCCCAGTCGGCCAGCCGGGTGAGGAAGAAACGCATCGCCGCTCCATAGGCGAGGACGGGCAGGGCGTCCTTCTCCCGCCGGGTGAGCGGACGCTCGGACTGGTATCCGACGATGAAGCTCCGCGCATTGGTCAGATTGAAGCTCCCGTCCGCCTCGAAGCACCAGGCGTTGAGGGCGATGGCGATGTCGTAGGCGAGAGCCTCCTCGCAAGCGAAATAAAAGTCGATTGCTCCGGAGAAGGCGCCGGAGGTGAAGAAGACGTTGTCGCAGAACCAATCGCCGTGGATCACCCCCTGGGGCAATCGCGTCGGCCAGCCAGCCTCGAGCGTGGCGAGGTCGCCGGCGATATTCGCGGCCAGGCCGCTTTTGAGGCGCTCGCAGGCGCCTTTGAGCTGCGCGAAGAGGTCGAGCCAGGCGTCCTGCCCCAGATTGTTCCGCCGCCTGATGGGAAAGCCCTCGGCCGAGAGGTGCAGGCCGGCCAAGCCTCTTCCGGCTTCGCGGCAGTGGGCGGCGCTGGGCCGTCGGACCGCGAGGCCGGGCAAAAAGCTGATCAGGGCCGCAGGTTTTCCCTGGACGCGGCTGATCACCTCTCCGCTCCGATCGGGAATTGGGGATGCGCAGGGATAGCCTTTACCGGCCAGCCAAGCCATCAGCCCCAGGAAAAAGGGAAGGTCGGCTTCGGCCACCCTTCGCTCGAAAACGGTGAGGATGAAGCGCGCGCTCGCCGTCTCGAGGAGGAAATTCGAGTTCTCCACCCCCTCGGCGATTCCCTTGAAGCTGGTCGCCGGGCCAACGTCGAAGCGCGCCAGCAAGCTTTCCAGCTCGGAGTCGGTGATGTCTGTATAGACGGCCACAAGAGCGCGATTTCGGCGCGCGGAGCCGAACCGTCAAGCCGCGGGTCGATCGTCATCCCGTCGCGTTGCGACGGCGAAGATATGCCACTATCAGGCGCCATTCAGGCGAACGGCCGCGCGAGGCGGCGGGAAATTCAGCCATGAACGCATCGCGTCTCCTTTTCCTGACCACCCTCGCCGCCGGCGCCGTGGCGGCCTGCGCTCCCGCCTTCGCCCAGTATGGGGGCGGAGGCGGCGGCGGCTCGCCCAGCGACGAACAGCAGAGGGAAGAAGCGCACAAGAAGCAGCTCGAGCAGCAATTCGGCGCCAACGGGCTCGAGGCCCCCAAGCTCAGGAACGCCGGCCCCTGCCCCTTCGTGAAGACTCTCTACGACGCGGCCCGGTATATCGAGTTCCAAGGCGAAGCCCAGAGCTCCCAGGACGTCGAATACACCGGTGAGATCGAGAAGCTCTCCTCGGGGTGCGCCTACAAGCTCGCCCAGCCGATCACCGTGCGCGTGGAGGCCCTGATGGCGTTCGGACGCGGCCCCAAGGCGACCTCGAACCACAAGGACTATCGCTATTGGATCGCCGTCACCGATCGCGACCGCGGCGTGCTGGCCAAGGAGACCTTCGATGTTCCGGTGACCTTCCCTCCCGGCAAAGACCGGGTGGACGTGGTCGAAATGGCTCCTGAGATAACCATACCAAGAGCCGACGCCGAGGTAAGCGGCTCCAACTTTGAGGTCCTGATCGGATTCGAGGTCACCCGCCAAATGGCCGAGTTCAACCGCCTGGGCAAACGCTTCTTCCCCGAGCAGGGCGAGACCCAGCCCGTCGCCGCCAACGACGCCGGAGCCGCCCACCGAGCCGCCGCCGGGCCATGAGGGATCTCGCCGCGGCGCTGAGCGAGCGCGCCGGCGCCGCCTTCGCCGATCTCGGCCTCGATCCCGCCTTCGGCCGCGCCCGGCCTTCCGATCGCCCCGACCTCGCCGACTTCCAGGTGAGCGGCGCGCTGGCCGCTTCCAGGAGGAGCGGCCGCGATCCGCGCGCTCTGGCGGCCGAAGTGGCCGCCGCCATGGCGTCCGCTTCGGAGGTCGCCCAAGCCGAGGTCGCCGGCCCCGGGTTCGTCAATCTGCGGATTTCAGACGAAGCGCTTTCGGCGCGGGCCGGCGCTCTATTCCGCGATCCCGACGCCGGACTTGAGCGGCCCGACGCCCCTGGTGTGGTTGTCGTCGACTACGGCGGTCCCAACATCGCCAAGGAGATGCACGTCGCGCACCTGCGCGCTTCGATCATCGGCGAAGCGATCAAGCGCCTCCACCGGCGTCTGGGTGAACGAACTGTCGGAGACGCGCATTTCGGCGACTGGGGATTCCAAATGGGTCTCCTCATCGTCGCCGCGGCCGAGGATCGGCCTGAGCTGGCCGCCTTCCTCGAGGCTCACCCGGGCGAACTCAACGAGACCGCGCGCGCCGAACTCGCCGACCTCGTGGAGCGTCTCTTCGACCTCGACGACCTCGGGCGCCTCTATCCGCCGGCCTCGACCAGGGCCAAGTCCGATCCCGACTTCCGTGATCGGGCAAGGCGGGCGACTGCCGAACTTCAGGCTGGGCGCGCGGCCTACCTCATCATCTGGCGGGCTTTCGCGTCCCTCACCCGCGCCGCGCTCGAGCGTGACTTCCACGCCCTGGGCGTCGATTTCGATCTGTGGCGTGGAGAGAGCGACGTCGATCCGCTGATCGGGCCAATGATCTCCGATCTCGCCGCCAAGGGGCTCCTCATCGAGGATCAGGGCGCGAAGATCGTGCGGGTCGGCCGCCAAGGGGAAAAGCGCGAGCCGCCGCCCCTCATCGTGGTCTCCTCGGAGGGCTCGGCGATGTACGGGACCACCGACCTGGCCACCATCGCCGATCGCCGCTTCTGGCTTGATCCGGACCTGGCCATCTACGTCGTGGACCAGCGCCAGTCCGATCATTTCGAAACCGTCTTTCGCGCCGCCGTCCTCGCCGGCTATGCGAGGGAAGGGTCTCTCGTCCACGTCGGCTTCGGGACCATGAACGGCCCCGACGGCAAACCCTTCAAGACTCGCCAGGGCGGCGTTCTGAAGCTGCGCGAACTCATCGAGATGGTGACCGCAAAGGCGCGCGAACGACTCATCGAGGCCCGGCTCGGCGAGAGCCTGGCGACGGAGGAATTCGATTCCATCGCCGCCAAGGTCGCCGTCGCCACTCTGAAGTTCGCCGATCTCTCCAACTGGCGCGGAACCAGCTACGTCTTCGACCTCGATCGCTTCTCGCGCTTTGAAGGAAAGACCGGGCCCTATCTGCTCTACCAGGCGGTCAGGGTGAAATCGCTCCTTCGCAAAGCGGCCGAAGAGGGTCTTGCGGCCGGAGCGATCGCCATCGCCGAGGAGAGCGAACGCGAACTCGTGCTCACCCTTGACGTCTTCGGGCGGATGCTCCTCGAGGCGGCCGACAAGAGCGCCCCTAACCTCATCGCCGAGCATGCCTGGCGCCTCGCCCAGGCCTTCTCGCGCTTCTACGCCGCCTGCCCGGTGCTCCTCGCGCCGCCGCCGATCGCCTCTTCGCGCCTGGCCCTCGCCGAGCTCAGCCTGAAACAACTATCCATGGCGCTCGACATCCTGGGGATCGACGTTCCCGAGCGGATGTGAGCGCTCCTGCCTCAGGGCTTCCGGCGGCGGATCGCCGGCGCGCGCCGAGGGATTGGCGCGGGCCTCTGATGGCCTCGAGCCGCCCACAGGCGGGCCACGGGTTGGCCCCCGGGGGCCCGCAGCTTGGCCCTCTCTGCGCCGCGGCTTGGCCGCCGACTGGCCGCAACGAGGCCGCCTTCGGCCGCGAATCGACCCGTCGGAGCCCTGGCCCCGATCTGGCAATCGATTGAGCCTGATCAGTTTTTTCGTCCTCACCGCCTCGGCTGCAGCCCCGGCGCGAATCCAACTGGCGAAGGCTTCGGGCCTGGAGCTTTGCAATTCAGGCGTGTCCCGTCTCCGATGAGGTGTGCGGGAGCGATGTGGGAATGACATAGCAATTTGTCAATGTCACGGATGGGCATTATCCCTTCAACGTAGTCGCCCACCACCGATAGAGTGGAAATCGACAGGTCGGCGCTGATTTCTGATCGCAACGTTTGGGGCGCTGGTGCATTGTCGCGGCCCTGGCGAGCAAGAGCGAGATGAAGCAGTTTAAGGTGCGTTCCGAGATCAGATCGGGCATTGTGGCGCTGCCATCTCCTCCTCCTCTCATCGGGGCGAAGGTGAAATGCCGCGGAAAGCCGACTATGACGATTGTGTGCGCGAGTGCAATGTCCAAACCTGCGGAGAAATAGACGCGTGTTCCGTATTCCAATCGACAATCTTCATGTAGGCCAGAAAGTGAAATAAATTCCCTTTTCGAGATATCCTGTGCGACTCAAATAGGTTTAGCATTAGCTGCGCATCTGAAACGAGATCATCCAATTTTATATTAGACCGATGATTTTCGTTTACGCGTTGTAGTCGGCGAAGACTGCCCTTGTGTAGGAAGTTTCCGCACTTCCCCCAGAGGGCTATCAGCTTGGCCTTATCGAGGTATTTTTTTTCGAAGTCTCCGAGGTGGACCTCGCCCGGATCCCCGGGTCCGACAGAGGGGCGAACTGTTATTTTCACGCGAACAGGGTAGAAATCCGGATGTAATTCCGTCAGGCGCCGCAAAATTTCGCCGGGAACATAGGCTTTAGAAAGTTGTTTTGTTTGCGTCGCCTTAATATCCCCGTGGGCGATCAAGCAAGCGAGGGCGACCAATTCGCAGCAAAATCGTAACTGCAAATAACCGTACTCGCGGACAAGCGACGGCCTCATCGTTCGCGGCGTTAGCAGTAGCATTTGAATGCTATGGAGGCGCACGATGCACTCTTCCATAATCATGGAGTAGGTGGTGCCCGCATCGGTATCAGCCTTGGTGATTTCTTGATATGTGTACGGCATGACCGAGAAGCTCCCAGAAAGTAAGTCAGACGCGGGTCGTAATTAACCGGAATTTGTCGGGCGACCACGATCCCGACATTTTTCTGCTCACCGTGGGCCCACAGCCGCTCACGGTCAGACAAAAAGTGGCAAAGCCAAGAAACGTTAATCTGTATATCATTGCTGGCAGAACGAACGGTTCCTTTCGTCCTCGTATCCCTGTTCAATGTTCGCAACGCCCAGCCCCGGCGCATAGGCCCTCGCCTTGTAGTCGTAGAGCCCGGCCTCGGGGATCTCGATCTGGCCGGTGTAGCGATAGCGCGGCCCGCCCCAGGCGGCGGGATTCCCATACTCGTAGGCGTAGGTCGCCGTAGCGCCGCCTGAGCTGTTGGAGGAAGCGATGGTCGATCCGAAGACGTCCGCAGCCAGCCATTCCGGGGTCCCGACGCAGGGACCGTTATACCAGGGGATCGACATTCCCGAGCGGATGTGAGCGCTTGACTCCCAAGTCCGGCGGGCCCAGTTGCTCCGCCGCTCTCGCGGGAGAGACCGGGCCCTCGCCCGGCGCCGAAGGCGCAACCGCCCCGGAAACGCTCAGGCCCCAGGACCGCGGGGGAGAAGGAACGCTGGAAAGAGCCCCGGCTCGTGCGCCGGGCGCTCGCCGAAGGAGCAAGGGCTGCGGCCCGGAATCTCTCAGGCGCAAGGGACAGCGGGGGCGCTCGAGCAGCGGAGTTCCCTTGACCGCTTCCGAAGAAGCCTCGGCCGACGAGGGCCTGAAGAGGACCCCGCTCACCTCCTGGCACGAGGAGATGGGCGCGCGCATGGTCGGCTTCGCGGGCTATCGGATGCCGCTCAACTACCGCGAAGGCATCGTCAAGGAGCACCTTTGGACGCGCGAGCGCGCCTCTCTCTTCGATGTCTCCCACATGGGACCGGCGTGGCTGAAGCCGACCGAACGTCCCGACGCCCTCGACCATGCCGCAGCGGCCGCTCTCCTCGAGCCGCTGGTCTGCGGCGACATCGCCGGCCTCCCGCCCGGTCGGTTGCGCTACACCCTCTTGATGAGCGCCGCGGGCGGGGTGCGCGATGATCTGATGATCGGCCGGCCGGATGATGAGCCGGGCTCCCTCTTTCTGGTGGCCAACGCCGCAGTCAAGGAGGCCGATTTCGCCGCCATTTCGAAGGCGGCCGGCGAGAAATCGCGGCTGGTCCGGGCGGATGACGGCGCCCTCCTCGCGGTTCAGGGCCCGATGGCGGCCGAAGCGCTCGAGCCGCTGATTCCGGGGGTCTCAGATCTCATCTTCATGGATTTCGCCAAGCTTGAGTTTGAGGGCGAACCGGTCCGCGTCTCGAGGAGCGGATACACCGGCGAGGATGGCTTCGAGGTCCTGGTTTCGGGCGAGGCGGCGGTGGAGCTGGCGTCTCGCCTCGTCGCCGATGAACTGGTTCGGCCGGCCGGGCTCGGAGCCCGGGACACCCTTCGGCTCGAGGCTGGCCTGCCGCTCTTCGGCCACGACATGGACGAGGAGGTCTCGCCGATCGAGGCGGGCCTCGCCTTCGCCGTCTCCCGCCGACGCCTCAAGGCGCTCAACTTCCCAGGAGCGGCGCGGGCGGCGCGCGAAATGGAGGAAGGGCCCGCGAAACTCCGCCTTGGCCTGAAAGTGCTCGCAGGCGCTCCGGCGCGCGAGGGCGCGCCCATCCTCAATCCCGCCGCGCCGGATTCGCCGCCGATCGGAAAAGTCACCAGCGGCGGCTTCTCACCGAGCCTTTCGGCCCCGATCGCCATGGGTTTTGCGCCCCCGGCTTTCGCCGCGCCGGGAACGCCGCTCCTGGTCGAAGTGCGGGGGCGCCGCCTGCCGGCGGAAGCCGCCAGCCTTCCCTTCTTCCCCCACCGCTATCGCCGCGGCCCCAGCAAGGAAGCCTGACATGCGATTTTCCAAGGACCACGAGTGGGTCGAGTTCGACAAGGACGCCGCCGTCATCGGCATCACGGCCTATGCCGCCCAGCAACTCGGCGATGTGGTTTTCGTCGAGCTGCCGCAAGTGGGCGCCAGGAAGAGCGCCGGAGAGGCTCTCGCCGTCGTGGAGAGCGTCAAAGCGGCCTCGGACGTCCTCTCGCCGGTCGCCGGAACCGTCCTGGCGGTGAACTCGGCCCTCGCCGAGGCCCCTGAAACCGTCAATGACGAGCCCGAAGGCGCGGGCTGGTTCGTCCGGCTGGCGGTCGAGGACCGCTCCCAGGTCGAGGCCCTGATGGATCGCACCCAGTACGAATCCTTCCTCGAGAGCCTTTGACAGCGTGCGCTACCTTCCTCTCACCGACGCCGATCGTTCGGAGATGCTGGCGGTCATCGGCGCGGCGAGCGTCGAGGATCTCTTCGCCGAAACGCCGCACGAGGCCCGCCTCAAGGGCCTGCTCGACCTTCCCCTCCATGCTTCGGAAATCGCCGTCGAGCGGGCGCTTTCGACGATGGCGTGGGAAAACCGCGCCGCCGGCCAAGGGCCGTTCTTCTGCGGCGCCGGCGCCTATCGCCACCATGTCCCCGCCAGCGTCGATCATATCATCCAGAGATCGGAATTCCTGACCAGCTACACCCCCTATCAGCCGGAAATCTCCCAGGGCACGCTGCAGACGCTTTTCGAGTTCCAGACCCAGGTCAGCGAGCTGCTCGGCCTGCCGGTCGCCAACGCCTCGATGTGGGACGGGTCCACCGCCTGCGCCGAGGCGGTGATGATGGCCGCCCGCGCCACCGGTCGGAAAAAAGCGGTGCTCTCCGGGGCCTTGCACCCGCATTATGCGGCGAGCACCCGGACCCTCGCCCACTCCGCTGGCATCGAGGTGCGCCGCCTCGCTCCCGCCGCCTCCCTCGCCGGGGAGGAGGATCTCGCCAGCGAAATTGACGAGGAGACCGCCTGCGTCGTTGTTCAGAATCCCGACGTCTTCGGAAGAGCCCATGAGCTGAGGCCAATCGCCGACGCCGCCCGCTCTTCGGGCGCACTCCTCATCGGCGTGGTCACCGAAACGGTGAGCCTGGGACTCCTCAAGTCGCCCGGCGCCATGGGCGCCGACATCGCCGCCGCCGAAGGCGCCTCGATCGGAGTCGGATTGAATTTCGGCGGCCCCTACGTCGGTCTCTTCGCCTGCCGCAGGGAGTTGATGCGTCAGATTCCGGGCCGGTTGTGTGGCGAAACGATCGACCTGGAGGGCCGGCGAGGCTTCGTCCTCACCCTCTCCAGCCGCGAGCAGCACATCCGGCGGGAGAAGGCGACTTCCAACATCTGCACCAACTCCGGCCTTTGCGCTCTGGCCTTCAGCATTCACATGACCCTTCTCGGCGGCGTGGGGTTGCGACGTCTGGCCAAAGTTAATCACGCCAGGGCGCGGGATCTCGCTCGATCTCTCAGCGCCATCGGCGGGGTGGAGATCCTCACGCCCCGTTTCTTCAACGAGTTCGCCGTGCGGCTGCCGGGCGACGCCGCCCAGGCGGTCGATCGTCTGGCGAGATCAGAAATTCTGGCCGGCGTTCCCTTTTCGCGGCTCGATCCTGTGGCCGGGCTGGAACGGGTCCTCCTCCTCTGCGCCACGGAAATGACCAGCGACGAAGATATCGCCGCGCTGTGCGCGGCCCTGGGCGCCGCCGTCGCCTCGGGCCACGCGCAATGAACGCGCAAAAGCCTACCCGTCCGGAGCCGCCGACGCAGCCGCATCAGGTCCTCGAGCGGCCCGGCCGCGGCCTCCTGGAGGAGGAGGCCCTCATTTTCGAGCGGGGCGGCTGGTCCAAGACCGGGGTGGACTTCGAGGGTGACCCGGATGGCCTTAAGATCGATGATCTGGACGGCCTTGTTCGTGGAGACCCGGTCGACCTCCCGGGCCTTTCCGAACCGGAGACCCTGCGCCATTACGTGCGGCTCTCGCAGCGCAACCAGGCCATCGACCTCGCCCTTTATCCTCTGGGTTCGTGCACCATGAAGCACAACCCACGGTTGAACGAGAAACTCGCCCGGCTGCCCGGTTTCGCCGATCTCCATCCCTTGCAGCCGATTTCCACCGTCCAGGGCGCGCTCCACGTCATGGACGCCCTTGCGGGCTGGCTCAAAGCCCTCACCGGAATGCCGGCGGTGGCGTTGCCTCCCAAGGCGGGCGCGCAGGGAGAACTCTGCGGACTTCTCGCCATTCGCGCCGCGCTCGAGGCCCGAGGCGATGGTCGCCGCACAGTCCTCGCCCCCACGTCGGCTCACGGCACCAATCCGGCCACCGCCGCCCTGGCCGGCTATCAGGTGGCCGAGATCGCCCCCACCGCCGATGGCCGAGTCGACCTTACCGACCTCGCCGCCAAGCTCCATTCCGACGTGGCGGCGGTGATGGTGACCAATCCCAACACATGCGGCCTCTTTGAGCGCCAAGCCGCGGAGATCGCCCGTCTCGTCCATAAGGCCGGCGCCTTCTTCTATTGCGATGGCGCCAATTTCAACGCGATCGTCGGAAGGGTGAGACCGGGCGACCTGGGCGTCGATGCGATGCACATCAACCTGCACAAGACCTTCTCGACCCCCCATGGCGGCGGCGGACCCGGAGCGGGACCTGTGGCCCTCAGCGCCGCTTTGGCGCCCTACGCGCCGCTGCCCTGGCTGGTCCACGACAAAAGCGGTCTTTCCCTCGTTGAGTCCGCAAGCGGCGAAGCCGAACGAAGCCTTGGGCGAATGTGCGCCTTTCACGGCCAGATGGGCATGTTCGTGCGGGCCCTCGCCTACATGATGAGCCACGGCGCCGATGGCCTGCGGCAAGTCGCCGAGGACGCCGTGCTCAACGCAAACTATGTCCGCGCCCGGCTCAAGGGCGCGCTCAGTCAGCCGTTCCCCGATGGACCCTGCATGCATGAGGCGCTCTTCGACGACGCTTGGCTCGAAGAATGCGGGGTGACCACTCTGGATTTCGCCAAGGCTTTGATCGACCTCGGTTTCCACCCCATGACCATGTATTTCCCCTTGATCGTGCATGGGGCCATGTTGATCGAGCCCACCGAGACCGAATCTCGGGCCGAGCTCGATCGATTCTGCGACGCGGTGCTGGAGCTAGCCGCCGCCGCGCGGGCCGGAGACAAGACGCGCTTCACTCTGGCGCCGCTCCACGCTCCGGTGCGCCGTCTCGACGAGACCCTGGCGGCGCGCAAGCCGAAGCTTCGCTGGACGCGGTCTGAACCGGGCTGAGCCCTCAGGAGAATCGGCGGGAGAGGTCCTCGAGGCCGGCGTCGAACAGAGGATCCGTCTTCGCGGCGGCCAGGCGAGCCGAGAGGACCGCTTGGGCCAGCTCGGCGGCCAGATCCGCGGCGGCGCCCTTCACGTCAGCCGCCGCGCGCGCCTCGGCGGCGGCGATCCTCCGCTCAGCAAGGGTGCCGCGCCGACGGATGTCCTCCTCCAGTTCCTTGGCGGCGAGGGCGCGGAGACGCTCCGCCTCGGACTGGGCGGCTTGGATCATGTCTTGCCCCGTCCGCTCGGTTTGCTCCTTCTGGCGCTTGATTTCGGAGAGGACCTCAGCGGCCTCCTGGCGAAGGCGGGCCGCCTCGTCCAGTTGGGCTCGGACCTTTTCGCCGGCGGCGTCCAGGGCATCGCCCATCGCGCCGAAGATGCGGGTCCGCCAGAGGATGATGAAGAAGACGGCGAGCGCAACGCCGACCCAGAAGTGGCCATCCTGGACCATGGTGACGAAGGCCATTCACCGCCTCCGTCAGGACGCCGCGGCCGAAGGGAGGGCCGAAGCGATCTCCGCCTCGGAGGCCGGCCGGCCGGTGAGCCTTTGCACCATCGCCGCCCCAGCCTCGGCAGCAATGGCTCGGACGTGGCTCATCGCTTCGGCGCGTGCGACCGCGATGCGCGCATCGGCGGCGGCGAGCACTTCGCCGAGCCTGGCGTCCTCGGCGCTCCGCCGCCTGGCCGCCACGGCCTTGGCCTCGGCGGCGGCATCCTCTGCGAGCTTGCGGGCGCGGGCCCTGGCTTCGGCCATTTCGACCTTCGCGGTCTCAGCCTCGCGGCTGGCCTGGTCGCGCAGGCCGCGCGCCTCGGCGACCTCCCCAGAGATGTGCGACTCGCGCGCCTCGATGGTCCCCCCGATCCTCGGCAGAAGAACCCTGGCGAGGACCAGATAAAGGACGCCGAATACGACCAGGATCCAGAAAATCTCTCCCGGCCACTTGGAGACGTCGAATTGCGGCATGCCGCCGCTCGGCGGCGGCGCGGAGGGGGCCACGGGTGCGAGTCCCTAGACCTTGACGAAGAGAATGATGAGGGCGATCACCAACGCGAAAATCCCCATGGCCTCGGTGAGCGCGAAGCCCAGGAACATCCAGACGCGCTCGCCGGCGGCGGCCGAGGGATTGCGGATCGATGCCTGGAGGTAGCCTCCGAAGAGAACGCCCAGGCCCACGCCGGCGCCAATTAGGCCGGTCATCGCCAGGCCCGCGCCGATATACTTGGCTGCGACTTCGTCCATGGATGTTTTCCTTGTGAGATGAAAGGGTCGGGGTTGGCAGTCTCTAATGGCCGTAATGGCCGTCTCTAATGGCCGTGGTCGAGGTTCACCACCTCGTTGAGGTAGATGCAGGCGAGGGCCGCGAAGATAAAGGCCTGGAGCACGGCCACGGTGACCTCCAGGAAGAGCAGGGCCACGATCACCAGGAACGAGCCCACCGAGCCCAAAAGCCCGATCTTCACCAGCCCTGCTCCGGCGATACCCCACAACGCCATGCCGACGACGAAGGCCCCGAACATGTAGGTCATGACGTGGCCGCCCAGCATGTTGCCGAACAGTCGCATCGAGAGGGTGAGCGGGCGAACCGAGAAGGAGATGAACTCGATCAACGCCATGACCGGGACGATGGCGAAGGGCATCCCCGAGGGCACGAAGAGCTTGAAGAACCGCAGGCCGTTGCGAGCGAAGCCGACGACGATCACCAGCACCATGGTCAGGATGGCGAGGGCCGCGGTCACCGCGAGTTGCGATGTCACCGTGAAGCCGCCCGGCAGCAGGCCGATGAGGTTCATCGCCGCGATGAAGACGAAGAGCGTGAAGACGAACGGCATGTACGCCCGGCCGCGCTCGCCCATGATGGCGCCGGTGAGGGTTCCATCGATCATGCCGTAGAGCATCTCTGCAGCGGCCTGCATGCGCCCAGGCACCACCTGCCGCCTCGCGGCGAGCGCGAGGAAGACGGCGATCACGCCTGCCGAAATGAACATGAAAAGGACGGCGTTGGTGATCGACAGATCCACCGGCCCGTATCCGGGGATCATGATCGGCGGCAAGGGCACGATCTTGCGGATCAGGAACTGCTCCATGGGCAGGATCGCCGCCATCGCCTAGTCCTCGCGCTCCTTCACCGCGGGCGACGCCTCCGCTTGCCGGCGCGCCGCCTTTTCACTGATCCGCGCGGCCAGCTTGACCGTCGCGAAGATAGATAGCCCCGAACCGATGAGGAGGCCCCCGATGATCCCCCAGGGCGTCACCCCAGCGAAACGGTCGATGAGCCAGCCGATTCCCAGGCCGCCCAACACTCCGCCGACCAGCTGGGCGATGAGTTGATAGACGTCACTCGCCGCCTCGCCCAGGCCGCTCGGACGCCGGACGACCTCCCGACTCGCCTCGAACGCGCCCAGCCGCTCATCCAGGCGCTTGAGAGCGCGCCCTTCCGCGTCTTCCGGCTCGGGCATGCAAATCGATCCAGGCGACCCCGTCCGCGCCCGAGGGGGCGGCGGCTTGGCCGGCGCGGAACCTATCGTCGCTTGTGCAGTGCGTCAAGATCGCGAATCTGTAGTATATAATCTTGATTTTACGCGCCTTTTTCCATGGCGACTGGCGCTGGCGAGGCCCTGCGCCGGCGGGCGGAGCCGACGGCGAGTGACGCGGCGAGAGAGAGGTCGTCGACTAGTTCGGCGAAGGCGGCGCGCCGCTCGTCTTCACCCCTCAGGCGAAGCAGACGCGAAGGATGGAAGGTGACAAGAGCGATCGATCCGTCTCCCATGTCGAAGCGCCGACGGCGCGACTTGGCGACCGGGACGCTGCGGCCGAACACGGACTGGGCGGCGCTCGCTCCCAGAGCCAGGATCACCCGGGGCCGGACGAGGCGCCGCTCGGCCTCGAGCCACCAGCGGCAGGCGCGGATTTCGCCCGAATCGGGCCGCTTGTGCAGCCGGCGCTTGCCGCGAACCTCATGCTTGAAGTGCTTGACCGCGTTGGTGAGCCAGATCTCTTCCCGTTCCACGCCGGCCTCGGCGATGGCCCGTTCCAGGACTTTCCCGGCCGGACCTACGAACGGATGGCCGGCCCGGTCTTCGGCATCGCCCGGCTGCTCGCCGATCAGCATGAGGGCGGCGCTCGCACTCCCCTCGCCGGCGACGCCCCGAGTGGCCATCCGCCACAGATCGCAGCGGCGGCAGGCCTGGATCTGGGCGGCGACCCCCGAGAGACTCTCCGGGCTTTTCATGGTCAAGCGGAACGGCCCCACAGGGAGCTTGGTTGCCTCTATTCGGCGGCGAGCGCTTCGGCCTGGCGCAGATCGACCGAAACCAGCTGAGAGACGCCGGCCTCCGGCATGGTGACCCCAAAGAGGCGATCCATCCGCGACATGGTGAGAGCGTTGTGCGTGATCACCATGAAACGCGTGGGCGCTCGGCGCGCCATCTCCGAAAGCAGATCGCAGAAGCGCTCGACGTTGGCGTCGTCGAGCGGCGCATCGACCTCGTCGAGCACGCAGATCGGGGCCGGGTTGGCGAGAAAGACGGCGAAGATCAGGGCCACCGCGGTCAAGGCCTGCTCGCCTCCGCTCATCAGGCTCATCACCGCCAGGCGTTTGCCAGGGGGGCAGGCGAAGATTTCCAGTCCCGCTTCCAGAGGATCGTCGGATTCGATCAGACGGAGCTCGGCGCGTCCGCCAGCGAAGAGGCCGGTGAAAAGCGAGCGGAAGTGCCCATCGATGATGTCGAAGGCGGCCGTGAGGCGCTCGCGCCCCTCGCTATTGAGCTCGGCGACCCCGCGGCGCAAGCGAGCGATGGCGCCGGCGAGATCGGCCCGCTCACCAGCGAGCCTGGCGGAACGCTCCGACGCCTCCTTGGCCTCTTGCTCAGCGAGGAGATTGACTGGCCCTATCGCCTCTCGCGCTCCCTCGAGCCCGGCCAGTCGCTCGGCGATCGCGGCCGGATCTTCGAGGCCGCTCCCGCCCGGAGCAGGGTCGGCCGGAGAGAGGCCGGCCCCGGTGATTTCGCGCCGGGCGTGCTCCACCGCTGCCTGGGCGGCTTCCAGGCGCGCTGCCAGCGCCGCGGCCCGCTCACGCGTCTCACCGGCCGCCGCCTCGGCGGTCCTTGCCTGGCGATCCGCCTCCTCGCGACGGGACTCGGCCAGGGCCAGCGCATCGCGGGCCTCGACAAGTGTCGCCTGCGCCTCGGCGCCGCGATCAAGCAGCCCCTGGCGGCGCTCCTCGGCGGCGATCGGAGCGGCCTGCGCCGCATCGAGGTCCTTGCGGGCTTTGGCGGCCGCCTCGAGAAGCGCGTCCCTTCGCCGTTCGGCCAGTTCCAGGCGATCACGCCATCTCGCCGCCTCGGCCCCCGCCGAACGACTTCGCGCCTCGCGCTCAGCGATGGAGCGCGCCTCGAGCCGCAGGGCGCTTTCGGCTTCGGCCGCGGCGGCGCGGGCGGCCTGGGCGTCGGCGCGAGCCTCCTCCATCCGGAGGCCCGGGCTCTCGCCGCGGCGTGGACTGGACTCGGATTTGGCGGCGAGGAGCTTGGAGGCCAGCTCCGCGCACTCGGCCTCGAGGCTTTGCACGGACTGGGCGAGCCGCCGCCTCTCATCCGACCGAGCCCTTTGTTCGAGCTCCTTCCTGTCCGCCGCGGCCGCCGCCGCCATCGCTTCGGCCTGCGCCTGGGCGAGCGCCGATTGCTCCAGCTGAAGCGCTTCATCGGCGGCCTCCAGGGCCGCCGCGGCGGCTGCATGTTCGGCGCGCGCGGCCTTGGTCGCCGGCCCGGCTTCCTCGATCTTCAATTCGAGCTGGGCGAGGCGGGCCTTCTGCTCGAGGCGCGCCTGAGCCGGCCGGCGCGCGTCGGCGCGAACGGTGAAGCCGTCCCACCTCCAGAGGTCGCCCTCGCGCGAGACCAGGCTGCAGCCGGGACCCAAAGCTTTGCGCAATCTCCCGCCTTCGGCGCGGGGCGCCAGGGCGATGAAGGCGAGAGCGGCGGCGAGTTCACCCGGTGCATCGACCTGGTTGGCGAGCGGCTCAGCGCCGGCCGGCCAGGACGGTGCAGGAAGAGTAGCGCCCGCCCAGTGGGCCGCCGCCCTGGCGTCCAAAGCCGCCTCCAGGCCATCTCCGAGCGCCGCGGCGAGCGCCGCCTCCAGGCCGCCGGCGACCTCGAGCCGTTCCAGAACCGCCGGAAACGACTCACGAGTCGATGGACGGGCGATCTGGGCCAAGCCCCGCGCCTCGGACAGGAGCCGGGCCTGGACATCTTCGGCGGCGATCAGCCGCTCGCGCGCCACGGCCTCGCGAGCCGCCGCTTCCTGGCGCGCCTGCCGGGCGGCCGAGGCACGCCCTTGCAACTCGGAGACTCGGGCTCTCGCCGCCTCCAGAGCCATGACGAAGTCCGCGGCTTCCTCATCACCCTCGCCCATTCCGGCCAAAGCCGCAGCCGCCTCGGCGAGCGCGGCCCTGGATCTTTCGAGGCGCGCCTCCGTCTCCGCGGCGCTGGCGTCCCTCGCCTTCGCCATCGCCTCATCGGCCGCCGCCGTCGCCGCCAATGCTTCGAGGGCCGCCTCGGCCCTGGCCCTCCTCTCGGCGGTCTCCGCCGCGACTTGCTCGAGCGCGGCAAGCCCGTTCTCGCCTTCGGCGAGCTTGGTCTCCGCCTCCACCTTCTCGGCCTCGAACCGCTCGATCGCCTGGGCCGCATCGGCGGCGATCGCCGCCTCGCGCGCTTCGTCTGTCCCGATGCGCTCGATGTCCGCGGCGAGTCTGCGGGCGTCTTCGGCCGATCGGGCGAGATCTCGCTCCACACGATCGGTCTCGATGGCCAGGGCGTGGGCGATCGCGGCCGCGGCCGTCTCGGCCTCGCGCAAGGGCGCGATCCGGGCCGCCGCCTCGCCCGCGCGCCTTTGCGCCGCCTGCGACTGGAGCGCCGCCTCCTGGCTCTTGACGGCCGCATCCCGGCGACCGCCTTCGATCTCGTCTCTCTCGGCCAGAGCCCGCGAATATCCGGCGAGGAGGGCCTGGGCTTTGAGACTCCGAATGTCGGCCGCGATCTGCCGATAGCGGGCCGCCGCCCTCTCCTCGCGGCGAAGCTTGATGAGCGCGGCGTCGAGCTCACGAGCGAGATCGTCCAGCCGCTCGAGATTGGCCTCCGCAGCTCTCAGTTTCAGCTCGGCTTCGTGGCGCCGGCCATGCAGGCCCGAAACCCCGGCCGCCTCTTCGAGCACGCGCCTGCGGTTCGCCGGCTTGGCCGCGATGAGCTCGGAGACCTGCCCCTGCCGCACCAAGGCTGGTGAATTGGCCCCGGTCGAGGCGTCGGCGAAGAGGAGCTGGACGTCCCGGGCGCGGGCCTCAGCGCCATTGACGTGGTAGACGGAGCCGTCGCCGCGGCGAATCTTGCGCACCACCTCGATGATCGGCGAAGCGGAGTAGGCGCCAGGCGCATCGAGCGCCTCATTTTCGATGGTGAGGGCGACTTCGGCGTGGGACCGGGGCGGTCGGGCGCCCGCGCCGGAGAAGATCACATCATCCATCCCCTCGCCGCGCATGGCCTTGGCCGAGGCCGCGCCCATCACCCAGCGCAAGGCCTCCAGAAGGTTCGACTTCCCACAGCCGTTGGGTCCCACGACGCCGGTGAGGCCCGGCTCGATGCGGAATTCCGCCGGTTCGACGAAGGACTTGAACCCGGAAAGGCGGAGCTTAGCGAAATGCACGGCTGCTCTAGCCTCCCGCCGTCGCCTAGCGGCGCCGGGCGCGGGCGATCGCCTCGCCGAGTTCGGCCAGAGTCTGGTCGCCCACCAGCTTCTGATCGCCGATCACGAAAGTGGGAGTGGATTCGATTCCGTCGTCCTTCACGTGGCGGTTGGAGCGGGCCAGGAGCGCCTGGAAAGCGGCGTTATCCTTCAGGCAGGCCATGAAGGCGCTCTCGGAGAGACCGGCGCCCTTGGCGATGGCGAGCAGCGGGTCGTAGGCGTTTCCCGCCTGGAAGATCTTGGGTTGGGCGGCGAAGATCTCGTCCAGGACCTGGAAGTACTTGCCCGGGCCTGCGCAGCGGGCGGTGAGGAATCCGGCCGTCGCCAAAGGCGCGCTGCCGGTGATCTCCTCGCGTAGGACAAAACGGACCCTACCAGTCGAGATGTAGCGTTTTTCGAATTCGGGAAAGACGTTCGTCGCCCAGGCCGCGCAATGGGGACAGCCGGCCGAGGCGTACTCGATCACCGTCACCGGGGCGCGGGCGCGGCCAAGCGTCATGTCTCCACTCTCCGGCCGGGCGAGGGCGCGCGGCGAGACCGCGCCCATGAGGCCCGCGGCGAGGAGGACGGCCGCCGCCAGCGCCCCCCCGATCCGCGTAGGCCCAAGTCGCCTCACGAAACGGGTTTCCCGCCGGTCTCGGCCTGAGCGACGGCGGCGTCGAGTTGGGGCATGCTCATGGCTCCATTGGCGTAGACCTTGCCATTGATGACATAGGTCGGCGTGCCGGTGATCTTGTCCACCGTCACATAGCGGTTCCAGCGCGACTGCAGGGCGTTGAGCGCCGCCTCGTTGGTGATGCAGGCCTGGAACTGGGCGTCGGTGAGCCCCGCCGAGCGCGCGATGTCGAGGAGGACGGCGTGAGGATCGCCGGTGCGCTCCATCTCAGGCTGGGCGTGGTAGATGGCGTCCACCACCTGGAAGTACTTGCCCTTACCGGCGCAGTGGGCGGTGAGGAAACCGGCCGCAGCCACCGCCGGGTCGCCGGTGAGCGCCTCGCGCACCACATAGCGCACCTTGCCGGTGTCGATGTACTTGGCCTTGAAGGCAGGAAAAACCGTGTCGTTCCACTCCGCGCAGTGGGGGCAGGCGACGGATGCATATTCGATCATCGTCACCTTGGCGTTGGGCGATCCCATGGACATGTCCCCGCTGGTCGCGCCCTGGGCGGCCTTCTGGCAGGCCGAGAGCGCAAGGGCGGCGAGAATGGCGGAGAAGGCGAGGATGAAGGGGCGCATGACCGGCTTCCGAGGCGGTGAGACTCAGGGACTTGAAAAGCTCGGCGAGTAGAGCGCGATTCTGGCCGCTTGCAAGCGGATCAAGGGCGCCAGCAGCCCGATTCCGACGTTCGATCCGCCTGAGGCGAACGCCAGCCGAACGTCGGAATCGAGAAGGCTGCTAGCCAACTGAAGATTGTAGTGTCGTTGACGAATTTGACGTTCGTCACTGAGCCCTCCCCCACGCGGAAACGAACGTCCAATTCACGATACTAGGTCCTGTTGACGAAGTGGATTCCCAAATCAGCTGATCGCTGATTCAAGGCTGCTCTTTGGGAGAGCGGCTGTGGTTCGGGGCTTGATGTCGGACGAGGAGTGGGCGTTCTTCGCGCCGTTCGT
>JBOHLG010000014.1:0-76500 GCA_050729515.1 Caulobacteraceae bacterium
GGTGGCCCCACACCCACAGCCAAGATCGAGTATCACCTCGCCGGGCTCCGGAGCCAGGACCGACATGGCCCTCTCGCCGAGCGGCGCGATCTGGGCGTCCAGGCGCTCCTGGAGGGCCGCCCAGGTTTCGGCGGCCGCGCCGTTCCAATAGGCGATCTGGTCTTCATTTGCAGTCGGGCCTGGAACAGGCTTCATTGGCCAAAGCTCATCGAACGCCATTTTTCAAGTGGAGGCCAAACCATGATCGGCTATGCGACGCTCGGCAGCAACGATTTCGAGAAGGCCCGCACCTTCTACGACCAGGTCCTGGCCGAGCTCGGGGGCAAGCGCTCCATGGCGTTCGATAACATGCAGCTCTACGCCAGCCCCAACGCGCAGGCGATGCTCGCCGTCTGCCGGCCTTACGACGGCAAGCGGGCCAGCGCCGGCAACGGAACCATGATCGCGCTCGCCGCCGGGTCGAAGGAGGAGGTCGACCGCACTCACGCCAAGGCTCTGGCGCTGGGCGGGGCGGACGAGGGCGCCCCCGGCGCCAGGAGCGACTCGTTCTATGGGGCGTACTTCCGCGACCTCGACGGCAACAAGCTGTGCATCTTCAAGGCCGGGTGAACCGATCTCACCCACCGTACGGCGCAAGATCGATCCCCGGGTAGCGCGCCGCCACGTCGGCGAGGGTCTGCGCGTTCCAGTAATCGCTGCCGGGGGGAGGCCAGCCGAAGAGATCGCGCTCACGGGGGCTCATCTTCATCAGGGCTTCGTGCATGCCCTCCATGTCGGCATGGTTCGGCCAGCTCATCTTGCCCATCCATCGCCAGCCGCGCTGCTGGAAATCGACGAGCATCGCGAACCGCGAACGGCCCGCGGCGGCGAAGTCGCTTCCGCGATGAAGGACATCGGTCTTGTAGATGAGGAGGCTGCCGGCCGAGGCGGTCGCCGCCACCTCGTGCTCGGTGAACTCGCCCATGGGAAGTTCCTTGGGGATGAGCGGCAGATCGCGCGACGCGCCCAGGGGAACGAGCTTGGTCGGCCCGTCCAGTTCGGTGACGTCGGAAAGCAGGATGAAGGTCGTCATCTGCGGCCGCGCCCCGTCGGACCGAGGAACGACGAGCGTATGATTGCCGAAGTCACGATGATGGGGCTGGTCGTAGTTCACCGCTCCGGCGTACTTGGCCCAGAGTTCGATCTTGTAGATCTCGATGTCCGTGGAGCCGCAGAACCGCTCCGCCGCGTCGACGAGATCGGGATGCACCGGGATTCGATTGAGGGCCCAGGATGGATAGGGAAAGAATTTCAGGCCCGAGAACTGACTGCGCGCGAAACGTGGAAACGCCGCCGGGTCGGCGAAATAGACCTCCGGCCTGGGATAGACGCTCCACAGCGCCTCGCGCGCCGCCTCGAGGAGGTCGCGGTCGAGAAAACCCTCGACGATCGTGAAACCCTGATCGAAGACCTGAGCGATCTTTTCGTCGCTGACGTGCACAAACGGGCCTTACGCCCCAGGACGAGGAGGCGACAAGATCGCTCGACGCGCGTTCATCTTGCGACCGGACCCCATCAGGAACGAACCCGTTATGAGCAGACCCCACCACGCCCTCCTTCTGGCGCTTGCCCTCATCTTTGCGCCCCTTTTCGCCTTCGCCGCTTCCGATCCCGCCGCGGCGCGCGTGGAAGCGTTCAACGCCCAAGTCCTGAGCGTGATGAAACGGGGGCCGGCGCTGGGGCCGGAGGGACGCTTCCGCGCCTTTCTTCCGATCGTCGAGAACGCTTTCGACATTCCCCTGATGACGAGGTTCGCCGTCGGCCCGGGGTGGGCGACCATGAACGAGGCCGACCGGCGCGCGCTGACGACCGACTTCGCCCGCCTGACCGCGGCGAGCTACGCGAGGAATTTCGATCGCTATTCGGGCGAGCGGTTCCCGGTTGATCCCAACCCCGTCGCCAGAGGCGGCGATCGCATCGTCAAGGCCGAGATCGTTCCGACGAGCGGCGCGCCGGTCCAGCTCCTCTATCGGCTACATCAGACCGGCGGGACCTGGAAGATCGTCGATGTCTACTTCGGCGCTGTGAGCCAGCTCACCACCCGCAGGGCCGACTTCGCCGGCCCGCTCGCCTCGGGCGGCGCCAAGAGCCTCGAAGCCCATCTCGATCTCCTCATACGAGACCTCCTGAAGTGAGGCCGTCCCGGGTCTGAGCGAGGAGCCGCGTCGAGCAAGGAACCGGCGCGGCGGGCCGACCTTTCAAAGCCATGGCCCAGATCGAAGACTACGGTCTCATCGGAGACGGCCGCTCGGCGGCGCTCGTCTCGCGCTCCGGTTCGATCGACTGGCTCTGCTGGCCGAGGTTCGACTCGCCGGCGGTGTTCGCCGCCCTCCTGGGCGACGAAGCCGACGGCCGCTGGCGGATCTTCCCCGCCGCGAACCCTTCCGGCGCCTTTGCGCGCCGCTATCTTGACGAGAGTCTCGTGCTGGAGACGCGCCTCGAGGCCGAAGGCGGCGCCGCGCGCCTCATCGATTTCATGCCCCCCGCCTCGAAGGTTCCCTGTCTGGTGCGCCTCATTGAGGCCGAGGAGGGCCGCATCGCCCTTTCCTCGCGCCTGCGCCTGGCCTTCGACCATGGCCGGCGCGCCCCGCTCCTGTCGCTCCATCGCAACGGGGCGGCGGCGGTGTGCGGCCCCTCCGGCTGCTTTCTTTCGGGAGGGCCAGCGGCGCGGATCGAGCGACGCGAGTTCGTCGCCGACTTCACGCTCGAGGCGGGTCAGACGGCGAGCTTCGTCCTCTGCTGGTTCGATCCGGCGGGCCCTCCGCCCCATCCGCCCGACCCGCAAGCGGCGCTTGCGGCTGGCCTGGAGCTCTGGCGAGCCTTTTCAGCCCTCTGCGCCTACGACGGCCCCTGGCGCGAGGCGGTGGTCCGCTCGGCTCTCACCCTGTGGGCCCTCACTCATCGGTCAAGCGGAGCGGTCCTCGCCGCGCCCACCAGTTCCCTTCCCGAGCGCGCCGGCGGGACACGCAACTACGACTACCGTTTTTGCTGGCTTCGGGATGCGAGCTTCGCCATCGAGGCGCTCCTTGAGGCCGGCTGGAAGAAGGAAGCCCAGGCTTGGCGCGGCTGGCTCAAACGCGCGGCCAGCGGCGATCCAGCTTCCCTTCAACCGGTCTATCGGCTTTCCGGGGAGGCGAACCTTCCCGAGTGGCAGGCGGAATGGCTCATCGGATGGGAGCGATCGCGGCCGGTGCGGTTCGGAAACGCCGCCGCCCTGCAGAAACAGCTCGACGTCTACGGCGAGACCCTTCTGGCGATGTACGCCGCCGAGGCCGCCGGAGAGCCCGCCTCGAGCGCCGAGCGCCGGTTGCGCCGCGGCCTCGTCGAATGGATCGCCGCCAACTGGCGCCGGCCCGACAAGGGCATCTGGGAGGTGCGCGGGCCGGCCCAACGATTCACCCACTCGATGGTCCTGGCCTGGGCCGGGCTCGACGCCGCCATCCGGGCCGCCGAGGCCGCCAAGCGCCTTGAGCCGGCGCTGGCGCGCTGGCGCGAGGTGAGGGCCGAGATCCACGCCGAGGCGTGTCAGGTCTGTTTCGACCCGGTCCAGCAAGCCTTTGTCCAGGCGGCGGGTTCGCCTCGGCTCGACGCCGCGGTCCTGCGACTTCCCCTGGTCGGCTTCCTTCCCGCCGACGATCCGCGCCTTGTCTCGACCGTCGAGGCGATCCGCCGCCGCCTCTCACGCGGAGGCCTGGTGCGCCGTTATCAGCCGACGCCCGCTGGCGAGGGATTTGCGCACGCCGAAGGCTGTTTCCTGCCGTGCAGCTTCTGGCTGGTCGAGGTCTTCGCCCTACGGGGCCGCCGCGCGCAAGCCGAGGCGCTCTTCGAGCGACTCCTCGGCCTGGCCAATGATCTAGGCCTTTTCGCCGAGGAATACGATCCGGCCGCCCGACGCCTGTTAGGGAACTTTCCCCAGGCCCTCACCCATATCGGAGTGATCCGCGCCGCCCTCGGCCTCGCCCGAGCTTGAGGACGCGGCCTTCGCCTTTACACCGGCAGGGCGGCGACCTTGGCCTCCAGCGCCTCGGCCACGGCCCGGCCGCGGGGATCGCCCTCGGTGCGGATCTCCTCGCGCGCCGCGGTCCTGATGGCGGCGATGTGTTCGTCGATGAGGAAGAGCGGCGCCTTCATTCGCGCGGCGGGGTCATGGGTGAACTTGCACAGCGAGCCGGCGAAACGGGTGATGAGGGGATATTCGTACGTCGTCCCCAGCCCCTTGAGATCGTGAGCGCGCATGTAGAGACCCTCCATCGTCTCGGGGGTGAAACCCTCCTGGTCGATGCGAGCCCTGGCCTGGCCAAGCTTGGTGATCTCATCGGCGAGCCATTGGGCGAAGTTGGCCGAGAGGCTCTTGAGGGCCGCCTCGGCGCGAGCGACGGCTTCGGGGTCGATCCCATTCCCCCCGATTCTCAATCTCGCTCCGGCGTTCGGCGCGCCCCGAGGCGCATCCATCGGACTCAAGGCGAGGACTCCCAGCAACGGAATCTCCTTCATGCCGTCAAAGCCTTAAGGATGAATGAGAGTTCTGGGGTCTTCACCTCGGCTCCGGGTTGGCGGAGGCGCAGATCAGACGACGAATTGCTCGGCGAGGAGGCGCTCTTCGAGGCTTCGGCCCGCGTCGAAGAGCACGGAGAACGTTATTCCGCGGTCCTCCATCACCTCCACCTCGATGACGTTCCGCACCTCGACGTTGTCGGCCACCGCGCTGACCGGGCGTTTGTCGGCCTCCAGGATTTCGAAGCGGACCTGAGCCCGGTGCGAGATCAAGGCGCCGCGCCATCGGCGGGGGCGGAAGGCGCTGATCGGAGTGAGCGCCAGGACCTGGGCGTCGATTGGGATGATCGGGCCGTAGGCCGAGAGGTTGTAGGCGGTCGAGCCGGCCGGCGTCGATACCAGGGCCCCGTCGCAGTTCAGCTCCTCGAGTCTGGGGCGGCCGTCGATGAGGATGCGCAGCTTGGCGGTCTGACGGGTCTCACGAAGAAGACTGACTTCATTGATGGCGAGCGCCGTGTGCCGCTCGCCAGCTGCGTCGAGGGTTTTCATGCGCAGGGGGTGAATGACGGCCTTCTCCGCCGCGGCGATGCGCTCGATCAGATGATCCTCGCGGTAGTCATTCATCAGGAATCCGACCGAGCCCCGGTTCATGCCATAGATCGGCGCCTTGGCGGCGAGGTGGCCGTGAAGCACCTCGAGCATGAACCCATCGCCCCCCAGGGCCACCAGGATGTCGGCCTCGCCCTCCTCGGTCTGCCCGTAGCGTCGCGCCAGCTTGGCTCGCGCCGCCTGCGCCTCGGGGCGGTCGCTGGCTACGAAGCAGAGGCGCGGCGAGGCGCGGCGAGGAGCCATCGCGGCTCAGGCGCCGTTCGAGGCGAGGCGGAACGCGAGGGCCTTGGTCGCCGCATCGAAGGGCCCGAAGGCGTAGCTCGCCCGCTTGGACCCGCGCCGACCGCCGCCGGGCCGGCCCCCTGAAAGTCCGCGCACTCTCTCGAGCAGATCTGGAAAGGCGCTCTCGTCGATCCCGATTCCGGCCAGGGCCAGAGCGAGGAGCTCGGGGCGGTCGGGGCTGGCGAGGGCGGCGCGGACCGCCCGCTCCTCATAAGGCCCCAGTTTCGCCAGCGCCGCTGCGAAGAGCCCTAGCCTCCTTTCCCGGAGCGCCTTGACGATGAAGCTCGCCTTGAGACGGCCGGCGGCCTCGAGCTTGACGACCAGGCGACGCTCCCCCGTCGTGGGCTCGCCGGTCAGCTCGGCGAGGAGTCTTTCGATCTGGCTCTTGGGTCCGCCTTTGTCGCGCATCGCCCCAAGAAGCGCCGCCAAGCGCTGGCGATCGGCGGGTTTCAGCCGCCGGGCGCGGGCGCGGGCCTTCGATTCGCCGCCTGGCTCCGCCTCGGTCATGGCCTGAGATAGCGCCGCGCGTCCTCCCGTGTCGATGGCGCGGCGTGGGCCGCCGGAGGGAACACGCGCGGCCGGCCAAGGTTCCTCGCCCATGAAGACTCTCACGCCCGCCCTTTTCGCCGCCGGCCTCGCCATCGCTCCCGCCGCCTGGGCGGCCAGCCCGTTCGACTCCTGGCGAGCCGATGCCCCCGGCGTTGTGCGCAGCTATCCTCCCTCGGAGGTCCCTGCGCCGCAGCCGCAACAGTCGGTCGACAACCCCGGCGCCATCGTCCACGCGATCCGCCCGCCGCGAGTCCCGCCGGGGTTCACCGTCAGTCTCTTCGCCTCCGGCCTTCATCAGCCGAGGGTCCTGCGCACGGCGCCCGATGGCGACATCTTCCTCGCCGAGAGCGGGGCAGGGCGGGTCCTCTACTTCGCAAAGGGGGAAGGCGCCGCGGGCCCGGCCAAGCCGCGAGTCTTCGCCGCCGGCCTGCACCGCCCCTACGGCATCGCGTTCTGGCCCGCAGGCCCTGATCCGAAGTGGGTCTATGTCGGGGAGCCGACCCGGGTGGTGCGCTTCGCCTATCGGCCGGGGCGGCCGGCCGCCGGGCCTGCTCAGGTGGTCCTTTCCGGAATTCCCGGCAACCATCATTGGACGAGGGACGTCGTGGACGCTCCCGGAGGCAAGGCGCTCTTCCTGGCGGTCGGGTCAGGATCGAACATCGCCGAAGACATGGTCGCCGCGCCGCCGGGCGGCGTCGCACAGTGGGCCGCCTCCCACCCGCTGGGCGAGGCGTGGGGGGCCGAAGCCGGGCGTGCGGCGGTGCGGCTCTTCGGGCCGAACGGGCGTTTCGATCGCATCTGGGCGACCGGCCTTCGCAACTGCTCAGGTATGGCGGTCCAGCCCAAGACCGGCGAACTCTGGTGCGTGGTGAACGAACGCGATGGCCTGGGCGATGACACGCCGCCCGACTACGCGACTCATGTTCAGCGCGGCGCCTACTATGGCTGGCCTTGGTATTACATCGGAGATCATGTCGACCATCGCGTTCCGCCCCGGCCGGATCTGGCCGGCAAGATCACCGTCCCCGACGTCCTCCTCGAGGCCCACGTCGCCCCGCTCGGCATCGCCTTCTATGACGCCTCCCAGTTCCCGGCGGAATGGCGGGGCGACGCCTTCGTCACCGAACATGGCTCGTGGAATCGCCGCAAGCGGGTCGGCTACAAGGTGGTGGCGATCAAGTTTCGGGGCGGCCGGCCGACCGGCATGGTGGAGGATTTCATGACCGGCTTCATCCTTTCGGATTCCAGCGCCTGGGGCCGGCCGGTGGGGGTGACCGTCGCCGCCGACGGCTCCCTGCTGGTCAGCGAAGACGGCTCGGGCACGGTGTGGCGCGTCGCCTGGACGGGCGGCAGGCGCTGAGTGGGCGAAGAGGGCCGAGTCGCGCCGCGCAAGGGGAAACGCCTCTCTCGGCAGCCGAATAATTGGATTCGCATCGCTCGCGCCTGTGGTTCAGGTGGATTCTTGAGGCGATCTCAGGAGGGGAAAAATGATTAAGACCACGGCTTTGGCCTTGGCGTTGTTTGCGATGCTTCCGGGAACAGCGTTGGCCGGCGGAAAAGACCCCATGGCGGTGGTTCAGAAGTACCTCGCCGCATTCAACACCGGCGATCGCGCGGCGGCGGCCGCTCTTTGTGCGCGCGACGCCGTCGTGATCGATGATTTTCCGCCGTACGTCTGGCGGGGCGTAAACACCTGTACGACTTGGTGGGACGCGCTCGGCGCCTATGATCAGACGCAGGGCATCGGTCCGCCCAGCGAGGTCAAACAGTCCGGTGCGCCTTGGCGGCTCAGCGTCGCCGACGATCGCGCTTACATCGTCCTGCCTGTGACGTACGACTATGCCCAGCGTGGCCAGCCGGTCGTCGAGGCGGGCTCGATCTGGACGATAGCGCTCGAGAAAACCGCCTCTGGCTGGTTGATTTCCGGCTGGTCGTGGGCCCAGCACCCCTAGGGCCGGCTCCCGACCCCGCTTGACGACGACCGCCGGCGGGCCGACTCTCGGTGGAGAGCCCAAGGAGAAGAGGAGAAAGCCATGGCTGACGGATCCCAGACCCTCTCGATGAAGGGAAAGGTTTCGGCCGAGGAGTGGCAGGCTCGGGTCGATCTCGCCGCGCTCTATCGCCTGGTCGCGCTCTTCGGCTGGGACGACATGATCTACACCCACATCTCCGCGCGCGTCCCTGGGCCCGAGCATCACTTCCTGATCAATCCCTACGGGCTCTTCTTCGAGGAGATCACCGCTTCATCGCTCGTGAAGGTCGACTTGGACGGCAAGGTCCTCCAGGAGACGCCGTACTTCATCAATCCGGCCGGCTTCACCATCCATTCGGCGGTCCATGCCGCGCGCGAAGACGCCCAGTTCGTGATGCACCTGCACACCGACCAGGGGATCGCGGTGGCGGCCCAGAAGGAGGGCCTCCTGCCGCTTTCCCAGCACGCCATGATCATCGGCCCCAAGCTCGCCTACCACGACTACGAAGGCATCGCTCTCAACCATGACGAACGCGAGCGCCTGGTCGAGGATCTGGGCGACAAGCAGGTGATGCTGCTGCGCAACCACGGCACCTTGGCGGTGGGCCGCAACGCCGGCGACTGCTGGACCGGCATGTTCTACCTCGAAAGGGCCTGCAAGCAGCAGGTGATGGCCCTTTCGGCGGGCCGCGATGGCGTGCTCATCGCGCGCCAGGACGCCCAGGCCGTGGTGAGGGAGCAATCGAGCATGGGGGTCGGCGGCTCGCTCGGCTGGCCCGGCTGCCTGCGCAAACTCGATCGCGAGAGCCCCGGCTACGACGCCTGAGGCCGCAAATTACGGGAATGTAATTTTTCCCACCCGCGTTCAGAGCTAGGTTCGGTCGCGTCCGGCGTAGGGCCGGGCAATTCTCTCCGTTTTGGGGCGTCTCGATGAAAAAGCTTCTCACCTCCGCGAGCATCGGATGGCTCGCGCTCGCCGCTTCCGGCGCCATGGCGGCCTCCGATCCGCTCGCCCCGATCGGCGTGGGCGCGCCGCCGCCGCCGCCCGCCCCGTGCCCGGTGACCGAGACCTTGTGGGGGGTGCAGGTGACCGACCAGTGGCGTTGCTTCGAAAAGCTCGGCCCCGCCACCATTGATTGGATGAAGGCCGAGGGCGCCCACACCCGCAGAGTGATGGACGCCATCAAGCCCCTTGGCCCGCTCCAGGCGCGCGTCTCCGCCTTCACCGGCAGCTTTGGCTTCATCGGCGAGTATTCGACGTTCGGCGGCCGCGAATTCTACCAGGACCGGCCCCCGGGCGCCGACCAGTTCAACATGGTTGTGCGCGACCGCAGCGGAACGCGAAAGATCGTCGATGTCGCCGCCCTGATGGCGGAGAATGGCGGAAAGCCCTATGCCGTCAATTACTTCCTTCCATCCCCTGACGGGACGAAAGTGGCCGTCGGGGTCTCGGAAGGCGGCTCGGAGATGGCCAGCCTGACGGTCTACGACGCCGCCACGGGCGCCAGGATCGCCGGGCCGATCACCCGCGCTCAATTCGGCGCTCAGGCGTGGACCGACGATTCTCGCGATCTCTTCTTCAACCGCCTCCAGGAGTTGAAGCCAGGCATGCCGGGAACCGATAAGTACAAGGATTCGGCTATTTACGCCTGGGACCTCACGTCCGCGCCGATCTCCTTGTGGGGCGCGACGACCGGCCATGGGCCGGCGATCGGGCACGAGGAATTTCCCGCCATCGCAATCAATCCGGGAACGCCTTTGGCTATCCTCCTTTCGATCAATGGCGTGCAGCGGGAGATCAAGGCGTGGACCGCGCCAGTGGCCGAAGCGGCCGATCCCAGGGCCGACTGGAAACCCTTCATCGACCGCGACGATGACGTCACCGGGCTCGACTCTCGCGGGGACGAGGTTTTCCTGCTCAGCCACAAGGACGCGCCCACCTACAAGGTGCTGGAGCTGAAGATGGGCCAGCCGCTCTCGGCCGCGATCACCCTGGTTCCGGCGCAACCGGGCCGAGTGATCGAGCACGTCAACGCGGCGAAGGACGCGCTCTACGTCCAGGTCCTCGAGGGGTCATACTCGCGGCTTCTTCGCATCCCCGCCGGCTCGCGCCGGATCGAAGAGGTTCCCCTTCCGGCCAAGGGTCACATCACCGCGGCGTTCACCGATCCCAGGGTGGCGGGGATCGACATCTCCCTCCAGAACTGGGTGAACCCACCGCAGGAGTATCGCTACAACCCCGCCGATCGCCGCTTCACCAATCTCCACCTGGGCGTCGCCGGGTCCATCGTCCCCGATCGCTTCGAGGTCCGCGATCTGGAGGCGAGGGGCCACGACGGGGTGATGATCCCCGAGACCCTGATCGAGAAGAAGGGCGCCGCGCCGGGTCCTCGCACGACGGTGATCGAGGCCTATGGCTCCTACGGCATCTCCAATCTCGCCGACTTCTCCACGCGCCGGGCCGCCATGTTCCGAGAGGGGATCAACTACGCGATCTGCCATGTGCGCGGCGGAGGCGAGCTCGGCCATGCTTGGTATATGGACGGCAAAGGCCCCAACAAGCACAACACCTGGCAGGACCTCATCTCCTGCGGCGAAGACCTGATCGCCCGGGGTGTCACCACCAAGGCCGAGCTCTTCATTCTCGGTGGCTCGGCGGGGGGCATCACCGTCGGGCGCGCCATGACCGAGCGGCCCGACCTCTTCGCCGGGGCGATCGACATCGTCCCGGCCGCCAATAGCCTTCGCATGGAGTTCTCGCCCAACGGTCCGGACAACATTCCCGAATTCGGCTCGGTGACGACCAAGCAGGGCTTCGAGGACCTCTATGCGGACGACTCGATCCAGCACGTGAAGCCCGGAGTCGATTATCCGGCGGTGTTGATCTCCACCGGCCTCAACGATCCGCGCGTCGCCCCATGGTCGCCGGCGAAGTTCGCCGCCGCCCTGATGGCTTCGGGGTCTCCCAATCCAGTGCTGCTGCGAGTCGACACCCAGGCGGGCCACGGCATCGGCCAAACCCGCGCACAGGGCGACCTGCTCACCTCCGACTGGATCGCCTTCTGCTTTTGGCGCTCGGGCCGGCCGGAGTGGCGGCCGGACGCACACTGAGCGAGACGCTCAGCTGGAAGTGCCGGCGGCGGAAGGGGGCGCTTCAGGAGCGGCGGGTGGCGGCGGGCTGGTCACGGTCTTGAGGTAGGCCACGAGGTCGCGCCGGTCGGTGGGATCGCTCATCCCGATATAGGTCATCTTGGTGTCGGGGATCATGGCCTTGGGGTTGGTGATCCATTTGTCGATCAGTTCGGCGTTCCACACGATGCCGGACTTCTTGAGGCTATCGGAATAGGAAAAGCCCGGCTCCGTCCCGGCCTTTCGCCCGAAGATCCCCCAAAGATTGGGTCCGGTCATGTTGCCCGCCCCCTGGATCGGGGTGTGGCAGGCGCGGCAGATGACGAATTTCGCCTCGCCGTTGGCGAGATCGGCGTTGCGAAAAGCCGGTGGAAGCTCGTCAACGAGAGCCTTGGTCTGGGCGGCGGTGAGGGGAGCGGGCGCAGCCACCGGCGCGGGCGCGGCGATCTCGTTGGCGTTTTCGCCCGAACGCGAGCAGCCCGCGGCGATGAACCCAAGGCTCAGGAGGACGAGGAGCGTCGACCGCGTCGGCATCAAGCATGACTCCCTTGTCTCGAAAGGACATCCTCTAAAGCCAAATCGACGCTCCGCGTCAAAGCAGCGCCCCGCCGATCCGGCTCACTCCTCCGCTAAGGGGCGCGCGCGCAGGACCTTGGCGGCCGAACGTCGGGCTTTGGCGGCGAGACGCTCACGGCGCGCAGCGAGGGGAGGGCGCGTCGCGCGGCGCTGAACAGGCGGCCGCTCGGCGCGGGCGAGGAGGCCGGCGAGTCTCGCCAGCGCGTCGGCGCGGTTGCGCTCCTGGCTGCGGAATCGCCGGGCGGTGATGACGATCACCCCATCGGAGGTGAGGCGGGCGCCGGCCAGGCGCTCGGCCCGCGCCTTAACCGGCTCGGGCAAAGAGGGCGAGGCGCGGATGTCGAAGCGAAGCTGGACTGCGCTCGACGCCTTGTTGACCTTCTGGCCGCCGGGACCGGAGGCGCGGATGAAGTCGAGGGCGATTTCCCTCTCCTCGATCGACAGGCTATCGGTGATGGCGAGTCGGCTCATCTTTTCGGGCCTCGACCGGGAGCTTGCGGAGCCATGGACCAAAGCGGATACGAGAGCCAGGATGCGGTCGGCCTCGCCGAGTTGATCGCCGAGAAAAAGGTGAGCGCGGCCGAGGTCCTGGAAGCGGCGATCGCCCGGGCCGAGGCGGTCGATCCCAAGCTCAACGCCCTCACCCTGAAGCTCTATGATCGCGCCCGCGAGGAGGTGAAGGCCGGTCCTCCTCCGGGTCCGCTGGGCGGCGTGCCGTTCCTCTTGAAGGATCTTGGGGCCATGCTCCAGGGCGCCCCCACGAGCGGCGGTTCGCGCCTCCTTGGAAAGACTCCTGCCGCGGCCGACAGCGCCATTGTCGCGCTCTATCGCAAAGGCGGCCTCGTCATCTTCGGCAAGACGAACACGCCGGAATTCGGCCTGGAGCCGGTGACCGAGTCGGAGCGGTTCGGTCCGGCGCGCAATCCCTGGGACCTCTCCCGCACCCCCGGCGGCTCATCGGGCGGGGCGGCCGCGGCGACGGCCGCCCGGATAGTTCCGGCCGCTCACGCCACCGATGGGGGAGGCTCGATCCGCATCCCCGCTTCGTGCTGCGGCCTCTTCGGGCTCAAGCCCTCGCGGGGCAGAGTCTCCCAGGCCCCGGGCGACGAGGGGTGGGGCGGGTTTTCCTGCCCCCACGCGGTGACCCGCTCGGTGCGCGACAGCGCCGCGCTCCTTGACCTGGTCGCCGCCCCCCAACCCGGCGATCCTTACTGGCTCGATCCGCCCGCGCGCGCCTTCAAGGAGGAAGTCGGGCGCGATCCGGGTCGGCTCCGCATCGCCTTTTGGACCGAGGGGCTCGCCGGCGAAACAATCGAGCCCCAATGCTCCGAGGCGGTGCGCGACACCGCGCGGCTCCTCGAGAGCCTGGGACACCACCTCGATGAGAAGCGCCCGCCCGGCGACTACCGGGCGCTTCGTGAGGCCGCCGGTCTGGTGGTTGCGGCCAACACAGCCGCGACCCTGGCCATCGAGGGCGACCGGCGCGGCAAGAGGGTCGGGCCAGGCGAGGTCGAGGACCCCAGTTGGGATCTCGCCCAGACAGGCGCGGAGATTCCAGCCGCCGCCTACATCCGCTCGCTCCAGGCGGCCCATGCATTCGGCCGTGAAATGGCCGCCTTTTTCAAGAGTTACGACGTGCTCCTCACCTCGACTCTGGGCAAGCCGGCGATTGAGGTCGGCGCGCTCCGCGGATCGCCGCCGGACATGGCCGGTTTTCGAGATCGACTTTTTTCGTTCATGCCCAACACTCAGCCTTTCAACATGACCGGCCAGCCGGCGATGAGCGTCCCACTGGCGTGGAGCAAGGAGGGGCTGCCCATCGGCCTGCAGTTCGCCGGGCCGCAGGCTGGAGAGGCGCTCCTCTTCCGCCTCGCTGGCCAGCTCGAGACCGCGCGGCCCTGGGCGGCTCGTCGGCCTGCCGCGCTGTAGATCCTCAGGATGGGATCGTCAGGCCAAGACGAGGCGGCGGAAATGCCGGGGGTGAGCGCCGCGTTCGCCCACGCCGCCGCCGACGCTCTTGTTGGCGCGCTCGCCGCCGCCCGGAGGCGCGAAGAGCCCTTCGTCCACTTCCTGCTCGAGCGTGTCTTTCCTGACCAACTCGCCCGGGAACTTCGCACGCTCCCCTTCGCGCCCGCCGGAACGGACGGACTCTCGGGAAAACGGGAGCTTCACAACGACACGCGGCGCTACTTCGATAAGGCGGCCTGCGCACGCTTGCCGGTCTGCGCGGCTGTCGCCTGCGCCTTCCAGTCGGACGAGGTCGCCGCGGCGGTGGAGCGTCTGACCGGCGCCAGGCAGACGGGAAGCTACGTCAGGCTCGAGTACGCTCAGGACGTTGACGGATTTTGGCTGCAGCCGCACACCGATCTTGGCGTCAAGACCTTCACGCTCCTTATCTATCTGGCCGATGACGGACAGGAAGGGCTGGGGACGGATCTCTATCGCTCGCCCGGCTCCTGGGCCTGCCGCACGGCCTTTGAGCATAACACCGCGATCGCCTTCGCCCCGGGCGACGACACCTGGCACGGCCTGGAGAAGAGGCCGATCACAGGCGTGCGCAAGAGCCTAATCATGAACTATGTCACCGATGATTGGCGCGAGCGCTCTCAGCTCTCGTTCCCCGATCAGCCGGTCCTCGCCTGAAGGAGGCGAAGCACCGCGGCGGCGGCCTCGGCGGTGGAATCGCAGGCCTGGGAGCGCCCAGCCGTGGGATCCTCGACGCTTTGCCCGAAACGATGGACGAGGCCGCGTTCGAGGAGGGCGGAGAGAAAGGCTTGGTGGCGGCCCTCGCCGGTCTCGAAAACCTCCACCGGAGGACCTGCGGCGATCGCCTCCGAAACCATGGAGACGGAATCGCCGGTGACCACCAGGCGGTCGCAAAGGGCGAGGATGGCGAGATAGGGATTGTCGCCTCCGCCGCGCCACAGGAAGACGCCATCGTCGTCGCCGAAGGCTTTCACGAGCATCTTGGCCGCCGCTGGGGGAGTGCGCCTCGAAGGGGTGATGGCGAGCCCCTCGCCCGTCGCCCGGCGCGTCTTCAGTCCGGCTGTGAGGCGCTCGACTTGGCGCGGCCCGAACGGGCTTCGCCGCGTCGGTCCTCCGATCGCCACTCCGGTGAGCGGCCGCGGCAAGCCGGCGAGTCTTTCCGCCCAGTCGCGCCTCGCCCGGGAAAGCGCGGCCGGCGTGATCGCGTGCATAGCGGTAAGGGTCTTGATCACGCCCGGGCCCTCCTCGAGATCGTCGTGGCCGAGGGCGACGACGAGGTCGAACGCCGAGGGGGACATGCGCGGATCCTGGATATGCACGGCCAGGCTCAGCCCTCCGCTTTTACGGCGAACCGCCGCCGCCAGCGGCGCCGCGCGCCGCCCGCAACTCACCAGAAGATCCGGCCAGGGCGGCGAGAGCGCGTCCAGGGCCGGATTGAGGTGGCGCAGGGAGTTGGGGACGTGATTTGGAGGAAGCCAGCGCCAGGGAGGCGCGAGCCCCACCCTCTTCTCGATGACGGCGCCGCCCAGCCGACCGGCAAGGCCCAGGGCCTGGGCCCGCATCCCGGCCTCTCCGGTGGTCACCGCCCAGATCGTCAGGGGCGGCGGCGTCGCTCGCGATGCTCGCGTGGCGATCTCTTGGCTCCCGGCGCCGGCTGCAGGATTCGAACCCGCGACCTTCGCTTTACAAAAGCGCTGCTCTACCAGCTGAGCTAAGCCGGCCGGGGCTCCTTATCGCCGCCGCCGGCGCCGCCTTCAAGTCGATGCGCCCTGGCTCGATCCGGCCGTCCGTCACGCATGACAAGGCGCCGCCCCCCGCATAAGGGAGGCCGATGGCGCGCATTCTCGTCACCTCCGGGACGCCCTACGTCAGCGGGGTCAAGCATCTGGGGACGCTCGCCGGATCGCAGCTCCCCGCCGATGTCTACGCTCGCTTCCAGCGCGCCCGGGGGAACGAGACGCTTTACATCTGCGCCACCGACGAACACGGCACCCCTGCCGAGCTCGCCGCTGCCGAGGCCGGCGAGGACGTCTTCTCCTACTGCGAGCGGATGCACCAAGTTCAGCACGACATCGGCCGCGCCTTCGGCATGAGCTGGGATTGGTTCGGCCGCTCCTCCTCGCCCCAGAACGCCCGTCTCACCCAGCATTTCGCCGAGGTGCTGGAGGACCGGGGCTTCATCGAGGAGCGGGTGGACGAGCTTCTCTTTTCCCCGCTCGACGGCCGATTCCTTCCCGACCGTTACATCGAGGGGACCTGTCCGATCTGCGGTTTTCGACCCGCCAGGGGCGACCAGTGCGACAACTGTGGGAGCCTGCTCGATCCGACCGACCTCATCGAGCCCTATTCCACGGTTTCCGGCTCGACCGAACTGGAGCTGCGCACAACGCGGCACCTCTATCTCCTGCAATCCAAGCTCCAGGACGTCATCCGCGCCTGGGTGGAGACAAAGACCGAGTGGCCCCCCTTCGCCCGCTCGATCGCCTATAAGCACCTGGACGAGGGATTGATCGACCGCGGGATCACCAGGGACATCGCCTGGGGCGTCCCGGTGACCCGTCACGGCGCGCCCAGGCCCGGCTTCGAGACCAAGGTCTTCTACGTCTGGTTCGACGCCCCGATCGAATACATCGCCGCCACCCAGGAATGGGCCGATGCGACAGGGGCCGACTGGCGGTGCTGGTGGCGCACCGACGCGGGGGCTAAGGAGACCCGCTATGTCCAGTTCATGGGTAAGGACAACGTCGCCTTCCACACGGTGAGTTTTCCGGCGACGCTCCTGGGATCGGGCGAGCCCTGGAAGACCGTCGATGTCCTCAAGGCGTTCAACTGGCTCAACTGGTATGGCGGCCCGTTCTCCACTTCCCGGCGGCGGGGGATCTTCCAGGACGCGGCCCTGGAGATACTGCCACCCGACTGTTGGCGCTGGCTCCTCACCGCCCATTCGCCGGAGAATTCCGATTCGAGCTTCACCTTCGAGGCGCTCGTCTCGGCGGTGAACCGCGACCTCGCCGACGTGCTGGGCAATTTCGTCAACCGCGTCTGTCGCTTCTGCGAAGCGCGCTTCGAGGGGCGTGTTCCGGCCGGCGGCAAGGGGGGCGCGCTCGAAGAAAAGCTCTACGGCGCAATTTCCGAGCGGCTCGCGGAGATCACCGCTCAATTCGAGGCGATCGAGATCCGCAAGACCGCCCAGGCGCTGCGCGCCCTCTGGGCTCAGGGCAACGAATACCTCCAGGAGGCCGCGCCGTGGACCGCGATCAAATCCGATCCGGTCCGCGCCGCCGTCGTGGTGCGAACCGCCATCAATCTCGCCGGCCTCTTCGCGAGGGTCTCCGCGCCGGTCATCCCGTTCGCCTGCGAGAGGATCGCCGAGGCGCTCGGAGAGCCCTGGCCGGCAACCTGGCCGAGCGGCGACGTCGAGCGTGAGCTGGCGCGCCTGGAGCCCGGCCGCCGGATCGCCGCCCCGGAGGTCCTCTTTCGCAAGATCGAGGCGGACGACATCGCCCGTTGGAAGGAACGCTTCGGCGCCGAGGAAGAGGCCGCAGCCGCGATCTAGATCCCAGACCGCACGGGCGCCGCCGATCACTCCCGGGCCGGCGAGTGAAGCGACGAGGCTCGCCGCGCCTTTCGGCCCCGGAGGAGTCCTTCGTCGCGCTCAGGCGTGGCGCGCCACCTCCAGAGAGCCGTGCCAGATCATGTCGCCGGCCACATAGAGCACGATGGCCAGACCGACGTAGCCGATCCACGGGGCCTTGTGGAACAGCCGTGCGATCTGCGAGGCGGCGAGGCCGGTCAGGGTGATCGAGAGCAGGAGCCCGACGACCAGGACGACCGGGTGGTCGCGCGCCGCGCCGGCGACGCCCAGGACATTGTCGAGGGACATCGAAAGATCGGCGGCCAGGATCTCGAGAAGCGCCTGTTTGGTGCTCTTGGGCTTGACCGCCGCGCTTTGAGCCTCGGCCCTCCCGCCTCGCGCCAGGTCGTGGGCGCGCAGCTCGCGCCACATCCGCCAGCAGACCCACAGGAGCAGAAGCCCGCCGGCCAGGAGAAGGCCCAGGATCTTGAGGAGCTGGACGGCGACGAGGGCGAAGCCGATCAGCATCGCCACCGCTGCGGCGAGGCCAAGGACCATCGCCCGATGGCGCTGCTTCGGCGGAAGGCGGGCGGCGGTGAGCCCGACCGCAACTGCGTTATCGCCGGCCATGGTGAGATCGATGATCACCACCTGGACGAAGGCCGCGGCCGGCCCCGCCCAATGCGACAGGGGCGGGATCACGCTGCGCGACCCATCGATCGCGTCGCCTCGTAAAGGGCGATGGCGGCGGCGGCCGCTACGTTGAGACTCTCGGCGCCTGGCGACATGGGGATGCGGGCAAGCACATCGCACCGCTCCGCCACCAGGCGTCTCAACCCCTCTCCTTCGGAGCCGAGGACGAGGATGGTCGGACCGCTGTCGAACGCCTCGGCGAGGCTGCTCGCCGCGCTCGCCTCCAGGCCGATGGAGCGCCAGCCCAGGCGAGCCAGGCGCTCGATCGCGCGGGCGAGGTTCACCACCCTGGCGTGGGCGATCCTCTCCACCGCTCCGGCGGCTGCCTTGGCGAGCCCTCCCGCCAGCGGCGGCGCGTGGCGTTCCTGAAGAATGACGCCGCGTGCGCCGAGCGTCCAGGCAGATCGGAAGATCGCCCCGACATTGCCAGGGTCTGTGATCTGATCGAGCATCAGCAGAACGCCGCGAGCCGGAGAGGCGAGCGCCTCCAGGGGCGTTGGGGCCGGCGGTCGGAGCCGGAGCGCCACCCCCTGGTGGGCCGCGCCGGGCGGCAGGAGGCGGGTGAGGTCGGCGGTGTCCACGCGCTCGAACGCTCCGAAGCCAAGCTCGGCCAAACGCCCGGCCCGCTCGTCGCTGGCGAGGAGGCGGCAAGGCCCTTCGCGCTCAGGCGCCGAGAGGGCGGCCAGGACGCTTCGCCAGCCCCAGATCCAGGCGGCGCCGTCGTCCGCTCTCCGCCTTTGGCCCGCCTTCGTGGCCCCGGCCCGCGGCGCGTTGCGTCGTCTTTTGGAGGCCACTATAAGACCGCCTCCGAATTTCGGGCCGTCGGAGGCCGCCCGCCCCGCCCAAAGACCAGGAAAGCCGGCGACTCTGGTAAGCGCGCGCGCCATAGCTTCCGAACCCCGCGGGCGGCGAGAGGCCATCTCGCGGCGTTCCGGAAATTCACCCACTCGCGCGCCTGGGGGAATGTCCCGAGCGGCAAAGGGGGCGGACTGTAAATCCGCTGGCGTACGCCTTCGCAGGTTCGAGTCCTGCTTCCCCCACCACGCGGCGAGAGGGCCATCGGAGTTCGAACGGACGATCCGCGGGTATAGCACAATGGCAGTGCAGCAGCCTTCCAAGCTGAATATGCGGGTTCGATTCCCGCTACCCGCTCCACCGTTCGGGCGAGGCGACAAGAATGGCCAAGCCGCGCTAGCATCCCGATTCCGACGTTCGAACCGCCTGGGGCGAACGCACGACGAACGTCGGAATTGAGAAGGATGCTAGCAATCTAATGATTCTCGTGTCGGCGGCGAATTTGACGTTCGTCACGGAGTCCTCCCCCGCCCGGAAACGAACGTCAAATTCTCGACACGATGAGCGCAACGCCGCAACCTCGTCCCATCCTTGGAGGTGACGGCGAATTAAGCTGCGGCGCGCCGCGAGGTCCGCTAGCTTGGCTTCGCGAAGTTCCGAGGCGTCAGCGACGGGAGCGGCGGCGATGTGCAAAGGTGTGAGTTTCGGCTTGGTTTCCGTGCTCGTCGCCTCGGCCGCGGGCGGCGCCCTGGCCCAACCGAGCGTGAAAATTCGCAACGCTGTGGCGCGGGTGGTGGTGGTTCCCGAAGCGCGGGCGGACGTCGAGGCCGTCCTCGTCAAGACGAACCCACGTTTTCCCATCCGGATCCGCCAACAAGGCGGCGCGATCATCATCGACGGCGATATTGGCCACCGTCCCCATGTTTGCCACTCGAGCCTGATGAGTGAGCCGAGCGTCGGGGTGTGGGGAAGGGGCGATGTCCATTATCGCGACATGCCAGAGATCGTCATTCACACGCCGATGGACGTGCACATTTCGGCCGGCGAGGCGGTCTTCGGCTCGATCGGGCGCAGCGACAGCCTGGACTTCTCCAATCGCGGCTGCGGCGACTGGACCATCGCCAATGTCAAGGGATTGATGCGGATCGCCGAGGCTGGTTCGGGAGACGCGCGCACCGGATCGGCCGGGTCGGCAGATATCAGTGTGGCCGGATCGGGCGACATCGCCGTTCAGACGATCCGTTCGGGTCTCACCGCCGTCTCCACCGGTTCGGGCGACGTCACCGCCGGCGCAGTCTTCGGTCCGCTCAACATCCGCATCGCCGGCTCCGGCGACGTCAAGGCGCGTTCGGGCTCGGTGAACGAGATGACGGCGAGGATCGCGGGATCCGGAGACGTCGTCTTCGGCGGCATCGTCGACAATCTGGAAGCGTCAATCGCCGGCTCCGGTGATGTGACCGTCGCCAAGGCGACCGGCCGGGTGAGCCGCAGCATCTTCGGTTCTGGGGATGTCAACGTCGGGCGCTGAGCCAGGGCCGGGAGAGCCCGGCGCCTCGGAGGCCGCGGCAAGGCGCAAGATTGACGAGAGGAAAGCCGGCGCGTATCACCCGCGCTCTTTTCGAACGGCCAGCTTCGCAGTGGTGGAGCGGCCCCCGATGAAGCGGACTCCCCGGCTTCGGTTGGGCGTCCTGGCAGCGCCGATGCCGCAAAAAGCGGATCGGCGCCGTTTCGTATTCGTCGAGAGGCCCTCGATCCGCCGAACGCGCCGATCCAGATTTCGAGACGAGCTCAAGGCATGCCGACGGTCAACCAACTGATCCGTAAACCGCGCACCAGCCGGGTGACGCGAAACAAGGTGCCGGCCCTGGAGGGCTCGCCCCAGCGCCGGGGCGTCTGCACCCGGGTCTATACGGTGACCCCCAAGAAACCCAATTCGGCGCTCCGCAAGGTCGCCAAGGTGCGCCTGACCTCCGGCATCGAGGCGCTCTGCTACATTCCCGGCGAGGGCCACAACCTCCAGGAACACTCGGTGGTCCTGATCCGAGGCGGGCGGGTGAAGGACTTGCCGGGGGTGCGCTATCATATTCTCCGCGGCGTCCTCGACACCCAGGGCGTCAAGGACCGCAGGCAGCGGCGTTCGCTCTACGGCGCCAAGCGGCCGAAGTGACCCGAAGTGACGATGAATAGCCCAGCTGAGGAAAGTCTCTGATGTCGCGCCGCCGCCGGGCCGAAAAACGCTCCGTCCTGCCCGATCCCAAGTTCGGTGATGCCGTCCTCACCAAGTTCATGAATTACGTCATGTACGAGGGCAAGAAGGCGGTGGCCGAAAACATCATCTACGGGGCCTTCGACATCATCGAGACCAAGCGGCGCGACCTTGGCCCGCTGGAGACCTTCCACTCGGCGCTGGACAACGTCGCCCCATCGGTGGAGGTTCGCTCGCGACGGGTCGGCGGGGCGACCTACCAGGTGCCGGTCGAGGTGAGGGTAGAGCGCCGCCAGGCCCTGGCTATCCGCTGGCTGGTGAGCGCGGCGCGCAACCGTGGCGAGAACAACATGACCGAGAAGCTGGCCGGCGAGCTCCTGGACGCCTCGAACAATCGCGGCGCCGCGGTCAAGAAGCGCGAAGACACCCACAAGATGGCGGAGGCCAACCGGGCCTTCTCGCATTACCGCTGGTAGGCGCCCATATAGCCGCCCACTGAACTCCCACCCTCTCGCCTCCCTTTCGGACCCGGGCGGTTTGCTATAGACCGCCCGCGCTTCTCGTCGAGGCTGGAACAACGAACGAAACCATCGAGCCCGACCATGCCCAGGCAGCACAGGATCGAGGACTACCGCAACTTCGGCATCATGGCCCACATCGATGCCGGAAAGACCACGACCACCGAGCGGATCCTCTACTACACCGGCAAGAGCCATAAGATCGGCGAGGTCCATGATGGCGCGGCCACCATGGACTGGATGGAGCAGGAGCAGGAGCGGGGGATCACCATCACCTCGGCTGCGACCACCGCCTATTGGGCCGGCAAGCGGCTGAACATCATCGATACGCCCGGACACGTCGATTTCACCATCGAGGTCGAACGCTCGCTTCGCGTGCTCGATGGATGCGTGGCGGTGCTGGATGGCAACCAGGGGGTCGAGCCGCAGACCGAGACGGTCTGGCGGCAGGCCGACCGCTACGACGTGCCGCGCATCGTGTTCGTCAACAAGATGGACAAGATCGGGGCCGACTTCGAAAAGTGCATCCAATCCATTCGCGACCGCCTCGGCGTCAAGGCCGTCCCGATCCAGCTTCCGATCGGGTCCGAGCAGACCTTCAAGGGCCTCATCGACCTTGTCCGGATGAAGGCGGTGATCTGGGAAAGCGAGGGCCTGGGCGCCAACTACCACGACGAAGAAATTCCCGGCGATCTGCGCGCCGCCGCCGAGGAGGCGCGCCATTTCATGGTCGAGAACGCCGTCGAGCTCGACGACGAGGCCATGGAATCCTACCTGAACGGCGAGGAGCCCGCGGCGGAGGTGCTGCAAGGCTGCATCCGCAAGGCGGTGCTCACCGGCGCCTTTTATCCGGTGCTGTGCGGCTCGGCATTCAAGAACAAGGGAGTGCAGCCGCTGCTCGACGCGGTGGTCGCCTATCTTCCCTCTCCGGTCGACATCCCGCCCACCCCCGGCATCGAGGTCAAGAGTGGCGAGGCGGTGGTGCGCGAGGCCTCCGACAGCGAGCCTATGGCCATGCTGGCCTTCAAGATCATGGACGACCCCTTTGTCGGCTCGCTCACCTTCTGCCGGATCTATTCGGGCAAGCTGGAGAGCGGGATGGCGCTCTTCAATTCCTCGCGCGAGCGCAAGGAGCGGGTGGGCCGCATGCTTCTCATGCACTCCAACAACCGCGAGGACATCAAGGAAGCCTACGCCGGAGACATCGTCGCGCTCGCCGGGCTCAAAGAAACCCGCACCGGCGACACCCTCTGTGATCCCTCGCGCTCTCCGGTCGTGCTCGAGAAGATGGATTTCCCCGATCCGGTGATCGAGATCGCCATCGAGCCGAAGTCGAAAGCCGACCAGGAGCGGCTCGGCGTCGCCCTGCAGAAGCTGGCGGCCGAGGACCCCACCTTCCGCGTCTCAACCGATCAGGAAAGCGGCCAGACCATCCTCAAGGGGATGGGCGAATTGCACCTCGACATCAAGGTCGACATCCTGAGGCGAACCTATCGAGTCGAGGCCAACATCGGTCAGCCCCAGGTCGCCTATCGCGAAACGCTCGGTCGCCGAACCGAGATCGACTACCTGCATAAGAAGCAGACCGGCGGCTCGGGCCAGTTCGCCCGGGTGAAGATCGTCTTCGAGCCTGGCGAGCCAGGCAGCGGCTATCACTTCGAATCCAAGGTCGTCGGCGGCTCCGTCCCCAAGGAGTACGTGCCTGGCGTCGAAAAGGGCCTGGCGGCGTCCAAGGAGAACGGACTGCTGGCCGGCTTTCCGGTGATCGACTTCACCGCCACCCTGGTCGACGGCGATTCGCACGACGTCGATTCGAGCGTGCTCGCCTTCGAGATCGCCGCCCGCGCCGCCTTCCGCGAACTGCGCGACCGCGCCCATCCCAAGCTCCTTGAGCCGATCATGAAGGTCGAGGTGACCACGCCCGAGGATTTCGTGGGCGATGTCATCGGCGATCTCAATTCGAGGCGCGGCATGATCCAGGGCGCGGATCGGCGCGGCAACGCCCAGGTGGTGATCGCCATGGTTCCCCTGGCCAACATGTTCGGCTATGTGAACACCCTGCGCTCGATGAGCCAGGGTCGGGCGCAGTTCCATATGGACTACGACCACTACGAGGCGGTGCCTCAGGCGGTGGCCGACGAAGTGGTCAAGAAGTACGCTTGATCCCCCCTATTCGTGAACCTAGAGGAGAGCCCTTTCGGGCTGGAGCTTGAGACGACATGGCCAAGGCGAAGTTTCAACGCAACAAGCCGCACTGCAACGTCGGGACGATCGGTCACGTGGACCACGGCAAGACGACCCTGACCGCGGCCATCACTAGCATCCTCGCCAAGACCGGCGGGGCGACAGTGATGAAGTACGACGAGATCGACAACGCGCCCGAGGAGAAGGCGCGCGGCATCACCATCAACACCGCCCACGTGGAGTACGAGACGGCCAACCGTCACTACGCCCATGTCGACTGTCCGGGCCACGCCGACTACGTGAAGAACATGATCACCGGCGCGGCCCAGATGGACGGGGCGATCCTGGTGGTCTCGGCGGCCGACGGCCCCATGCCGCAGACGCGCGAGCACATCCTGCTCGCCCGCCAGTCGGGCGTGCCGGCGCTGGTAGTCTATCTCAACAAGGTCGACATGGTGGACGACGAGGAGCTCCTCGAGCTCGTCGAAATGGAAGTCCGCGAACTCCTCACCAGCTACAATTACCCCGGAGACGACATCCCGATCATCAAGGGATCCGCGCTCGCCGCCCTGGAGGGTCGCGATCAGGAGATCGGCGAGAAGTCGGTGCTCGAGTTGATGGCGGCGGTGGACAGCTACATTCCCCAGCCGGAGCGCTCGATCGATCGGCCGTTCATGATGGGGATCGAGGACGTCTTTTCGATCTCGGGCCGCGGCACGGTGGTGACCGGCCGGGTCGACCAGGGCGTCGTCAAGGTCGGCGAGGAGGTCGAGATCGTCGGTCTTCGCCCGACCCAGAAGACGGTGTGCACCGGCGTGGAGATGTTCCGCAAGCTGCTCGACCAGGGCCAGGCCGGCGATAACGTGGGCGTGCTGCTGCGCGGCACCAAGCGCGAGGAGGTGGAGCGCGGCCAGGTGGTGTGCAAGCCCGGCTCGATCACTCCCCACACCAAGTTCACCGCCGAAGCGTACATCCTCACCAAGGACGAGGGCGGACGCCACACGCCGTTCTTCAGCAATTACCGTCCTCAATTCTACTTCCGGACCACCGACGTGACCGGGATCGTGAAACTGAAGGATGGCGTCGAGATGATCATGCCCGGCGACAATGCCGAGCTGGACGTCGAGCTGATCACCCCGATCGCCATGGACCCTGGCCTGCGCTTCACCATCCGCGAAGGCGGCCGCACCGTCGGCGCGGGCGTGGTCGCCAGGGTCGCGCAGTGAGGCTGGGACCTGCGGAGAGAACTGAAGGAGTGTAGCTCAGCTGGTAGAGCATCGGTCTCCAAAACCGAGGGTCGTGGGTTCGAGTCCCCCCACTCCTGCCACTTTCTTCATGGATGATCGAAGGCGAGCTACGTGCGCTGGAATTGGAGTTCGCTCGAGCTACGGGGAAAGAACGATGCGAACTTCAAATCCAAAAAGCACACGGGGAGCGATAAGGTGGCTACAGTCCTTGTCGATTCCGAAGTTCGTCGGAACTCTCCGGAGCCGTCGTCGAACTTCGGATTCGGGACGCTAGCGGCTCACGAAAGGGATTAGAGTAGGGCCCGATGGCCAAGGATCAGGGCATCGTCCAGACCAGGATGCGCCCCCGCCCGCCGGTCTCGGGCCGGGCGGGCGGCCGTCTACCCACTCCGCCGCCTCCGCAGCCGTCTCCGGAGCCGAGGAAGAAGCCTTTCAACGCCCTCAAATTCGTCCAGGAGACGCGCGCGGAGGCTCGCAAGGTCGTGTGGACGAGCTGGAAGGAGACCTGGATCACCTCGGTGATGGTGGGCGTCCTGGTTCTCCTGACCGCCCTTTTCTTCTTCGGGGTCGACTGGCTGCTGGGGCTGGGAGTCGGCGGACTCCTCAAGCTGGTGAGCGCGGGCTGAAGGATGAGGCCGTGAGCAAGATTGAAATCCGGGCCGGCGATCCCCGCCACAAGTGGTACATCGTCCACGTCTATTCGAATTTCGAGAAGAAGGTCGCCGAGAGCATTCGCGAGCAGGCGCACGCCCAGGGTCTGGACGAATCCTTCTCGGAGATCCTGGTGCCGACCGAAGACGTCATCGAAATCCGCCGGGGTCGCAAGATCAATTCCGAGCGGAAGTACTTCCCGGGCTACGTCCTGGTGAAGATGGACCTCTCGGACGAGGCCTATCACCTGGTCAAGAACACGCCCAAGGTGACCGGATTCCTGGGCTCGGGAACCAAGCCGATGCCCATCTCCGAGCGGGAGGTGGCCAGGATCATCGGGGCGATCGAGGAAGGCGTCGAGCGGCCCAAGCCGACCATCACCTTCGAGATCGGCGAGGCGGTGCGGGTGATCGATGGGCCGTTCGCGAGCTTCAACGGCTCGGTCGAGCAGGTGGACGAGGATCGGGCCCGGCTTAGGGTCACCGTCTCCATTTTCGGCCGGGCGACCCCGGTCGAACTCGAATACGCCCAGGTCGAGAAGACGACCTGAGACTGCGGTTCCCGCGACCGCGGCAGATCGGCGGGCAACGCCATGATCGTGGCGGCTGACGCATCTCGTCGATCCGGAGAGCGCCCGAAGCTGACGCGACCCCAAAGAAACATCATGGCCGACCGTAAGTGTCGGCTGCACATGACCACGAACGGCGCCGCCGTTCTTGGGTGACGCCGACAAGCCCGGCCATGACGCAGGATGGCAGAAGGGCGGCGGCTAACTTTTCAGCTACGCCAACCGTGGCGTCCACCTGACCCGCCAAACCAGCTAGCGAAGCTGGCTATCCTTGCTGCCCCGGCGATTGATTCCGCCCGGAGCGATGCGGCGATCGCGTCCAGACTGGCAGCTGATGCACCTGGTCGCTCCGGGGAGCGCGCGGCGGCGGGCCTTCGGGATTTCGCCGCCACATTCGACGCAGTGCGAGGCGCCCTCACCGGCCGGCAGGCGAGCGCGAGCGGCGAGCACACCATCGCTCACCGTGGCTTCCACCTGGTCCAGGACGGCGCCATCCCGCGTCCAGCCGCTCGCCATATGCGCTCCGATCAACCGACCTCTCGCAGTCTCATATGAGATACCCGGCGCGGGATCCAAGCGCTTTTGAGCGGCCAGCCGACCTTGTTTGCTCCCACGTCGCCAAGCTGATACACGCGCCGCTTTCCGCGCCAGGCCCTCCAGCCTTGCGCCAAGCTCGTGGGAGGAGCGCCACTCCCGACCACGGCCTCCATCATCCTCGAGGGAGCCTCATGGCCAAGAAGATCCTCGGCTACATCAAGCTTCAGGTGCCCGCTGGCGCCGCCACGCCCTCGCCGCCGATCGGCCCGGCGCTCGGCCAGCGCGGGGTCAACATCATGAGCTTTTGCAAGGAGTTCAACGCCCGCACCGAGAGCATGGGTCGCGGAACGCCTCTGCCCACGGTGATCACCGTCTATCAGGACAAGAGCTTTTCCTTCGTCACCAAGACCCCTCCGGCGAGCTACTTCCTCAAGGAGGCGGCTAAGATCACGGCCGGCTCCGGCCAGACCGGCCGGGAGACCGTCGGCCAGGTGACGCGCTCGCAACTGCGCCAGATCGCCGAGAAGAAGATGAAGGATCTCAACGCCCACGATGTCGAAGCGGCGGCCAAGATCATCGAAGGGTCCGCCAGGTCCATGGGCCTCTCGGTAGTGGAGCGCTGATCATGGCCAAGCTCAGCAAGCGGGCGCGCGCCTTCACCGGCGAGTCCGAAAAGATCCACGCGCTCGGCGAAGCGGTGAAGATCATCAAGGCCAACGCCAAGGCCAAGTTCGACGAGACGGTCGAGATCGCGGTCAATCTGGGGATCGATCCGCGTCACGCCGACCAGCAGGTGCGCGGGGTGGTCTCGCTCCCTTCCGGAACCGGGCGCGAGGTGCGCGTGGCGGTGATCGCCAAGGACGCCAAGGCTGAGGAAGCCAAGGCGGCCGGCGCCGAGGTGGTCGGGGCCGAGGACCTGGTCGAGAAGATCCAGGGCGGCTTCATGGATTTCGACCGGGTGATCGCCTCGCCCGACATGATGGCGCTCGTGGGTCGGCTGGGCAAAATCCTCGGCCCGCGAGGGCTCATGCCCAATCCTCGGGTCGGCACGGTGACGCCCAATGTCGCCCAGGCGGTGAAGGACGCCAAAGGCGGCTCGATCGAGTTTCGGGCCGAAAAGGAAGGCATCGTCCACGCCGGGATCGGCAAGGCCAGCTTCACCGAGGAAGCGCTCGCCGCCAACGTCAAAGCGGTGATGGACGCCCTCTCCCGGGCCAGGCCTTCGGGGGCGAAGGGGACCTACATCAAGAAGATCAGCCTCTCCTCGACCATGGGGCCGGGCGTCAAGGTCGACGCGGCGAGCCTGGCGGCGGGATGACCAGCCCCTCGCCCGGGGCGGAAGCGCGCGCGACCTGGCGCGGCTCCTGCCATTGCGGCGCGGTCCAATTCGAGGTCGACCTTGTCCTGGATCACGTGCGGAGCTGCGACTGCAGCCTCTGCCGCCGGCGCGGGATCCTCGGCCATCGCGTCGCCGAGGAGCATCTGCGAATCCTGACGCCGCTGGAAGCGATGAGCCTCTATCAATTCCACACCCGGACGGCGAAGGATTACTTCTGCCCGACCTGCGGGGTCCTCCCGTTCCGCCGCCCGCGCACCGCGCCCGAACAGTGGACGATCAATGTGCGCTGCCTCGAGGGCGTCGATCTCGACGCCATCCCCGTCGAGCGCGTCTACGGCAGCCGCCTTCCATGAGCTTCTGCTCTTCTAAACAGAGGGTCGAGAGGCTCTGGGCCCGATCCATGCCCCAGGCGTCATATGAGTAAGAGACTGCCGCGCGGTTGGAAGCTGATGAGGAGGCCAACCAGGGCCGAACTACGCTTACGCCGGGCCGACATCGCCTGGAGGATGGGATCATACCTGGAGGACATAGGCGACGTTAAAGGAGCCATTGAGGAGTACAAAATTGGCGCTGAGGGAGGAAACACGTTCGCGCAGAACTGCCTTGCCACGCTCTTGGACGATAAGATTGACCCTCCCGACCCAGTTAGTGCGGTGTACTGGTACAAGAGAGCAGTCGCGAAAGGAGACGAGAGCGCAGTGTGGAACCTGGCGATGCACCATGCGAGTCGGGGCAGAAAGCGATGGTATTTGTATTGGCTGAGACGGGCAAAGGAGCTTGGTTATGAAGGCGCGGATGACGAACTCAAGCATATGAGCTTTTGGTCCGGCGATGGCCCGCACAAATCGCCCCGGGTGCGGAAACCGATTGGTATCGACGGCTCGGCATCGCGCTGACGATTAGATGGCGCGGCGCTCACTTCAGCAGCGCAACATGAGCCGCGTTGAGACTTTCCTATCGTTGATAGGCGAAACCATCGACGGGCTTCGCCCCGAAACGGTCACACCGTGGTTTGCTCGGCATATTCCTGCACAATGAGCTCCCATGGCCAAGCTCGTCCTCGTCAAGCACGCCGCGCCGGCGATGGCGCCCGAAACGCCTTCCCATCGTTGGGTGCTCTCCGAAGAGGGGCAGCGCGCCTGCGAATCCCTGGCCGAGGAACTCAATCTCCATCGGGTTTCGCGAATCTACGGCAAGGCTCGGCTTGGAGCTGCGGCCGCGGCCCGGCTTGCAGGTGAATGACCGCTCGGGATTGGGTTTTGTCGAGCGCGGCCGGTTGGGCCGCCTGATCGCCGAGTTCTTCGACCGCCCCGATGAACGCGTGATCGGCGCCGAGACCGCCGCCGAGGCCCTGCAGCGGTTCGAGCAGGCCGTTCGGTCGATTGCCGCCGAAGCGCCGGAGGAGACCATCGCGATCGTCACCCACGGTACGGTGCTGACCCTCCTCATCGCCAAACACAACCGGGTCTCGCCGTGGACCTTCTGGGCTTCGCTGGGGCTTCCTTCGTGCGTGCTCATTGACGCCTCCTCATTCAGGCTCGAGGGGACGCCGGCGACAGCGTCGCGGTGAAACCAAGCTTACTTGGCGCCTCATCCGCCGACCTTGCAGATTGACATCGCGAGTGATTTCGCATATTGCAATCGACCTCGCAGAAAGAGCTCGTCACCTGTCCCCGCCGATGATCCTCGCCCTCTCCTCAGCCCGCCCAAGTCGCCGAGCGATTCCGAGCGAAAGCGAGCCATTCCGAGCAGGCGCGAGCCTCTCCGAGCATCCGCGAGCCGTCGCGAGCGAAAACGAGCAAGAACGAGCAAAAGCGAGCAACCCGCCGCTCCGGCGTAAGCTGTTGAGAAAACACGTGAATTGGGAATTTCTAGCCGCCATTGGCCGCTCTTCACCCCCTCCAGGCGAGCAGGGCTGGGCGCCTCGCTTCAACGGCCTGCGCCACGGAGCCGACTGATCCGGGACCAATCCAGTCGGTTGATTCAGCCCGGGGCTTCTTGTAAGGCGCGCCCCTCCGGCGCGGGTTCCACCACGCCGGCTTGTCCGAGAACCACGGGCTCCCAGGATCAAGTTGGGAGCTTAATTTCCGGCGACGGAGCCGTGGGGAGACGAGCCAGACGCCTGACGCCGACCTCGGGTGGGCGCTGGCGGCGCGCCTCCCATCTTCGGACGCAGAGCGGAGGAGGCGTCCCAGCGTGGAGCGCGAGAAAAAGGCCGAGATCGTCGAGACCCTGAAGGGCGTCTTCTCGGGGGCCCAGACGGTGGTGGTCGCCCATTACATCGGCCTCACCGTCGCCGAACTCTCCGATCTGCGCACCCGGCTGCGCAAGGAAGGCGCCTCCTTCCGGGTGGTCAAGAACCGCCTGGCCCAGAAGGCGTTGAACGGCGCTCCGGAAGGTGCCCACGCCCTCTTCAAGGGGCCTGCCGCGATCGTCTACGGATCCGATCCGGTCGCTCCGGCCAAGGTCGCCGCGGCCTTCGCCAAGGAGAACGACAAGCTCGTCCTCATCGGAGCGATGATGGGGGGCGAGCTGCTCGACGCCAAGGCGGTCGAGGCGCTCGCGCGGCTGCCCTCCCTGGATCAGCTTCGGGCCAGGATCGTCGGCCTTCTTTGCGCTCCCGCGACGCGCGTCGCCGGGGCGCTGGCCGCGCCGGCCGGCAAGATCGCCCGCGTCATCAACGCCCGTGCCCAAAAGGAAGCCGCGTAAAGGCGCGCGCCCGCCCATTCAGCAAGGATAAAGGAACACCGCCATGTCGAAGATCGAAAAACTCGTCGAAGACCTCTCCGGCCTCACGGTCCTGGAGGCTTCGGAACTGGCCAAGCTGCTCGAGGAGAAGTGGGGCGTTTCGGCCGCCGCCCCGGTCGCCCTCGCCGCCGCCGGGCCGGCTGCCGCCGCGCCCGCCGAAGCGCAGGAGGAACAGGTCGAGTTCACCGTCGTCCTCACCGCAGGCGGCGACAAGCGGATCAATGTCATCAAGGAGGTCCGCTCGGTGCGTCCGGATCTGGGCTTGAAGGAAGCCAAGGATCTCGTCGATGGCGCGCCCCAGAACGTCAAGGAGAACATCTCCAAGCAGGAGGCCGCGGAGCTCAAGGCCAAGCTCGAGGCGGCCGGGGCCAGCGTCGAGGTCAAGTAGGCCGCGAGAACCCCGGCGGCCGATTTTCCGCGTCGCCCCCCTTTTCAGAGGCGAGGGGAGCGATTAGATAGACGCTCCTCTCAAACCAGGAAGAGACGATTCGCACCTGCGCGCCCGCATGCGAGCGCGCTCGTTCGTTGAGACCCCGAGGCGTGGCCGGCCGCCCTCCGACCGACGCGAAGGGGCAGGGCCGTCAGGCCCCCGGGTCTTCGGAGACCGGGGACCGTCAGGTCCGCGGGTTTTCCAGCGTCCGGCGGCCGCCGGCGGAAAGGCGCCAGCCTTTCCCGGAGGTCCGATCCGAGGGTGGACGTGGAGATCATCAGCGGCCCGCCCTTGGGCGGCGCCTTTCAGGGAGCCACGATGGCGCAATCGTTCACGGGTAAGAAGCGGATCCGGATGTCCTTCGGCCGCATCCCCGAAGCTGTGCAGATGCCGAACCTGATCGAGGTTCAGCGATCCTCCTACGAACAGTTCCTCCAGCGTGAAGTCAGGCCCGCCGATCGCCGCGAGGAAGGCATCGAAGCGGTCTTCAAGTCGGTGTTCCCGATCTCCGACTTCAACGAAAAGGCGATGCTCGAATACGTTTCCTACGAATTCGAGGATCCGAAATACGACGTCGAGGAATGTATCCAGCGGGACATGACCTACGCCGCCCCGCTGAAGGTCAAGCTGCGCCTGATCGTGTGGGAGACCGACGAGGAGACCGGAGCGCGCAGCGTCAAGGACATCAAGGAGCAGGATGTCTACATGGGCGACATCCCGCTCATGACCGACAAGGGGACCTTCGTGGTCAACGGCACCGAGCGGGTGATCGTCTCGCAGATGCATCGTTCGCCCGGCGTCTTCTTCGACCACGACCGGGGCAAGACCCACTCCTCGGGAAAGCTCCTCTTCGCCGCCCGGATCATCCCTTACCGCGGCTCGTGGCTCGATTTCGAGTTCGACGCCAAGGACGTGGTCTATGTGCGCATCGACCGCCGACGCAAGCTTCCGGCGACCACCTTCCTCTACGCGCTGGGCATGGACGGCGAGGAGATCCTCACCACCTTCTATGACGTCGTCTCCTATGAGAAGCGCGGCGAGGAAGGTTGGGCGACGCCCTACAAGCCGGATCGCTGGCGCGGGATGAAACCCGATTTCCCGCTCATCGACGCCGAGACCGGCGAAGAGGTCGCTCCAGCCGGTTCAAAGATTTCCGCCCGCCAGGCCAAGCGTCTGGCCGATGGCGGCCTGAAGACGCTGCTCCTCTCTCCGGAGGCCCTGGTCGGCCGGTATCTCGCCAGAGACGAGGTCAATCCGGAGACCGGAGAAATCTACGCCGAAGCCGGCGACGAACTCGACCCCGAGCAGATCGCCGGGCTGGAGAAGCAGGGCTTCACCACCATCGACGTGCTCGACATCGACCACGTCACCGTCGGCTCCTACATCCGCAACACCCTGCGCGTGGACAAGAACGCCATGCGCGAGGACGCCCTCTTCGATGTCTATCGCGTCATGCGCCCCGGCGAGCCGCCGACGGTCGAGGCGGCCGAGGCCATGTTCCGCAGCCTCTTCTTCGAGCCGGAACGCTATGACCTCTCGCCGGTCGGGCGGGTCAAGATGAACATGCGGCTCGAGCTCGACTGCCCCGACGACGTGCGGGTGATCCGCAAGGAAGACGTGATCGAGGTCCTCAAGACCCTGGTCGGGCTGCGTGACGGCCGCGGCGAGATCGACGACATCGACAATCTTGGCAACCGCAGGGTCCGCTCGGTGGGCGAACTTCTGGAGAACCAATACCGGGTCGGGCTCCTGCGCATGGAGCGGGCGATCAAGGAGCGCATGTCGAGCGTCGATATCGACACGGTCATGCCCCATGACCTCATCAACGCCAAGCCGGCGGCGGCCGCGGTGCGGGAGTTCTTCGGCTCCTCCCAGCTCTCGCAGTTCATGGATCAGACCAATCCGCTCTCGGAGATCACCCACAAGCGCAAGCTCTCGGCTCTGGGTCCAGGCGGCCTCACCCGTGAGCGGGCGGGCTTCGAGGTCCGCGACGTGCACCCCACGCACTACGGCCGGATCTGCCCCATCGAGACTCCGGAAGGCCCCAACATCGGGCTCATCAACTCGCTGGCCACCCATGCCGTGGTCAACAAATACGGCTTCATCGAGACCCCTTATCGCCGGGTCAAGGACGGCAAGCAGACCCAGGAAGTCATCTTCATGTCGGCCATGGAGGAGGCCAAGCACGTCATCGCCCAGGCCAATATCCCGCTCGAAAAGGGCGAGATCGCCGAAGAGCTCGTGCCGGGCCGGGTGAACGGAGAGCCGAGCCTGCTTCCCAAGGACCAGGTCGACCTCATGGACGTGTCGCCCAAGCAGGTCGTGTCGGTGGCCGCGGCCCTCATCCCCTTCCTGGAGAACGACGACGCCAACCGCGCCCTCATGGGCTCGAACATGCAGCGTCAGGCCGTGCCGCTCATCCAGACCGACGCCCCGCTGGTGGGCACCGGCATGGAGGAGGTGGTCGCCCGCGACTCCGGGGCCGTGGTCGTGGCGCTTCGGCCCGGCGTCGTCGAACAGATCGACGGCACCCGCATCGTGGTCAGGGCCACCGAGGAGACCGATCCCACCAAGCCGGGGGTCGACATCTATCGCCTGGCCAAGTTCCAGAAATCGAACACCTCCACCTGCATCAATCAGCGCCCCCTTGTCCGGGTCGGTGACAAGATCGCCCCTGGCGACGTGATCGCCGATGGGCCCTCGACCGACCTCGGCGAGCTCGCCTTGGGGCGCAACACCCTCGTCGCCTTCATGCCTTGGAATGGCTACAACTTCGAGGATTCCATCCTGATCAGCGAGCGGATCGTCCGCGACGACGTCTTCACCTCGATCCACATCGAGGAGTTCGAGGTCATGGCGCGCGACACCAAGCTCGGGCCCGAAGAGATCACCCGCGATATTCCCAACGTCGGCGAGGAGGCCCTGCGCAATCTCGACGAGGCCGGAATCGTCGCCATCGGCGCCGAGGTGCTTCCAGGCGACATCCTGGTCGGCAAGGTGACGCCCAAGGGCGAGAGCCCGATGACGCCCGAAGAGAAGCTCCTGAGGGCGATCTTCGGCGAGAAGGCCTCGGATGTGCGCGACACCTCCCTTCGGCTCCCCCCCGGTGTGGTCGGGACGGTGGTCGAAGTTCGCGTCTTCAATCGCCACGGGGTCGACAAGGACGAGCGGGCGCTCGCCATCGAACGCGCCGAGATCGACCGCCTGGGCAAGGACCGCGACGACGAATTTGCGATCATGAACCGCAACATGACCGCGCGGCTCCGCGAACTCCTGATCGGCAAGAGCGCGGTTTCCGGACCCAAGGGGCTGGGCCGGGGCGAGATCACCCCCGCCAAGCTCGGCGAGATCGCGCCGGGGCTCTGGTGGCAGATCGCGGTCTCCGATGAGAAGGCCATGAGCGAGCTCGAGGCGCTTCGCCGGCAGTTCGACGAACAGCGCAAGCGGCTCGATCGTCAGTTCGAGGACAAGGTCGACAAGCTCCAGAGGGGAGATGAACTCCCGCCTGGCGTGATGAAGATGGTCAAGGTCTTCGTGGCCGTGAAGCGCAAGCTCCAGCCGGGCGACAAGATGGCCGGACGTCACGGCAACAAGGGGGTGATCTCCAAGATCCTGCCGATCGAGGACATGCCGCACCTCGAGGACGGCACGCCCGTCGACGTGGTGCTCAATCCGCTTGGCGTGCCCTCGCGGATGAACGTCGGCCAGATCTTCGAGACCCATCTGGGATGGGCCTGCGCGGGCCTGGGCCGGCAGATCGGCGAGCTTCTCGAGGCCTGGCGGGCCGGAGGCGAGAAGAAGGCCCTCCTCGAAAGACTCACCGCCATCTATGGCAAGGGCCAGGAATTTCCCAAGGACGAGGGAGATTTCGCCGAACTCGCGCAGAACCTCTCCAAGGGCGTTCCGATCGCGACCCCGGTCTTCGATGGGGCCCACATCGGCGACATCGAGAATCTGCTCGAGGCCGCAGGCCTGTCGCGCACCGGCCAGGTGACGCTCTACGACGGCCAGACCGGCGAGGCGTTCAAGCGGCCGGTCACGGTGGGATACATCTACATGTTGAAGCTCCACCATCTGGTCGACGACAAGATCCACGCCCGCTCGATCGGTCCCTACAGCCTGGTCACCCAGCAGCCGCTGGGCGGCAAGGCGCAGTTCGGCGGACAGCGCTTTGGGGAAATGGAGGTCTGGGCGCTCGAGGCGTACGGGGCGGCCTACACCCTTCAGGAGATGCTGACCGTCAAGAGCGACGACGTCGCCGGCCGCACCAAGGTCTATGAATCGATCGTGCGCGGCGACGACGCCTTCGAGGCGGGCATCCCCGAGAGCTTCAACGTGCTCGTCAAGGAGATGCGCTCCCTGGGCCTCAACGTGGAACTGGAAAACTCATAGCCGTCATCCCCGGGCGTCGCGGAGCGGCGATCCGGGGACCCATGAACACACCCGCAAGAGGTTCCCGGCTCGGCGTCGCTCCGCTCCTTGACCGGGAATGACGAGGTTAGAAAGCATGAACCAGGAAGTCCTGAATATCTTCAATCCCGTTGTCGCGGCGCCGACTTTCGACCAGATCCGGATCTCGCTCTCCAGCCCCGAGAAGATCCGCTCATGGTCGTTCGGCGAGATCAAGAAGCCTGAAACGATCAACTACCGCACGTTCAAGCCGGAGCGGGACGGTCTCTTCTGCGCCCGGATCTTCGGCCCGACGAAAGACTACGAGTGCCTGTGCGGCAAGTACAAGCGCATGAAGTACAAAGGGATCATCTGCGAGAAGTGCGGCGTCGAGGTGACGCTGGCGCGCGTGCGTCGCGAACGGATGGGCCACATCGAACTGGCCTCGCCGGTAGCCCACATCTGGTTTCTGAAGTCGCTGCCCAGCCGCATCGCCATGATGCTGGATATGCCGCTCAAGGACATCGAGCGGGTCCTCTACTTCGAATATTACATCGTCACCGAGCCTGGCCTCACCTCACTCAAGCAGCATCAACTCCTTTCCGAAGACGAATACCTGCGGTTTCAGGAAGAGTTCGGCGACGACACCTTTACGGCCGAAATCGGCGCGGAGGCCATCCAGGGCCTTCTGAAAGGTATCGATCTCGGGACCGAGGCCGAGGCTCTTCGCCAGGAGCTCCTGACCACCACCTCGGAGATCAAGCTCAAGAAGACCTCCAAGCGGCTCAAGATCATCGAGGCGTTCGTCGAGAGCGGCAACAAGCCGGAGTGGATGATCATGTCGGTGATCCCGGTGATCCCGCCGGAGCTTCGCCCCCTCGTCCCGCTCGACGGCGGCCGCTTCGCGACCAGCGATCTCAACGACCTCTACCGGCGGGTGATCAACCGCAACAATCGCCTCAAGAGGCTCATCGAGCTGCGCGCCCCGGACATCATCATCCGAAATGAAAAGCGCATGCTCCAGGAGGCCGTCGACGCGCTTTTCGACAACGGCCGGCGCGGGCGGGTGATCACCGGGGCCAACAAGCGTCCCTTGAAGTCGCTCGCCGACATGCTCAAGGGCAAGCAGGGGCGATTCCGCCAGAACCTGCTCGGCAAGCGCGTCGATTACTCCGGCCGCTCGGTCATCGTGGTCGGCCCCGAGCTGAAGCTCCACGAGTGCGGCCTGCCCAAGAAGATGGCTCTCGAACTCTTCAAGCCCTTCATCTACGCCCGGCTCGACGCCAAAGGCCTCTCAGGCACCGTCAAGCAGTCCAAGCGCATGGTCGAGCGCGAGCAGCCCCAGGTGTGGGACATACTCGAAGAGGTGATCCGCGAGCACCCGGTCCTGCTCAACCGCGCCCCGACTCTCCATCGCCTTGGCATCCAGGCTTTCGAGCCCAAGCTCATCGAAGGCAAGGCGATCCAGCTCCATCCTCTGGTCTGCACCGCCTTCAACGCCGACTTCGACGGCGACCAGATGGCCGTGCACGTCCCGCTCTCGCTGGAGGCCCAGCTCGAGGCGCGGGTCCTGATGATGAGCACCAACAACATCCTCTCGCCGGCGAACGGCAAGCCGATCATCGTGCCTTCTCAGGATATCGTGCTCGGCCTCTACTATCTCTCCCAGGCCAAGGAGGGCGCCAAGGGCGAAGGGATGGCCCTCGCCGACTTCGGCGAGATCGAGGCCGCGCTCGAAGCCGGGGCGGTCACCCTCCATTCCAAGATCAAGGCCCGTTTCACCGAGATGAACGAAGAGGGCGTGGTCGCTTCCAAGGTCATCGAGACCACGCCAGGGCGGATGAAGATCGCCGCCCTCCTGCCCCAGCATCCGGCTCTGGGACACCGGCTGGTCGACCGCAGCCTCACCAAGAAGGAAATCGGCAACCTCATCGACGCGGTCTATCGGCACTGCGGCCAGAAGGCGACGGTCATCTTCGCCGACCAGATCATGAACCTGGGCTTCCGTGAGGCGGCCCGGGCGGGGATCTCTTTCGGCAAGGACGATATCGTCATTCCCGAGCGAAAGAAGGCGATCGTCGAAACCACCCGGACCCTGGTCGAGGAGTACGAGCAGCAATACGCCGACGGCCTGATCACCAAGGGAGAGAAGTACAACAAGGTGGTCGACGCCTGGTCCAAGGCCACCGACCGCGTCTCCGACGAAATGATGGCCGAGATCGCCACCGGCGGCCGCGACGGCGAGGGCGAACGCGAGATCAACTCGGTGTGGATGATGGCCAACTCCGGGGCGCGCGGCTCCCAGGCCCAGATGAAGCAGCTGGGCGGCATGCGCGGCCTGATGGCCAAGCCCTCCGGCGAGATCATCGAGACCCCGATCATCTCCAACTTCAAGGAGGGCCTCACCGTCCAAGAGTACTTCAACTCGACCCACGGAGCCCGAAAGGGTCTGGCCGACACCGCGCTCAAGACCGCCAACTCCGGCTACCTCACCCGCCGCCTGGTCGACGTCGCCCAGGACTGCATCATCACCGAGGAGGACTGCGGCACCACCCGCGGCATCACCCTTCGGCCGGTCGCCGACGCGGGCGAAGTGCAGGTGACATTGGGCCAGCGGATTCTCGGAAGGTTCAGCGCCGAGGCGGTGAGGGCGCCGGGCAGCGAGGAGATCATCGCTCCCGCCGACGCCTCTCTCGACGAGGATCTCGTCGACGCCATCGAGGCGGCCGGCGTCCAGTACGTCAAAGTCCGATCGGTGCTCACCTGCGAGGCGAAGATCGGGGTGTGCGGCGCCTGCTACGGGCGCGACCTCGCCCGCGGCACGCCGGTAAACATCGGCGAGGCGGTGGGCGTCATCGCCGCTCAGTCGATCGGCGAGCCGGGCACCCAGCTCACCATGCGCACCTTCCACATCGGCGGCGCCGTGCAGGTCGCCGAGCAGTCCTTTTTCGAGGCGGCCAATGACGGCCTCGTCAAGTTCTCGCCTGGCAACATCGTGGCCACCGAGGAGGGGGACATCGTGGTGATGAGCCGCAATCTGCAGATCTCGATCGAGGTCGACGGCGTGGACCGGGAGACCTACAAGCCGCCCTACGGCGCGCGCCTGAAGGTCAAGGACGGCCAGAAGATCACGCGCGGAACGCGCTTCGCCGAGTGGGACCCCTACACCACCCCGATCATCACCGAGGTCGCCGGCAAGGCGCGCTTCGAGCATCTCATCGAGGGCGTTTCGGTCCGTGAGGAAGCCGATGAGGCGACCGGCATCACCAACCGGGTCGTCATCGACTGGAGGGCCTCCAACCGAGGCGGCGATCTTCGTCCGATCCTGGCGGTGGTCGATGACGCCGGCGTCTACAAGCGTCTCTCCAACGGTGGCGAGGCGCGCTACATGCTGCCGGTAGGCGCGATCCTTTCAGTGGGCGATGGCGACGCGGTCAAGGCTGGCGAGGCGCTCGCTCGGCTTCCCACCGAAAGCGCCAAGTCGAGGGACATCACCGGAGGCCTGCCGCGGGTGGCCGAGCTTTTCGAGGCCCGCCGTCCCAAGGACTGCGCGGTGATCGCCGAACTCGGCGGCCGGGTGGAATTCGGCCGAGACTACAAGAACAAACGCCGCATCCGCATCACGCCCGACGAAGGCGATCCGGTGGAGTTCCTCATCCCCAAGGCCAAGCACGTCGCCGTCCACGACGGCGACCAGATCCGCAAGGGCGAGTACATCATCGACGGCAATCCCGATCCCCATGACATCCTGCGCATCCAGGGGATCGAGGCGCTCGCCGACTTCCTGGTCAATGAAATCCAGGAGGTCTATCGGCTCCAGGGCGTGCCGATCAACGACAAGCACATCGAGACGATCGTCCGCCAGATGCTCCAGAAGGTCGAGATCCTCGAGCCCGGCGACACGGGGCTGCTCAAGGGCGATCAGCTCGACAAGCCCGATGTCGAGGAAGAGAACGTCAGGGCCGAGGCGAGGGGCGGGCGACCCGCATTGACCCAGCCCGTCCTGCTGGGCATCACCAAGGCCTCCCTGCAGACCCGCAGCTTCATCTCGGCGGCATCGTTCCAGGAGACCACCCGGGTGCTCACCGACGCCGCGGTGCACGGCAAGCGCGACACCCTCGAGGGCCTGAAGGAAAACGTCATCGTCGGCCGTCTCATTCCGGCCGGCACCGGCTCCTACCTGCGCAGCCTCCAGCGCATCGCGGTTCAGCGGGACGAGGCGCTCGCCGCCAGGCGCGCCGAGGTCGTCGAGCTCGAGGCCCTGCCGGCCGAGATCGCCCAGGCCGCCGAGGCCGAGGCCAAGGCGGAGAAGGTCAGAGTCTGAGGCGCGCCTTTCCGCCTATTTCATCTGGCCGGGCGGGCACGTCTTGCTGATGCGTCGGGCGTGGGTCGAGGCTTGGAAGGTCAAGGGGATGCCGCCGAACTTGCCGCTCAGCTTGGCGGTCATCTCGAGCGTCGTGGGAGTGTAGTCGCCCGAGCCGCTGATCTCATAACGGCGCCCCTTCTTGTCTTCGCAATAGCCCGAGAACGCCACCTTGCCTGCGGCGGCCTCCTGCAGAGGGTAGACGCAGTGATAGATGTGGTTGCTGGGCCCGGCCAGAAACTTCTTGATGTCCTTGGCCGCGATGCACCTGAGATCAGTCTTGGCGGGGAGCGGAAAGACGCGATTCTTCGATTCCCAGTATCCGGGTAGGATGGTCGCAGCCTGCGCCGTCGCGGCGGCCGGGGCGGCCAGAGCGGCGGCGGCGAGGAAGCCGGCGATGAAGCTCATCACAACCTCTCCGATCAGTGGCCGAGTCCATAGCCCATTCCAGGCCCGCTCGGCGTGGTTCCGGTGGGCATGGGCGCCTCCTCGTTTCGCCGCTCCCGCTCCTGCTTGTCGGCGGTCTTGTCGAACTCTGCGCGTCGGGCCGGAGAGATCTGGTCCAATCTGGGGGCGTCGGCCATGTCCTCGCCAAAGCGGTCGGCGCAGTGAGCGCGCTCGACCTGGGAAAGGCCGACCGCCTGGGCGTTGGCGCAGCCGATCAGGCTGCCGCGCAGGCCTGAGCCGCCAGACGGCATGACGCCGTAGGGAAGTGAGCTCAGGCCCGAGCGGCCCTGGCCGGCCGGACCAGCCGCGCTGGAGCGGGAAGGCGAGGGGGCGAGCGGAAGCCCCGCGACGCCTGGCGGAGCTTTCCTGGGGCTCTCGTGAAGGTGCAGCTCCAGGGTCCTGGGGGCCGCCTTGGCCGCCTGCGCCGGCGCGGGCGTGGGCGCGGCCTGGGGGATGGGGGCGGCCTTGAAGTTCGTCGCCGCGGTCGGCGTTGAGAGGTTCACCTTGGCTCTCGCCAGGGAGACAGCTTTGGGGGCGGTGAACCGCTGCACAGCTTCGGGCCGGGGCGCGGTCGGGACGGGGATGGGCGGCTGCGGTTTGGGCGGCGTTTCGGCCTTGGCGGTCACGGGCGATGGCGGCGGGGCGGTCTGGCGCTGGATCTTCGGCGGGAGCGGAATCGTCTTTGCTGGCTCGACCTGGATGACGATCGGCGGCGGCTGGTTCTCCGGCGGGACGATCTCCACCTGCATCGGCGCCGGCGCGGGCGACGGCAGCCTCAACTCGGGCGTGAAGTCGTAGATGAAGAGGGCGATGAAAAGGAGATGGAATCCGGCCGAGAGGACGAAGGCCAGGCTGTCGCGTCGCGCTTTCAAGCGGCCGGGCAATATCCCCCCTTTTGCGTGTGATCCGCCCGCCCGCCGCCCGGTCCGCCGACGCCCCTAGCTTAAAGCAATCGCGCCCCGACGCCACCGTCCCCGCCTTGACGCAGAGGGAAGCGCCGTCTAAGGACCCGCCTCTCGTTTCGAGAACCGGCTGTGCTCCTTTCCTCATTTTTTGGGGAGCAGACGCGGCTCGTAAGGACGAGGCCTTTCCCGTTGGGCGCAATGCCCGGAGGGCGAGGTCGGGCCCCTCGCGCCTTCGCTTGGGGCCATTCGTTTTTGCGGACTCTCGCGTCTGGCGGCCCGCTCCTGCGCGCAAGGAGCGCTTCGCCGCTCGGTCTTTGAAAGGGTCGGACTTGACGCTTGCCGCTTCGGTGGAGCGCGGGGCCGAAGGGAACGGTCGGACAAGAGCATGGATCGCCAGAACATCCGCATCAGGCTTCGCGCCTTCGACCATCGCGTGCTCGACCATTCGACGCGCGAGATCGTCTCGACCGCCAAGCGCACCGGCGCCACCGTCCGCGGCCCCATCCCGCTTCCGACCCTGATCGAACGCTTCTGCGTCAACCGCTCACCCCACATCGACAAGAAGTCGCGCGAGCAGTTCGAGATCCGCACCCACAAGCGGGTGCTCGACATCATCGATCCCACTCCTCAGACCGTCGACGCCCTGATGAAGCTCGAGCTTTCGGCCGGCGTCGATGTCGAGATCAAGCTCTAGGAGGGAGCGGGTCGATGCGCACCGGGGTGATCGCCAGGAAGCTCGGAATGACCCGCCTCTTCGATGAGACGGGGAACGCCGCTCCGGTGACCATCCTGGCGCTCGAGGGTTGTGTTGTGACCGCCCAGCGGACGCCCGAGAAGGATGGCTATCGCGCCCTCCAGCTCGGGGCTGGCGGGTGCAAGCCCAAGAACGTCTCCAAGGCCCTTCGCGGCCACTTCGCCAAGGCCCAGGTCGAGCCTAGGCGGTTCCTCGCCGAGTTTCCGGTGAGTGAGGACAATCTGATCGAGGTGGGCGCGGAGATCAGCGCCGACCATTTCCTGGCCGGACAGAAGGTCGATGTCTCCGGTCTCACCGTCGGCAAGGGTTTCGCCGGGGCGATCAAGCGATGGCACTTCGGCGGCATGCGCGCCACCCATGGCGTCTCGGTCTCCCACCGGGCCCACGGCTCGACCGGCCAGCGCCAGGACCCGGGCAAGGTCTTCAAGGGCAAGAAGATGGCCGGGCACATGGGCCAGGACAACGTCACCACCCTCAACCTGACCGTGTTTCGCGTCGATGCGGAGCGCGGTCTTCTTCTTTTGAAGGGGGCGGTGCCGGGCTCCAAAGGCGCCTTCGTCAAGATTCGCGACGCGATGAAGTCCACGCCTCCCGAGGGCCTCCCGAGGCCCGGGGCGATCCGCAACCCTAAGCCGGCGGCGGCCAGGTCCGAGGAGCCGGCCGAAAGCTCTTCGCCTGAGGCCGATGGCGCCGAGGGGGGCCAGGATCAATGAAGATCGAGGTCAAGGCCCTGGGCGGCGGCAAGCAAGGCTCGATCGAGCTTCCCGACGAGATCTTCGCCATCGGCGAGATCCGCTCCGACATCCTGCAGCGATGCGTCGAGTGGCAACTCGCCAAGCGCCGGGCCGGGACCCACCAGATCCAGGTACGCAACGAGGTCTCCAGGACCGGCAAGAAGATGTACCGCCAAAAGGGCACCGGCGGAGCGCGTCACGGATCGCGGCGGGCGGCGCAGTTCGTGGGTGGCGCCAAGGCCCACGGGCCGGTTTCGAGGAGCCACGCCTACGCGCTCACCAAGAAGTTCCGGCGCCTCGCGTTGAGGCATGCCCTTTCGGCCAAGGCCCGCGATGGCGAACTGATGATTGTCGACAACGCCAGCGCCGATGGGCCCAAGACGGCGGCGCTCGGCGCCCGGCTTGCGCGGCTCGGTCTCAGCAATGCCTTGATCATCGCCGGGGCCGAGGTGGATACGAACTTCCGGCTCGCCGCCCGCAATCTTTCCGGCGTCGATGTCCTGCCCAACGCCGGCCTCAACGTCTACGACATCCTGCGTCGTCGCACCCTCGTGCTCACCCGCAGCGCGGCCGAGGCGATCTCCGAGCGTCTTTCGGCTGAGAGGGCCTGACCGATGGCCGCCGACGCTCGCCACTACCAGCTCATTCTGGCCCCGGTCATCACCGAGAAGGCGACCCAGCTCGCCGAGCAGAACAAGGTCGTCTTCAAGGTCGCGCGCCACGCCGGCAAAGAGCAAATCGCCGCCGCCATCGAGGAGCTCTTTCGGGTCAAGGTGGTCAAGGTCAACACCCTCAACCAGAAGGGCAAGCTCAAGCGATTCCGCGGCCGGCTCGGACGCCGCTCCGATGTCAAGAAGGCCATCGTGACCCTCGAAGAGGGCCAGTCCATCGACATCACCACGGGGCTGTGAGGCGGCGATGGCGCTCAAGACCTTCAATCCCACATCGCCTTCGCGCCGCGGCCTCGTCCTGGTCGACCGCTCCGAGCTTCACAAGGGGCGACCCGAAAAGTCCCTGGTCGAGGGCCTCAGCGCCTCCGGCGGCCGGGGAGGGGGCGGACGCATCGCCGTGCGCTTCCGCGGCGGCGGGGCCAAGAGGCTCTATCGCAAGATCGACTTCAAGCGGCGCAAGTGGGGCCAGGCGGCCAAGGTCGAGCGTCTGGAGTACGACCCCAATCGCACCGCTTTCATCGCCCTCATCCGCTACGCCGATGGCGAGGCGGCCTACATCTTGGCCCCCCAGCGGCTGCGGATCGGCGAGGAGGTGATCGCCGGCGAGAAGGTCGACGTGAAGGTCGGCAATGCTTCCCCGCTGCGCGGTCTTCCGATCGGAGCGATCATCCACAACATCGAGTTGAAGCCGATGAAGGGCGGTCAGATCGCCCGCTCGGCCGGGGCCTACGCCCAGCTCGTCGGACGCGACGCCGGCTTCGCCCAGATCCGCCTTTCCTCCGGAGAGCTGCGGATGGTCAGCGATGCCTGTATGGCGACGGTGGGGGCGGTCTCCAACCCCGATCACATGAACGAGGTCCTGGGCAAGGCCGGCCGGACGCGCTGGAAGGGCCGGCGTCCACACGTCCGGGGTGTGGCCATGAACCCCGTCGACCATCCCCACGGCGGCGGCGAGGGGCGGACCAGCGGCGGGCGCCACCCGGTCACCCCTCAGGGCAAGCCGACCAAAGGCAGCAAGACCCGCCGCGCCAAGGCTTCGGATCGCCTGATCATCCGCAGCCGTCACGTCAAGAAGGCGCGCTGATGTCCCGCTCGATCTGGAAGGGTCCGTTCGTCGACGGCTATCTCTTGAAGAAGGCCGAGGCCGCCCAGTCATCGGGCCGCAAGGAGGTGATCAGGACCTGGTCGCGCCGCTCGACCATCATGCCCCAGTTCGTCGGGCTGACCTTCGCCGTCCACAACGGCCACAAACATATCCCGGTGCTGGTCAGCGAGGACATGGTGGGCATGAAGCTGGGCGAATTTGCTCCCACGCGCACCTTTCTGGGCCACGCCGCCGATCGCAAGGCCAAGAGGAAGGTATGAGCGACAAGGCCAATCCTCGGCGGGTGAAGGACAACGAGGCGATGGGCAAGGTGCGCCTTTTGCGCAGCAGTCCGCGTAAGCTCAATCTCGTGGCGGCCCAGATCCGCGGCCTCGGGGTGCAGAAAGCTTTGAACGAGCTGGAGTTTTCTCCGCGGCGGATCGCCAGGGAGGTGCGCAAGGCGCTCTACGCGGCGATCTCCAACGCCGAGAACAACCACAGCCTGGACATCGACTCCCTGGTGGTCGCCGAGGCCTGGGTCGGCAAGAACCTGACCATGAAGCGCTTCGCCGCCCGCGCCCGCGGCCGCGCCGGGCGCATCGCCAAGCCCTTTTCGGAAATCACCATCGTGGTGCGCGAACGCGCGGAGGCGGCCTGATGGGTCAGAAAGTCAATCCGATCGGTCTTCGTCTGGGGATCAACCGGACCTGGGACAGTCGCTGGTTCGCCACCGGCGGCGAGTACGCCCGGCTCCTCCACGAGGACGTGCGCCTGCGGCGCGCCCTCAAGCAGCGCCTGGCCCAGGCCGGCGTCTCCCGGATCACTATCGAGCGCCCACACAAGAAGTGCCGGGTCACCATCTACGCCGCCCGTCCGGGCGTCATCATCGGCAAGAAGGGCGCGGACATCGAGAAGCTGCGCAAGGACCTCGCCGAGATGACCAAGGCCGAGGTCCACCTGAACATCGTGGAGATCCGCAAGCCGGAGACGGACGCCCAGCTCCTGGCCGAGAACATCGCCCAGCAGTTGGAGCGGCGCATCGCCTTCCGGCGGGCGATGAAGCGCTCCATGCAATCGGCTACCCGGCTGGGGGCCAAGGGCGTTCGGGTGATGGTCGCCGGGCGTCTGGGCGGGGCCGAGATCGCCCGCATGGAGTGGTATCACGAAGGGCGGGTGCCCCTGCACAACCTGCGCGCCGACATCGACTACGGCTTCGCCGAGGCCAGGACCACCTACGGGATCATCGGGGTCAAGGCCTGGGTGTTCAAGGGCGAGGTTCTGGAGCACGACCCCATGGCGCTCGACAAGCGCCTGGCCTCCGAATCCGGCCCGGCCGGCGAGGGCGGCGGGCGGGAGGCCAGGCCCGATCGGCCGCCCAGGCGCGTCCGCGAGCCGGCGAGCGCCTGAGAAAGTCCGCGTCATGCTCTCGCCGAAGAAGACCCGCTATCGAAAGCAGTTCAAGGGCCGCATCCACGGCCTCTCCAAGGCCGGTTACAGCCTCAATTTCGGCTCCCACGGCCTCAAGGCCGTCGAGCCCGAGCGGATCACCGCCCGCCAGATCGAGGCCGCCCGGCGCGCCATCACCCGAGAGATGAAGCGACAGGGCCGGGTGTGGATCCGCATCTTCCCCGACGTGCCGGTCAGCGACAAGCCGGCCGAGGTCCGCATGGGCAAGGGCAAGGGGGCGGTGGAATACTGGGCGGCGCGGGTGGCGCCGGGCCGGATCATGTTCGAAGTCGACGGCGTCGCAGACCAGGTCGCCCGCGAGGCGCTGCGGCTGGGCGCCTCGAAGCTGCCGATCAAGACGCGCGTGGTCCATCGACTAGGAGCGGAGCCGGAGGCGAGCCTCTCATGAAGATCGACGAAGTCCGCCGCCTCACCGCCGACCAGCTCACCGACCGCCTTCTCGAGCTCGAGAAGGAACGGTTCAACCTGCGCTTCCAGGCCGCCACCAGCCAGCTCGACAAGACCCACAGGGTCAAGCTCGTCCGGCGCGACATCGCCCGGATCAAGATGGTCATGGCCAAGGCCAAGGCGCGCTAGGGCCCATCGAGGAAAAAGACGATGCCGAAGAGAGTCCTCGAGGGGGTGGTGATCTCCGACAAGACCGACAAGACGATCGTGGTCAAGGTCGAGCGCACCTTCCTGCATCCGGTGCTCAAGAAGACGGTGCGCCGCTCCAAGAAGTATCACGCCCACGATGAAGCCAACGCCTACAAGGAAGGCGAACGCGCCAGGATCGTCGAATGCGCGCCGATCTCCAGGCTCAAGACTTGGCGGGCCTTTCCCAAGGCCGGCGCGCCGGCGCCCGAGCCGAAGGCCACGGCGGCCAAGGCGAAGAAGCCATCGGCCAAGGTGAAGCCCAAAGCCAAGGCCGGCGCCGCCAAGTCCCGGAAGGCCCGAGCATGATCCAGATGCAGACCAATCTCGAGGTCGCCGACAACTCCGGCGCCCGGCGCGTGATGTGCCTGAAGGTTCTGGGGGGGGCTGGTCGCCGCTATGCCGGGGTCGGCGACACCATCGTCGTCTCGGTCAAGGAGGCGATCCCCCGCGGTCGGGTGAAGAAGGGCGAGGTGCTCCAGGCGATCGTGGTGCGCACCTCCCAGGCGATCAAGCGCAAGGACGGCTCGGTGATCCGTTTCGACCGCAACGCGGCGGTGATCGTGAACAAGCAAGCCGAGCCGATCGGCACGCGAATCTTTGGGCCGGTGCCGCGCGAGCTGCGCGCCAAGAACCACATGAAAATCATCTCCCTTGCGCCGGAGGTCCTCTGATGGCCGCCAGGATCAGGAAGGGCGACAAGGTCATCGTCATCACCGGCAAGGACAAGGGGCGGACCGGCCAGGTCGCCCGGGTCTTTCCCAAGGAGGGCAGAGCGGTCGTCTCCGGCCTCAATCTGGTGCGACGGCACACCAAGCCCAGCCAGGCCGACCCTCAAGGCGGGATCAAGCTCAAGGAAGCGCCGCTGCATCTTTCCAATCTCGCCCTCCTCGACGGCTCCGGACGTCCGACCCGGGTCGGCTTCCGCATGGAGGGGGACAAGAAGGTGCGCTTCGCCAAGACCACCGGGGAGGCGATCCATGGCTGAAGCCGCCGCCCAGACCCCTTCGACGACCGCATACGAACCCAGGCTGAAAAACGAGTATCGCTCGCGCATCCGCGAGGTGCTCAAGGAGCGGTTCGGCTACACCAACGAGATGCAGATCCCCAGGCTCGACAAGGTCGTCATCAACATGGGGATCGGCGAAGCGGTGGCCGATTCGAAGAAGACCCAATCGGCGATGAAGGACCTCGCCCTCATCACCGGCCAAAAGCCGCTCCCCACCAAGGCGCGGACGTCGATCTCCTCCTTCAAGCTGCGCGAAGGCATGACCATCGGGGCCAAGGTGACGCTGCGCAAGGATCGGATGTACGAGTTCCTCGACCGCCTGATCACCATCGCCCTTCCCAGGGTCAAGGATTTCCGGGGCCTCAAGCCCACCAGCTTCGACGGGCGGGGAAACTACGCCATGGGCCTGCGCGAGCATCTGGTCTTTCCCGAGATCAACTACGACGAGATCGATCAGGTCTGGGGAATGGACATCGTGGTGTGCACAACCGCCCACACCGACGAGGAGGCCAAGGCCCTCCTCGCCGAATTCCAGTTCCCCTTCATCGCCTGAGCAGGAACAGAAGGCATGGCCAAGAAGAGCGCCGTCAATCGAAACGAGAGGGTCCGAGCCCTGGCCGCGCGATTCGCGCCCAAGCGCTTGGCGCTCAAAGCGACGGCCGAGAACGAGGCGCTTTCGCTTGAGGAGCGCTTCGCCGCCCGCCTGGCGCTGGCCGAGCTTCCGCGCAACTCTTCGCCCACCCGCATCCGCAACCGATGCCAGATCACCGGCCGGCCGCGCGGATACTACCGCAAGATGAAAATGAGCCGCATCGCCCTGCGCGAGCTCGGCGCGTCCGGACAGATTCCGGGCCTGGTCAAGTCGAGCTGGTGAGAGGAGGCGTCTAGAAGATGGTCAACGATCCGATCGGCGACATGATCGCCCGCATCAAGAACGCCGCCGCCCGCCGGCGCTCAAAGGTCGCCACGCCGGCCTCTCGGCTGCGCGAACGGGTTCTCGAGGTCCTCGCCGCCGAGGGCTACATCCGCGGCTTCACCCTGGTCCAGAAGCCCGGCGAGTTCCCGCAGTTCGAGGTCGAATTGAAGTACTTCGACGGCGAGCCGGTGATCGCCGAGATCAACCGCGTCTCCAAGCCCGGGCGACGGGTCTACACCTCGGTCCGCGATCTCAAGCCGGTCAGGAACGGCCTGGGAATTTCAATTCTCTCCACGCCCAAGGGCGTGATGAGCGACAGCGCCGCCCGCCAGGCCAATGTCGGCGGCGAAATCCTCTGCCGGGTGTACTGATGTCGAGGATCGGCAAGAAACCCATCACCCTGCCCGCCGGCGTGACGGCCGCGATCGAGGGTCAGAAGGTCGATATCAAGGGCCCCAAGGGCGCGCTTTCCTGGACGCTGGCCGAGGAGATCGAAGTCCGCCTTGAGGGGACCGAGCTCGTGCTCGCGCCCAGGCTCGAAAGCGAGAGGGCGCGCGCCATGTGGGGACTTTCGCGCTCGCTCGTGGCCAACATGGTCGTGGGAGTTTCCCAGGGCTACGAACGCAGCCTCGAACTCATCGGCGTGGGCTATCGCGCCGCCATGAAGGGCCAGAACCTCGCCCTCCAGCTCGGTTTCTCGCACGAGGTGGCCTTTCCGGCCCCGCCGGGCATCACCTTCCAGGTTCCACGGCCCGTCGAGATCCGCATCGCCGGAATCGACAAGCAGCTCGTGGGCGAGACGGCCGCCCGCATCCGCAAGATTCGTCCGCCCGAACCTTATAAGGGCAAGGGCGTGCGCTACGTCGGCGAGGTTGTCCGACGCAAGGAGGGCAAGAAGAAGTAATGACCGCCAAGCTTCGCACGCCCCCCGCCCGCCGGGCCCGACGGGTTCGCGCCAGGCTGAGGAAGGTCTCGGTCGGACGGCCGAGGCTCTCGGTCTTCCGCTCCGCCAAGAACATCTACGTCCAGGTGATCGATGACGCCAAAGGCGTGACGCTCGCCGCCGCCTCCTCCCTGGAGGCCGAGATCCGCTCTCAGACGCCCAAGGGCGCCGACCGAAAGGCCGCCGGCGCGGTGGGGACCCTCATCGCCAGGCGCGCGCTCGAGAAGGGGCTGAAGGCGGTGGTCTTCGATCGGGGCGGCTACATCTATCATGGTCGAATCAAGGCGCTCGCCGAGGCGGCGCGCGAGGCCGGACTGAGTTTCTAGAAGGATCGAGGATGGCGCGAGGCGAACAGCAGCGGGGCGACCGCCGGGGACGCGATCGGAGCAAGTCCGAGGAACGCGCCGACGGCGACATCGTCGAAAAGCTCGTCCACATCAACCGGGTGGCGGCGACGGTCAAAGGAGGCCGGCGCTTTTCCTTCGCCGCCCTGATGATAGTGGGCGATCAGAAGGGCCGGGTCGGATTTGGCCATGGCAAGGCCCGCGAGGTCCCCGAGGCCATCCGCAAGGCCACCGAAGAAGCCAAGAAGAGCATGATCCGCGTGCCCTTGCGCGAATCCCGCACCCTGCATCACGACGGAACCGGCCGGTGGGGCGCCGGGAAGATCATGATGCGCGCCGCCCCTCCTGGCACCGGCGTCATCGCCGGCGGTCCCATGCGGGCGGTGCTCGAGACTCTGGGGGTCCAGGACGTGGTCGGAAAGTCGGTGGGGTCCTCCAACCCCTACAACATGGTCCGCGCCACTTTTGAGGCCTTGAAGAAGCAGGCCTCGCCCCGGCAGGTCGCGGCCAAACGCGGCAAGAAGCTCGCCGACATCCTGCCGCGCCGTCCGGACGCCGCCGGCGCCGCGGCCGGCGCCGAAGAGGCGGAGGCTTGACGGCCATGGCTCTTCTCAAAGTGCGCCAGACCGCCAGCCCCATCCGTCGCCGCTCCGATCAGCGCGCCTGCCTCGTCGGCCTGGGGCTGGGCCGCATCGGCCGCCTCGCCCAGCTCGAGGACACGCCCGCGGTCCGCGGCATGATCGCCAAGGTCGGCCACCTGGTGAAGATCGAGACCGAGCGATGACGAAACTGAATGAATTGGCCCCGCGGCCGGGCTCCCACCGCTCGCGCATGAGAGTCGGCCGCGGCCCGGGCTCCGGCAAGGGAAAGACCTCCGGGCGCGGGGTCAAGGGGCAGAAATCGCGTTCGGGCGGCGGAATGGGAGCCTTCGAAGGCGGCCAGATGCCCCTGCACATGCGAATGCCCAAGCGCGGCTTTTCCAATCCCGACGCCAAGGTTTTCGCCGAGGTCAATTTCTGGCGCATTGAAAAGGCGATCGCGGCAGGAAGGCTCGATCCGAAAGGGAAGATCGACGCCGCCGCCCTCCACAAGGCAGGCGTGATCCGGCGTGAGCGGGATGGGGTGAAGCTCCTCGCCAAGGGCGAGCTCAAAGCCAAGCTCGATCTTCATGTATGGTCGGCCTCGGCGGCGGCCAAGGCGGCGGTGGAGAAGGCCGGGGGCTCCCTCACTGAGGCGAGGCCGCCAAAGGCCGAGAAGGCGGAGTCTCCGGCCGGAACAGACGCGTGAGCCCCGCCCTGCGCCGATCGGCCGCTGGCGAACATCGGCTCAGTGCTGGAGCGCGGAGAGTGGAATCCCTATCTGCATGCCGCCTCGGGCAAGGATGATCTTCTGAAATGGCCTCGGCCGCCGAACAGCTCGCCGCAAACCTCAACTTCGGCGCCTTCCAGAAGGCGTCCGAACTGCACAAGCGGATCTGGTTCACGATCATCGCCATGCTGATCTACCGGCTTGGGACCTACATCCCCATTCCGGGCATCAACGCCGCCGCCTTCGCTCAGGCCTTCAAGGGCCAGGCGAACGGCATTCTGGGCATGTTCAACATGTTCTCGGGCGGCGCGGTTTCGCGGATGGCGGTCTTCGCCCTCAACGTGATGCCCTACATCTCCGCCTCGATCATCGTGCAGCTGCTGCAGACCACCTATCCGCCGTGGGACAAACTCAGGAAGGAAGGGGGCGAGGCGGGCCGCAAGACGCTCAACCAGTACACCCGCTATCTCTCCGTGGCGCTCGCCGTGTTCCAGTCCTTCGGCATCGCCATGGGGCTCTCCAACAGCCCCGGCGTCGTCGATCAGCCGGGCTTCTTCTTCGTGCTTTCGACCGTGGTCACGCTCACCGGCGGGACCATGTTCCTGATGTGGCTCGGCGAACAGATGACCACGCGCGGGGTCGGCAACGGCATCTCGCTCATCATCTACGCCGGCATCGTCGCTCGGCTTCCTTCGGGCATCTGGGACCTTCTTCAGGCGGCCAGGGTCGATCCCTCCAAGAGCTACAAGATCTTCGCCTACTTCATTCTCGCCGCGGTGGTGATCCTCTTCATCGTCTTCGTCGAGCGCGCCCAGAGGCGGCTCCTCATCGTCTATCCAAAGCGCCAGGTCGGCAATCGCATGATGGGTGGGGAGAACTCCTTCCTGCCGCTCAAGATCAATGTCTCGGGCGTCATCCCGCCGATCTTCGCCTCCTCGCTTCTCCTCATGCCGGCGACCGCCGTGGGCTTCCTTTCCACCGCTCACTTACCGAAATGGGCGCAGTGGCTGCCGCTCGCCGCCGGTCAGGTGACCCATGGCAAGCCGCTCTTCATGATCCTTTACGGGGTGCTCATCATCTTTTTCTGCTTCTTCTACACCTCGGTGGTGTTCAACCCCGACGATACGGCCGAGAACCTGCGCAAGTACGGCGGCAACCTTCCAGGGATCAGGCCAGGCAAGCGCACCGCCGAATACATCGATTATGTGCTCACCCGCCTGACGCTGATCGGCGCGGTCTATGTCGCCGGGGTGTGCCTCCTTCCTGAGGTGCTGGTGGGCTCCAGCGGCAACTATCTCTTCGGCGGCACGTCGATCCTCATCACCATCATGGTGATGATGGACACCGTGGCCCAGATCCAGTCGCATCTTCTGGCTCACCAGTATGAGGGTCTGATGCGAAGGTCGCGGATCAGGGGCGCTCGGCGCTAGTGGAACGAATTTGACATTCGCTTCCGGCCCGACATCAGCCGCCGAGCGAATGACAAATTCAAAAGTTCCACTAGGAAATCAAGGAGTCGCTAGCGGTCCTTCTTGATTCGAACATTTGCCAGGCGGACGGTATCAGGCGGATGCAAATGTTGGAATCGGACCACTAGGCAGTTTGAGCGCGAGCGGCCGGATCGCCGGCGCCGCGCCTTTGGGGCGGAGGCCATGGATCTCATACTCTTCGGTCCTCCGGCGGCCGGTAAGGGCACTCAGGCCCGTCGCCTCGTCGAGACCTGCGGAATGATCCAGCTTTCGACCGGCGATATGCTCCGCGGCGCCATCGCGTCGGGATCGGATCTGGGCCGTCGGGTGGCCGCGATCCACGACGCCGGCGAGCTCGTTCCCGATGAGATCGTCATCAGCCTGATCGAGGCGGCGCTCGGCGAGGCGCACGGAGCGGGGGCGATCTTCGATGGCTTTCCACGCACCCTCGCCCAGGCGCGTTCTCTCGATGACATGCTCGCCCGCCGCCGCCGCCGCATCGATCTGGTGATCCGGCTCGTCGTCGATCGCGACAGGCTCCTCTCGCGCATCGAGCGCCGCTTCGCCGAGAGCGGCCGAGGCGACGACAATCCCGCCGCCTTCGCCACCCGCCTCGAAGCCTATCTGCGCTCGACGACGCCGCTCATTGACTATTACCGGGCGGCGGGAAGGCTCGCCGAGCTCGACGGCATGCAGTCGATCGAGGAGGTGGCCCATGCCATCGATGCGGCGATCGCGGCGCACTGCGGTCCGGCCTCGTCGGCCGCGCCGGGCTCCTTGACCGCGCCCACCCCGAAACGCTAAAGACCCCTTTCCGCGACAGGGCGCTCGACCGCGCCGGTTCCTGGCTGCGCCGAACGAGGAGCGGCAGGGCCGGGGCGGTTTTCGCGTTTATCGGCCTGAGCGCGATCCTTGGATCGCGCTCTCGACTTTGGATTTTTGAGCGTGACGCTGCGCCCGGCGGGATCAAGCCGATGCGTCACGCTCGAGGCAGGGAGAGGTTTCCGTGGCCCGGATCGCTGGCGTCAACATCCCCACCAACAAGCGCGTGGTCATCGCCCTGCAGTACATCCACGGGATCGGAAACACCAAGGCGAGGGAGATCGTCGGCAAGGTCGGCATCGACCAGTCGCGCCGGGTCTCCCAACTCACCGACCAGGAAGTCATCCGCATCCGCGAGGCCATCGACCGCGACTACCAGGTTGAGGGCGATCTGCGCCGCGAGACGGCGGTCAACATCAAGCGTCTGATGGACCTCGCCTGCTATCGCGGCCTTCGCCACCGCAAGGGCCTGCCGGTCCGCGGTCAGCGCACCCACACCAACGCCCGGACCCGCAAGGGCCCGGCCAGGCCGATCGCCGGCAAGAAGAAATAGCAGAGTCCCTCAGGAACCCCCCAAGGAACCCCAAGGAGCCCATGGCCAAGGAACCGGCCCGCGTAAAGAAGCGGGAGCGAAAGAATATCACCGCTGGCGTCGCTCACGTGAACGCCACCTTCAACAACACCATGGTGACGATCACCGACGCCCAGGGCAACGCCATTTCCTGGTCGAGCGCCGGGGCGATGGGATTCAAGGGCTCGCGCAAGTCCACCCCGTACGCCGCCCAGATGGCCGCCGAGGACGCCGGGCGGAAGGCCGCCGAGCATGGCGTGCGCACCCTGGAGGTCAACATCTCCGGCCCGGGATCGGGCCGGGAGTCGGCTCTTCGCGCCCTTCAGGCCAGCGGCATGATCATCACCACCATTCGCGACGTCACTCCCATCCCCCACAACGGCTGCCGCCCGCCCAAGCGCCGCCGCGTCTAGACCCCAACCCCCCAAGACCCCATCTCAAGGCCGCGCGCGCCCACGACCAGAGGCGCGCTTCGCTCTTCAGGAAAGCCCAGCGTGATCGAAAGAAACTGGAACGAACTCATCCGCCCCGAAAAGCCGCTGATCGAGCCGGGGGCGGACTCCTCGCGCAAGGCGCGCATGGTCGCCGAGCCGCTCGAACGCGGCTTCGGCGTCACCCTGGGCAACTCGCTGCGCCGCGTGCTGCTCTCCTCGCTGCAGGGCGCGGCGGTGACCGCCATCCAGATCGATGGCGTCGTCCACGAGTTCTCCTCGCTCGAAGGGGTTCGCGAGGACGTCGTGGATATCGTCCTCAACATCAAGCAGCTCGCCCTGCGCATGCACGGGGAGGGGCCTAAGCGGATGACGCTTCGCGCCACCGGCCCCGGCCCAATCACTGCGGCGGCCATCGACGCGCCCTCGGACATCGAGATCCTCAACAAGAACCATGTGCTCCTGACCCTCGACGAGGGGGCGAGCGTCAGAATCGAATTCACGGTCGAAAACGGCAAGGGCTACGTCCCTTCCGAGCGTAATCGCCCGGAAGATGCGCCGATCGGCCTCATCAGCGTCGATGCGCTCTACAGTCCCGTGAAGAGGGTCGCCTATCGCGTCGAGCCGACCCGTCAGGGCCAGAGCCTCGACTACGACAAGCTCGTCATGGAGGTGGAGACCAACGGCGCGGTCTCGCCGGTCGATGCGGTGGCGTACGCCGCGCGCATTCTCCAGGACCAGCTTCAGGTCTTCATCACCTTCGAGGAGCCCAAGAAGAAGATCGACGGCGAGGCCAAGCCGGAGCTTCCGTTCAATCCCGCCCTTCTGAAGAAGGTGGACGAGCTCGAGCTTTCGGTCCGCTCGGCGAACTGCCTGAAGAACGACAACATCGTCTACATCGGCGACCTCATCCAGAAGAGCGAGGCGGAGATGCTTCGCACCCCCAACTTCGGGCGCAAGTCCTTGAACGAGATCAAGGAGGTGCTGGCGAACATGAACCTGCACCTTGGCATGGACGTGCCCAACTGGCCGCCCGAGAACATCGACGACCTGGCCAAGAAGTTCGAAGACCAGATCTGATCCTTGCTTGGCAAGCTTGCGCCGGCGGCCGATGATCGGTAGAGCCGCCCGGCCCTGAAGGAAGGTTTCCCATGCGCCACGGCGTCGCCCAGCGGAAGCTCAACCGCACCAGCGCTCACCGCACCAGCATGTTCGCCAACATGTCGGCGAGCCTCATCAAGCACGAGCAAATCACCACCACCCTTCCCAAGGCCAAGGAGCTGCGTCCTTTCGTCGAGCGCCTGGTGACCCTCGCCAAGCGCGGCGATCTCCACGCCCGTCGCCTGGCGATCTCCCGGGTGCGCGACAAGGAGCAGGTGGGAAAGCTCTTCGCGACGCTTGGGCCGCGCTACAAGGAGCGCAAGGGCGGCTACATCCGCATCCTCAAGGCCGGCTTCCGCTTCGGCGACAATGCCCCCATGGCGGTGATCGAGTTCGTCGACCGCGATGAAGCCGAAAAGGGCAAGGATTCCGGCCCGGTTCAGAACGCCGCGGCGTCCTGACCCAATCTTCGGCGCTCGCGTCCTCGGCCCTCCAGGGTTGGTCGCCGGGGTCTCTCATTTCTTTCGATAAGGACCGGCGTCGGAGCTCTCAGGGGAGCGGCCCTGGAGGCATGTCGCTTCGGCCGTCATAACGGGTGATCTCGAGGGTGAATGGATCAATTCCCTCGATCGAGCGCGCGTTCACCGAGATCCGATCGCCTGGATAGGGAAAGCGGAAGAGCGAGGTCCCACAGCGTGGGCAGAACTGATGGCCGCCGACGCCGCGCCACATGTAGTTGGCGAGGAGGCGCTTTTCGGTGATCAGTCGGACCGCCCACTGCTTCACCTTCCAGTGCAGGAAACCGTGGCGGCGGCAGGTGGAGCAGTTGCACTCGGTGAGACCGGTGAGATCGGCGTCCACTTCGAACACGACCTCGCCGCAGTGGCAGGAGCATCGATAGGGTCGTTCCATCGCCTTACCTCGCTTTGGTTGCCTCGAGAGCTGGCATGTCGTCGCCATCGTCGGCGGGATGGGCCCTTCTCGTTCCCCCCCGTTGGACGATCGCCGCGAGCTTGGCCATGAGCCAGTCGAGCCCGGCGTCCGGCGTCTCGGCGCGGCGCACCGCCTGCACGGGCATGTGAAAGGGTCGATACGGCGGCTCGAGGATCTGCAGCCCAAGTCGCCCCGCGCAACTCTCGGCAAGCTTGCGCGGGCAGTCGGCCATGGCGTCCGTGCCGGCGACGATCAGCATCGCCGTCTCCCAGAGGCTCACATAGGCGTGGGTGCGGATGACGTTGGGACCCGGCAGCTCGCCATAGGTCGAGTCCATCTCCTCGCGGTCGATCGGCGACTGATCGGCGAGCGCGCCTTCCGGACTGCCGACAAAGACATGCCCCACGGTGGCGTAAGTGCGCTCATCGACGCAGCCGCCGCTCACCAGCGGATGGCCCTGCCGCGCGATCACGCAATATTCCTCCTCGTAGAGCTGCGTCGAGACGAGCGTCGAGGGAATGCGTCCGAAGACTCCCAGCGCCACATCGACTTCGCCGCGGCGCACGGCGCGCAGGGCCTGGTCGAGGAAAGCCGGGCGGCTCGAGAAGATGGCGTGCGGAGCCTCCTCGCGGAACGCCTGGACCAGGCCAGGGGCGATCACGCTGGCGATTGGGTCGGCGCAGGCGATCCGAAAACGGCGGCGGGTAACGCGGGGATCGAACGCCTCCTCGCCGCCGAGGGTCTGGTCGATTGCCTTCACCAACGCCTCGACGCGCGGGCCAAGCTCCAGCGCCCGCTGGGTCGGTTCGAGCCCATGCGAGCGACGAAGGAAGAGCGGGTCGCCGAATATCTCGCGCAGGCGGCTAAGCGCATGGCTGATCGCCGATGGGCTCAAGCCGAGTTGGCGCGCGACGGCGCTCGCCTGACGCCGTGCGAGCAGCTCTCGGAAAATGAGCAGCAGGCCGCCGTCGAGCTTCCTGATTTTCAATTGGTCGAATTCAGTCATCGGCTGAATTCAGTATTCTGTGGAGATCCACGCGTCTAGCTTTTGGGAGAGGAGGGAGGCGAGGCCATGACCCAGGCGCCGGACGAACGGCATAGGCATTTCGATCGCATTCGCGAGCGGGAGCCCCTCTACCTCGATCCCGCGAGCGGGGTGTTCATTCTATCTCGCATGGCCGATGCGCGTTCGTGGCTCAGTGACCCGAGCCAATGGAAGGACGCCGATCAAGCGGAGGAGGGCGCCCTCATCCGCCTCTTCAAACCCTCCGATATGAATCGCCCTGGCGACCGCAGCAGCGGTATGGGCTGGATGGACGACCCGGACCATGCGCGGGTGCGCCGCCCGATCCAGGCGGCCCTTGCTCGCCGCCTCGCGTCGATGACGCCGGTGATCGAAGCCGCCGTGGCGGCCCAGCTTGGTCGCGTCGATCCTGCCGGCTTCGAGGTGTTGAACGATTACGTCGCGCCGATCCCGATCGTCGTCATCGGGGCGCTGTTCGGGATCGACACCGGCGATTTTCCGCATTTCTGCGCCTGGTCGGAGGCGGTGCTGAACGTCTTCGACCCCAATCCGACCGAAGCCGGCAAGGCAGCGGGCGCAAAGGCCGTCGAAGGAATCTGCAAGTATCTCGATGGCGCGATCGCCCAACGTCGCTGCGCGCCCGCCGACGACCTCATTTCCGACCTCGTCGCCGAACAGAAAGCAAGCGGCGCACTCAGCGACAGCGAGATCCGGGTCAACTGCTTGAACCTGATCCTGGGGGGCAACGTCACCACGGCCGACCTGATCACGAACGGCATCCAACTGTTGCTCCGCCATCCGGGGGAGCTGGCCAAGCTCAAGGCCGAACCGAACCTGATCGCCTCGGCGGTCGAGGAGGTCCTGCGCTTCGAGCCGCCGGTCGAGGGCAGCCAGCGGGTCGCCTCGCGCGATCAGGAACTCGCCGGCTGTCCCATCGCGAAAAGGCAGGTGGCGGCGGTGATGATTCCAGCCGCGAACCGCGACCCCGACGTTTTCCCTAACCCGCATCGTTTCGACATCGCCCGCCGCGATGGCCCGCACATCAGTTTCGGTTCGGGCGCTCACATCTGCATCGGCGCGTCTTTGGCGCGCCTGGAAGCGCGGGTCGCGATCGCAGCGCTTTTCGAGCGGTTCCCAACGCTCCGACTTCTCGATGCGGATGCGCCGCCCCGGTGGCGACAAACGCCCTACTTCCGCGGCCTCGAGGCCCTACCGGTGACCGCGGCGGTTTCTGGCGACCATCTCCACCAGACGAGGGACGCAAAGCCCCTCGCCTCAAGGCGCTCACCGCAATGAACGCCGCCTTCTCCGACCCAAGCGCCGCGCCCGCCATGCAGCGCCTGCGCCCGATCTTCGCCCTCGGCGCGCCTCTGGTCGGCTTCTTCTTGATCTACACCGCGGTCAGCATCGCCACCGTCGGGATCCTCGGACGCCTGGGGAACACCGCTATCGCCGGCGTCGGCGCGGGAAGCGCCATTTATGGCGCCATCTGCGCCCTGCTCTACGGGGTCGATACCGGAGTGCAGGCGGCCGTCTCCCGCGTCACCGGTGCGGGGCGTGCGGAGCGGATCGCGGGGATCCTCGCCGCCGCCCATGCCGCCGCCATTCCGCTTGCGGCGGCAGTCGCCGCGGCGACCTGGGCGGTCGGGCCGAGCTTGGTTGCGCTCATCCTGCCCGACCATGCCGCCGCCGCGGCGGGGGCGGCCTGGATCCGGGCCGCCGCCCCCTCGATGGTCTTCCTGGCCGTCACTCTGCCGATCAACGCCGCCTGGATGGGCTCTGGCCGGCCGGCGATCGCCACAGCGGTCACGGCCGGATCGGCCCCGCTGCAGATCGCGCTCACGTTCCTGCTCGTGCTCGGCGCTGGTCCAATGCGTGGTCTGGGCGCGGTCGGAAGCGCGCTGGCCATGGATGCGACCATGGCGGCATGCATCCTGGTGCAGGGCGCGCTGGCGCTGCGGCTCATCGCCGGCTTTCTGCGGGTGCGCCCGCGCGCCTCCGTGATCGCCGAGATCGCCTCTCTCGGCTGGCCCATCAGCGCCCAGCAGAGCCTTTCCCAGATCGCGCTGATGGGCGTTTTCGCCATCATTGCTCAGCTGGGGGCCTCGCCCGCAGCGATCGCCAACGTGCTGCTCACGTTGACCAACGTTCCCACTCAGGTCGGCACGGGCGTCGGCACGGCGGCGGCCACCCTCGTGGGCCAGGCGCTTGGACGCGGCAATGCGCGTGAGGCGCGCACATGGGGCTGGTGGGCGACGGGCGTGGCGGTCGCGGTCACCGCGCCCATGGGCCTCCTCCTCGCCCTGGCGCCCCATGCGCTACTCGGCCTATTCCTTCGCGATCCCGCCACCTTGGCGATCGCGATCCCGGCGGGGCGCATCGCCGGCTTGGGGGTCGCGATCACCGCCGCCTCGATCGTTCTGAGCTATGGCTTTCGCGGGGCCGGCGCGACCAAGATCGCCGCGATCGTGCCGTTCGCCAGCCTCTGGTTCGTGCAGCTGCCGCTGATGATCTGGATCGGCGATGGCCTGCATGCGGGGCTCGTGGGCATGATTGCGGTGCTGACGGGGGTGACGGTCGTCGATGTCGCGGTCCTGGCGGCGGTCTGGGCCGGGGCGTCGTGGACGAGGGTGTGGATCGGCGAGGCGGCGGCGCCCACCGCGCCTGCCACGCTCCGTCGCATCGCCATCCTGGGCGGGGCGGGCGCTGGCAAATCGACCCTGGCGCGTCGATTGGGCGAGGCGCTCGACTTGCCCGTGACCCACCTGGACCTCTTGGCCTACGGGCCAGGTTGGGCTCGCCGCAGCGCCGAGTCCCTTCAGGCGGACCTCGGCCCTCAACTGCAATCCACCGACTGGATCGTCGAGGGAACTTACGGCGAAGCGAGCGCGCTCACACTCCCCCTCGCCGACCTGGTGCTCTGGCTCGATCAGCCGGCCTGGCTGAGACTCTTCCGGGCCTGGCGAAAGACCGCGACGCACCGCGGCCGGCCGCGCGCCGACCGCCCGAACGGGTGCGAGGAGAGGTTCGGCTGGCGGTACGCCCGCATGGTTTTCGGCTTCGGCGCCTGGTCACCGAAATTGGCCGCGGGGCTCGAGGCGTCGGCGCGCGGTCGCGTCCTTCGCCTGCGCGGCGATGGCGCGGTGGCTCAACTCCTCGATGAGCTCGACGGGCGTCCAGCTCTCTCGTCGAACGCGGCGGCCACCGGCGAGGCGCATGAATGCGCGGTCATCGAGAGCGGGAGATAGCGGGCTCGATCGACAAAAGCGCCGTCCCGCCTAACCCCGCACCGCCTCGAAGGTGAGCGTAGTGTCCCCCTCGCGCGGGGCGCGCCGCTCGAAATCGCCGAAGACGCGGACGTCGGAGAAGCCCGTCCGCTCCAGGCAGAGCCGCATCTCCTCCAGGCCCCAATAGCGCAGCGCCATCGGCTCCACCTGGCTCTCCACGAGCTGATTGTCGCGCCAACGCTCGTACCGCACTCGCCGCTCGACCCGCTGGGCGAGCCAGTCGGCGCGGGTCCTTTTGCCCTCGACGGTGAGAAGGTCGCCGTTCTCGGCCCGCCAGCTTCGCAAATCCTCGTCGCGATATGCGAGGAGGGAGATCGGCTGCACGTCGAGGATCACGAGGCCGCCCGCCTCGAGATGGGTGAAGAAACGCTCGAGGACGGCGCAGGCGCGGGCGAAATCGTCGATGAGGCCGAAGGAGCCGACCGGGACAAGAATGGCGGCGAAGCGATGCTCATAGGCGAAATCCTCGAACGTCTGGCGGCTCACGTCGGCCGTCAGCCCCTCCGCGCCAAGGCGCGCGCGGCACTGGGCCAGCATCTCCTCGCTGAGATCGAAACCGGCGGCGCGGTGGCCGGCGCGCAGGAGCGGGACGAGGGTTCGGCCCGACCCGCAGGCCGGCTCCAGGATCTCGCCGGTGATCCCGGCCAGGCGCTCTAGATGGAAGGCGGTGTCGCGAAGGGCCCCGTAGGGCTTGTCGATGTCGTAGATTTCGGCGGCGATCGCGCCATAGCGATTGACGGATGTGGGCATTTGGCTCTCGCAGGAAGCTCGCGGCGCAGGGAAGAGGGCGCGCGCCAACGGGAAGGAAAGGGCCGGGAGCTCGTCCCGCCCAGCGATGCCAGCGCGGCCCTGCTAAGAGAGCGGCGCGGCGCCTATCGCGCCATTGCCTTCATGGGCCCCGCCTAGGCCATGAGGGCTTCGCCGACAAGTATTTTTGAGAGAACCAATCGCCGCTCCAGGGATTGGCTCTAGTGAGCCTCCCCTAGAATTTCCCGAGGATTTCAACCGTGTTCCCTTTGCCTGAACTGCCCTACGCCTACGATGCGCTGGAGCCGACCATCTCCGAGCGCACCTTGCGCTTCCATCATGACAAGCATCACGCCGGCTACGTTCGCGCCCTCAATGATCTTGTGGCCAAGACGGGCGAAGAGGAGAGTTCGCTCGAAGAACTGATCCGCGTCAGCGCCCAGGGCGGGCCTTCCAAGCTCTTCAACAACGCCGCCCAGGCCTGGAATCATTCCTTCTTCTGGAATGCGATGTCTCCGGGCGCGGATCTCCCCAATGGCGATCTCGGCGCGGCCGTCGAACGCGATTTCGGCGCCGTCGATGACTTGAAGAACCGGTTCGTCGAGCAGGGCGCCTCCCATTTTGGATCGGGCTGGGTATGGCTGGCGGCAGATCCCGAGGGCGTCCTTTCCATCGCCGCCACCCATGACGCCCACGACATGGTTACCGAGGACGCGGCTACGCCTCTGCTGGTGTGCGATCTTTGGGAGCATGCCTACTACCTCGACTACCAGAACGACCGCCGGCGCTACCTGGAAGCCTGGTTCGACGCCCTGCCTGACTGGGAGTTCGCCGAGCGCCAGTTCGCCGCGGCCAAGCTGCGGGCCGAGGGTTGGACCCACCCGGCCGGCTGAAGGCCCTCTTTCCCCTCCTGCCGTCGGAGGGGCCGCTCGAGGCAGGAAGGCGCGACGCGAGGGCGAATGCCCCGAAGCGGAGATTCTGACTTTGCATATTGACATAGGTGTTCGGCCTCTCATATTGCAATGAGACACGCGGCAGGAGTCCCGACCTGGAGTTCGCCATCGATCCCCGCCCCACCCTCGAGACTTGCACGAGCCGTTCCGAGACCCGCGGGGAAACTGGCGACCCGATCCGAGATTCCAAGAACCCTGGGCGAGACGAAGCGAGACAAAACGAGACAAAACGAGACTCCGAATCTCACCTCCGCTTCGCCGCCGATATTACGGAAATCACAGGAGAAATATCCTCGTGTAGCGCCGTTCTGGCGCCAGCCGAAGTCGCTGAAGCGAGACTCTGGCGCCAACGACTGGGCCAGGAGGTTTCGCCCCTCATTCGGCCGGCGGCTTCCCCCTCACAACCGTCTTGGCCGAGCGGAAGTCCCGGCTGCCCGCAGACACGATCGCGGCCGATGTTCCTGGATGGCCGGCATGCTCGGCGGCCATGACGGATGTGAGGGAGGGGGCGGCCTGCGGGAGAAGACGCGGCGGTCCGGGGCGAAAGCGAGCCGATCCGAGCAAAACCGAGCAAATCCGAGCCGCCGCGAGCCCATCCGAGCGCCGGGGAGCGCAAATGCGCAGGAACGAGCAGGAACGAGCTTCGAGTGAACACTCATAGCGCAGACGCAAGACTTTGATTAAATGTCTGTAACAGTGGGAACGATGGGCCGAGGGTCGCGACTCCCTCCCTCCAGACGAGCAATGGCCCTAAGCCGGCCTTGTGGGGCGCGGCCGTCGAACCGCCCACCAGAGCGCGGGGGGAACGATGGCGACGAGCGCCGAGAGGAGGCCGATCTTCGGATCGCCGATGATGACGAAGGCGATGAGCCCGATCTGGATCGCCGCGGCGAGAACCGCCGGGAGGGGGAAGAGCGGCATTTTCCAGGGTCGCTCCAGGCCCGGCTCGCGCCAGCGCAGGGCTATGGCGGCGAGGCAGACGATGAGGATGCCGGCCATCGACCAGGGCGCGTAAAAGCGCACGATGCTCTCGTAGCCGCCGACGGAGGCGATCGCGAGGGAGAGGAGGGTGAGCAGGGCGATGGAGACCCGCGGGCTTCCGGATCGGGAGACGCGGGCGAGCGGCGAGGGGAGGACCCCGTCGGCGGCCATCCGCCAGGTGATGCGGGCTCCGGTCATCATTTGCAGATTGACGATTGCGGCCAGGGAAAAGAGGCTGAGCGCAGTGATCACCGTGTCGGCGGCCGGGCCGATGGCGATCCGCGCCGCATCGCCCACGGCGAGCTTGGAGCCGGCCATCTGGGCCGGAGTGAGGACGTGGAGGGCGGCGGCGTTCACCGCCACATAGAGGAAGGCGACCAGGGCCACCCCACCGAAAGTGCCGCTGGCGATCGCCCGTTCGGGTCGATGCACCTCCTCGGAGAAGTAGATGACCGTGTCCCAGCCGGCGTAGGTCTGGTAGATCACGGTGATCGCCATGACCACCGCGCCGATGGCCCCGATCGCGCCGAGCGCCGGCGCGGCGGTGGGGAGCGGGTGCGCCGGTCCGTGGCGCGGGGCCAGGAAGAGGACGATCGCCAGGGCCAGGAACGCAAGGCCCTTCAGCGCGCTCGCCGCCGTCTGGCTGCCTCCGCTCACCCGCGTTCCGGTCCAGTTGATCGCCGCGGTCGCGACGATCACCAGGCAGGCCAGCACATTGATGGAGACGCCGGTCGCCAGCCCCAGGCGATGGGCGTATTCGCCGAACACCACCGAGATGAAGGCCTGGCTCGCGCCGTACTGAATCCAGCAGATCCAGCCGGTGAAGAGGGCGAAGCCGGGACCGAAGGCGCGAGCGGCGATCGGATAGGGCCCGCCGGCCTTTCTCACCGAGGCGCCCGCTTCGACGATCGGCATGGCCGCGATCGCGGTGACGAGGCCGACGGCCGCCCAGGCGGCGATGATCAGCGGGGCCGTCTTCAGCCCTTCGGCGACCACGCCCGGCGCCCGGAGGATGCCCGAGCCGATCACCCCGCCCACCACCACCGCCAGGCTGAAGGCGATCCCCAGCACGCGCAGCAGGGCGCGCGAGGCGTCCCCGGCGAGGCCTTCGTCCGCCTCGAGGATCACGTCAGGCAAACCGCCACGCCTCCTGGGCCGCCGTCTCCAGGGCGCGGGCCTTGGCCAGGGTCTCCTCGTATTCGGCGTCAGGATCGCTGTCGAAGACGATCCCGCCGCCGGCCTGGACGTAGAGGACGCCATCCTTGAGAAGGCCGGTGCGCAGCACGATGCAGGTGTCGACCGAGCCGTCGGCGGCGATGTACCCGGCGGCGCCGGCGTAGGCGACGCCGCGCTTGACGCTCTCCAGCTCATCGATGATCTGCATCGCCCTCACCTTGGGCGCGCCGGAGAGGGTCCCGGCCGGCAGGGCCGCCATCAGGACATCCACCGGGTCGACGCGCTCGGGGGCGTCGCCCTCGACGTTGGAGACGATGTGCATGACGTGGCTGTAGCGCTCGATCCCGAAGCTCTGGGTGACCCGGACGTGCGGAGGCGTCCCCGCCTTGGCGTTGCGGCCCTCTTGGCCGAGCCTCGCCACCCGGCCCACGTCGTTGCGGCCTAGGTCCAGCAGCATGAGGTGCTCGGCCCGCTCTTTTTCGTCGGTCAGGAGCTCACGCTCGAGCGCCTCGTCCTCTTCGGGCGTGGCGCCGCGCCGGCGCGTCCCGGCGATCGGGCGGATGGTGATCTTGCCATCGCGCAGGCGCACCAGGATCTCCGGCGAGGACCCGATCAGGGACCAGCCCGGAAAGGCGAGGTGGAAGAGGAAGGGGGAGGGGTTCGTGCGCCGCAGCGAACGGTAGAGCGAGAAGGAATCGCCCGGAAAGTCCATCGAAAGGCGGTGCGAGGGGACCACCTGGAAGATGTCGCCGGCCCGGATGAGGGCCTTGGCCCGCTCGACGATGGTCCCGTACTGAGCCCGGCTGGCCCCGGGCTTGAGGGACGCGGCGGGGCCGCTCGGCGCGGCGGCCGGAGCCGGCGGCCGCGCCGGGATCGGACTTGCGAGAGCCTCGGCGGCGGCGCGCAGCCGCTCCTGCGCCATCGCAAGCGCTGCGTCGGCGGCGGCATCGGAGGGCCTCACGGTGGTGATGAGAAGGATCTCCTGGGCGATCGAATCGAAGATCGCCACCAGGGAGGGTCGGATCATGACCGCGTCAGGAAGGCCCAGGGGATCGGGATTGACCGCGCTCACCGGCTCGATGAGCCGGATCATGTCGTAGCCGATCACCCCGAAGAGCCCGGCCGCCATGGGCGGTAGGCCCGCGGGAAGGTCGAACCTCGAGGCGGCGACGAGGTCGCGCAGTGAGGAAAGCGCGTCCTCCCTCTCGGCCGTGAAGCGGCCCTGGCCGATCTCTTCGCCTCGACTAACCTCGGCCCGCGCACCGGCGCACCTCCAGACGAGGTCCGGGTCCATTGCCAGGATCGAATAGCGCCCCCGCCAGGCGCCGCCTTCGACCGATTCGAAGAGGAAGGCGTAGGGCCTCTCCTGGGCGAGCTTCAGCCAGGCCGAGACCGGCGTTTCCAGGTCATCGATGAGCCGGGTCCACACGGCCTGGGTCGCGCCGCTGCGCCAGGCCGCCGCGAACGCCCCCGGCTCGGGCTCGAAGTTCACCGCTTGGCGGCGCCGCCGCCGAGCTTGGCGATGGTGGCCGGATCGACCCCGATCGCCTGTCGGGCGAGCTTGAGGTTGGTCCGGACCTTCACCGAGCGCGCGGCGGCCAGGCGCGCCTGGCCCTCCAGATCCTGCATGTAGTCCTGGCTGATCTTGCCGCTCAGGGCTTCCGAAAGCATCGCCGCGTCGGAGGGGTTCGGCGGTCGGATGGCGTCGAGCCTGGCGATGACGACGCCCTTGGGCGTCATGGAGCCGAAGACGTCGCCGCGGCTCGCCCCGAATACCCCTTCCACGAACCGCTCGCCCAGCGCCTGGTATTTCTGGGCGTTGATCCGCTCCATGCCGGGGACCTTGATCACCTTGGCCCCGACCTCGGCGGCGACGGCGTCCATGGACTTTCCGCCCTTGACGGCGTCGATCAGGGACTGGGCCTTGGCGCCCAGCGCCTGCAGATAGCCGAGCTGGATATAGGCGGCCGAAAGGGCGGCGCGGTTCTGGTCGATGGCAGGCAGGGCAGGGGGCAGCACCTTGTCGATCCGCAAGGCGTAGTACTCGCCGTGACCCTCGTCCTCGAGATCGGTCTCCTCGCCGGGGGCGGCGGCGAAGGCGGTCTTCAGCATTTTGGCATCCAGGAGCGGATTGGTTTTGCCGTTGGCGTCCTGGCCCTTGGCGTCGACCGGGCCTACCGTCACCAGCGCCGCGCCCACCTTCTGGGCCGCCTGGGCGATGGTGTCGCCGGCTTCACGCAGATTGTCGAAGTTCTGGCTCTGGTTGTAGGCTTGGTCCTCCGCTTGGCGTTCGCGAAGATCCGCCTCGATCTTCGGCTCGGCGGTTGCGAAATCGGCCGCCTTGCCGGCCGTCACCTTGACGACCTTGATCGCCGCCATTCCAAGCGTGCCGGAAATGGGCCCGGCGGTCTGGCCGGCCTTCATGGCGAAGGCCGCCGCCCCGATCTTGGGATCGGCGATCGCCGAGAGCGGCTGGTCGGTGTAGATCACCGGCTCGGCGCCGAGGCTCCGGGCGATCTGGGTCGGATCGCCTCCGGCGGCGAGGAGCTTGGCGGCCTTGGCCCCCTCGGCGGGGTTTCTCACCGGGATCTGGATGATGGTCCGGGTCTCGGGCGTCGTCAGGCTCGCCTTCTGGGCGGCGAAGGCCTGCTGGATTGCCTTTGGATCGAGCTTGATCGAAGGGGCGACGGCGGCGGCGGAGAAGCGCACCAGGGTAATCGTGCGGCGCTCGGGCAGCATGAGCTGGGCGGCGTGGGCTTTCTCGAACTGGGCGAGCTGAGCGTCGGTGGGCGCCGCGGGCTTGAGAACGATGTTGGGCGGCAGCACGAAAAGCGAGATGTCCCGGTTTTCCAGGCCGGCGACCGCCGAAAGGGCGGAATAAAGCTTCGGCGCCTTGAAGCCGGCTTCGATGGCCACGTTGAAATGGCGCTGCGCGACCTCGTCGGAGAGTTCCGCCTCGGCCTGCTTGGGCGTGAGGCCATTGCTAGCGAGCAGCTCGAGGAACTGCTGCTCGCTGAACTTGCCGGTCACCCGGTCGAAGGCGCCGGGAAGCTTCTTGATCTCGTCATCCACGAGCTGGGGGGCCGGAACGATCCCCGCCTTGGTCAGCATTTCGTTTTCGCCGTCGTCGACGGCGATGGCGTCGAGGAGTTGCTGGTCCAGCCCATTTTGAACCAGAGTGTCCATGGGCGCGGCCTCGCCGGACTGCTGCTCGAGCTTCTCGCGCTGCTGTTCGAAGATGCGCCGAAAGTCGGTCGCGCTGGTGACGTGGCTCCCGGCGCTCACCACCGCATTGGCGTTGCCGCCCAGAAAGTCGGGAAGGCGGCTTCCGCCTCCGACGCCAAGCAGGAGGAAGATCAGCATCAGGATCCCCATCAGGGCGATGGCGACGGGGTTCTTGGCGGTGGAGCGCAGCGAGCCGGTCATGGGGAGGCGAAGATATAGTGGAGCGCCTCGCCGCCCGGCAAGCGCGCGCCCAAAGGGGTGACAGTGGAGCGCATTTCCCCTACCTCGCTCGCATCGTGATTTTGACGTTCGTTGCTACTTGGGGGAGGGGTCAGTGAGGAACGTCAATTCGCAAACGACAGGAGAATCATTGACTTGCTAGCATCCTTCTCGATTCCGACGTTCAGCCGGCGTTCGGACCAGGCGCAGCGAACGTCGGAATCGGGCTGCTAGCCGATGGCGCGGGCCCGGCCCCTCATCGCCGGCAATTGGAAGATGCATGGGCTCGAGACCTCGCTCGACGAGGCCCGGGCGCTCGCCGCGGCCATGGAGCGTTCGCCCCCGGCGGCGCGGATCGCACTCTGCCCTCCGGCGACCCTGATCCGCCTCATGGCCGAGCTTCTGGCCGGATCGGGCGTGCTGGTGGGGGCCCAGGATTGCGCGGCGGAACGCGAGGGCGCCTTCACCGGCGACCTTGCCGCCGAGATGCTCGTCGAGGCCGGCGCGAGGCTGGTGATCCTCGGCCATTCCGAGCGCCGCGGCGGTCATGGCGAAACCGATGAGATCGTCGCGGCCAAGGTGAGAGAGGCCCTGCGCGCCGGCCTTGAACCCATCGTCTGCGTCGGCGAAAGTGAAGCCGAGCGCGAGGCGGGCCGGGCGCTCGAGGTCGTGGCCCGCCAAGCGCGGGGCTCGCTCCCTAAGGAACTTTCAGCTCACCGCTTCTCCCTCGCCTACGAGCCGGTGTGGGCGATCGGCTCGGGCCGCACCCCCACCACCGCCCAGATCGAGGAGGTCCACCTCGCCCTCCGCGAAGACCTCAAATCGATCTTCGGCGAGGAAAGGGCCGATCCGCCGATCCTCTACGGGGGCTCGGTGAAGGCCGCCAACGCCGAGACGATCCTTCACGCCCGCGAGGTCGGGGGCGCGCTCGTCGGCGGAGCCTCGCTCAACGCCGCCGAGTTTATCGAGATCATCCGCCAAGCCTGAGGTGGGCCGGTGGCGCGGCGGAACGGGCGGTGGTAAAGCCCGCCGCGCCTTCCCATTTTTCGGTTCGACCGCCAAGGATTTCCCCAAGTAACGATGCTCGTCGGCCTGCTCCTCACCCTAAACATCCTGATCTGCATCGCGCTCACCTTGGTGGTGCTGCTCCAGCCCTCCGAGGGCGAGGCGTTCGGGGCCTCCAGCCCGACGGCGCTGATGACCCCAAGAGGGAAGGGAAATCTCCTCACCAGGGTGACCTGGGTCCTCTTCGCGCTCTTTCTCATCATCAGCCTGGTCCTGACTCTGTTGGCGGCGCACGGACGCTCCTCCCAGTCGTTCCTCTCGCGGCTGAAGAACACCTCGATCAATCCCGACGCGCTTTCCAAGACCATCCAGCAGCAGCAACAGCAGCAACAGCAGCCTGCGGCGCCGCAAACGCCGGCCTCCAATTCCGCTCCCGCTGCGACTCCCACGCCGCCTCCGCCGCCGGTCAAAGCGGCGGCCCGCTCGGCGAGGCGCGTGGCGCCGAGGCCCGCCCGGCCCCCGGCCCAGACCTTCGGGGCCCCCACGCCAACGATCAGCGTTCCGGCGCCGGCCCCCTCGACCGCCAGCCCGAGCCTCGCCCTTCCTCCGCTCGGCTCGACGTCGAACGCGCCAAGCCCGCCGGCTCAGGGCCCGCCGGCCCAGAGCGCACCGGCGAGCAGCGCGCCTTCCGGCCACTGAGGCGCCGGACCCGAATCATCTTTGAGGCGCGGGCGGCGAATCGCCGCTATCCTGGGCTTCCATGACCCGGTACGTCTTCATCACCGGCGGCGTGGTCTCCTCCCTGGGAAAGGGTCTCGCCTCGGCGGCGTTGGGCGCGCTCCTGCAGGCGCGGGGCTATGGCGTGAGGCTGCGCAAGCTCGATCCCTATCTCAACGTCGATCCGGGGACGATGAGCCCCTATCAGCACGGCGAAGTCTTCGTCACCGACGACGGGGCCGAGACCGATCTCGACCTTGGCCACTATGAGCGGTTCACCGGGGTGGCGGCCAAACGCGCCGACAACATCACCTCCGGCCAGATCTACAAGACGATCCTCGAACGCGAGCGCCGCGGCGATTATCTGGGCGCGACCGTTCAGGTGATCCCGCATGTCACCGATGAGATCAAGCGCTTCATCCTCGCCGATCCGGGGGAGGGGGTGGACTTCGTCTTGACCGAGATCGGCGGCACGGTTGGGGACATCGAGGGCCTGCCTTTCTTCGAGGCCATCCGCCAGCTCGGCCAGGAACTGCCGAGGGGCCAAGCCTGCTTCATCCACCTGACGCTTCTTCCCTTCATCGCCACGGCCGGGGAGATGAAGACCAAGCCCACCCAGCATTCGGTGAAGGAGTTACGCTCGATCGGCATCCAGCCTGATGTGATCCTCTGCCGCTGCGAACGCTCGATCCCGGCCGAGGAGAAGCGCAAGATCGCCCTCTTCTGCAACGTCCGACCCTCCTCGGTCATCGAAGCCGTGGACGCTCCGAACATCTACGGCGTCCCCCTCGAATATCATCGCCAGGGCCTGGATGCTGAGGTCCTGGACGTCTTTGGCGTGCGCGACGCCCCCTCGCCCGATCTTTCCAGGTGGAGCGAGATCACCGACGGCCTCACCCATCCCGACGGCGAGGTGACGATCGCGGTGGTCGGCAAGTACACCCTCCTCAAGGACGCCTATAAGTCGCTCACCGAGGCTCTGATCCACGGCGGCCTCGCCAACCGGGTGAGGGTCAATCTCGACTGGGTGGAGAGCGAGAGCTTCGAAGGCGACGACGGGGCGGCGGCCTCGAGGCTGGAAGGCGTGCACGGGATCCTGGTCCCAGGTGCCTTCGGCGAGCGCGGCTCGGAAGGGAAGATCCGGGCCGTCCGCTTCGCCCGGGAGCGCCAGGTGCCGTTCTTCGGGGTCTGCTTCGGCATGCAGATGGCGGTGATCGAGGCGTTGCGGAACGTCGCCGGCGTGGAAGGCGCCACCTCCACCGAATTTGGTCCGGCGGCGGCGCCGGCGGTGGGCCTACTCACCGAATGGACAAGGGACAACGCGCTGGAAACCCGTCGCGAGGGCGACGACCTCGGCGGGACCATGAGGCTGGGCGCCTACGACGCCGTCCTCGCTCCCGATTCCCGGATCGCGGCGATCTATGGCGAAGTGCGGATCAGCGAGCGGCATCGCCATCGCTACGAGGTCAACATCGCCTATCGCGAGGCGCTCGAACGCGCTGGCCTCAAGATGAGCGGGGCCTCGCCCGACGGCCTTCTTCCCGAGACCATTGAGCGCGAGGATCATCCCTGGTTCATTGGCGTCCAGTTCCATCCCGAACTGAAGAGCCGGCCCTTCGCGCCTCACCCGCTCTACGCGAGCTTCATCGCCGCCGCCGTCGAGCAGAGCCGCCTCGTCTGAGGATGGTCGGCGTCGAAGAGATCCGCGCGCTCGCCCTGGCGCTCCCCGAGGCGATCGAAGCCGATCACCACGGCTTTCCCTCCTTCCGCGTGAGGGGGAAGATCTTCGCCACTTTGCGGACGAGCCCGCCCCGCCTGATGGTCAAGCTCGGTCTCGAAGACCAGAAGAACCTCTGCGCCGCCCACCCGGGGGCGATCGCGCCGGTCCCCGGCTACTGGGGGCGCAAGGGATCGACCTTCGTCGATCCGGCCAGGATCGAGAAGGAGACGGCGGCCATGCTCCTGCGGCTGGCCTGGCTCGGCGTCGCGCCCAAGCGCCTGGCCGAGGCCTCCCATTGAACCCGAAGGGCTTTTGCGGCATAGGCGCGGCTCCTTGGCGGGGGTGATCCGCCCAGCTTCCTTCCGAGCGAGAAAGCGATGGCCGTCCCCAAGCGCAAGGTCTCCCCTTCGCGGCGCAACATGCGCCGATCCCACCATGCCCTTCCCAAGTCGAGCTACGTCGAAGACAAGCAGTCCGGCGAGCTCAGGCGCCCCCACCACATCGACCTCAAGACCGGCATGTACCGGGGCCGTCAGATCCTGACAGCCAAGGAGGACTGAGCCGGAGGAGAGGCGGGGAAGATGAGCGCGATCATCGACATCCTCGCTCGCGAAATCCTCGATTCGCGCGGCAACCCCACCGTCGAAGTGGATGTGAGGCTGGAAGACGGCGCCTTCGGTCGCGCCGCCGTCCCCTCCGGCGCTTCGACCGGCGCCCACGAGGCGCTCGAGCGGCGCGACGGCGATCCGGCCCGCTATGGCGGCAGGGGTGTCCTGGCGGCGGTCGAGGTGGTGAACGGCGAGATCTTTGACGCCCTCGGCGGCGCCGAGGCCGACGACCAGAGACGGCTCGACCGACTCCTCTGCACGCTCGATGGGACCCCGGAGAAGAAGCGCCTGGGGGCCAACGCCGTCCTGGGGGTCAGCCTGGCCGCCGCCAAGGCCGCCGCGGCGTCCCACGACCTGCCGCTCTACCGCTGGCTGGGCGGACCGCTCGCCCATCTCCTGCCGCTGCCGATGATGAACCTCGTCAATGGCGGAGTGCATGCCGCCAACCGCCTGGACGTCCAGGAATTCATGTTCCTTCCCACTGGCGCGGCGAGCTTCCGCGAGGCCCTTAGGATGGGCGCGGAGACCTTCCACGCCCTGGGCGCGAAGCTGAAGGCCGCCGGCCATCCAACCAATGTCGGCGACGAGGGGGGCTTTGCGCCCGACATCGCAGCCGCCCACGAGGCGCTCTCCTTCATGGTCGAGGCGGCCGAGGCGGCGGGGCTGAAGGCCGGCGCCGACTACCACCTGGCGCTCGATCCGGCGGCCAGCGAGTTCTTTTCGGAAGGCCGCTATCGCCTCGCCGGAGAAGGCAAGACCCTCGATCCGGCGGGCATGGTCGACTACCTCGCCGGGCTCTGCGAGGCCTTCCCGATCGTCTCGATCGAGGACGGCTGCGCTGAGGACGACGCGCAAGGCTGGCGACTTCTGACCGAGCGCCTGGGCGGGCGCTTGCAGTTGGTGGGCGACGACAACTTCGTCACCGACGTGGAGCGGCTGAAGCGCGGCGCGGCGGAAGGGATCGCCAACGCCATCCTCATCAAGGTCAACCAGATCGGGACGCTCACCCAGGCCCTCGACGCCGTGACCGCCGCCGGGCGGCTGGGATACGGCGCGGTGATGAGCCATCGCTCCGGAGAGACCGAGGACGCCACCATCGCCGATCTGGCGGTCGCCTGCGGCTGCGGCCAGATCAAGACCGGTTCGCTCTCCCGCTCCGACCGCTTGGCCAAGTACAACCAGCTTCTTCGAATCGAGGAGGAACTGGGCGACCAGGCGGCCTACGCCGGCGCTTCGCGGCTTGCGGGCATCCCGCGTTAGCGCCTCCTTAACCGGGATCGGTCGACCAAGCGGGCGTCGCTTTCCTCCGGGCCGGGGCTGGTCGGTGTTCCCCAGACTGAAGACCTATCTGCCGACCGCCGCACTGGCCGTCCTCATCTTCTACTTCGGCTACAACGCCCTTGCGGGAGACAAAGGCCTGCTGCTTGCCCATCAACGCAAGGCCACGCTCGCCCAGAAGAGGGTGGAGCTGGCTCAGTTGACGGTCGAGCGCAAGGACCTTGAGCTGCAGGTCAAATACCTTTCCGACGACGATCTTTCGCGCGATCTCCTGGAGGAGAAGGCGCATGTTCTTCTGGGCTTTGTCGATCCCAGGGACTATGTGATCCGCACTCCGCCGCCGCGAGGCTGAGCATCTCCACCGGCGCGGGGCCGGCGCCAGGGTCAACCGGAGAGCCCACCCGTCCCATGGCTCGATCTGACGCCCGCAGCACGCCGCAAAGCGCGTCCGGCGAGGCCCAAGAGGACCCCAAGACCCTTCTCGCCTACTATCGTTCCATGCTCCTCATCCGGCGCTTCGAGGAGCGCGCCGGCCAGCTCTACGGCATGGGTCAGATCGGCGGCTTCTGCCACCTCTACATCGGCCAGGAAGCAATCGCGGTGGGCATGCAGGCGGCCAAGCGCGAAGGCGACGAGGTGATCACCGGCTATCGCGAGCATGGCCACATGCTGGCCGCCGGGATCGATCCCAAGGTGGTGATGGCCGAGCTCACCGGCAGGGCGGCGGGCGCCTCGAAGGGCAAGGGCGGCTCGATGCACATGTTCGCCCTCGACCGCGGCTTCTACGGCGGCCACGGCATCGTCGGCTCCCCGGTGAGCCTCGGAACCGGCCTGGCCTTCGCCAACCGCTATCGCGGCGAGGCCACTGTGGCCTTCGTCTTCTTCGGCGACGGCGCGGCCAACCAGGGCCAGGTCTATGAAAGCTTCAACATGGCCGAGCTGTGGCGCCTGCCGGCGGTCTATGTGATCGAGAACAACCAGTACGCCATGGGGACCAGCGTCGAGCGCTCTAGCTCCCAGACACACCTCTTCCGGCGCGGGGCGAGCTTCAACATCCCCGGCGCCGAGATCGACGGGATGAACGTCACGGCCGTCCGCGACGCCGGCCTGAAGGCCGCCGAACACGCCCGGAGCGGCAAGGGGCCCTTCATCCTGGAGATGAAGACCTATCGCTATCGCGGCCATTCGATGAGCGATCCGGGGAAATACCGGACCCGCGAGGAGATCGACGAGGTCCGCAAGACCCGCGATCCCATCGAGCATCTCCAGGAGCGCCTGGAAGAGGCCGGGATCGCCGATGAAGCCGCGCTCAAGGCCATCGATTCCGAGGTTCGGGCCCTCGTCGCCGACGCCGCCGAATTCGCCCGCACCGCGCCCGAGCCGGCTTCGGCCGAGCTCATGAACGACATCTACGCTTCCCGGGAGGCCTCGGCGTGAGCGTCGAGGTTCTGATGCCGGCGCTCTCCCCGACCATGGAGGAGGGGACGCTCGCCAAGTGGCTGGTCAAGGTGGGCGACGAGGTGAAGAGTGGCGATGTGATCGCCGAGATCGAGACCGACAAGGCGACCATGGAGGTCGAGGCGGTGGACGAAGGGGTGGTCGAGGCCCTGCTGGTTCCCGAAGGGGCCGAGGAGGTCAAGGTCAACACGCCCATCGCCCGCCTCTCCGGCGAAGGCGAGGCGGCGGCCCCGACCAGATCGGCAAGCGAGGCCACGCCGCACTCCGAGTCTCCGACCACTGAAAGGCCCCAATCCAAGTCCGAACCCGCCGAAAAGCCGCAAGCCGCCGCCAAGCCGGAATCCAAGCCCGCGGCCAAGACCGCCGAGCCGCCTTCCCCCGCGCCGGGGCAGGATGGCGCGGACAAAGGCGAGCGCCTCTTCGCCTCGCCGCTCGCCAAGCGCCTCGCCCGCCAGCTCGGCCTGGAGCTCTCGAAGATCGCCGGCAGCGGGCCCCATGGCCGGATCATCCGCCGAGACGTCGAGGCGGCGGCCGGTTCGGCCGGCCGACCCGCGAAGCCGCCAGAGAAGACGCCCGAGACGCCGTCGCGGGGCCTCGCCGAGCCCCCCGCTCGCGCGCCGACCCTCGCCTCGCTCGAGGCGCAGGGGATCAGGCCGGGGTCCTACGACGTCGTTGCACTCGACGGCATGAGAAAGACGGTCGCCAAGAGGATGACTGCCAGCTTCCGCGACGTCCCCCACTTCCCCTTGCAGATCGAGGTGGAGATCGACGCCCTTCTCACCGCCCGGGCCAGGATCAACGCCCTCCTTTCCGATGAGAAATCAAGGGTCAGCGTCAATGACCTGCTGATCAAGGCCTGCGCCGTGGCGCTGATGCGGGTCCCGAACGCCAATGCCAGCTTCACCAGCGAAGGGATCGCCCGCCACCACGACGCCGACATCGCCGTCGCCGTCGCCGTCGAAGGAGGGCTCATCACCCCGATCGTGCGCGCCGCCCAGAGCAAGGGCCTGACCGCAATCTCGGCGGAAATGAAGGACCTCGCCGAGCGGGCGCGGTCGCGCAAGCTCAAGCCCGAAGAGTATCTGGGCGGCACCTTCTCGATCTCCAACCTCGGCATGTATGGGGTGAGGAGCTTCGCCTCGATCCTCAATGAGCCGCACGGCGCCATCCTCTCGGTCGGAGCCGGCGAGAAGCGGCCGGTCGTCCGCGGCGATCAGGTCGCCGTCGCCACTGTGATGAGCCTCACCTTGACCTGCGATCACCGGGTGGTGGACGGGGTGATCGGCGCGAAGTTTCTGGCCGCGCTGAAGGCATTGATAGGCGATCCCATCGCCATGATCCTTTGAGAAATGCCTGAGGCCGCCACCATCTACGACTTCTCCGCGCGCCGCCTTTCGGGCGAGGAGGTCTCGCTGGGCGAGCATCGCGGAGAAGTGATGCTGATAGTCAATACCGCCAGCCGGTGCGGCTTCACCCCCCAGTACGCTGGCCTCGAGGACCTGCAGCGGCGGTTAAGCCCCCGCGGCTTCACGGTCATCGGCTTTCCCTGCAACCAGTTCGGACATCAGGAGCCGGGGGACGCTGAGGCGATCGGCGAGTTCTGCTCGCTCACCTACGGCGTCACCTTCCCGATGATGGCCAAGGTAGAGGTCAACGGCCCCGCCGCCCATCCGCTCTGGGGT
>JBOHLG010000015.1:0-72091 GCA_050729515.1 Caulobacteraceae bacterium
GCGTTCTTCTCCGAAATCGACGCCTTCGTCGCAGCCCATCCCGCCGCCGACTCCACTTGCGGAGAGGCGAGGGAGATTCTCTCCGGCCTCACCGAAGCCAAGGCGGCTCTCCAGGAGGCGAGCCTCTGGCTGATGAAGAACGGGCCGGCCGATCCGGACAACGTGGGCGCCGCGGCGAGCGATTACCTGCAGCTCTTCGGCCTGACGGCGCTCTCCTGGATGTGGGCGAAAATGGCGCTGGCCGCGTCTGCGAAGATCGCGGCCGGCGAGAGCGATCCCTTCTGGCGGGCCAAGGTCGTCGCCGCGCGCCATTACGCCAGGCGCATCCTTCCGGAGGCCGGCTATCGCCTCAAGCGCATCGAAGCCGGCTCGTCCGACCTCATGGCCCTGCCCGCCGAGGCCTTCTCCTGAGCGTGCACAAGGCGACTGTCTCCTGGCGCCTGCGCGAAGGCGAGGACTTTCCCGCCCGGCGCTATTCGCGACTCCATCGCCTCTCCTTCAAAGGGGGACTGGAGCTTCCAGGATCGCCCTCGCCGGCCATCGTGCCGGCCCCGTTTTCGAGCGCCGAGGCCCTCGATCCGGAAGGCGCCTTCGTCGCCGCCCTCTCGGCCTGCCACATGCTGTGGTTCCTCGATCTGGCCGCCGGCGCTGGCCTGACGGTGGAGAGCTACGAGGACTCCGCGGAAGGGACCCTTGGGCGGATCGCTCCAGGCCGGATGGGCATGACCCGCGTGGTCCTTCGCCCGACAGTCCGCTTCGCCGGCCGCGCGCCGAGCCGCGAAGAGATCGACCGCCTGCACGAGCAAGCCCACGCGCGCTGCTTCATCGCCAATTCGGTCTCAAGCGAGGTGGTCGTCGAACCGGCGGGTTAAGCGGGGGAAGAGCGCTGGGCGCACGGCGGCTTTAACGATCGGCGGCCTTCCTCCTCCCTCGCGTCGCTTCGCTTGCAGGAGAGGAGGATCTTATCTCACCCGAGAAACGGCGGAGATGCTGCGCAGGGGAGGAGGTCGGAACGTCTTCCTCCTCACCCGTGAAACGGGGGAGGCGGCGCGCGATGCTCTACCGCATCGCGCGCCGGAGGGGGCGCATGGCCGCCTGCCCCAGCCAGGAATCGATCCGCGCCTCGATCCCCGCCCGATCCTTCATCTCGCATTCCCAGACCACTTCCAGGCGCCAGCCCTGCGCGATGAGGGCCGCTTGGTTGGCTTCGTCGCGCGCGCGATTGGCGGCGATCTTCCCGATCCAATAGGCGCGGTTGGCCTTGGGGACGCGCGCGCCCCGCTTGCAGTCGTGGCCGTGCCAGAAGCAGCCATTGACGAAGATGGCGAGGCGCCGGCGGTGAAAGACGATGTCGGGCTTGCCGGGAAGACCGGCTACGTGGAGCCGGTAGCGGCCGCCGCGCGCCCAAAGGCGCCGGCGCAGGGCGCGCTCGGGCGAGGTGTCGCGGCCCTTGACCGCGCGCATCACCGCCGAGCGATCGGCGGGGGCGAAGGGATCGCTCACAAGCCTTCGAAGAGGGGCGTGGAGAGATAGCGCTCGGCGAAACTGGGGATAACGGTCACGATCATCTGACCGGTCATCTCCTTTCGAGAGGCGAGATCGAAGGCGGCGGCGAGCGCCGCGCCCGAGGAGATGCCGACCGGGATTCCCTCCAGCTTGGCGCACAGCCGGGCCATCTCGAAGGAGTCCTCGTTGGAGACCTGGATGATCTCGTCGATCACGCCTCGATCGAGGATGGCCGGCACGAACCCCGCGCCCAGGCCCTGGATCTTGTGCGGCCCCGGCTTGCCGCCGGAGAGCACCGCCGAGCCGGAGGGCTCCACCGCCACCATCTTCACCTTGGGTTTGCGCTTCTTGAGCACCTGGCCGATGCCAGTGATCGTTCCCCCGGTTCCCACCCCGCTCACCACCGCGTCCACCGCGCCGGCCGTATCGTTCCAGATCTCCTCGGCCGTGGAGAGACGATGGACCTCGGGATTGGCCGGGTTCTCGAACTGCTGGGGCATGACCGCGCCCTCGATCTCATCGAGAAGCTCGCGGGCTCTGGCCATGGCGCCCATCATCCCCTTTTCGGCCGCCGTCAGCTCCACCCGCGCGCCGAGCAGTAGCAGCATCTTGCGCCGCTCCACGCTCATGCTCTCGGGCATGACCAGGATCAGCTTCAGACCCTTGGCCGCGCACACCAGAGCGAGGGCGATGCCGGTGTTGCCGCTGGTCGGCTCGATGATGGTGGTCTTCGGATTGATCCGGCCCTGCGCCTCCATGGCCCCGATCATGGCCGCCCCGATGCGGTCCTTGACCGATCCCAGGGGATTGAAGAACTCGAGCTTGGCCAGAACCTCGCCGGCCGGCTTGAGCTCGGCCATCAGGCGGGGAAGGCGCACCAGGGGCGTATCGCCGATGGTATCCAGGATGGTATCGTAGATCCGGCCGCGGCCGGAGCGCGCGAGTTCCCTGATCGGAGTTGCGAGCTTGCCGTTCTTCATCGCGCCTCGCCTTGTGAAGCCCAGGGAGACCTTAGGGCGCCCGGAGCGCCGGTTGAAGCGCATCGCCCCGCATCTGCTTGGCGCGGGCGATGGGCGGCGGAGACGGAAGATCGCCGGAGCTGGCGAGGGGGTGGCGCTCCTCAGACCAACTTCCAGATTCGTCACCCGCCGGCGCAAGACCGGCGGGTCCATGACCGCCGCTGCGGGCCCGCTTGCGTGAGCGGCTCTGGGGGTCCGAGTGCATGGGGTCGGCCGGTCGAGCCGGCCGATGACGGAAAAATCGGGAATCCCGATTCCGCCAAAAGATATCATGCTCTAGGGGACCGCCGCGTTGGGTGAGAGCTGCGGCTCCAGGGCGGACCAGTTGACCGTGGGCTCGCCGGGATTGCAGGCGTAGCAGCCGCCCTCGTAGGCGCCGAAGGCGACCTGCAGACCCTCCTTGGAGAACAGCCAATGGTCGGGCGAGACCACTTCTTCTTCCACCCCTTCCTGCGCTTGCTCGTTCGGCGCCCTCCAGCCCTTCTCGGCGATCGCGGTCATCAACAGGCGCTGCAGCGGTGCAACCCAGCCCCGGCCGGGACCGAACACATCGGAAGCCGTCAGCGCGCGGCCATCCTGCGAGTACAAAATGTTCGCAGCCGTGAAACCGAACAGGCCATGGGGCGTGCCGTGACAATAAAACGAATGCTCAATGCGAACGCTGATCAGGTTTCGATTCGCGTATCCGAGAACATAGTCGTCATCCGAATCGTTGTCGGGGCCGTCGCAGTCACCGCCCAGGTCTAAGGGGCGCACCATTTTCGTGTTCCATGCGCGAGCGGCCGGGATGGTCGGGTCGTCGATCTGTGGGTAGCCGACGTGATTGGTGTAGAAGCCGGACGTTGCGCCAGTGGCGTCGTGGTCGGGCCGCCGTGCGAAGAAATCGAGCCGATTGAAGCGGAATGGACCCAGCCGCTGGCCGACCATCGCCAGCTCGGTCAGGCGTTCCTCAAAGTTCCTTTTCAGACACTCGCTGGGTGATCCGCCCCATTTTGTGATCGGCTGGGCGGGGCAGACGGTCGCGATGAAGCTCAGCCAGTTCATCTGCGATTGCTTGAGCATCATTGCGCCGGCGGGACTGAGCATCGCCAAGCGGCGCCGATAGAGGGTCTCTACCTTTCGCCAGCGAGAGCTAAGGTCGCCATCGTGACGGGTCAGTCGCTCGACGGTCGAAATCGCGGCTTTCCGAGGCGCCATTGGCGACGCACTCGCTGGCGAGGCTGCGAGCGCGATCAGGACAAGGAGCGGAAACGCTGTCTTCCCGCCAAGCACCTGTGATCATCCCGAGCAAACGACTTTGGGCAGCATACCATGGTCAATGGCTGGGGCGGGCCGCGACGCTCCGACTTCCTCACCACGCCCATACCTGATTGCATATTGACAAGTAAAATATCATATTGCAATAGTGGATCGAGAGCCACGATCGCGGGTGGCGAAGCGCGCTCGGCGCGAGACTTGGGCTCTGCGATCGACCAGGGCGAGAGCTGCCGATGAAAGCGGGCGAGGCGGGAGTCAAAAGTCGGATCGGGGCCGATGCGAGCAAAGGCGAGCCGCATCGAGCAAGGGCGAGCCGGACCGAGCAAAGGAGAGCCCGGATCGAGCAAAGGAGAGCCGAAACGAGCGGAAATGAGCAGAAACGAGCAAGGCTCGAGCGGCCGCAGAGTCCTTACAAGCAATGGAAAGGGTTTATCAAATCGACAGGGCCGACGATTCCGGATGCGTCCACCCCCGCAAGGCGAGCAAGATTCTTCCCGCTCGCAGACTCCGTCAACGTGAGGGTCCGAATGGGCCTTCGTGCGAGCCATCTCCGGGCGGCGCGCTCTGGCCGAAGCTTGCCGCGCGCGCCGGCCGGGCGCACTATCTGAACTCCGATCACCTATCCCAAGGAGACGCCCCATGGCGGCTCGCCACGACCTCGTCATCCGCGGTGGGGAAATCCTCGACGGCGACGGCGGAGAGCCTCGCGCGGGCGATCTGGCCATCGACGACGGGCTCATCAGCGCGGTGGGGGAGGTCGCCGGTTCGGGCGCCGAGGAGATCGACGCCAGAGGCCTTCTCGTCACGCCGGGCTTCGTCGACATCCACACCCACTACGACGGCCAGGCGACCTGGGAAGGCCGGATGCATCCCTCCTCCTGGCATGGGGTGACGACGGTGGTGATGGGCAATTGCGGGGTCGGCTTCGCCCCCTGTCGCCCGGGGGACCACGACCGCCTAATCCGGCTGATGGAAGGGGTGGAGGACATCCCCTTTCCGGTCCTCACCGAGGGCCTGCCGTGGAACTGGGAGAGCTACCCGGATTATCTGGATAGCCTTTCCGACCGCGCCTTCGACGTCGATATCGGGAGCCAGCTTCCCCACGCCGCGGTCCGGGTCTTCGTCATGGGCGAGCGCGGGGCCAACCGCGAGCCGGCGAGCGAGGAGGACATTTCGGCCATGGGCAGGATCGCGGAGGCGGCGGCGCGGGCCGGCGCGCTCGGCTTTTCCACTTCGCGCACCCTCAACCATCGCACCAGCGACGGCTCGCCCACCCCCACGCTCACGGCCTCGGAGGAAGAGCTCACCGGCATCGCCATGGGCCTCAAGGCGGCGGGCGCGGGCGTCCTGCAGTTCGTCTCCGATTTCGCCGACGGCGAGGCCGAGTTCGCCATGCTCCGGCGCATCGCCGAGCGGTCCGGCCGGCCGCTCTCCTTCTCCCTGGTGCAGAGCCCGGTCAATCCGGCCGGCTACCGGCGCCTGCTTTCCCGCCTCGAGGCGGCCAGGGCCGAGGGCGTCGAGATGCGGGCCCAGGTCGCGCCGCGCCCGGTCGGGGTGCTCTTCGGCCTCGAGCTCACCCTCAATCCCTTCAGCCGCCATCGCCTCTATCGCGAGATCGCCCACCTCCCGCTTTCCGAGCGGGTCCGCCGCCTCTCCGATCCGGAGTTCCGCCGCGCCCTTTTCGTCGAACCGCCGGAGGGGGGCGTGCGCGGCATGCAGCGGGCCTTCGACCACATGCATCTGATGTCCGGCGAGCCGGACTATGAGCCGACCGCCGAATCGAGCGTCGCCGCGGTCGCCGAGCGCCGAGGGGTCTCGGCGGAGGATGTCGCGCTGGACCACATGCTGGAGGGCGGCGGCAGAGGCATGCTCTATGTGCCCATCCTCAACTACGCGGAAGGAAGCCTCGATCCGGCCCGCGAGATGCTCCTGCACGAAGGCGCCGTCCCTGGCCTTTCCGATGGCGGCGCGCACGTGGGGATGATCTGCGATGGCAGCTTCCCGACCACCCTTCTCACCCACTGGACGCGCGACCGCAGCCGCGGCGAGCGCCTGCCCCTGGGAGCGGTGGTGCGCATGCAGACCCGCGACACCGCCGAGGCGGTCGGGCTGATGGACCGGGGCCGCCTCGCCCCCGGCTATCGGGCCGACGTCAATCTCATCGACTACGACGCCCTGAAGCTTCATGCGCCCATCGTCGCCCACGACCTGCCGGCTGGAGGTCGAAGGCTCCTCCAGAAGGCGAGCGGCTATGCCGCGACGATCCTCGCCGGAAAGATCACCTATCGGGAGGGCGAGGCGACAGGCGCCCTCCCCGGACGGCTCCTGCGCGGCCCGCGCCCGGCGCCGGCGAAGAGGGCGGGCGCTACCCTGGAGAAGGTCCCATGACGCCGAATATCCTCGAGACGACGTGCGAGTGGCGCGCCCAGGACGGTAGCGATCCGGAGGCCTGGACCGCGCGCCTTTCGCGCTCCGAAGTCGCCGAGATCGGCGAGGCGGTGAAGTTTGCGCGCAGCAAGTCCGACAACTTCCTCGACATCGGAGCGGAGGATTTTCCCCTGCCGGGCCTGGCGGCGCGGCTTTCGAGGATCGAGGCCGAGCTGATGCACGGGCGCGGCTTTGTCTTGCTGCGCGGGCTTCCAAGGGCCGAATGGTCGAACGACGAGATGTGCCTGGCCTACTGGGGGATCGGCGCCCACCTCGGCCGGCCGTGGCCCCAGAACCACTATGGGCATCTGCTGGGCGATGTGACCGACCAGGGAAAGCAGCCGGGCGATCCCACCGCCCGCGGCAACGAGCTCGGCGGCATCGGGCTCGAGTTCCACTGCGACGGCTCCGATCTGGTGGGTCTCCTCTGCCTCGAGACGGGTGTGTCGGGAGGGCTCTCGGCGGTCTGCAACTCGGTCGCCCTGCATAACGACATGGTGCGCGAGCGCCCCGACCTCGCCGCCGAGCTCTACGCGCCCCAGCCTTACGACATGCGCGGCGAACAGGCCCCGGGAAAACGCGGCTGGTACGAGATGCCGGTCTTCACCGAGGCGTCGGGACGGCTCTTTGTGCGATTCATCGCGGCTTACATCCTGGCCTCGCAGCGCCACGGGGACGCTCCGCGCCTCACGAAGGTGGCCCGCGAGGGGATCGCCTGGATGACCGAGCACGCCCAGAGCGGGGCCTACAGCGTGACGATGGATTTCCAGCCCGGCGACATGCAGTTCATCAACAACTACCATGTCCTTCACGGGCGCACGCCCTACCAGGACGACCGGCCGGCGGGGAAGGTGCGGCATCTCAAGCGCCTATGGCTGGAGACCAATGCCCTTCCCGAGCGCCCGCGCTGGTTCCGCAACAACATCTCCGGCCACTGGGCCGAGAAGAAGGTGATCAGCCGGCTCGACGCGGTGAACTAAAGAGGTTCAGTCCATCACCTTTTCGGCGAGGTAGGTGTATTCGAGCGCCTGGCGCTGAGCGCGCTCCTGCAGGTTCGCGCTCGCCGAGTGGCCGCCGCTGGTGTTTTCGAAGAAGAGGAACGGAAGGCCCATCTGCGCCATCCGCGCGGCCATCTTGCGGGCATGGAAGGGCGTCACCCGGTCATCGCTGGTGGCCGTGACGAAGAAGGGCTCGGGATAGGAAACCCCGGCCTTGAGGTTCTGATAGGGCGAGATCTTCTTCAGGAAGGCCGCCTCGGCCGGGACACTCATACTGCCGTATTCGGCGACCCATGAAGAGCCTGCGCCAAGCTTTTCGTACCGGAGCATGTCGAGGAGCGGCACCTCGATCAGGACCGCTCCGAAGAGGTCCGGATGCTGCTCCATCTCTACACCCATCAGGAGCCCGCCGTTCGAGCCCCCCTGGACGGCGAGGCGCTTGGGCGAGGTGATCCCTCGGTCGATGAGATCCCTTGCCACGGCGGCGAAGTCGTCAAAGACGATCTGCCGGTGGGTCTTCAGTCCCGCATCGTGCCAGGCTGGACCGAACTCGCCACCGCCGCGGATGTTGGCCAGGACATAGACCCCGCCGTTCTCGAGCCACAGCTTGCCCAGCGGCGGCGAATAGGCCGGAAGCATGGAGATGGCGAAGCCGCCGTAGGCGTAGAGGAGGGTCGGATTCCTCCCATCGAGCCGCCAATTTTTCGCGTGGACCACGAAGTAGGGGATCTCCACCCCGTCGCTCGATCTGGCCTCGAGCTGGTCGACCCCAAGCCCCGAGGAATCGAAGCGGGGCGGCAGGGCTTTGACGAGGTTCTCTTCGCCCGAGCGGTCATCGACGGAAAAGAGGGCGGTCGGCGAGAGGAAGTTCTCCACCGTATAATAGAACTTCTCTGAATCGGGCTCGGCGGCGGCGATCCGCACCGTGGAGTTGGCCGCCACCGGCAAGGTCCCGGCGCGCCAGCCGTCCCCGTTCCGGGCGAAAATCTCGAGTCCGCCGCGGATGTTGTCGGTGATGACCGCGGCCACGCGAGATCCGGAGATGGCGACCTGCTCGACTGCCTTGCGCGCGGTGGGCGTGAAGAGGACCTCGGGGGCCAGCGAGCCGCCGTCGGCGATCTTCACGAGGTCAAGCGCGATGAGCGAGCCAGCGGCGATCCGGGCCGCCTTGGGGGCCGGCCGCCAGTCCTGGCGGGTGAGGACGATCAGCCGATCCGCCGCCACGCCCTCCACCTCGACCTTGCCGGGGAGGGGAAGTTCGACGAGGCCGTGGGGCGTCAATAGCCGCCACTCCGAGGTGAAGAAGTTCACCTCGCGCCAGAGGAGCGCGGTGGCCCGGCCCTTCTCGTCGTAGAAGACCTGGGGACCGGCCCCGACGTCGGAAGGCTCGCCGCGGAAGATCTCGCGGGCCTCCGACAGCGGCTCGCCGCGCTTCAGGATCTTCACCACGAAGGGATAGCCAGAGGCGGTCATCGTTCCAGGTCCCCAGTCGCGGCTGACCAGGAGCTCATCGGGGCCGAGCCATTCGACGTTCTGCTTGCTCTTGGGAAGGTCGAAGCCGCCGGGAACGAAGCGGCGATGGATGAGATCGAACTCACGCAACCTCACCGCGTCCTCGCCGCCGTCGGAAAGGGCGATAAGGCACCGTTCGTAGGGCGGCGGACAGTTCGCGCCTTTCCACACCCAGTCGGCGCCCTCTTGCTTGGCCAACTGGTCGAGATCGAGGACCGACGTCCAGCGGGGTTTAGCGTTCGCGAAGGAGAGGCGGCTCGTCCGGCGCCAGAGCCCCCGGACATGGGCCGCATCCTGCCAGAAGTTGTAGATTCGCCCGCCGATCAGCTCGGGCTCCGGAATCCGGTCTTCGGCATTCACGATCGCGAGCATGTCGGCGTGGAAGCGGGCGTACCGCGCGTCGGCTTCGAGCACGGCGAGGGATCGCGCGTTCTCCCTAGCGACCCAGGCCATGGCTCGAGGCGCGTCGGCCTCCAACCAGAGGTTCGGGTCATTCGTGGTCGCCTGGGATGGCGAAGCGGGCTGGGCGGTCATGGCGTGCGGCGAGGCTTCAGCCGGGATCGATCCCAAGACGCCGAGGAACGCCAGCGCCGCGATCCAGGCTCGAATCGGCATCCTCGCTTGTCACCGCTCGCCGCCAGGCTGTCCAGGGCCGGTGGGTACGGTCCCGATTTCTGGCGCGACCGGCTCGACCGGCTGGCCATGGGGCGTTGTTTCAAACGCCGCGGACCAGGCGCGCTTCCAGGCTTCCGTCGCCGAACGGGGAGCCGCCCCCGTGCGGGCGGTGAGGCTCTCCAGCGCCTCCAACCAGGATTCCCAATAGGGCCGCTCAGGGGCGTTGGCGATGGCGTCTGAAAGGGCATCGGTCCAGGCGCTCCAGGCGAAGAGGCCGCGCCGCTCGAGCTCGACGGTGAGGGCGAAAGCCTGGGCCTGCCAGGGGGCGTCGAATGGCGCCTCGAAGGGGCTTTCCGGCGACGGTTCAGGCATTCTCGATGTGGCTTTCCCAAAGATCGATGAAGACGCTGTCGTCCTTCCCGGCCTCGCTTCCCCACAGTTCGCGGGCCGCAAAGCGCACCCCATAGAGCGGTTCGCGAAGGATGCGGCCATGGGCGCTGGCGTCGGCCAGGATATGTGCGCCGCGATAGGCGACGACTTCGCCGAGGCGGCCGCGCGCGTAGCGCGGCAGGCGGGTGTGTCCCGCCGGATGCATGATCCGGGCGCGAACGCGGTCGCCGAGCGCGAAGCGGGGCGGTCCCGCTTCCGGGCCCGAGGAGCTCGTCGGGGGGTCCTTCGACGCCGGCGGCAGGCGCCTTTCGAAACCGATGGCGTCAAGCTCGCCGCGGCTGGCGACGCCGGCTTCAGCGATGAGGTCGACGAGGGCCAGCAGCCAGCGCTCGTAATAGCCGCTCGCAAGGTACTGCGCCGGCGGGATCCTTTCGATGGCGTGGCGAAAGGCGTCCACGCTCCAGAGGCCGCGCGCGCTCACGATGCGGGCCAGGGACGCGACGCGGCCCTCCCACGGCGAATGAAAGACCGGCTCGTCTGTTCCCGCGATGACCGGGCCGAAGCCGTCGGTCCCGCCCATGTCGTGAACTCCGTTCACGGGGCCCCGATCACGCCCCGCCTGACGAACGCGCCAGGCCGGTCCCGATCATTGAATCGCGAGTGACGAGGCCGGCGAGCGCCTCCTCGTCGAAGCCTTCGCTTCCCTCCGGCCTCATGGGAACCACCAGGTAGCGGACCTCGGCGGTGGAGTCCCAGACCCGGATCTCGGTCGCGGGCGCGAGCTCGAGCCCAAATTCGGAGAGGACCTTCCTCGGCTCCTTCACCGCGCGCGAGCGATAGGCGAAGGACTTGTACCACGTCGGAGGGAGCCCCAGCACCGGCCAGGGATAGCAGGAACAGAGGGTGCAGACGACGAGGTTGTGGACTCTTGGCGTGTTCTCGAGCGCTGCCAGCTGCGCGCCCTGGGCTCCAGAGAAGCCGAGCTCGGCGACAGCCGAGGTCGCCTCGGAGAAGAGCCGTTGGCGATAGGCCGGATCGGACCAGGCTCTGGCCACCACCTTGGCGCCGTTTCTTGGGCCGATCTTGGTCTCGTAGGTCTCGATGACGGCGTCCAGCGCCGAAGGATCGACAAGGCGCTTTTGGACGAGAAGAGATTCGAGGGCCCTGACCCGCAGCTCGACTTCCGAGGGAACGGTCGAGTGATCATGCTCCTCATGGTCGTGGACCATTTAAGCGCTCTAGCAGCCCGATTGCGACGTTCGATCCGCCTGGGGCGAACGCAGGCCGAACTTCGGAATCGAGAAGGCTGCTGGCAAGCTATCGATTCTAGTGTCGTTGACGAATTGGACGTTCGTCACTGAGCCCTCCTCCACGCGCAAACGAACGTCAAATTCACGACACTAGCGCTGGCGAGCCTTGCGGGCGGCGTACTTGGCGTCGCGCCTTGCCTTTTGCTCGGCCTTGGTGAGCGCCTTGCGCTCCTTGCGCTCGCGGCGCCTGGCCTCCAGCACCTCCTGCTCGCTCTGAACTCTCTGCTCGGCCGCCTCCGCCTTGGCCCGGGCGCGCTCGGCCCTCACCGCCTCGAGTTCGGCGGCCCGCCTTTCGGCGCGGGATTGGAACTCCTCCGCTCGCACGGTGGGCTTGGGCTTGAGCTTTTCGATCAGGGCCTGCTTGGCCTTGGCCGCCGTCTCCAGGCGATCGGCGTACCCGGTCTTGAGCTTGTCTTTCATCACTTCCGAGGGCGAGGGAGGGGCGCTCCTCATCGCGCGAGCCAAGACCGATGTCAAAGCCCCGCGCGGCCGACCCGTATCGTTCACAACCTCCCGCGTCTAGACTTGGAGGATGGACCCGCCCGCCAGCGCCCAGGCCGCCGCCCGCCTGACTCGGAGGGTCACGACGCTTTCGGTCTCCATGGCCGCCTTCCTCTTCACCTCCAAGGCGGTGATCTGGTTCCTCTCCGGCTCGGTCGCGCTTCTCGCCTCGGCGGCGGACTCGGGTCTGGACCTGATCGCTTCGGGAGCGACCTTCTTCGCGATCCGCTACGCCGCACATCCGCCCGACGCCGAGCACCGCTTCGGCCATGGCAAGGCCGAGGCGTTCGCCAGCCTCATTCAGGCGGGTCTGGTCTTCGCCTCCGCAGCCCTGGTGGCGCGGCAGGCGATCTGGCGGCTCATCCGACCCCAGCCGGTCGGGGCCGAGGCCCTGGCGATCGGGGCCATGATCGCCTCGAGCCTCCTCACCGCCGCGCTGATCTCCGCCCAGAACCGGATTCTCAAGCGAGCCCGGAGCGTGGCGGTTTCCTCCGATCGCGCCCATTACGTCGCTGACCTCGCCTCCAATCTCATCGCACTCGCCGGGATCGCCGCAGCTGCCGCCACCGGCCTCGTCCGCTTGGACGCCGCCGCCGGCCTGGCGGTGACCGCCATCCTCCTCTGGGGCGCGATCGCCGTCTTCCGCCAGGCCGCCGACCAGCTCATGGATCGCGAACTTCCCGACAAGGAGCGCGAGCGGATCATCGCCCTCACCAAGGCCGATCCGGCGATCACCGACGTCCACTTCGTGCGCACCCGCGCGGCCGGCCCCGTCGTCCACATCCAGATGCATGTCGGGCTCGATCCCGGCCTCAGCCTTGAGGCCGCGCACAAGGTGGTGGTGGCGGCCGAACGCCGGGTGCTCAAGGCCTTCCCGGCCGCCGACATCATCATCCATCCCGATCCGGAGGGTCGGGCCGAGACTCACGGCGGCGCCTTCGCCGAGTTCGGCGACCCGGCGGAAAAGGCGAGCGGCTGAACTCCATGACGCGCGTTGTTCGCGCGCAGGATTTGGCTATAGCTCATTTGGCAGGGCATGAGCGTCACGCGCACTCTCCATCACTTCCCCTTGGATCCGGCCTCGCGCCAGGCGCGCTTGGCCCTGGCCGAAAAGCGCATCCCCTTCGAGGAGAAGATCGTCCGCTTCTGGGAGCGCCCCGCCCATTTCGAGGCGCTCAATCCCTCCGGCTACACCCCGGTCCTGGTTGAGGAGGGATCGGGCGCTCCAATCGCGATCTGCGAGGTCAGGGCCATCCTGGAGCATCTCGAAGAGGCCTTCCCTGAGCCCTCGCTCCTTGGGGAGGGAGCGGCCGAGCGCGCCGAGACACGGCGCCTCCTTTCCTGGTTCGACCGCAAGTTCGATGTCGAGGTCAACGCGCTCCTCCTTCATGAGAAGCTCGAAAAGCGCCTCCTCAAGCTGGGCGCGCCGGACCTTTCCAACATGCGCAACGGCCGCGAGGCCCTGCGCGAGCACCTCGCCTACCTCGAGCGCCTGCTGGACGAGCGCAACTGGCTCGCCGGCTCGCGTCTTTCCCTCGGGGATTTCGCCGCCGCCGCCCACGTCTCGGTCATCGATTTCTTTGGCGACGTGCCCTGGAGGGATTTCCCGGCGGTGACCGCCTGGTACATGAAGATGAAGTCGAGGCCAGCCTTCCGGCCGCTCCTCGCCGACCGCTGGCCGGGTCTCGCGCCCGCCGCGACCTATGCCGACCTCGACTTCTGAGGCGCGACAAGGTCGAGCAGGCGGAGTCGATCCGAAGGAGGAGATCCGCGCGGAGGCCCTGCGGCTGGGATTCGACGTCTGCGGCTTCGCAGGCGCCTCGGAGCCCTGGCCGGCCTCAGAGAGGCTCGAGGCCTTCGTGGCGGCGGGCCGCCACGGATCGATGAAATGGATGGAGACGACGGCCGAGCGGCGCTCCCATCCGGTCCGAATGTGGGCGAACGCCCGGACCGCCATCGTGGTCGGCATGAACTACGGCCCTAATCGCGACCCGCTGGCCGCCCTGGTGAACCGCGCTGAGGGCGCGATCAGTGTCTATGCCAGAGGCCGCGACTATCATCGGCTCATCAAGGGCAAGTTGAAGCATCTGGCCGGCTTCCTGGCGAGGCGGGCAGGCGGTGAGGTCAAGGTCTTCGTCGACACCGCGCCCCTGATGGAAAAGCCGCTCGCCGAGCGGGCGGGCGTCGGCTGGCAGGGAAAGCACACCAATCTCGTCTCGCGCACCTTCGGCTCGTGGCTCTTCCTGGGAAGCGTGCTCTCCAGCCTGGAGCTTTCGCCAGACCTGCCGGAGGGCGATCATTGCGGGGCCTGCCGCGCGTGCCTGGACGCCTGCCCGACGGGCGCCTTCGTCGCCCCCTACCAGCTCGACGCCCGCGCCTGCCTCTCCTATCTCACCATTGAGCACGCCGGCCCGATCCCGCACCGCTTCCGAGAAGCCCTCGGCAACCGAGTCTTCGGCTGCGACGACTGTCTGGCGGTCTGTCCATGGAACAAGTTCGCCGCCGCCGCGCGGGAGGCGGGGCTTGCCGCCCTTCCGCGCCTGGAGGGTCTGGCGCTGAACGAGCTCGCCTCTCTCGACGACGCCGCCTTCCGGACCCTCTTCTCGGCCACGGCGATCAAGCGCATCGGCCGCGAAAGGCTGGTTCGAAACGCGCTCTATGCGATCGGCAACAGCGGCGTGGCGCACTTGGCTTCGGCCGCCCGCGCCCTCCTCAATGATCCCGATCCGGCCATCGCCGAGGCCGCCGACTGGGCGCTCTGCCGTCTGGCCGAGGCAGCCAGCCCCGCAGCGGCGGCCATGGCTTCGCCTTGATCCTCGTCTGAGAGTAGAAGGGGCGGATCGGCGGCGCGCCATCGCCGGTGATTCGCACGAGTTGTGGGCGAAGCTCGCCTTGTGAGGGGAGGGGGAGCGGTCATGGTCTTTGCGCCCGCCAGATTCCGTTTCGCCGAGTCCGCGCTGGTCGTCGCGGCCATCGGCCTTCTCGCCTTTTGGCCGCATCCGGCCGCGAGCGCCCCGCCCCTTCCCTCCATGATCGTCCAGGCGGCGGCGCAGCTGAATGCCGATGAAGCCCAGATCCGGGTGCTCGGCCGCCAGACCCGCCAGCACAAAGGTGATGACGCAGCGCTGAAGAGCGAGGCCTCCGCTCTCTCGCCGATCGACGAAGGGCTCGATTCTCTCCTCGCCCAGCTTTCTCCCTACGAAGCCGATGCCGACCGGCGTCTCGCCCAGCTCGGCCCGGCGCCCAAGCCGGGCGCGCTCCCCGAAGCCCCGCAGATCGCCCAGACGCGCGCCAGCGTCTCGCGCTTCCGCGAGGAAACCGACACGCAGATCAAGCGGGCGAGGTTGCTCGCCGTGGAGGTCGATCAGCTCGAGAGCTCGATACAGGCGCGGCGACGGGCGCTCTTCGCCCAGCGTCTATGGCGGCGCAGCCCGGCGATCTTCGATCAGGCGTTCTGGACCGCGCCTGCGAGCGCGCTCCCGGGAGACATCGCCCATGTGAAGAGCGTCTGGCGACACGAGGCGAGGCTCCAGGGGGCTCTGCATCCAGCGGCGGACGCCGCGCCGGAGGAGATGGCGGCGGCGGCGATCCTGGCGCTTCTCATCCTCGTGGCGGCGAGGGTGCTGCTTCAGCGATGGGGACGCTCGCGGATCGCCGGCTCCCGGTCTGCGTCCCCGCTGCGCCGCGCGCTCCTCGCCCTGTGGATCACCGCCGTGGCCACCGCCAGCCCGGCCGCGGCTCTTCTCATCCTACGCGAGGGTCTTTTCCTCGCCTGGCCGCCCAATCCCCTTGAAGGGGCGCTCATCTGGAGAGCCATCGGCGCGATCCTCTTCGCCTGCTTCTTCCAGGGGCTCGCCTATGGCCTCCTGGCCCCGGGACGCACCCAATGGCGGCTCGCCCCGTTGAGCGACGCCATCGCCGCCAGGCTCGCGCCCTGGCTGGCCGCCGTCGGGGCGGTCGGCGGCCTCTGCGCCTTCATCGCCGGGGCCGAGGCGGCGCTGGGGGTCCGCTCGGCGAGCGCCGAGGCGGTGGAATTCGTCGCCCTCCTCATCGAGGCGGTGGTGGTGGTCGTCGCCCTCTGCCGTCTGGCGGTGGACGGCGGCGAGGCGGCCGAGCGCGGACGGGAGAGTCGCGCCGCGGCGCGGGCCCGCACGCCCTGGGTGATCGCGCTCGCCGCCGCCTGGCTCACTACCGCCGTGGCGCTTCTTGCGGCCGCGACGGGCTATCTGGCCTTGGCCGAATTCCTCGTGCGCGAACTCATCTGGATCGTCACGGTCCTGGGCGCGGTCTTCCTTTCGACCCGGTTCGTGGACGCCCTCTTCCCCGCGCTCCTCTCGGCCAACGCTGAAACCGGGCGCTTCGTGCGCCAAGCCGTCGGGCTCACCAAGGACGGAGCCGAGCAGCTCGCCGTGCTGCTCTCCGGGATCTTCCATCTGGCGCTCCTGCTTCTTGGTTGGGCGGCGATCATCGCTCCCTTCGGCGAGGGCGCCGGCGAGCTCTTTGGCAATATCAACGTCGCCGATCTCACCTTGCACCTGGGCCAGCTCACCCTCACCCCCGGCGAAGTCGCCGGGGCGATCGCCATTTTCGGCCTCGGCGTCATCGGGACGCGCGCCGTTCGATCCTGGCTGGAGAGCCGGTACTTGCCGACAACCCGCATGGATGTGGGCGTCCAGACCTCGCTGGCGGCGGTGTTCTCCTATCTTGGCGCGCTCCTCGCCCTCGTCGGAGCTTGCGCCTATCTCGGCGTGGGGCTCGACCGGATCGCCTTGATGGCGAGCGCGCTCTCGGTCGGAGTGGGCTTTGGACTGCAGTCGGTGATCGCCAACTTCGTCTCCGGCCTGGTGCTCCTCGCCGAGCGACCGCTGAAGGTCGGGGACTGGATCGCCATCGGAGACCTCGAGGGGGATGTGAAGCGCATCCGGGTGCGCGCCACGGAAGTGGAGATGCCGGACCGCTCCAAGCTCATCGTCCCCAACTCCGATCTCATCTCCAAGATGGTCCGCAACGTCACCCATTCGGGGGCTCAGGGCCGGATCCGGATCGTCCTGCCGATTGCGGCCGGCGCCGATCCGATCAAGGTGCGCGACCTCGTCATGGCCAGCCTCCAGGACCACGAGGAGGTCGCCGCCGAGCCGGCCCCGGCGGTCTATCTCTCCGACGTCAAGATCGGCAGTCTCGAATTCACCGCCATCGCCTATGTGGCGAGCCCGCGCCTCGCCTATCGTGTGAAGAGCGAGCTCCTCTTCGCCATTGTGCCGGCCCTGCGCGCCGAGGGCGTGGCGCTCGCCGACTCCTCGCCGGTGATCCAGGTCGGCCTTCCCGATCCACTGATCGAGCCCGCGCCGGCCGCCTCCAACGAAGCGCGGTCGGCCCAGCGGCCCAGGCGCGCTGTCCGGGCCTGAGGAGACCCTCATCGGGATCACACGGCCCGGGGCGGATAGCCGCGCTCGCGAAGCGCGTCCATGATCTCCTGGGTGTGCTGGGCGTCCCTCGTCTCCACCATCAAGTCGAACTCCGCGCCCTTGGCAGGGACGTCGAGCGCCAAGCGATTGTGGGCGACCTCGATGATGTTGCCGCCGAGCGAACCCACTACCGCGGAGACGGTGGCGAGAAGTCCCGGTCGGTCGTCACCGACGATGCGCAGCGAGACCAGGCGCTGGGCCCTCACCAACTCGCGGTTCAAGACCGAGGCGAGAAGGCGCGGATCGATGTTGCCGCCGGTGATGATGAGGCCGCAGACCTTGCCGCGAAATCGCTCGGGATAGGCCAGGAGTGCGGCAAGCGAAGCAGCGCCCGCGCCCTCGGCGATGGTCTTCTCGACATTGCAGTAAAGCGCCACGGCGCGCTCGAAGAACGGTTCTTCGAGAAGAAGCACCTCGTCGATGAGCGGCCGGGCGATCTCATAGGTCATCGCCCCCACCTCCTTGACGGCGATCCCTTCGGCGATGGTCTGGCCGCCTTGGGGCGTGGGAAGGCCGCGCATCCTTCCGATGAAGGAAGGATACATCGCCGCCTCCAGGCCGATGATCCTGATCTTGGGCTTGATCGCCTTGGCGGCGGTGGCGACGCCGCTGATGAGGCCCCCGCCGCCGATCGGCACACAGAGGACCTCTAGATCGGGCGCGTCTTCGAGCATCTCGAGCGCGACCGTCCCCTGTCCGGCCATCACGTCCATGTCGTCGAAGGGGTGGACAAAGGTGAGGCCTTCTTCGGTCCCCAGCATCAGGGCGTGTTCGTGGGCCTGGTCGAACCCCTCGCCGTCGATGATCACGCGCGCCCCGAAGTCGCGGGTCTGCTGGACCTTCACGTGGGGAGTGCCGCGCGGCATGACGATGGTCACCGGGATGCCCAGGCGCTCGCCGTGGAAGGCCAGGCCCTGGGCGTGATTGCCGGCCGAGGCGGCGATGACGCCTCGTTGGCGATCGGGCGCGGGAAGCTGGGAGAGCTTGTTGAACGCTCCGCGCTCCTTGAACGAGGCGGTGAACTGCAGGTTCTCGAACTTCACCCAGACCTCGGCCCCGGTGATCTCCGAGAGCGTCCGGGAGTGGCGACAGGGGGTGCGCTCGACGTGGCCGGCGATGCGCTGAGCGGCGGCCCGGACGTCTTCGAGGCTGAGGGTCATTTGGGGCGGGAGTCGTTCTTGGAGGGCGCCGGCCGTCGATCGGCGGCCGGTACGGCTCCCTAGCGGCAAATCGGCTCCCCCGCTACGACTCAGCGCAGGCCGCGAAGCACGTCGAGGCGCCGCATGGCCTTGCCGGGAAGGTGGGAGACTGCGCCCAGCGGCAGGGACTCGGCCGCTTGCCGTACGCCATAAACGGCGCCCCGCCAGAAGGCCGCCGGCGAGCGGACGCCCACGAAGCCGTGCATGACCTCGATCTGGCGGTTGGAGAGTTCGCGCTTGAACCGGTAATCGCCGGTTCCAAGGTCAAGGCGGGAGAAGGACTCGCGGTCCATCCAGCGAAGGATGTCCTGAAAGAGGAGCATGCCGGGCGAATAGCGCTCCAGCTCCGTTTCGTGGGCGATGATCCAGGCGTGGAGAACTGATGTCCCAGCGAGGTGGAAGTGGGCGGCGGCAAGCCTCCCGCCCATGTGGAGGGTGAAGAGAACGCCCTCGCATCCCGACTCGCCGCGGGCGAAAAGGTCGCGCATCAGCCGCATCGGCCAGGGCGCGGCGAAGACGTCCACCTGGCCCGTGGCGGCGAGCTGGCTGCGTTTCCAGCAAAACAGGGTTTCGAAATCCTCCCGACTGGTCGAGCGGGCGGTGAAGACCACCGGGGCGAGCTCACGCTTGGCCTTGCGGCGCTTCTTGTCGAGGTCCTTCAGCACCGTCGAGCCGGCGTCGCGCCGTTCGGCGGCGTAACCCTCGTAACCTGCCTCGAGGTCGACGACCCAGGACACCGCTCGGCCCTTGGCGTGGGATGCAAATGCCGAGTCGTCGGCGAGCATATGGGTGAAATCGAACCGGCCGACGCCGAGCGCCTGCACCAGGCTGCGGGGATCCAGCATCGCCTCCGGCTCGGCGACGAAGGCCTGGTAGTCGCACATCGGCGCGCCGGCCCCCATGGCGGTCGAGCCGTCGCATCTCCCCGCCAGGTAGCCGATCGGACGGCCGCCGCTGTGGGCCATGGCGATCCTCACGCCGCGGTCGGGATGCTCGAAGGCGCGCTCCACGAAGCGCGGCCACTGAGGCGAAAGGAACGGTGAGGCGAGATCTGGGTCGAGCGTCTGCAGGCGCGCCCAGTGGGCGGTCATTTCTGGCGGCATCAGCCGCGGGCGCAGGATCTCGATCTCCACGTCCGATCCCCCGTGATGAAAGGGGGACTATGACGGCCGAGGGTTTCAGCGAGGTTTAGGCGACCAGGCGAAGTTGCGGCGACGGCGTCGGTGTTCCGCGCGCCGTCCTCGAAGATCCCTTCAGCCCGGTCTAGGCGACCAGGCGAAGTTGCGGCGACGGCGCCGGTGCTCCGCGCGCCGTCCTCGAATATCCCTTCAGCCCGGTCTAGGCGACCAGGCGAAGTTGCGGACGGGCGGGCGCGGCGGGCGCGGGACCAAGCAGGCGCGCCATCGCCGCAGCGCAGAGCACCCAGGCCAGATTGTTTTCCTGCAGGATCACACTCTCCGAAACGGTGGCGAAGGCGAAGGTGATGAGGAACATCACCGACCAGTAGCCGTCCTTCAAGCGCGATCCGCGGAAAAGGGCGGCGGCGACGGCGAGGGCGAAGACCACCGCGGCGACGATCGCCCCGACGATGCCGAGCTGGAGGAGAAGATCGAGCCAGCCGTTGTGGGCGTTGGGAACCAGCCAGCCCAGCTCATCGCGGATGTACTGCGCCGGCGGCGAGTTCCGAGCCCAGAACCCGCCATAGCCGTAGCCGAGCCAGGGGGCTTTCGCGATCCAGTGACCGACGATGACCCAGATGTCGGTCCGGCCGGTGAGGGTCGGGTCCTTGCCGATGGCCCGATAGAAATGGTCGGGCCACAAGGCGGCGGCGGCGGCGAGGAGGCCCGCGAGGGTGACGCAGATCCAGGCCCCGATCACCGCGAAGACCGGCCCACGCCTGGCGGCGTGGAGGACGGCGAGGCCCAAAAGCACGGCGGCCAGCATGAATAGATCGGTCGCCGAGCGGCTCATCACGACCATGAAGGCGCACAGAGCCGCCGTGGCGATCCACAGGCGCCGCCGCCGGGCGCTGAGCGTCGCGGCGACGGTGGCGGCGAGGACGCCCTGCGTCATCAGCGAACCCATCTGGTTCTTCTCGTACCAGAGGCCCTTCCAGTCGCCGGCGTTGACGTGCTGGTGCACGCCGAAGCTGGGGTCCGCCAGGCAGACGACGAGACTGGCCGCGGCCAGGACGCCGAACGTCGCGGCCAGCAGCTCGGCGAGGCCGCGTCCGTCGCGCGCCGAGGCGAGGTAGAATCCGAAGAGGGTGGTGAAGGCCAGCGCGATGGAGCGGCGAAGGGTGATCGCCGGCTCCTCCGCCCACAGGACCGAGATCGCGGCCCAGGCGACCATGGCCAGGAGCAGGAGCCCTGGCGCCCAGAAGCGACCGAGGCGCCGATAGCGCCGCAACGAGAGGACCACGATGGCCGCGTAGGCGGGGATCCAGATCAGACGGAGCCATCCGACCTGATCGCCCCCGGTCTGGTTGGGATCGAAGACCGGCCCGATCACCGCATCGGAGAAGAGGATCACCACGATCGCGGCGATCACCCCTTCGGTCCAGGCAAGCGCGACGCCGGTTGAGGGGCGGGAAGAGACCACCTTCGGCCATGACGCTCTCGCCGGGCTGCTCATGAGCTTTCGTTCTCGTCAGGCGATCCCGGCGCGCAGGAAGTCGTGCATGTGGACCGCGCCCACGAGCAGGCCCTCCTCGACCACGAACATCAGCATGAAGGGCCGCTCGCTCTCATTCATCATCCGAAGAGCCTCGGTGGCGAGAAGCCCCGGATCCGCCGAGACCGGCGAGCGGCTCATGTGATCGCCGACACGGGCCGAAAGGTCGGCCGCCGCCAAAGCCCGCCGCAAGTCGCCGTCGGTGAACGCCCCGACGAGCCGTCCCTCGCCATCCACCACCGCCGCTCCGCCGTAGCGTTTGGCGGTCATCTCGACGATGGCCTCGTGCAAGGTGGCGTCGTCGCGGATCTTGGGCATCGCCTCGCCCTTTCCCATCAGCTCGCCGACGGTGATGAGCTTGGCCGAAAGCTTTCCGCCTGGATGAAGGTCGCGGAAGTCCGAGGCCGAGAAGCCATGAGCCTCCAAAAGGGCGATGGCCAGGGCGTCGCCAAAGGCGAGCTGCATCGTCGTCGATGTCGTGGGGGCGTGGGTGGAAAGGCAGGCTTCCGAAGCGTTAGGAAGGATGAGCACGATGTCCGCCGCCTTGGCGAGGGCGCTTTGGGGCTCGGAGGTCATGGCCGCCAAAGGAACGCCGAACCGCTTGCAGTAGGAGACGAGGTCGGAGAGTTCCTGGTTCGCCCCGCTCCACGACAGGGCCAGGACCACGTCGCCGGAGGCGACCATGCCGAGGTCGCCATGGCTCGCTTCGCCAGGATGGAGATAGAAGGAGGGCGTTCCTGTGGAGGCGAGGGTCGAGGCGACCTTGCGCGCCACATGTCCGCTCTTGCCCATGCCGGTGACGACCACGCGACCGCTGGCGGAGGCCACCGCGGCGACGAGCACCTCGAAGGGATCGCGAAGGCCGTTCTCCAGGCGCGCCACGAGGGCCTCGAGACCGGCGATCTCGGCCCGGACCGTTCGCACGGCGCTCGCCGCATGATCGACGCTCGCAAGCCTGCGCACCGAACTCCGCAACGATCCCGCCATCACGCCATATCCAAGCCGAGGCGCCCCAATCTATTGTGGGAAAGCCGGGCCGCAAAGGACTTCCAGCCATTCTGCGAGCGGTGATCTTCGATCGCGACGGCGTTCTCAACGTCGATCACGGATATGTGGGCGAAGTCCACCGCCTGGAGTGGATCGAGGGGGCGAGGGCGGCCATCGTCCGGCTCAATCGCGCCGGAATCCTCGTCATCGTGGCGACCAACCAGTCGGGCGTCGCCCGCGGCTTCTTCACCCTCGATGACGTCGAGGCCGTGCATGCTCGCTTGCAGGCCGATCTCGCCGCGCAAGGCGGCCGGATCGACGCCTTCTATGCCTGTCCGTTCCATCCTGAAGCGACGATCGCGCAGTATCGCCATCCCGATCACCCCGACCGCAAACCCAACCCGGGCCTTTTCGAAAAGGCGCTCAGAGACTTCAGCCTCAATCCCGCCGAGGTCGTGGCGGTGGGCGACCAGCCCACTGACTTGGAGGCGGCGCGACGGTGCGGCGTCAGGGGTCTCGCCTTTCCAGGCGGTGATCTCGATCAATTCCTGCGGGCCGAACTGCCGGGCATCTAGCCTCCCTGGCTCATCAAAAGGCGCTCCAGAGCCTCCAGCGAATCCGCTTCTCCAGCCGGCTTGTCCCAGCGGATGCGGTGGATGCGCGGAAAGCGCAGGGCGAAGCCGCTGCGGTGGCGGCTCGAGCGCTGCACCCCCTCGAAGGCGACCTCGAGCACCAACCCCTCGCTGGGGCCGGCGGCGACCTGGCGCACCGGCCCGAAGCGCTCCACGGTATGGCCGCGCACATAGGCGTCGAGCCGGCGGAGCTCCTCGTCGGTGAAGCCGAAATAGGCCTTGCCCACCGGGGTGAGGGCGCGGCCCGCGGCCTCTTCGGTCCACAAGCCGAAGGTGTAGTCCGAATAGAAGCTCGAACGCTTGCCATGGCCGCGCTGGGCGTACATCAGGACCGCGTCGAGGAGGAACGGATCGCGCTTCCACTTGAACCACGGGCCTCTGGGCCGGCCGGCTTGATAGACCGAATCCCATCGCTTGAGCATGACGCCTTCGGCGCGCCGGGCCTCGCCAGTTGGCGGATCGGCGCGCAGGCGGGCGAGCTCTCCCCAATCCTTGAACGCGATGAGGGGCGAGAGGAGGAGGGCCGGCGAGGCGTCGCCCGCCACGAAGGCCTCGAGCCGGGAGCGGCGGTCGCGAAAGCCAAGCCCTCGAAGATCCTCGCCTTGGTCGGCCAGCAGGTCATAGGCCATGATCCCGGCCGGGTGGGACGCCATGAGCCTGGCCTCGCCGGTCTTGCGGTTGAGCCTCTGCTGGAGCTCGCTGAACGCGCCGACCACGTCCTGGCGGATCACCAGCAGCTCGCCGTCGACCACGCCTTCCAGATGCAATGACGCGAGCGCATCGGGAAACGCCGCGGAGATGTCATCGCCGGTGCGGCTGAAGAGGCGCCGCACGCCTTGTTCGTTGACGGCCTGCACCCGGACGCCATCCCATTTCCACTCCGCGGCGAAGTCCGCCGGATCGAGTTTCGCAAAATCGCTTTCCGCGTCGATCGCCTGTGCCAGCATGGGCGGGCGAAAGCGCCCCGGGTGATCGGCCGAAGGCCGCTCGCTCCGCTTCTCGAGCCAGGCGAAGAGGTCGCCGTAGGGCGGGAAAAGGCCGTGCCAGATCTCCTCGATCTCGCCGACCTCCACGCCTCCAAGGCCGGCGAGCGCTGCTCGCGCGAGCCGGGCCGACACCCCCACCCGCAGGCCTCCGGTCACCAGCTTCAAGAGCGCCCAGCGGCCTTCGGCGTCGAGCGCATCCAACCATCCTTCGATCAGGCGCTCGGCCTCGGCGCGCCCCGCGCGCGAGAGCAGGTCCACGACTTCGGTGAGATCCGGCTCCGGGGCGCTGACCCCGGTCCTGCCCGGCCAGATGAGGGCGACCGTCTCGGCGAGATCGCCCACATAGTCGAGGGAGTAGGCGAAGAGGACCGGATCGACGCGCGCCTCCACCGCCCGGCGGATGGCGGCCGGCTTGGCCTCGCGAAAGGCAAGCTCGCCGGTGAGGGCGGCCAGAGCCCAGCCGCGCTCGGGGTCGGGAGCGGAGGCGAGGTAGTCGGATAGGAGCGCGAGCTTGCCGGTTCGCGAGGAGGTGAAGGCGAGGCGATCGAGCAGGCGGGCGAAGGCGCGCAACGAGATTCAGCCTTCTTCGTCGTACTCTTCGAGGAGGAGCGGGCGGGCGGCGCGGCCCTCGAGCTCGGCCCAGCGGAGAAGCGCTTCTTCGCGGCCGTGGGTGATCCACGTCTGATCAGGGGAAAGCTCGCTGATTGTCGAGGTGAGTTCGTCCCAGTCGGCGTGGTCGGAGATGACCAGCGGCAATTCGACCGCCCTTTGGCGGGCGCGGGCGCGCACCGCCATCCACCCCGAGGCGAAAGCGCCGAGCGGATCGGCGAAGCGGCGCATCCAGGGGCTGACGAGCGCCGAGGGCGGCGCCAGGACGATCTCGCCGGCAAGGCGGCCTTGGCCCATGGCGCTGGCGAGCGCTCCGAGCTCGACGCCAAAACGGCTGTAGAGACCGCAGAGGCGCTCCAGCGCTCCATGCAGGAAGATCGGCCTTTCGAATCCCGCCTCGCGCAGGAGGGCGATGATCCGCTGCGCCTTTCCGAGCGCATAGGCGCCCACGACATGGGTCCGCTCGGGGAACTGGCGAAGCGAGGCGAGGATCTTTTCGATCTCCTCTCCATCGGGAGGGTGGCGGAAGACCGGAAGGGCGAAGGTGGCTTCGGTGACGAAAACTTCGCAGGCGACCGGCTCGAAAGCCGCGCAGGTGGGATCGCGTCGCCGTTTGTAATCGCCGCTGACCACGATCCGAAGGTCCTTCCAGGAAAGGGCGATCTGGGCCGAGCCGAGCACATGGCCGGCCGGATGAAGCGTGATCTCAACGCCGTCGCGAGAATGCGCCCGGCCGTATGGAGCGGCGAGTGTCGATCCGGAAAATTCGGCGCCGAAGCGTTCGGCCATGATCGCCAGGGTCTCGGGCGTGGCGAGAACCGAGCCGTGGCCAGGGGTTGCGTGATCGCCGTGGCCATGAGTGACCACGGCCCGATCCACCGGCCGGCGCGGATCGACGTAGAACCCGCCCGGGGGGCAGTAGAGCCCGGCGTTCTCGGGTCGCAGGAGGTCTTCGGGCCGCAGCACGACCGCGACTATAGGCACGGCGGCCGAACTGTCCCAAAACTCTCCCATGGGCGGAATCGAGATGGACCCCGAGGCGATCGGCAGGGCGATGGCCGAAGGAACGCCGCACGCGCTCGCGCTGGGCTTTGTCTTTGTGTCGGCCGAGGCCGGGACCGGCGTCCTCAAGGTTCCCTGGCGCGAGGACCTCGTCGGCGATCCTCAGTCCGGAGTTCTTGCCGGCGGGGTGGTGACCGCCCTTCTCGACCATGCCTGCGGTCTGGCCGTGGCGAGCCTGGGTGCGGCCGGATCGACCGCCACCCTCGATTTGCGTATCGACTACATGAGGCCGGCCGAGCCGAGGCGCGACGTCTTCGCCAGGGCCCACTGCTACAAGATGGGCCACACCATTGCGTTCGTGCGCGCCGTCGCCTTCGAGACGGACCCGGCCGATCCGATCGCCGCCGCCCAGGCCGCTTTCGTGGTCAATCCGCCGGAAGGCGCTCAGCCTTCGATCCGTGGCGGCGCGAGCGCTGGGCCGTAGATGCCCAGGAATAGCGCGCAGGCTGCCGACCGCGCCTCTGGGCCGGGGACCTGGGAGATTCTGGTTGGGCGGTTCAACGATCGCCGTCGGCGACAGCCTTGATCGCCTCGATATCCAAAAGGCGAAGTCTCTGGCGGCGGCTCGCGAGCCAGCCCGCCCGCTGCCACTTCGAAAGCAGACGGCTGGCCGTGTAGAGAGTCGTCCCTGAGAGCTCGGCAATATCGGTGCGCCTCAAAGGAAAGGCGATCGACGTCACCTCTCCGCCTTGCCCGTCGGCTTGGCGCGTTAGCCGCACCAAGGTGTGCGCGAGCCGCCGCGCCGCGCTCTGAGTTCCCAGTTCGCGCATCCGGTTCTGCGCTTCCTGCAGGCGGGCGCCGACGATGCGCAAGAGATTGATCGCAACCTCGGGGTCGGCGTGCATTAGCGCGGCGAGATCTGCTTCGCTCCAGCTCGCCTCGCAAGTCTCAGTCATCGCGATCGCGTCGGCCGGATAACGCCCATCGGTGAAGAGCGCGACCGCTCCGAAGATCTCGCCCGGCCCCACCAGCCGCATCATCGCCAGGGCTCCGTCGCTACCTGATTGGACGATACGAATCGCCCCGCGCATCACGATGTGAGCGCGCACTCCTTCGTCGCCCTGGTTGAAGACGACGGCAGCCCTGCGCCAAAGGCGCGTCCGCGCCCTCTCCGCGGCGGCGAGCAAGGTCGTCGCGCCGACGCCTTCAAAGAGAGCCATGGCGGCGAGCGCACTCTCTTCGACCTGCCGGGTCATCTCTCCAGCTTAGCAACGCTGGCCGCTTGCTCCACGTCAAAACGCACCCGCGGAGATGCTCTAAGAGATCGCGATCAAGAAACATCCAAAGAGCCAGCTGGAAGGGCCGCCATGCAATCGAATGCGCAACGCGCGGACTCCTTTGCTGCTGATCCGGTCAGCAATGTCCTCAAGTGGGCATTGCTGGCGGTGGCGGTGATCTCCTTCGGCCTTTTCGCCTGGGCGACGGTGGCGACCTATGAGCGCGCCCCGCCTCAGCCGGAAAGATTCGTCGGCCCGGGCGGTGTCGTCGTCATGACAAGCCAGGACATCCTCGCCGGCAAGGGCGGCTTTCAGAAATCCGACATGATGGACTACGGCAGCCTCTACGGCATGGGCTCCTATTACGGCGACGACTACACAGCCCAGACGCTGGTCGAGCTCGGCCTGGCCGCCCGCGCGGGCATCGCGCAGGCTGCAGACGGCAAGTCGTTCACCGGGCTCGATCCAGACCAGCAGGCGGCGGCCACGGCCGCCATGCGCCGGAGCCTCCAGGGGATCGACCTGACCCAGCGGCAGGTCGCGTTCTCCGCCCCCCTCGCCGCCGCCGTCATCAGCGTGCGCGATCGGATCGCCGCCTCACTTGTGATCGGAAACCGCGAGACCGGCTGGACGCCGGCGCGCAGTCTCTCGCCGGCTCTCGCTCGCCAGACGGCGGATTTTCTCGTGTATTCCTCCCTCACGACGGTCGCGCGGCGCCCTGGCAAGAGCTGGTCGTGGACTCAGAACTGGCCCTTCGAGCCACTGGTCGGCAACACTCCCACGTCAACCACCTTCATCTGGACCTGGGCGAGCTTCTGTTTCACCTTCTTCGCCTTCGGCCTTGTGCTCTTCATCTACGAGTATTTCCTGAGCGCGCCGGACGATGCGCCGATGGACCCGGTGCTCGCCAATTTCCGGCCGCTGACCGCCAGCCAGAAGCGGATCTGGAAATACTTCCTCGTCGTCGCCGGCCTCCTGCTCGTCCAGGTCGCGGCCGGAATCATCATGGCGCATGCCTACTACGACCGGCGGAGCTTCTACGGGATCGCCATCGACCAAGTCTTTCCGTTCAACTTCCTGCGGGATGTGCACATCCAGGCGCCGATCGTGTGGATCGGTCTTTCGTGGATCGGCTCAGCCCTCTTTCTGGCGCCCGCGATCGCCGGCGGCGAGGAGGCCAAGGGTCAGCACGTCCTGGTGGATCTCCTCTTCTGGGTCACTCTCGCGGTCGTCGCCGGCGCCCTCATCGGCGACTGGCTGGGGATCATGGGAGCAATCGACAAGGACTGGTTCTGGTTCGGAAACCAGGGCCGTTCCTACATCCAGCTCGGACGCTTCTGGCAGATCGGCTTCTTCATCGGTCTGGCCTTCTGGAGCTTCCTCGTGATGCGGGCGCTCTGGCCGACCGCCTCCCGCTGGTGGAAGGCGGCTGGCGAGTTCTGGTCAGGCCGTATCCGACTCGAGCATCTCATCTGGGCCTCGACCGTGAACATCGCGGTCCTCTACATCTTCGGCATGATCCCGCTCACCGGGATCGAGAAATCCTTCACCATTGGCGACTTCTGGCGCTGGTGGGTGGTCCACTTGTGGGTCGAGCAATCGTTCGAGTTTTTCGCCGCCACGATGAGCGCCTATCTCCTGATGGCCGTGGGACTGGTGTCCCGCAAGCTCGCCGAGCGGGCGACCTATTTCGAGATCATCCTCATCTTCCTGGGCGGCATCCTCGGCACCGGCCATCACCTCTACTGGGCGGGAGGACCGAGCATGTGGGCGCCGCTCGGCAGCATGTTCTCCTTCATCGAGGTCCTGCCTCTCGTCCTGCTGATCATCGAGGCGATCAATCACTACCGCCTGATCCGCGCCCACCAGGAGTTCAATTACCGACTGGCCTACACCTATGTGATCGGCGCGGCGTTCTGGAATTTCGTCGGGGCCGGGGTGTTCGGCGGCGGGACGCTCAACGCTCCGCTCGTCAACTATTACGAGCACGGCACTTTCCTGACCCTCAATCACGCGCACACCGCGCTCTTCGGCGCGTTCGGGGAATTGGCGATCGGTCTCATCTACTTCTGTCTGCGCTACATGCACGGCGAGCGGCGTCGCTTCAGCGAACGGCTCGGCTTGTGGGCCTTCTGGCTTTACAATGGCGGCTTGGTGCTCTGGATTCTGCTGAACTTCTTCCCGATCGGATGGCCGCAACTGGAGGCGGTCTATGAACACGGTCTCGCCTATGCGAGGAGCACGGCCTTCTACGATACGACGCTCCTTTGGCAGTGGATGCGCCTTCCCGGCGACGTTCTCTTCGCAATCGGCGCGCTCCTCATGGCCTGGGATTTCGTGCTCAAGACCCGACCATTCCTGCCGCTAGGTTTGGGGAGACCAACGTCCGAACCCTCCAGCCCGGCGGTTCAGGCCGCCGAATAGCTCCCGAGAAGAATAACCATGGGCGAAATCGCGAGCGCTCGCCTCGAGGACCTCATCGCCGTCATCCCGTATGTGAAGTTCCTGGGCATGAGCGTCGAGTTCGCGGGGGAGGAGCTGACCGGGGTCCTTCCCTTCTCGGCTCATCTCATCGGCAACACCCGACTTCCGGCCCTCCACGGCGGCGTGCTCGGCGCCTTCCTGGAGATGACCGCCCTGGCCCAACTGATGGTTCTGGAACCTGTGCGCCGCCAGCCCCGGACCATCGACGTGACGATCGAATACCTGCGGCCCGGCAGGCCGATGAGCACCTGGGCCAAGGCCGATGTCCGCAAGATCGGCCGGCGCATCGCCAACGTCCATGTCGAGGCCTGGCAGGATCGCCGCTCCGCCCCCGTGGCGGCGCTTCGGGGCCACTTCCTCCTCAGTCCGGCGGCAGAGCCGACGGGGGCGGCGAAGGCTTCATGATCGACGTCGTCATCGCCCGCGGACTGCACGTGGTGGCCGTGGTGGTGTGGATCGGCGGAGTGGCTCTCGTCACCACCGTCGTGCTCCCGGCCCTGCGCAAAGGGGATTTCGGAGAGGATCGCCGAACCGCCTTCCAGGCGATCGAGCGGCGTTTTTCCTGGCAGGCCCGAACGGCCGCGGTCGTGGTGCTCGCCAGCGGTCTCTACATGGTCGCGCGCGAAAATCTGTGGAGCCGCTACCGCTCCGCCGACTTCTGGTGGATGCACGCCATGGCGGCGCTCTGGCTGATGTACGCGGTGGTCCTTTTCGTCATCGAGCCCCTCTTCGTGCGTCGCCGCTTCCGCGACTATTCCGGCTCCGATCCCGGACGAGCCTATGCCTGGATGCAATGGGGCCACCTCGCCCTTCTGGCGCTCAGCCTCTTCGTCGTCTTCGCGGCGGTGGTGGGAAGCCGAGGCTGGCCCATATTCTAGGAAATCGGAAAATCGAGACGCCCGTGGACGCCAGGACCGCCGAGAAGAAAACCCAGAGCCGTCGCGCCCTCTTCGCCGAGAGGGTGGCGGCCGAGACCGGCGTCGACGAGACGCTGATCTCCGCCCAGGTACGCGCCTTCTACGCCAAGGCGAGAGGCGATCCCTTGCTGGGGCCGGTCTTCGAAAGGATGGTCTTCGACTGGGAAGCGCACTTCGGCCGCATGGACGCCTTCTGGTCCTCGGTCCTTCTGATGCGAGGGAGCTATCATGGTTCGCCCATGGCCCGTCATCAAGTCCTTCCGATCGGCGCGGACCATTTCGACCGGTGGCTCGCGCTCTGGGATGAGACGGCGCGCGAGGTCTGCCCCGCGCCGGCCGCTGAGCTCTTCGCAACCCGCGCCCGGGCGATCGGCGAAAGCCTTGAACTGGGGATCGCCGCCTCTCGAGGCGTCCTGCTGGGCAAGGGCGAGCGTCTTGAGATGCCGCATCCGACCGATTGACCCTCGGGGTAAGGGCCGCTACCGGCCAGACGTGCTGAGCGGACTTTCATCCCTGGCGAGAGAGGCGCGGGCCTGGCCTTTCGAGGAAGCCAGACGCCTTCTCGCGCGCCTCCTTGCGGTCCGCCTCGCCAGCGACGCGGAGAGGGATCTCGCCGCCGGCCTCTTTTCCGCAGGGCGGGCCGAGGAGGCCAAGGCGGCGATCCCGGCGCTCGCCTTGCCGGTGGTTTTCCAGTGCGGCTTCGGCGCCTCGGGCCTGCCCCACCTTGGCACTTTCGGCGAGGTCGCCCGCCCGACCATGGTCCGCAACGCCTTTCGGGCGCTGACCGAGGACGCCGTTCCCACGCGACTCCTGGTCTTCTCCGACGACATTGATGGGCTGCGTAAAATCCCCGAGAACCTTCCCAATCGCGAAGTGCTGGAGGAGGACCGGGACAAGCCGGTCACGAGCGTGCGCGATCCCTTCGGCCTCTACGACAGCTTCGGGGCCTACAACAACGCTCGGCTTCGCGCCTTCCTCGACGAGTTCGGTTTCGACTATGAGTTCGTCTCGGCGACCGACTGTTACAGATCCGGACGGTTCGACGAGGTCCTCCTCCTGATCCTGGAGCGTTTCGAGGCGATCCAGGCCATCATGCTGCCGACGCTTGGAGAGGAGCGACGCGCGACCTATTCGCCGTTCCTGCCGATCAGCCCCAATAGCGGGCGCGTCCTGCAGGCGCCGACGCTCGAGACCCATCCGGAGCGCGGGACCATCGTCTTTCCTGACGAGGATGGCGCGCTGATCGAGACGCCGGTCACCGGCGGCCGCGTCAAGCTGCAGTGGCGGCCGAACTGGGCGGCGAGATGGAAGGCGCTCTCCGTCGACTACGAGATGAGCGGCAAGGACCTCGTCGATTCGGTGAGGGTCTCGAGCCGGGTGTGCGCCGCGCTCGGGGCCGAGCCTCCCGCCACCTTCTCCTACGAACTCTTCATGGACGAGGCGAACCGCAAGATCTCCAAATCCAAGGGCAATGGCCTCACCATGGAGGAGTGGCTGCGCTACGGATCGCCTGAGAGCCTTTCCTACTATCTCTTCCAGTCGCCGAAGTCGGCGAGGAGGCTCTATTTCGACGTGATCCCCAAGGCGGTCGACGACTATTACGCTCAGCTCGAGGCCTACAACCGACCGCGGGCCAAAAGCGCCAACGCGCCCACTAATCCGCTCGACAATGCGGTGTGGAACATCCATGGCGGCTCGCCGCCGGCGCGTTCGACCCCGATCTCGCTTTCGCTTCTGCTCAACCTCGTTGCGGCGAGCGGCGCCTCCGAGGCGGCGGCGTTGTGGGCCTACATCGGCCGGCGGCTCCCTGGCGCGACGCCCCAGAACGAGCCCGAGCTTGATCGCCTGGTCGGCTACGCCATTCATTATTTCGAGGACTTCGTCGCGCCGGCTCGGCGCTTCCGAAGTCCCGACGAGAAGGAAAGGGCCGCGCTCGCCGACCTCGCCCATCGCCTCGCCCGCCTTCCCGAGGACGCGGAGGCCGAAAGCATCCAGACCGAAATCTATGAAGCCGGCAAGGCGGCCGGGTTCGAACCGCTCCGGCGCTGGTTCTCCGCGCTCTACGAGGTTTTGCTCGGCCAGAACCAAGGGCCGAGGTTCGGATCCTTTGTGGCCATCTTCGGGGTCAAGGCGAGCGAAGAGCTGATCCGACGGGCCCTGGCCGGGGAGCTTCTCGCCGCGTCCTAAATGAGGCGCGCCTCGGAGCCAGGCGTAATCTGGCCGCCCGCGGTGACCTGGACGTAGATCCCGAACAGCAGGTGGCCGAAGGCGCGCCGCAGTTCAGCCGGGATATCGACATCGCGCTCCGCGGTCGTGGGATCGACCGAGGGCGCGGCGCAGCGGGTGATGGAGGAGAGCACGTCCGCCGTCGCCCCGCCGAGCCGCAGGCGGCGGCCTGGCCAGTCGTTCTCCGCCCACGTCGGCCAGCCCTCGACATGGAGATTGGCCCGAAAGCGCAGCGGATCGAGGCGACGACCGACTTTCTCCTCCAGACTGGCGAGGCTGGAAAGATTGATGATGGAGACGTGGCCCTTGGGATTGTCGAGGAAGCGCCAGCCCCCGCCGTCGAGGAGGCGGAGCGGTCCTTTCGACGCCTCTTTCAGGAGAGGGCCGAGCCAGGTCGCGAAGGCGCGGGCGCCGACATCCTCGGCGATGCGGCCCTCGAATGAGGTTCGGCCCGCCGCCTCAGCGCGAAGCACGCCGGTTTCGGCGTCATAGGCCGACGTCACCTTGGCGACTTCGGCCATCCTGGCCAGGACCGTGAACCGCGTCTTGGGGATGAAGCTGGGGCTGTGGCGATTGAAGCCGCTGGGTCCGTCCTCGACGGCGAAGAGGCGGTCGCCGGGAAAGGCGGCTCCCACCGAAAGGGTGGCGCGCTCCACCCCCTCGGGCGTGAAGCCCTTGATCGGATAACGATAAAGTGCGGCGATGCGGCCGGGCATGGGCGATCTTTGGCCGGCCTAGGGCAAATCCGGCAAAAGTGGAAAGGCTTTTGCAATGAGGATGCGCGCCTGACCGGCGATCTTGCGCATTTCTTCCGTCGCCGAAGCAAATCCGCTTCGCCGGAAGGCGCACAGGGGGCGAGGCTCCGAGTGAACGATCGGCAGCCAGCGGCCAGAAAGACGCGAGGACGGGCGATGGTCGCGCTCGTCCCGAAGGTCTTTCCGTGGCTCGCCATGGCCGCCCTCGCCGCGTTCGTGGGCGGGCGGCCGCGGCGCCCTGCGCTTGCCGAGCACCCAGCGGCCAGGTCCGTCTCCGAAGGACCCCTTGATCTCGACGCCGCGGAGCCCGGCCGTGGCCGGGCGGCCGACGCTCCCTGGCGCATTCCGCCCAAGGGCTGGAAGGACATCGTCTGGCGTACCTACCAGGAGATGGGCCGCTCGAGACTGACCGCGCTCGCCGGCGGCGCGACCTATTTTCTGCTCCTCGCCACATTCCCGGCCATCGCCGCCTTCGTCTCCGTCTACGGCCTCTTCTCCAACGTCGCGATCGTGGAGTCCCAGCTCCAGACCCTGGCCGCCTTCTTCCCGCGCCCCATGCTCGAGCTGATCGGAAGCCAGATGATCCGCCTGGCGACCGAGCGCCAGGGCGCCTTGGGAGCCGCTTTCGCGGTGAGCGTTCTCCTTTCGCTGTGGAGCGCGAACGGCGGCATGAAATCACTCTTCAGCGCGGTGAACGTCGCTTATGGGGAGAGGGAGAAACGTGACTATTTCGTCCGCACGCTCATCACCTACGCCGCCACCCTCTCGACCCTTCTTTTCGCCACCGCCACGACCCTGCTGGTGATCGGCGCGCCGGTGGTCTTCGGCCATCTGGGCGTGCGGAGGCAGGGGCCGTGGTGGATTCCCTTCCGATGGGCGGTGCTGTGGCTGATTGCGGCCGTCGCGTTCACCCTGCTTTATCGCTATGCGCCGAGCCGGACTCACGCCCGCTGGCGATGGGTGGCCCCGGGCGGCGCCTTCGCCGCCATCCTGTGGATCATCGGCTCGCTGCTTTTTTCCTGGTACATCGACAACTTCACCCATTTCGGGGTCACCTACGGCTCTCTCGGCGCGATGATCGGCTACATGCTGTGGGTGTGGGTCTCGATGCTCATCATTCTGCTGGGAGCCGAGCTCAACTCCGAGATCGAGCATCAGACCGCGATCGATACGACGATCGGACCGTCCGCGCCGATCGGAGAGCGCGGCGCGGTGATGGCGGACACTCTTGGGCCGGCCTTCATCGTCTCGCCCAAGGAAGGCGGCGCCTACATCGGAGCGGTCATCCTCCGCCAGGTCAAATTGCTGCTGAGGCGGCTCGGCGTCCTGAAAGGCTCCATACCGCCGATCAAGCCTCCAGGCTCGCCAGGCGCGCCGCCTCATCCTCGGCGATGAGGGGATCGATCACCTCATCGAGAGCTTCCCCGGAGATCACCTTGGCGAGGTTGTAGAGGGTGAGGTTGATGCGGTGGTCGCTGACCCGGCCTTGCGGGAAGTTGTAGGTCCGGATGCGCTCGGAGCGATCGCCCGATCCGACCTGCGAGCGCCGCGTCTGCGAGCGCTCGGCGGCCATCGCTTCGCGCCGCTGCTCATAGAGTCGGGCCTTCAGCACCTTCATGGCCCGGGCGCGGTTCTGATGCTGGGATTTTTCCGAGGAGGTGACCACGATGCCGGTGGGCAGGTGGGTGATGCGCACCGCCGAGTCGGTCTTGTTGACGTGCTGGCCGCCGGCGCCGCTGGATCGGAAGGTGTCGATGCGCAGGTCCGCCTCCTCGATCTCGATCGCCACATCCTGAGGCTCGGGAAGGACCGCGACGGTCGCGGCCGAGGTGTGGACCCGGCCCTGGGATTCGGTAACCGGCACCCTCTGCACGCGATGGACGCCGCTCTCGAACTTCAGGCGGCCAAAGACGCCCTCGCCGCCGATCGAGGCGACGATCTCCTTAAAACCCCCAGCATCGCCCTCCGAGGCGCTTTCGATCTCCAAGGTCCAACCGCGCTGGGCGGCGTAGCGCTGGTACATGCGGAAAAGATCGCCGGCGAAGATCGCCGCCTCGTCGCCGCCCGTTCCGGCCCGCACTTCCAGGATCGCCGAGGCGTTCTCGTCGGCATCGCGCGGGGCGAGCTTCAGGGCGAGGTCCAGCTCGGTGCTGGCGCGTTCAGCCTCGATGCGATCGAGATCTTCGCGGGCCAAGGCGGCCATCTCGGCGTCCTTCCCGCCAATCATCTCCCCCAGTTCGCCGCGCTCCCTCTCGAGGGCGGCCAAGCGATGGATGGCGTCGGCGACCGCCTTCAACTCGGCATGCTCCTTGGAAAGGCGCACGATCTCGGCCCGGTCGGCGGTCCGGCTCATGTTCGCTTCGATCTCCTCGAAGCGCTCCAAAATCTGCTCGAGACGATCCTTGGGAAGGCGCATGGGCCGATATCGCCAGGGGCTCGACCGCCGTGTCAACGCACCCTGGCGCGCCGATTGCTATGATGCCTCCTCAGGGGAGCCGATTCGGAGCGAACCATAAGATCATGGCGGGCTCGCCGCGCATCAGCCTGATTGTCCCGACCCAGCGCAGACCGGAGGGTCTGGCCAAGGCGGCGCGCTCGCTCTTCAACCAGAAGAGTGTCGATACGACCAAGCTCGAGCTGGTCATCGTCGACAACGACGTGCGGCCGAGCGCCGAACCGGTCTCGATCGACTTGCGCCGTGATGCGCCTTTTCCGCTCGTCTATGTCCATGAGCCAGCTCCCGGCGTGGCGAGGGCGAGAAATGCAGCCATGGCGGCGGCGAAAGGCGAGTTCATCGCCTTCCTGGACGATGATGAGGAGGCGACCGAGGGCTGGCTCGCCGCCCTCGTCGAGGTCCAGGCGAGGTGGCAGGCGGACGCCGTCTTCGGACCGCTCGAGGCGCGCGCGCCTGAGACCGTCGCCGAGCACCGGGACTATTTCGTGGGGTTCTTCTCTCGGACCGGTCCGGCCGAGGACGGGCCGATCGGGCGCCACTACGGGTGCGGCAACAGCCTGGTCAGGCGCGCCGCCATGCCCGATTCCATCCAGCCCTTTCGAATGGTGCGAAACCTCATCGGCGGGGAGGACGATCTTCTCTTCGGGGAGATGAGGCAGGCCGGAGCGCGCTTCGCCTGGGCGAGCGCCGCCTTGGCCTTCGAGGATCCGGTCCCCGAGCGGCTCAGCCTCCGTTACACCCTTCGCCGCGCCTTCGCCTACGGCCAGGGCCCGACGAGCGCCTGCGCCATAGCCTCGCCCCCCAACCGACTTGGGGTGGCCCGTTGGATGGTCATCGGGATTCTTCAGGCGGTCTTTCTTGCGCCATGCGCCGCCCTCAAATGGGCCCTGCGCTCACCCGACCGGGCGTTCATCTTCGACCGCCTCATGCGCGGGATCGGGAAAACCCTGTGGTGGGGGCCCTTCAAGATCCAGTTCTACGGCCGGGCGGCCTGAGGACCGCGCAGGGCGTTGGCTGACGCAGCGGCGCCCCATATAGGGAGAACTCTTCCCACCTTTTGAGGACGCCTCCATGGCCCAAGCCTTCATCGCCGCCGCCGCCCGCACCGCTGGAGGCCGCAAAGGAGGCCGCCTCGCTGCCTGGCACCCGGCCGACCTCGCCGGCGCCGTGCTCGATGATCTGCTTGATCGCAGCGGCGCCGACCCGGCCTTGATCGAGGACGTGGTCATGGGCTGCGTGATGCAGGTGGGCGAGCAGGCGACCAACGTCGCGCGCAGCGCGGTGCTCTCCTCGCGCCTTCCGGAGGCCACTCCGGCCACCAGCGTCGACCGGCAGTGCGGCTCCTCCCAGCAGGCGCTCCATTTCGCCGCCCAGGCGGTGATGAGCGGGAGCCAGGACATTGTCATCGCCGCCGGCGTGGAAAGCATGACCCGGGTTCCCATGGGGCTCTCGGTCACTCTCCCGGCCTCCAACGGCTATGGGGTTCCGATGAGCCCCAGGCAGAAGGCGCGCTATCCGAACATCCAGTTCAGTCAGTTCATGGGCGCGGAGATGATGGCCAGGAAGTACGGGATCGAGCGCGAGACGCTCGACGCCTACGCCTACGAAAGCCATCAAAAGGCGATCGCCGCCACCCAGGCCGGGACGTTCAAGGAAGAGATCGTCTCGATCGAGATCGCCGACGCCGAAGGCGCCAGGTCCCAGCATACGATCGATGAAGGCATCCGTTTCGATGCGAGCCTGGACGCTATCCGGGGCGTGAAGCTGCTGGCGGAGGGCGGCCGGATCACGGCGGCCACCTCGAGCCAGATTTGCGACGGCGCCTCGGGCGTGCTGGTGGCGAGCGAGGCTGGTCTCAAGACCCTTGGACTTGAGCCCATGGCCCGCATCCACCACCTCACCGTAGTCGGCGGCGACCCGGTGATCATGCTCGAAGCGCCGATACCAGCGACCCGCCGCGCCCTCGAAAAGACCGGCCTTTCGATCGAGGACATCGACCTCTTCGAGGTCAACGAGGCCTTCGCCTCGGTGCCGGTCGCCTGGCTTCAGGAAACCCATGCAGATCCGGCCAAGCTCAACGTCAATGGCGGGGCCATTGCGCTCGGCCACCCGCTCGGCGCCACCGGGACCAAGCTGATGACTACTCTCGTCTACGCCTTGAAGGCGCGCGGCAAACGCTGGGGCCTTCAGACCATGTGCGAGGGCGGCGGCCTTTCCAACGTCACCATCATAGAGGCGCTGTAGGCGGCGGCCCGGTCCTCGAGATGTGGAGGTCATCGAGGAGGCCTATCTCCAGGCGGTAGATCCAGCCATGGACGGCGAGGCGACGCCCGCTCGCCCAGGCTTCGGTGAGAATCGGATGTGAGGCCAGGGCGCCGACCTGGCCGATGACGTTGAGTTCGGCGAGTCGCTCAAGGCGCGTCTTCTCATCCGTGATCGCCTCCAGCTCGGCGCGATGGGATTCGAAGGTCGCCCGGATCGGATCCAGCCAGCTCCCGAGCGGACCTGCTGCGAGGCCGGCGGCGGCGGCAACTCCTCCACAGCCGCTGTGGCCCACCACCAGCACATGCTCGACGGGAAGCTCGCGCACCGCAAACGCGAGCACGGCCGCGAGGCTCGGGTCCTCGGCGCGGGCGAGGTTGGCGATGTTGCGATGCACGAACAGCTCGCCGGGTCCCAGCCCTACGAGCTCGCCGGCGGGGACCCGGCTGTCGGAGCAGCCGATCCACAGGAATCGCGGCCGCTGGCCTTGCGCCAAACGGTCAAAGAAGCCCGGGTCCGGACTTCGTCGCGCCTTCGCCCAGGCGCGGTTTGCGGCGAGCAGGTCTTCGAGCATCGCTAGTGTCCCGATTCCGACGTTCGATCCGGCTGGGGCGAACGCGCGACGAACGTCGGAATCGAGAAGGCTGCTAGCAAACTCATGATTCTAGTGTCGTTTACGAATTTGACGTTCGTCACTGCGCCCTCCCTCACGCGAAAACGAACATCAAATTCACGACACTAGCCCCGCCTCGCGGCCGTCCAGACTATTCGGTGATCACCACCGGCTCGGGCAGGGCGACATGGATCAGGACCTCCGTCTCGGCGAAGAGCGTGTGGCTCTCCCCGGGCGGGGTGTAGATGAAATCCCCGCCTTGAAAGGCGAGATCATCGAGGCGGCCCGATCCAGAGATCACGTAGATTTCCTCGCCGCCCGGATGGATGTGACTGGGCGAGCGCGTGCCGGGCGCGAAGCGGAGCAGGAACGACCCCGCCCCCCCGCTCATCTTGAGGGGCGCAAGGTCGACCCCTTCGCGGATGCTCCGCCAGGAGTTTTTTTCCGGTGAGGTCAGCTCCATCGTCGATCCTCCTTCAACGCCCTTCACGCGGCCGCCTCGACCCGCGAGGAGAGGATGAAGTCGGCAGGGTTCGGCGCCTTGGTCGCCTCCCAGTAGTCGACCAGCGGGAATGGCCAGTTCTGGGTCACCCGGCCAGCGGCGTTCTTGTACCAGCTCGTCACCTGCGGCGCGCCCCAGGCCATGCGGTCGTTGGCCGCGTCGACCCTGACGTTGAACGCGTCGTGGACCTCCTTCTTCACCTCGATCGTCTCGGCGCCCTCCGCAACCAGGAGCTCGAGGCAGCCCAGGACATAGCGCACCGAGCATTCCGAGAAGAAGATGATCGAGCCGTTGACCACGATGTTGGTGTTGGGTCCATAAAGCATGAAGAGGTTCGGGAACCCGGGCGTGGTCATACCCAGATAGGCTCTTGGATCGCCGTTCCACCTCTCGTGCAGTTCGACGCCGCCGCGACCGAAGATCTTCATCGGCCAGAGAAAACGGCTGGCATGGAAGCCGGTGCCGAAGATGAGGACGTCGGCCTGGTGCAGGGCGCCTTCGGCGGTGACGATGCCCTCCGGCGCGATTCTGGCGATCGGCGCGGTCACGAGCTCGACGTTTTCGCGCTTCAGCGCCTTGATCCACACGCCGTTATCGAGAAGCGCCCGCTTTCCTCCGAAGGGATAGGAAGGGATCATCTTGGCGATGAGATCCGGATCGTCGGGCGCCTGGGCGGCGATCGCCTGGGCGAGCCCCTCCCGCACCAGATCGTTGGCGGCGCTCACCGCCTGGGCGGAGCCTCGCCAGTCCGGGTCGGCCTTGACCCCCTCGTAGAGGCCGTCGGTCAGCATCCAGAAGAGCCAGAACCGGTACCACTTGCCATAGAACGGGATTGTCTCGATGAGCCACTTCACGCCCTGCGGCACGTCGTGGTGATAGGTGGGCGCCGGGACGGTCCACGGGGGGGTCCGCTGGAAGATTTCGAGGCGGGCGACCTTGGGAGCGATCTGCGGCACGAACTGAAAGGCGCTGGCGCCGGTCCCGATGACCGCGACGCGCTTCCCGGAAAGCTCGACATCGCCTCGCCAGCGCGCCGAATGAAAGGTGGGCCCGACGAAGCTGTCGCGACCTTCGATCTCGGGGAGCCGCGGACGGTTGAGCTGACCAACCGCGGTGACGAGGGCGTTCGCCTCGAGGGTTTCGATCTTGCCCTCCGCCGTCGTGACGACGAGTCTCCAGAGGTTGGCGCTCTCGTCGAAGCGAGCCTCCTCGACGGAGGTGGAGAATCGAATGTGGGGGCGAAGATCGTGCTTTGTGGCGACCTTTCGGAAGTAGTCGAGCAAAACCCGCTGGGTCGAATAGAACTGCGGGAAATCGTGGTTGGGCTCGAAGGAGTAGCTGTACATGTGGTTCGGATTATCGACCCGGCAGCCCGGATAGACGTTCTCGAGCCAGGTGCCGCCGACATCGGCGTTCTTCTCGATGATGGTGAAGTCCAAACCCGCCTGTTTGAGCCGGATCCCGGCCAGAAGCCCGGACATGCCGGCGCCAACGACGATCACCTTCGTGTCCTTCGCCGCGGCCTTCAGCTTTGGGCTCGACCAATCCGGCGCGTGGGAATCCTTTTCGGCAAGGCCGAGCTCGTCCAGGAGGAAGGCTTGGTAACGCGCGGGAATATCGACCCCGGCGATCCAATCCATCATCCTGCTCACTACCGCCGGCGACGGGGGAGGCGGGAGAGGTTCGCCGTCGAGGAATGCCTCGATCGCACGTCTGGCTCGAGCCCGGATGTCGGCCTGGATCTGGGGCGAGTATCCTCCCAGTTTGCCGTCGGCGAGGAACTGGTAGGAAGGCCGTCGCTCGGGCGAGAGAAGCGTCTCATCGCCGGTCAGGTGGACAAGCGCCATCAGAAGGGCGGGGAGATGGGCCTCGGCGAGGGCCTCATCGAGGAGGGAAGGGGGGGACATCGGCATCTCCGCGGGGGCCTACCTTACCGGCGATCACCTTTCTCCGGAAGGGCGGCGAAGTGTAGGGCGTTCACGCGGATCGACCTCGGGCCTCGATGGGCCAGATGTCCACAAGGGTGTCGCCTTCGACCACATGGTAGGCGTCGTAGAGATTGACCGTCGGATCGCAATGAGGGGCGGCGAAGGCGACCACCTCGCCCAATTCAGGAGGAGCAGCGTGCTCTGGCGGGATGACGCAGCCGTGCTCGTCGCCCATGAATCGATATTTCGAACCGGCCGCCGCCCCGGAAAGCACGGTCGGCGCGCCAGCGTCGGTGGCGAAGGCCTTGAAGCCGGCGTCGACCGTGGCGAGAGCGGCGTGGTTTCGGCTGATCACCCGCGAATCCACCATGAGCGCGGTCTCGAACGGCCGGCTCGCATCGGGGGCGAGCTCGCACTCGCCGTACTGGCGATCCATGAAGACATAGGAGCCGACCTGTAGCTCGGTGAAGACGCCGAGCTCGAGATCGATGGCGGAGCTGCCGGTGCCCCCTCCGGTGACGATCCGGGGTTGCAGTCCAGCGCCGACGAAGGTCTCGATCAGCTCCTTAAAATAGCTGGTCCGATCGACGATCGCCTCCCGCCGTTCGGCGTAGGGACCGATATGCTGCTCCATACCGCAATAGAACTGGAGCCCGGCCCAGCTAAGGCCCGGCGTCGCCTTAATCTTCTGCGCCAGGGCGAGGGCCGACGCCGGATGAGCGACCCCCGTCCGGTGGATGCCGGGATCGATGTCCACCACGAGATCGAGGCGTGCGCCTGCCGCGGCCAGGGCCTCCACGCCTCGCGGATGATCGACCGCTGCGATCAATCCTTCGGATCGCGCGGCAAGGGCGGCGAGCCGCGCCGCGCCGGCGGGGCCGATCACAGGAGAGGTGATGAGGATGGGCGAGACGTCAGCCTCGATGAGCGCTTCGGCCTCGCCCAGTTTGGCGCAACAGACTCCCACGGCCCCGGCGGCGATCTGGCGGCGGGCGATCTCGGCGCATTTGTGGGTCTTGGCGTGAGGGCGCAGGGCGAGGCCTGCGCGCCGGGCAAGCGTGGCCATCGCACCAATGTTGCGCTCCAGCGCTGCGAGTTCGACGATGAGGGCCGGCGTGTTGAGCTCGCGGCGCGATCCGGAACGCCCGATGAGATGGGCATGGAGCCTGCGGGCGTGGAGGGACATCGCTTGCGAGGATTATGCGGGCCGAGGCCTTTGCGCTAGTGTGCCGGATTTGATGTTCGCTGCAATCTGGGTCGTGCGGGTTGCGAACTTCAAATCCAAAGAAGCGCACTAGAGACATAGACTTGCTAGGCGTCCTCATCGAATCCGAAGTTCGTCTGAGCCCGCCACAAGCGCAAGCGAACTTCGGAATCGGGCTGCTAGCCTGTCGTCGGGCCCCAGAAGGAGAGGATGATGAGTTTCACCGAATATGCCCAACACGATGGCTTGGGCCTGGCCGCCCTGGTGGAGAAGGGTGAGGTATCTCCCTCCGAGTTGGTCGAGGCGGCGATCGAGCGGATCGAACGAAACAACGGGGCCCTCAACGCAGTGGTCTACAAGGGCTTTGACGAGGCCCGACGTGCGGCCCGCTCGGTGCTGCCCAAGGGGCCGTTCCGCGGGGTTCCGTTCCTCATCAAGGACCTCGGCATGGCCGTCGCGGGCTGGCCGAGAACGGATGGAAGCCGCTATGTCCGCGATCTCGTCGACTCCGCCGATTCCGGTCTGGTGGCGCGGTACCGCCAGGCGGGCGTGATCCTCCTCGGCAAGACCAACACCCCGGAGTTCGGGATCACCGGCACGACCGAGTCAGCGCGCCTGGGGCCTTGCCGCAGTCCGTGGAACCCCGACCACATCTCCGGCGGCTCCTCGGGCGGTTCGGCGAGCGCGACGGCGGCCGGCATCGTCCCCCTGGCCCACGCCAGCGACGGCCTGGGCTCGATCCGCATCCCGGCGGCCTGCTGCGGCTTGGTGGGACTGAAGGTCGCCCGTCACCGAAACCCCAATCTTCCTGAGCACAACGTCTATGGCCTCTCGGTCGACCATGTGGTGAGCCGGACCGTGCGCGACAGCGCCGCGATGCTGGACCATACCGGCCTCGCCGATCCGACCGCGCCCTATCCGGCCCCCGCCAAATCCGGCCCCTATCTTGACGAGGTCTCCCGCTCCCCCGGGCGTCTGCGCATCGCCTGGTCGGCGGCGACCCCCTCGGGCCGGGCGATCGACCCGGAGGTGCAAGACGCGCTCGAAGGGACGGTTGAGCTTCTCGAACGCCTCGGGCACGAGCTCAGCCAGCGGGATCTGCCAATCGATCAGAGGGCGATGTACAGGGCCAACCGACCGGTGGGCGGAGCGAACTTCGCCGCCGAGATGAAGCGACGCATCGCCGCTTTCGGGCGGGAGCCCGAGGCTGACGAGCTGGAGCCGCTCACCTGGGCTTCCTACAAATCTGGACTCCGCGTCACCGGCGAGGAGGCCCTGTGGGGCTTCCAGGAGATGCGTATCGTCAGCCGCCGGATCCTGGAGTTCTTCCAGGACTTCGATGTCTTCCTCACCCCGGTCATGGGGACGCCGCCGCCGAAGATCGGCTACATCGATCCAGTCCGCCTCGAGCCGGCCGAGGTCAATCGTCGGCAGGGCGAGGTCTTTCCGTTCACTCCGCCCTTCAACATCACGGGCCAGCCCTCGATGTCGCTGCCGCTCGCTTGGTCGAAATCGGGCCTTCCGATCGGCATGATGCTGACCGCCCGCTACGCCGACGAGGCGAGCCTCTTCCGCCTCGCCGGCCAGCTCGAGAAGGAAGCGCCGTGGAAGGGTCGCCGGCCCGCTCTCTGGGACTGAGGCCGAACCTTCGGCGGTTGTTCATTGCCAAGCCGATTCCGGCGAGGCCGAGCGTCAGGATCGCCGAGGTTTGACCCAGTCGATTCGACGCCGCCGGCAAGGTCCCTTCAGGCGAGGTTGAGGCGATCAGCGGTCATCGGGCCGCCAGCGATAGCCTTGAGCGGGATACCAGGTCCATGTCCCGCAGGAGCATTCGTGGACGCTGTAGGTCCCGCCGGTGCCTTCGTCATAGCCGTTCGGAGGACCCCAGCCGCCGCCAGAGCCCTGATCGTAGATCGCGCCGGAGGCATAGTATCCCTGGTTCTGCGGACCATAGCTCTCTTCGCCATAGTCTCCGTAGCCTTCATCTTCGGCGGAGGGCCCATAGCCGTCGTCCGGCGCGTAGCCTTCGTCGTAGCCGTAGCCGGGATATCCATAGCCCTGATCCTCGGCGTACTCCGGATAGCCGTAGTCATCGTCGCCGCCGTAATAGCCAGGATATCCAAAGGAGAAGCCGAAACCGGCTCCGTAGCCATTTCCCGAGAAGCGATCGTGGTTGAACCGGCCCCGTTCGAAACGATTGAAGCGCCGCTCTTGGAACTGCCGCATCGAATACTGATGGAACTGATGGAACTGATGGAACTGATGGAACTGATGGAACTGATGCATCGGAGCCTGTTTCATGGCGCTGTGACGCATCGGATAGCTGCCCATGGGGCGCATCACATGGTGCTGCGGGTGCGCAGACATATGGCCGCCATAGTGGTTCACGCCGCCTGACGCTGCGCCGCCTAAGGCGAGCGCGGCCGCCGCCGCCGAGGCGGCCAAAAACGACTTAGGCATGGATGCCCTCCTTGCGCCTCCAATTCAGCCAAATGGTTAACGCACATTAACGCCGAAAGGTCCAGCCCAGGTTTGGGACCGGCCAGACGCCCGGGTATGATGTCGACGGCGCTTTTGCCTTGGGATAGCAAAGAAATTGACCGCCTTGAGCCTCGTGAAGGGCCCGGATCGTCCCCCGCTCCTGGAAGAGACGATCGGCGGGGCGCTCGACCGCGCCGCGACCGAATGGGGCGACCGGCTGGCGCTCGCCGCCATCCATCAGGAAGTCCGCTGGACATGGAGCCAGCTCGCCGAGCGGGTGAGCGCGCTCGCCGCCGGCCTCATCGACCTGGGCTTGGCTCCCGGCGACCGCATCGGAATCTGGGCTCCCAACTGCGCTGAATGGGTTCTGACCCAGCTGGCCGCGGCCAAAGCCGGGCTCATCCTCACCACCATCAACCCCGCCTATCGGACGAGCGAGGTCGAGTACGCCCTCAACACCGTGGGCGCGAAGGCGCTCGTCGCAGCCGAGCGGTTCAAGTCGAGCGACTACGCGGGTATCATCGAAGAGCTGGCGCCGGAGGCGGCGGCATCACCGCCAGGCCGGCTGAGATCGGCGAGGCTCCCCAACCTCGAGACGCTCGTCAAGATCGGCGGAGCGGAACGGAACGGCTGGATCGACTTCACGGCGCTTTGCAGGCAAGGGGACGTGGCGTCCGACGAGCTCAACGCCTCAGCTGCGCGTCTGAGGCCCGAAGATCCGATCAACATCCAGTTCACCAGCGGAACGACAGGCGCGCCCAAAGGCGCAACTCTTTCGCACCGCAACATTCTCAACAATGCCTATTTCACTGGCCTGGCGCAGGAGATTCGCCCCTCCGACCGGCTGTGCATTCCAGTGCCCCTCTACCACTGCTTTGGAATGGTGATGGGCGTCCTCATGTGTGTCGCTCACGGCGCAACGATGGTGTTTCCCTCCGCGGCCTTCGAGGCCGAAGCGACGCTCCGCGCCGTGGAAAGTGAAAGGTGCACCGCCCTTTATGGCGTTCCGACCATGTTCATCGCCATGTTGGGAGCGCTCGAGCGCGGGAGCTACGACATCTCGAGCCTGCGCACCGGGATCATGGCCGGCTCGCCCTGTCCCGTGGACGTGATGCGACAGGTCATCGACCGGATGGGCGCGGAGAAAATCACCATCGCCTACGGCATGACCGAGACCAGCCCGGTGAGTTTCCAGACCGCGACCGATGACGCGCTCGAGCGACGCGTCTCGACTGTGGGGCGCGTGCAGCCCCATCTGGAAGTGAAAATCGTCGATGTCGAAGGCGCTGTGGTTCCGCTCGGGACCGCGGGCGAACTCTGCACCCGGGGTTATTCGGTGATGCTGGGGTATTGGGCGGATCGGGAACAGACCGCCGAAGCGGTGGACTCCGAGGGCTGGATGCACACCGGTGATCTCGCCACCCTGGACGAGGAGGGCTATGCCAATATCGTTGGCAGGATCAAGGACATGGTGATCCGAGGCGGTGAGAATCTCTATCCGCGCGAGATCGAGGAGTTCCTTTTTTCGCATCCCGACATAGCCGAAGCCCAGGTCGTCGGCGTCCCCGATGAGGTCTATGGCGAGGAGCTGTGCGCCTGGATCCGGCTGAAGGCCGACGCGAAGCTGGACGAGGCAAAGATTCGCAGCTGGTGCGAAGGGCGCATCTCGCGCCACAAAATTCCCCGCTACATCCGCTTTGTCGATTCCTTTCCTCTCACCATCACCGGCAAGGTGCAGAAGTTCCTCATTCGCGCTGCCATGATCGAAGAGTTGGCGCTGGAGGAGCGGAAGACCGCCTAGCTGGCTCGCAGCGGCGCCCGGATGGTGAACCGCGTGCCCGGCGGCCCCTCGCGAACGATTTCGCCCCCGAGCTGGCGCACCAGCGAATGAACGAGCTTCATTCCCAGCGATGCTCGACGACCCTTGGCTTCGCAGAAACCTTGGCCGTAGTCGGCGACGACGATGTGAAGATCGTTCTCCTCCATGGCGATCCGCACCTCGATCCGCCCTTTTTTCGGCGACGGATAGGCGTGCTTGGCGGCGTTGGTGACCAGCTCGTTGACGATCATTCCGATCGGCATCGCCTGATCCACCGAAACCCGGGCTCGATCGGCTGAAACCTCGATCCGGACGCGCTTGGGATCGAGCGCCGACTGAGCAAGCCGCGCGCAGAGGTTCTTCAGATAGGCCGAAAGCTCGACGATCTGGGTCGTGCCGCCCTCGGAGAGGCTGCCGTGAACATCGGAAATCGCCTGCACTCGCGCGCCCGCCTTCTCGAGCTCCTCCCGCACCCTGGGCGCGGCATCACGCGCCTGCAGATGCAGCAGGCCCGAAACGATGGTGAGGCTATTCTTGACCCGGTGGTTCAGCTCGTCGAAGAGCCGCGACTGATGCTCCAGCGCCTCCTTGCGCTCGGTGACGTCGAAGAAGAATTGCGCCAGACGATCGTCGGAAACGCGGGTGAGCCGGATCTCATGCCAACGGCCCGTGGCGCGATTGTGGAACTCAAAGCCGACTGGTTCGCGGGCGCGCATCGCGCGTTCGCACACCTCGAGCCACGCCGCCGGAACAGGGGAACCGTCGGAGAGCCGTTGGCCAACCACCTCGGGCCCGACGCCCAGCATCGCCTGAAGCGCCGGGTTGATCTCCACAATCCGGTAGTCGACCAGCCGTCCCTCTGAGTTGCGAATTGGCTCGCAGAGGGCGAAGCCCTCGCTCATAGCTTCGAAGAGGGCCCGATAGCTCCAACCGCCGCCATTTGAGCCGCTTGCGAAGCGTTCGGGATCTGAGTGCACGCTCACCGGTCAATCCATACACTCGACCGGACCGGGCCGGTAAGGTCCGAACCGCGACGAGGCGACGCGGGCGACGCGGGCCGATGGGGCAAAAGGCCGCGCCGCCGCGCCCGGATTCTTTCAGCGCCGGCGAAGGATCATCGGCAGGCCGTGGCGCGGCTGGAGGGTGACATTGTGCTTGAGCGCCACGTTGGCGCCGCTGGCCAGCTCGGCGCGCCAGTGCTGGGCGAGGCTAGCCATGATCAGCACCGCTTCGTTCATGGCCAGGACCTGGCCGATGCACACCCGAGGGCCTCCTCCAAAGGGCAGGAAGGCGAACCTCGGCCGCCCCTGGCTGCGCTCGGCCGAGAAGCGATCCGGATCGAAGCGCTCGGGGTCCTCCCAAAGGCGGGTGTTGCGATGCACGATCCACGGCGAGATGAAGATGCTCTCGCCCCTCTTGATGCGAAGGCCGTCCAAGTCGTCCGCCTTGAGGGCCCGGCGGGTCGAGAGGCCAGGCGCCGCCGGATAGAGCCGAAGAGCTTCCTCCACCACCTGGCGGGTAAACTTGAGAGCAGAAAGATCCTCCTGCGCCGGCGGCCGGCCCAGAAGGACGCGGTCCAGTTCGGCGTGGAGTCTCGCCTCTTCTTCTGGATGCTGCGAAAGCAAGTACCACAGCCAGCCGAGAGTCATGGCGGTGGTCTCGTGACCGGCGAAGAAGATGGTGATCACCTCGTCGCGGACCTCTTGGGCGGTCATCGACAGTCCGGTGTCGGAATCCTTGGCCGCGACGAGGCGGGAAAGCAGGTCGGCGGGAAAACCATCGCTGTTCGCCTCGCGGCGCACGATCAGCTTGGCGATGGCGCCATCGAGCGGCGCAAATCCCCGTGCGATCCTTTTCTCCCGCGCCCGCATGCGGAGCTCGCCGACGACGGGAAGAAGGTCGAGGATCGAACCCTCGCCTACTCCGTCGAGCCCATCACGCAGGCTCGCACTCATATGCCCCAGCATCTCCTCGCTATCGGTGGAGAACATGGTCCGACAGATGATTTGCAAGGTGAGGTCGACCATCTCCTCGCAGGCGTCTATTCGGCCGCCTTCACCCAGCCGATTCCAGCGCGCCACGGCTGCGCCTGCGCTCTCGCAAATGGCCGGGCCGTAGGCCGCAACGCTCCTGGGATCAAAGGAGGGCGCCATGATCCGGCGGTGACGCCGCCAGAGATCGCCGTCCGATCCGACAAGGCCAGTGCCGAACAGGGCCGCAAAGAAGCGCTTTTCGAGGTCGGTCTTGGGATAGTTCGCCGCCTCATCCACCAGGACCCGCTCGATCGCCGCCGGGTCGTTGAGGACAATGCCGCCAAAGATCGACCCGACCCTCAGAGCGGCTTCATCGAAGGCTCGGTCGGGGATGCCGGGAAGAAGCGGTTCGCTCCGGGCGCGGCGCTTTTCCGCCCGTGTGCGTGGAGCGGATCGGGGGCGCGCGCCGACCAGGACCGGCGGACCTACGGAGGAAGGTTCGAGCCTTTCGTCCAAGGTGAGCGCGCTCATGTCCGGACCTCTTCTGTCACACCGCCAGCGTCGGACCTTGGACCGCGGCCAGGGGCGCTTCGAGGCTGGCGGCCTCCTCGGCGTCCCGCGCGTCCAACCGGAGTCGGATCTCGGCATGTCGCCTGGCGTCCAGTTTCCAGCCGATCACGCAGGCGCCGCCCAGCATGACGAAGAAGATCGGCCCAGCCAGGAATGAGATCTCGAGATGCGTGATGGCGGCCGGCGTATTGGGTCCGCGCGCGTGGTAGCCGAGCCACTGAAGCAGCGGAAAGGCGATGCCGATGGAGAGTGCGCCGGCGATCTTCACCGCCAGACCGTTGACGGCGTAGACGAGGCTGGTGTGCTGCTCGCCCACTTCGAGGCGAATCTCGTCGCTGACGTCGGCGAGCATGGCCGAGATCATTAGGCCGAAGCCGGCCGCCATTGTCCCGCACCACAGCAAAGCAGGGAGAGTGGCCAGAAAATTCGCCTTGGGGATGATGAAGATCGAGAGCACGCCCAGAGAGAAGCCGCAGGTGCAGGCGATCAGGGCGCGGTGCTTGCCGATCCTCTGGGCGAGAGCCGACACCAGGAGCGAGCCTGGAATCTGCGCGAGAATGTAGGCGGCCAGCAGCAAAGTCGCTTGTGGACGAGTGAAGCGGCGGGCGTCTTGGAAAAAGAAAAGATAGATCGCGCTCATCCAGCCCGGACCCAGCGTCACCGCCATCTGGGAGCCGAAGAGCCGCAGCACGCCGGGCCGCGAAATCACCCGCCACAGTGACTTCGGATCGATGCGTCGGCGCCGGGCGGACTGGGCGGCGATCGGCTCAGGCGTCGCGGCGGAGGCGATGGCGACGCACAAGGGCAGAATGGAGATCACCAGCCATCCCATGGCCCGCACCGCGCCGACTTCGCTCAGATGGAGCTGCTTGGAGAAGGCTTCGAATCCCATTGCGAGGATTGTTCCGCAGGTACCGACTGCCGCGAGAATGCCAAAGAGGCGCGAGCGGTCATTGTAACTCGAAGCGAGATTGGCGCCCCAGGCGGGGTGGGCGAGGGTTGTGGCGGAATTGCCAAGATAGAAGACGAAAAGCCAAAGGAGCAGATAGCCGGCCGAAAAATGGGCCGGCGCCATGAAGAGACGCCACGTCGCAAGCATGAGAACCGGCGTGCCGGCGATCAGCCACAGGCGGTAGCGACCGATGATGGTTCGGGTCCGGTCCATCGCCAGCGAGAGGAGAATGTCCACCGGAGCGTCGAGCAGCCGAACCGCCATCCAGACCCCGCCGACGATGGAGAGCGAGACCATCAGATCGCGGGTGAAATAGTTGGGGAGATAGACGACCAGGGCCAGGCTGACAGAGTAAAAGGCCATCGAAGGCAGGGAGAACGGCAGGATCGTCGCGAGCGGCAGCCGGTCGCGAACGAGTTTGGTCAAGGCCAAGATCTGACGCCTCCGTTTGTCCTTAACGACTATAGAGGCCCATCCCCGATCGCCGGGGTCAAATTACAATGCGGCAACTCCGCCCGCGGCGTGGAACTCAGGCGACGGCCTTTTCGTCCTCAAGCGTTCCAGCCACCGCCTCTTCCAGTGCAGCGACCAGGGCCGCGACAGTGAGCGGCTTGGAAAGATGCCCGTCGGCCCCCGCCAGACGCCCGGCTTCACGATGTTCGGGAAGGGCGTTTGCGGTCAGCATCACGATGCGGGCCCGCCGTTCGCCCGCCTCGCTCTCGGCCCGGCGGATGCGACGGGTGGCTTCAAGACCGTCCATGACCGGCATCTGCATGTCCATCAGGATGAGATCGAACCCTCCTTGGCGCGCCGCTTCCACCGCTTCGGCGCCGTTGTCCACGGTTGTCGTCTCCGCTCCCAGCTCGGTGAGCATCATGCGGATGACGGTCTGATTGGTGATGTGGTCGTCGGCGAGAAGCACCTTCAGAGCTCGGGGTTCCAAAGCGCGCTCTTCCTGCTGTCGGCCGAGATCGCGATCCGGCGCGTCAGCGGGAGGGAACTCGACCTCGAACCAGAAGATCGATCCTTCTCCTGGCGTACTTGAACAGTCGAATTCGCCCCCCATGAGAAGGGCGAGCTGACGTGAGATGGCCAGGCCTAGACCGCTGCCGCCATAGCGGCGGGTGATCGAGCCGTCGGCTTGCTCGAAGCGGTCGAAGAGGCGCTTCTTGTCTTCCGCGTCGAAACCCACGCCGGTGTCAGCGACGACAAATCTCAGTCTTCCGGGCTTCGGGGAAAAGGCGCGGACCCCCACCCGGCCGGACGCGGTGAACTTGACCGCGTTGCTGAGGAGATTGGTGAGGATCTGTCTGACCCGGGTCGAATCGCCCATGACCCAGGCCTCAAGCTCAGGCGCGATTTCGGCTTCGAGCGCGAGTCCCTTTTCATCCGCCCGAAGCCGGCAGAGCGCGGCGACGGACCGCACGAGATCGCCGGCCTGGAAAGCCGCGTTCTCGATCGTCATCCGTCCCGCTTCCACACGAGCGAGGTCAAGAACATCGGAGAGCAGGCGCTCGAGCGACTGTCCCGAGCCTCGGATGATCTCGACCATTTCCTTTTCGCGGGGTCCAAGATTGGCGCTGGCCAGCAGGTCGGCGACGCCGACGACGCCGTTGAGCGGCGTGCGGATCTCGTGGCTCATATTGGCCAGGAACTCGCTCTTGGAGCGGTTGGCGCTCTCGGCCTTCTCGCGGGCTTGGCGAAAGCGGAGGGAGAGGCGCCGTTGCCAGACGAAGGCGAACACCGCCAGAAGGACCATCAGGAGGGCGAGGGCGGCGACCCACCTCTGGTTGCGGATCACTTCCTGCTCCAGGCCGGCGTCGCGACGGGCCAGATCGAGCTGGTTCTGGAGTTCGGTCGTGAGCTGATGCACCCCTGAATTGAAAATCCGGGATTGGGAGATGGCCTGGTCCTGTCCGAACTTGCGCAGCTCGGCGAATCCCTGGGATGCGTTGCCACTGGCCATGTCGATCTCGGCCTGGACCTGCGCTTCAGAGCGCAGGAATGTGGGGCCGAGCCGCTCGGCCCTCGCCAGCGCGCGGAAGTGGGAGAGATCCGCGCGCGCAGCCGCGACCTCGCCGAGCCTGGCTTCGGCGATCGCACGCATGGGAAAGAGCCGTCCGGCGATGAACTGGGCCTCGCTCAGGTTGGCCGAAAGGCCGGAGAGGCACGCCATCACCTGGTTCGGCGTCCCGAAGGACTGGGCGACGAAACCGCAGAGATAGGCGTCCCAGGAGCGCAGATGGGGGAGATCGGAGCGCAAGGCGAGGCGGTGATGAATGGCCGCGAGCCGGGTGGCGAGGGGTCCTTCACCCAGATCGGTGGCGAGCACCGCCATGTTGTAGACATTGTCGAAGTCGGGTCGGGGATAGAGGGGATTGTCGTACTGGAAATCCGAGCGATCGAAGGCCGCGGCGCTGCCTTGGAGGTCATACAGCTCCGTCAGGGCGATGCCACGGATCGACCAGATCTGGCCTCTGGCGTCATCGCCGTAGGGGTCGCCAGACGGGATCAGTCCTTCGGCCTGGGAGAGCAGTCTGAGCGCCTCGCCGGTCCTCTTTTCCTCGGTGAGCACGAAGGCGTAGGTCGCATCGTCATAGACCTTGGCATACCAGTCGTCGGTCTTGGACGCCGCTGCGCCGAGTGCGGCTTCCAGCGATGTGTCGCCGCGGTCATAGCGACTCTTCAATTCATTATCGGCGGCGATGGCGATGTAGCGGGGGTCATGGGCTAGCGCCGCTTGGCGCGCCAGGATGTCGTTCCACTTTTCGAAGCGGTCGAATTCCGACTGGTTGAGGAAGATCTGGGCGACGTGGGCGAGGCGATTGAGCGACTCGCGATCCTGGCCCCTCGCCGCGGCGGATCCGAAAGCCTCAAGCTTGGCGAAGCTGGTTCTCTCCGCCCGAAGTTCGATGGCCTGGGCGAGCTGCAGAGGCTGCATGAGCGGTCTGGCCGAGGCCTGGGCGGCGATCACAAAGAGGATGACTCCCGCCGCTGCGGCCAGAGCGCATCCCACAAAATTGGGAAATGCCGTTGCGACACGGATGCGCTCAGGACCTTGAATCGGCGGCATTTCCTCTTCGGCGAAGCGACTCCGCTTCGCCGGGAAATGCCCTGGGGCTCTTGGACCAAAATCCATGTCGCTCCCCTGGATGGGAAGGAGCGAGACTAGGCCGAGAGTCCTTTCGTAGGGCTTACGCGCCTTGGCTGAACGCCCCCCCGTTCCGGTTTCGCCGGCCACCGGCTCGCCCCGCTCGGACTTGCCCCGACGATGGCGATGGGCGAGACGACGCGCGTTCGTGTCGTGAATTTGACGTTCGTTTCCGCGTGGGGGGGGGTTCAGTGACGAACGTCAAATTCGTCAACGACACCAGAATCAGCAACTTGCTGGTGTCCTCGTCGATTCCGACGTTCGTCGCGCGCTCGCCCCAGGCGGATCGAACGGCGGAATCGGGACACTAGGAGGGCGATCAATGTTTGTGAGCGTCAACGGAGCACGACTCTTCTTCGACGTGGTGGGCGCGAAGTTCGCCGTGGAGGGCGAAAGGATGGTCGAGCGGCCGACCCTCATCGTCATGCACGGCGGGCCCGGTTTCGATCACTCGCTCATGCGTCCGTGGTTCGATCGGTTCGCCGACGCCTTCCAGGTCGTCTATCTGGACCACCGGGGCAACGGCCGCTCCAAGGGCCAGCGCGAGACTTGGCGTCTCGATCAGTGGGGCGACGACGTGAAGGGCCTTTGCGATGCGCTCGGGATCGAACGTCCGATCGTCTACGGACTCTCGTTTGGAGGCATGGTCGCCATGTCCTATGCCCAGAGGCATCCCGAGCACCCACGAGCAGTGGTGCTGGCCTCGACGGCGGGTCGGATGGATCTTCCGGCCACTTATCAGATGATGGAGCGACTGGGGGGCGCCGAAGCGCGCGCCAGCGCCGAGCGTTTCTGGACCGATCCCAGCGAAGAGAGGGCGGCCGAATACATGAATATCTGCATGCCGCTCTATAACCCCACCCGCGACCCCGCTTCGGCCCAAGCCAGGGCGCGCGCCATTCGTCGTTTCGAAGTGATGTTCGATTTCATACGCGGCGAGCAGAGGACAATGAATCTTCTGACGGGCCTCTCGGGCGTGAAGCGCCCCACTCTCGTCACCGCCGGCGCCCTGGACCCAATCACGCCTCTTTCGTGCTCGGAGGCGATCGCCGCCGCCCTGCCGCCCCATCTGGTCCACCTGGAGGTCTTCGATGGGGCCGGCCACGGCGTCCACCGCGACCGCCCCGAGCAGGCAGAGAGCAGTCTCAGACGCTTCTTCGAGGCTTCGCGCGCCGAAAGCTAGGCGCTCAGGCGAAACGGGCGAGGCCGCGCCGGCGCCTTATGGCGTACCCCGCTAGTCCGAAGCCGGCGAGCAGCAACGCCCAGGTCGCCGGCTCGGGCACCGACGCCACGGAGAGGGCGCCGCTGACTAGAGAGCCCACTGTCGGGCTCGAGTTCATCTGCAGATAGTAAAGACTGGTCGTGAGGTGCATCGAATAGAGCGACGGCCCGGTTATGTCGCTCGAATTGCCGATTAAAGTCCCGGTCGGGGGCGAGCCGGAATAAAGTCCGAAGGAGAAGGCTTCCGACCCCGAGGCGAGCGAGGCCTGGAGTTGAGATAGAACGTTGCCCGCTCCGGGCGAGAGGTCGAATGTAAAATCGAAGGTGTCGCCGGCCTCGGAAGGCTGGACGACAAACTGCGTGAAGCCGTCAATCGAACCGGGGCCGACGGGCTCAGGGGTGAAGTTGGTAATCACTGTGGTGGCCGAGGCGGGAAGTGTCGCCGCCAGCGCTGCCGCCGCGCCGATCGCCGCGACCCCTTTTCGCCCAAACTTGACCGAACCCAGCTTGCTGGCCATCGAACCTGCTCCGCACAGCGCCCCGTAAGGGCGCGATCGGAGCAGTTAACTTTTCTTGGTCCGGCGTGTTCCTCATCGATCAGCGATTTTTGTCGCCGGGCGCAGCACGGCCGAACGCCGGGGCCTCACGAGAAGCTAGCTGACCTCCGAAAATGCCGCCGCCGCCGGCTTGGGGGCCGGCGGCGGCGCAAATCCAGGCTGGAGAGACTGGACTTTAAGCGAAGTTCAGCGAAGTCTTCCGGCGGCGAACCGCGTAGCCGACGAAGGCGAAGCCAGCCAGCAGCATGGCCCAGGTCGCCGGTTCCGGCACCGCGCTGATCGCACCGCTGATCAGGGGGTAGGTTGCGTCCTTGGCCGGATTGTACGGCGGGTTGGTGACGATCTTGAGGTAATAGTCGCCCGGCGCCAGGAAGGTGTCGAGGGATGGCCCCGTGCCGTTATTGGAGGCCGCGACGAAAGTCCCGCCGCCGGTCGCGCCGTCGCCCGAGTAGAGATCGAATTTGAGCTTCTGCGACTTGGACGTGCCGGCATCCAAAATCAGTGAGGCCTGAAGTTGCGAGAGCACCGTGGCGCTTCCCCCCGTCAGGTCGAAGGAGAAGTCGAGTTGGTCGTTCTCGGTGGTTGAATTGAGGTAGAAGGGCGTAAACCCCGCGGTGCCGCCGACCGACAGATCGAGGGGATTGAAATCGGTGTTGAGGATCGTCGCCGCCGACGCGGGGGCCGCGATCGCCAGAGCTGCAGCGCCGACGGCGGCGACAGCCGTAGCTTTGGTGAAACTCATCTTCATGGCGCTTGCCTCCAGCCTCCAAGGCCGCTCCGCGAGATCACGGGTGAGCCTTGATTTCTCCTTAATTGAAGACCCCGGACAGCCGCAACACGAAACAACCTGCAGGCGAGAAAATAAGTTCCGCTCAATCAAGGGGCGTTGGTTGGAAGCCTGGCCTCTTCGGACGAAGACTCGGCGGCGGCGAGCGCCATTGTTGCGCTTGACCGCAACATCCGCCCCATGGGACCACTTGACCGCGCGCCGGTGACCGCCGCGACGCCAAGACAAGCCGGAGGGCGATGGGCGATGAGCACCGCGAGATCCCTCGAAACGGTCGCCTCCGGCGCCCCCAGCCCGCTCGGCGCTTCGGCGCGCGCGCGCATCCTCGCCTACATCGGCGTCCTCATCTTCCTGCTCGGTTTCGGCGGGCCGTATCTGGGCCTCATCGATGTTCCGATCAGCTTCTTCCTGAAAAACAAGTTTCATCTCGCCGCCCACCAGGTCGCGCTCTTCCGCCTGATGTCGGCGATCCCGCTCTATCTCTCCTTCCTCTTCGGCTTCGCCCGCGATCGTTGGAATCCACTCGGGCGCGGCGATCGCGGACTCATCATCATCTTCGGGGCGGTCACCTCGGCGATCTACGTCGCCTTCGCCTTCATTCCGGTGAGCTATCTCACCCTACTTTTCGGCGTCGTCATCCTCACCTGCCTCTTCCAATTCGTCCTCGGCGCGCAGAACGGTCTTGTCTCCCAGTTCGGCCAGCAACACGTCATGAGCGGCCAGATGAGCGCCGTGATGAATGTCGTTCAGTCGCTCCCTCTCCTGGGAGCCTTCCTGATGGGCGGAATTCTCAGTCAGGCGCTCGAGGGCCGGGGCTCCGAGCAGGCCGCGCGAATTCTCTTCCTGGTCGGCGCCGGGGTGATGGCCGTCGTCGCGCTCTATGGCCTTTGGCGGCCGAAGATCGTCTATGACCATCTTCATTCGGAACGAAATCCGGAACTCCACCCTCTACAGGATTTGAGGCGTCTGGCGCGACACTGGCCGATCTATCCGGCCATGCTGGTCTGGTTCCTTTGGAACTTCGCGCCGGGCTCGGTGACGCCACTGATGTTCTTCCTCCAGAACAAGCTGCACGCGACCGACGCACAGTGGGGCCAATGGAACGCGATCTTCGTGGTCTCCTTTATTCCGACTTTCATGTTGTTCGGAGTGCTCTGCCGTCGATTCCCTCTCCGTACGCTGCTTTTCTGGGGCGCTGCGATCGGGGTTCCCCAGATGATTCCGATGGCTTTCATCCACTCCGTGACCGCCGCCTTGCTCGTTGCGGTCCCGATGGGACTGATGGGCGGGGTGGTGAGCGCGGCCTACATCGACCTGCTCATCCGCTCCTCGCCCAAAGGCCTCCAGGGGACCACCCTGATGCTGTCGGTGGCCCTCTACTGGATCGTGTCACGGTTCGGAGACGTTCTGGGAACCTATCTCTATGATCTCAAACACGACTTCACGATCTGCGTGGTGGCGATCACCGTCGTCTACGCCTTGATGCTTCCGGCCCTGCTCCTCGTGCCGCGGCGGCTCATCGCGACGCCAGACGGCGAGGTCCCTGAAGGCGAGTTCGCGGCCTGAGCCTCAGGACGCCAGCGCCGCCTCGGCGAGCCGAGCCATGGCAAGAGCGTGGGAAGCGTCCTCGCCGTCATCCATTGTCCAAGCCGCGGAGAGGCCGGCCCAGGCGAGGAGGTTGAGCGCCATCCGTTCGCGGGAGATTCTACCCTCGAGGGCGATGACCGCTAGACGGACTTCCAACCTCTCACGGGAAACCGCCTTCGGCCCCCAGGGATTGCACAGCAGGTTGGCGTAATCGAAGGCTCGATCGCCCAGCAGTCCCTTGGGGTCGATGGCGAGCCAGCCGCGTGCGCCGCCCCAAAGAACATTGCCGTGATGGACATCGCCGTGGAGCACCGCTGTCTCCGGCGGCGCGCCGGCGAGGGTGCATCTGGCCGCCCACGCTCTTGCGAAGACGCCTCCGCGATCATCGGCCGCCCGCTCCAGGGCGCCGAACCAGCGCCGGAGTGGAACCAGCGAAGCCGGCGAGCGACGCGGACGGGGCGCGTGTAGTTGTCCTACGACAGCGCAGAGGATCGCCGTTGCTTCAGCGTCGCGGTCGCCGAGCGCCATGGCTTCGAGGTTCTCGCTGCACTCCAAGCGCTCCATCAGGACGGCCTTCCCCTTGCGGGCGAAGACTTCGGGCGCGCCTTCGCCGCGCCACCATTGAAGAAGGATGGCGCCCCGGCTCTCTTCTCGTCCGCCGGCGAGCTTGAGCATCGCTTTTCGGCCCTCGAATAGCACTGGAGCGAGATGGGAGCCCCCCTTGGTGGTGAAGGACTCGCCATCCGGCTCGAGATTCCAGTGCGCCATCCAGAAGGCCAGCGGGTTCGCCGAGGCTTTCTTCAGGTCCACCGTCGGAAGACCAGAGAGGTGTTGAGCCCCCCAAAGGCGAAGGCGTTGAGAAGGAGGGTCTCAGCCTTGATCGGGCGCGCCTGGCCGGTGACAAGATCGAGTTCGCATTCCGGATCTGGGCCGAGCCAGTTGAGGATCGGGGGCGCCTCACGGTGGGCGAGAGCCAGAAGGCCGATCACCCCCTGCACGGCGCTCGCCGCCCCGATCAGGTGGCCATGGGCGCTCTTGGTGGCGATCACCGGATGATCCAGCGCGTGCTTTCCAAAGACAGAGTGGATCGCCGCCGCCTCGTTCTTGTCGTTGAGGGGCGTGCCGGTGCCATGAGCGGCGATGAGGATCGAGGACTCCTCAAGCGCCCTGGCGTCCCGCAGGGCGGTCGTCATCGAGCTCACCGCGCCCTCGAGCGACGGCTGGGTCCAGTGGAATGCGTCCGAAGAGAGCCCGGCGCCGGCGAGCTCGGCCTGGATCGCCGCGCCCCGCGCTTGAGCATGGTCCAGAGCTTCCAACACCACTGCTCCGGCGCCTTCGCCGAGACTCATCCCGTCGCGGCCGATGGAGAAGGGTCGGCATTGGCTTGGGCTCATGGCGCCCAGGGCGTCCCAGGCGCGCAGGCAGGCCGGCGTGGCGATCGCCTCGCTTCCGCCAACGAGGGCCACGTCCGCCAGTCCCGAGGCGATAAGTGCTGCGCCCTGGGCGATGGCGTGTCCGGAGGAGGCGCAGGCGCTCGAGACGGCGAACACCGGACCGCGGATTGCGAACTCCATCGCCACCGCGCTCGCTGGGGCGCTCACCATGACCCTGGGAACGGTCATCGGGTGGACCTTGTGGGTCTTGAGCCCGTAGAACCGCTCGTAGGCCGCTTCCAGAGTGTGGATCCCGGCAAAGCCGTGCCCGAGGACGACCGCGGCGCGATCGGACGAAAATGCGTCCTTCCCGGCGTCCTCGCCGACCAGTCCTGCCTGGCTCAGCGCCTCATGGGCGACCATCAAGGCAAAGAGCGAGAAGGGGTCGAGCGACGCGCCGATACGCCGGCCCAGCGCGTTCTCCAGCGCCGAAACGACGTCCTCCTCGACGAGGGCGCAGGGGGTCGCGTTGGCTCGGGGCCCGTGGGGGCCGGGATCAAAGACGTGCGGCTCGATCCCGCCCTTGCCCGCCCTGGCGGACGCCCACGTCGCCTCGAGCCCCAGCCCAAGCGAGGAGACGGCGCCCATGCCGGTGACCACGATGCGCCGCGGCCGGCCGTTCATGAGGCGGGCGCCTGTTCCCTCTTCTCGACCAGGCCCTTGAGGATGTCGATGAATCCGCCCAGATCGGAGACGCCGTCGAAGGCTTTCTCCGGAACCTCGATCCCCCACTTCTCCTCTGCAGCGAAGACGACCGTGACCACGTCGACCGAGTCGATGCCGATGTCAGAGAGGGTCGCCGAACGCGAGAGCTTGTCGCGATCGATCAGGGCTTCCTGGGAGATCAGATCGAAGAATTCATCGTCGCTGGGCGCCATTGGGGGTCCCTTAGCGCAAGGCCGCTGGGCAGCCAACTATCTGGGAAGATAGGCAGCCATCACCTGGTCGACGATCCTTTGGAGTTCGGCCAGGCTGTTGCAGCTCCGCGCCAGATGGCAGAAACGTGCATAATCGGCCATCTTCGAATCTCCCTGGCCCCAATAGGTCGAGGGTTCGGGATTGAGCCACACCACGGCCTTCGAACGGTCCTTGATCCTGCGCATGAGATCCAACCGTGGCGAGGCGTAATTGCAGCGTCCATCCCCCAGGATGATGACCGTGGTGCGCCGGTCGAGGCGCAGGTCTGCTGCGGCGACAAAGTCGGCGAGCGAGGCGCCGTAGTCGGTGGGGCGCAAGCCGCTTCGGGCCATGACCAAGGCGATCGCCTCCTCGACGCTCACCTCCGCGAGCAGGTCGTCCACGCAGGCGAGCCGGTCGGAGAAGGCGTAGGCTTCCAAGTGCTCCACCGCCTCCGAAAGGCTGTAGACGAAGAGGAGGAGAAACCGCGCCGCCTCGGCGACCGATCGGGAGACGTCGCAGAGCACCATCAGCTTCGGCTTGTCGATCTTCTGGCGCTTCCAGATCACCTGAAACGGGATGCCATCGTGGGCCATGCTGGCCGCGACCGTCTTTCGCACGTCGAGATCGCCCCGACGCGCCCGTCTTCGCCGCCGGGCGTAGCGCGTCGCCAGGCGCCTCGCCATGCGGCGGGTCAGGGCTTCCATGGCGCGCAGGTCTTCCGGGGCGATGGTGGTGAGTCTCTGGCGCTCGAGGATCTGCTCACGCAGACGCTTGGCGCTCTGGCCAGCGTGGAGCCTTTCCTGACGAGCGACGAAGCGTTCCGCCTCCTCGAAGAGTTGCGAGCGCCTTCCTGCGAGTTCGCCGGCGAGACCGCGCTCATCGGCGTCGGCTGATCCTTCGAGCTCGGCGATGCGCCTCTCGAGGCGGCGCATCCCCATCAGATCCAAGATCCGGCGGACGATAAGGCTCCGCTGAGTGGAGAGCCGGATTTCGGAGACGCCGGCCTGGACGCCCGCCGCCTCCATCGAGGCCGCAAGACTCGCGCCGTCGCCGGCCAGGAGCGCGGCGACGAGATCCTCCTTTCCTGCGGCGCTGGCGGCGGTTGGGGCCGCACCGCGACGGAACTCCTCTCGTCGGAAAAAGGTCTCGAAGCAGGCATCGAAACGTTCGACCTCGAAGGCGCTTTTGGCGAGGGTGGCGCACAGCGCGTCCTTGAGAAGGGTGCGGTCGGTCCACCCCACGCTGGCCGCCGCCAAATGGGCGTCGATCGCCTCGGCCGGTGAGACCGCGACATCGCTCGCCCGCAGAGCCGAGATGAAGGTCTCCAGAGACCTCATCGCTGCTCAGCCCTTGCCGGAGCCAGCCGCGGCCGGAGTCGAACGGGCCAAAAGCTCCCCGACCCGTGGTTCCACAGCCCGAATGTCCTGTTCGAACTTGAGGATCACATTCAAGGTGTCCAGAACGATCTCCGCGCTCAGAAGCTCGGTGTTGAGCAAAACGAGCGCCCGAGCCCAATCGACCGTCTCGGAGATCGAAGGAGGCTTGCGCAAGTCGAGGGTTCTCAGATCCTGGACAAAGCGCACGAGGTCGGCGCGAAGCGCGGCGCGCGCGCCGGGGGCGCGGGCGGCGACGATCCGCTCCTCCAGCTTCTGGTCGGGAAGAGGGATGTAAAGATGCAGGCAGCGCCTCTTGAGCGCGTCGCCCAGGTCTCGGACGTTGTTTGAAGTCAGAAAGACCATCGGCGGGACCTTCGCCGCGATCACGCCGATCTCTGGAATGGAGACTTGGAACGCGGAGAGCAGCTCGAGCAGGAAGGCTTCGAACGCCTCATCGCTCTTGTCGATCTCGTCGATGAGGAGGACCGCGCCCGCCTCTTGACGAAGAGCGGCGAGCAGGGGCCTCGCCTCCAAGAAAGCCTCCGAGAAAAAGAGATCGCCCGCGCCGTGCAGCTGCTCCATGGCGGTCTCGAGGTCCGGCGCCGCGCTGAGCGAGCGGCCCATATGGTCCTTCAGGATCTGGGTGTAGAGGAGCTGCTTGCCGTATTTCCACTCGTAAAGGGCCTTGGCTTCGTCCAGGCCTTCGTAACACTGCAGGCGGATAAGCGGCAGTCCGAGCATTCTGGCCGCGGAGATCGCCAGTTCCGTCTTGCCGACTCCCGCCATGCCCTCGACGAGGATCGGCTTTTCGAGGTGGGCGGCCATGTGGACGGCGGCTGCGATCCGACGCGAGGCGATGTAGTCGACCTTGGCGAGGCCTGAGATGATCGCCTCCACGGAGGCGGGGGGCGACTTGGCGGGAGAATTCAACCTCTGGCCTTTCTTCATGCGCGCGCTGCCTAGCCCGGCGCGGGCGTGTGGGACAAGCGCGCACCGACCACTTTGCGAAGGTCCGCTCCGCCGCCGGACCGTTCAGGCGAGCGCCTTCTGGTAGATCCGATATGTCTTGTAGATGCGCGCCCCGAAGCTCTCGAGGATGTGCCGCATCGGCATATTGTCTTCGAGGATCCAGCTGTATTCGGCCTCGATCATCTTCAGCTTGAGACCCTCTCGACGCATCGCTCCGAGGATGGCGAAGGGAGCCAGAATGCCGCGCCGGTCCCGGGCGAACTTGCGTTTCACGCCCATCAGGGGAACGCGGCCACGCTTGATCCCCTTGACCTTGAGCCGCCAAAGGAGCTTGGCCCAGCCGAAGGGTAGGAGCCTGCCGTTCAAGTCCGCGATGGCGTCGTTGAGATTCGGAAGGAGGACGCCGAACCCCGCCGCCTCGCCGTCGATTTCGACGAACCAGACCAGGCGCGGGTGGATGAGGAGTTTCAAGGAGTTGGCCATGTGCCGGGTCTCCGTTTCGGTGACCGGCGCGGCGCCCCAGTTTTCCGACCAGGCGTCGTTGAGGATCTCGACCAGCGTTGCGACCTCGGCGTCGAACCGCCTCATGTTCACCGGGCGCAGGACCATGCCTTTGGGCAAGGGCCGCTCGAGGCTCGCTTCGACCCCGGGCGTGAAGGTCGGCTCGCCGGAAACATAGGCGAAAACGTCCTTGGCCTTGACGTAGCCCTGCTCCTCGATGCGCGGCGCGGCGTAGGCGGGGTCGTGGCCCATCAGGAGCATCGGCGGGGTTTCCCGCCCGTCGATGAGAAGGCCCACCTCCTCGTTGATGGAGAGATTCATCGGACCCACCGCCCGGGTGCGTCCGCGCGCCTTCAGCCAGGCTTCCGCGGCGGCGAACAGGGCGGCGAATACCTCCGCATCGTCCTCGGCGGCGATCATGCCGAAGAAGCCGTCGGGGGCCTGCGGATCGGTCTTCGCCAGATGATCGATCTGGGCGCTGATCCGGCCGACATCACGCCCCTGCCGCCTAGCCAGCCAGAACTGGGCCTCTGCGTGCTCGAAAAACGGGTTGTGCCTGGGCGAAAGAGCCTCGCGCCGCTCCATCATCAGGGGGGCGACATAGTTGGGATCGCCCGCCATCAGACGCATCGGCAGACGGATGAAACGCTCGAGGTCGCCCTTGGTCGCGACCGGAGCGACTTCCACGCCCGCGCTCATCCCTCGGCGTAGAGGAGGATGCTTATCGCTCCGGCGGCGAAGGCGACCGGCGCTCCCCAGGCCGCGACGAGCGGCGGGAGCGTTCCGACCTGGCCCATGGCGGTGAAGAGTCCGTCGGCGACGAGATAGAGGAGCCCGCAGCCCAGTCCGAAGATCACCGGGCCGGTCCGGTTGCTTCGGGCGTGGCCAAGGGCGGTGGGAAGGGCGAGAAGAAGCATGATGATCGGCGCCAGACCCTCGGCGATGGTGCGATAGAGCCGCGTCTTGAATTCGCTTGGGCTCTTGTCCACCGGCCCCTTTCCGAAAAGCGACCTCAAGGCCGCGCCTGAAGTGATCTCATAGGCGCTGGAAAAGAGCGTCGCAACGTCGCCGGGCCGAAGCGGAGTCGCCCAGTCGATCGCTCCGACGTTCACCACGTCGGCGCGGGTCGGGCCGATGTCGGTGACCACCGCATCCTTGAGCCGCCAGCCGCCCTCCTCATGAGTAGCCGTAGGCGCGATCAGGCGCTTGGAAAGGGCCCGCTGGGCGTCGCGCTCATAGATCGAGACGCCGTGGAGGACATCGCCGGAGAGGCTCGCCGAATCCACCTTCACCACGTCGGCGCCGATTCGGAACCAGCGCGGAGTCGGCGCCTTGTGCGCGCCCGGGGCGCTCGCCGTCCACCAGCTCGCGAGCGCCTGTTCGGCCCTGGGCGTGACTTGGTCGGCGACCACGAGATCCAGGGCGGCGACGGCGAGCGCGACCGGCAGGGTCCGCTTGAAGATCTGCATGAGCGAAAGACCGCTGATCCGCATCACCACAAGCTCGCTGTTGCGGGCGAGCTGAGTGAACGTGAAGATCGCCCCTGCCAGAACCGCGAACGGAGCCACCTCCTGGAAGATGAAAGGCAGGCGCAGGAACATGTACCTGAAAATCTCCAGCACGCCGCCCCGGGCAAGAATGTCGCTGGTCCGTTCGAGCAGGTCGATGAGCTGCAGCAGGGCCATCAGGGCGGCCGCGGCGGCGGCGGTGCGCACCAGCATGATCCGGGTGAGATAGGCCGAAAGCCCAAGCGCGCCCTTCTTGCGCATGGCTGTGGGCGCCGCATTGGTCCTTCTGTCGAACATCTTCTCGATGCGCAGAAAAAGGCCCGAGATGGGCGTCTCGCCTGGACGGCGGCGGGAGGAGAGGAAGAGCCACAGGGTGAAGACGGCCATGGCCAGGAAAATGCCGCCGATCGAGACGAGCGGCTCGACCCGCCCGGACTCAGCGAAGCTCTTGCAAAGGCTCACGCCGTGATGGAAGGCGACCAGGATCACCGCTCCCACGATCATTCCCGGCGCGCGTCGCCCGCGCTTGGCGGCCAGCGCCAAAGGCAAGGCGAGAAACGGCAGGAAGGGGATGGCGAGGGAGCGCGCCAGCCTGGAGTAGAGTTCGGCGGCCAGAATCCGATGAGGAATCAGGGCGTCCGGGCGGTGCATCTCCCTCGTCAGCTCCGGAAGGGTGAGCTCCTGTTCGTCCCCGCCGCGAGGCACCATGTTCCGGGCGCCTCCAAGGACCTCGTGGTCGGAAAAGTCTCCGAATCTACCCAGGCGGAGCTTGCCGCCGGGGCCATCGACCAGAACCAGGCCGCCCCTGAGATCAAGATCGGTGGTCCGCCCGTCCGGGCTCAGCCCGAGCGTCCCCTTGCTGGCGGTGATCACCGCTTCGCCATCCTTGGTCTTGCGACGGATGAAGACGCCCTTGAGGCTCCTGCCGGTGGCGTCCACCTGATCGGCGGTGATGGTGAAGTTCGGCCCCGCGCTCATGAAGACCTGAGGATTGAGCTGGGCCGTCCAGCCGGCGTCGGTGGCGGCGTTGAGCACCTCGCGATAGCCGTATCGGCTGTAGGGCTGGAGCCATCCTAGAAGGAACAGACTGACGATCCCCACGCCTATTCCGACGACAATGAGCGGCGCGACGAGCCGCTCGAAGGAGATGCCCCCGGCCAGCAGGGCGCCGATCTCGCTCTCTTCGTCCAGGCGGGCGATCACGATGAACATGGCCACGAAGAAAGCCGCCGGCAGGGCGAGGCCAAGCTGGTAGGGGACAAGGTCGGTGATCAGTCCGAAGAGATAGCCGAGCCTCGCTCCGTCCGAAGCGAGCTGATTGATGAGGCGCAGCGTCTGTTCGAGGAGGAAGGCGACTAGGGTGACGCCCAGCACCGCCAGCGCAGGCATGGCCAGGAGCCGCAACATGTAGCCGTCGAGGATCGATGGCCGCCAGCCGATCTTGTAAGGGGCCGCAGCGGCCGACGCCATCGTGGTGGTCTTACTCTCGTGGTCTAGAGGGCTGCTCCGGCTCGACGCCGATCGGCCGTGAGCAGTCCCAGTTCGCGCCCGACCCGGCCGAAGATATCGAGCGCGGTGTCGATCTGCGCAAGGGTGTGTGCGGCGCTGACGCTGGTCCGAAGCAGGCGCACATTGTTGGGCGTGGCCGGTGGGATGGCGAGATTGAGGTAGAGACCGGCCTCCATGAGCATCTTCCAGAAGAGGACCGCCGTCTCCTGATCGGGCATGGAAACCGCGACGATGGGGTTCGGCTCGGGACCGGTCTCGAATCCCAGGGCGCGCAGGCCGTCATAAAGGCGATGGGCGTTTCGCATCAGATCGCGGCGGAGCGCCGGTTCCGAGCGAAGGCGCTCGAGAGCTTCGATCGTCGAGGCGACGATGCCCGGGGGCAGCGAGGCGGTGAACATGTAGGGCCGGCAGACGATCCTCAGGACCTCAAAGTCGGGATCATCCGAGACGCAGAAGCCGCCGACGCTTCCCAGGCTCTTGGAGAATGTGCCCACGATGAAATCGACATCGGCCTCCACGCCGACTTTCTCGGCCAGGCCGCGGCCGGTCCGACCCAGGACGCCCAGCGAATGAGCCTCGTCGACCAGGAGGTAGGCGCCTGTCTCGCGCTTGACCTCGGCGATCTCCTTGAGCGGCGCGGTGTCGCCGAGCATGGAGTAGATGCCTTCGACGACAATCAAACGCTCTCCGGGCGCTCCGCGAAGTCGTTGCAGGCGCTTGTAGAGGTCGTCGGGGCTGTTGTGCCGGAACCGGATCACTTCGGCCCCGCCCAGCCTCGAGCCGTCGTAGATGCTGGCGTGACTGTCGGCGTCCAGCATCAAATGGTCGCCCCGTCCGGCGAGCGCTCCCAGGAGTCCCAGATTCGCCTGGTAGCCGGTGCTGAACACCATTGCGTGTTTGCGACCATAGAATTCGGCGAGGGCCTGCTCGAGCAGCCAGTGACCCACATAGGTGCCGTTGGCCATTCGCGAGCCGGTGGTGCCGGTACCCTGGCTGCGGGTCGCTTCGACCGCCTTTTCGATGCACCGCGGATCGAAGGTGAGCCCGAGATAGTTGTTGGTGCCCATGAGGATCGTGCGGCGGCCGTCCAGGATCCCCTCGGTGGGAGAGAGCACGGCGTCGAACTTCAGGTGCGCAGGATCGACGCCGCTGGCGCGCAACTCGTCATAGGAGGTCTTATAGTGGGCGTGTTTGGCCAGAATGGTCATGCGGGAGCCCCCTTTCGCATGTCTTCCACCGCGTGGATCAAATCGCCGATGGTTTCTACCTGTGCTATCCGATCGAGCGGAATTGAAATGTCGTAGCGATCTTCAATCGCCATGACGAAGTTCATCACTCCCAAGGAATCCATACCAAGGTCCTCGACGATGTTGGTATTATCATCGATCTGTACGGGATGCTCGAGAACTTGCTCGAAAACTGCGGAAATCTCATCCCGGACTGAGCGGTCGCCCCTGCCAAACTCGCCCTTCACCAGAACCAACTGATGATTTTCCCGCATGCAACGCATCCGCTGTGTCGCTTCGCGGACGAAGCCCCGCCAGCACCGTAACAGGTTTGCAACGCCCCCTTCAACTGCGACCCTTTAGAGAGGCCTCTGCAGTCAGGCGAACGCCCCGGCCAGGAAGAGGGCTTTGGCGCGCGAACGGCTGAGCTTTCCGGACGAGGTCTGGGGGAGGCTGTGGGGCGGGGTCAGGGTGACGTCGGCCTGCAGTCCATGGCGGACCCGAAACAGATTCGCCACCTGAGTGCGAATGGCTTCGCGAGTCTCTTCCTCGGCGGATCGGCATTGCACCAGGGCGACGACGCGCTCTTCGCCGCCGTGATGGATGGAGAACACGGCGACGTCTCCACTGCGCAAGCAGTCGATCTCCTTCTCGGCTGTCCACTCGAGATCCTGCGGCCAGACATTGCGACCATTGACGATCATCAGATCCTTTGCCCGACCGGTGATGACGATCTCATGGCCGAGCCGATAGCCGATGTCCCCGGTGTCCAACCAGCCGTCCGCCGAAAGCACCTTGGCGGTCTCCTCAGGCTGACCGAAATAGGTCTGCATCAAACTAGGCCCCCAGGCGAAGATCCGACCCAGGCCCCGCTCCCCCAGCGTCCTTCCCGCCTCATCGCGGATCTCGATTTTGTGGCCGGCGAGAGGCGTCCCGCAGAGCGCAAACTCCCGGGTCCTGGCGTCACGCGAGGAGGGCGCCGCGGCCACGCCCTCCCGCTCCAGGCGATCAATGTCGGCGACGTCGGTCCTGAGGCCCGCCCGAGGTCCGCTCAGAGTTAGGGCCAGGGTCGCCTCGGCCATCCCGTAGCTGGCGAGAAACGCGGCCGGATCGAAACCTGCCGTCTCGAAGGCCCCGGCGAAGGCGCGAAGCGGTTCGGGCCGGATCATGTCCCCTCCCAGGCCGGCGATGCGCCAGCAGGAGAGGTCGAGGTCGTCCTTGCCAGCTGGAGGACCGCGTCGGGCGGCGAGATCATATCCGAAGGTTGGAGCATAGGAGATCGTGCCGCGACGCTTGGAGATCAGCTCCAGCCACAGACCCGGACGACGCACGAATGCGCCGGTGGGCAGAAGGTCAATCGAGCACTGAAAGGCGATGCTGGCGAGCAGCATACCGATGAGCCCCATGTCATGGTAGAGGGGAAGCCACGAGACCGCCCTGTCGTCAGGCGCGACCTGCAGGCCTTCGGCTCCGATGGCCTGGATGTTGGCCATCAAAGCGGAGTGAGTCACCGCCACGCCCAGCGGAAACCGGGTGCTTCCGGAGGAGAACTGCAGATAGCAGAGTCCCTGCGGATCAAAGCCCCCCACGGCGCGGGACGAAAGACGCGAGGGCAGGGCTTCGGCGAGAAGGGAATCCCAGCTGCCCGCGACTTCGAGCTGCAGGCCCTCGGCCGCATCTGCGAACCACTCGGCCAGAGCCGCTGGGGCCAGGGCGGCGCGCGCCGCCGACGAGGTCAGCATTCGCCCCAAATGGGCGACATAGGCATCCTTGCCTCCAAATGGCGCAGGAAGAGGGACCGGGGCGGGCACGAGACCGGCGTATTGGCAGGCGAAGAAGGCGCGCAGGAAGCCGCCGTCGCTCTCGGCGGCAAGGGCGACGCGGTCTCCTGGCACTAGGCCGCGACTGAGAAACAGAGCCGCGAGCGCGGCGGAATCCTCCTTCAGGCGCGCGTAGGGGAGGACCTCGACGAGTTCTCCGCGCAGCGAATAAAGATTGATCCCGGTTGGCTGCTCGGCGGCGAAATCGAGAGCCTCGGCGATCGAGGCGAAGTTGGCCGGCCGGGTCGACCTTTCCGGCGCGGTCGGGGTCGGCTCGAGGGGTGTTCCCAATCCGGTCCTCTTGCGCAGAAAACGCCAGCGATTCTGGCCATGATGACATGACGGGCGCCTTGGCGTCATTATCGCCAAGCGCAACTTGGCCTGATAGTCGATGAACGGGCGCGGTGGCGAGGCCCAATCGGGCTGTTCGGGAGATCGGGTCCGCATGGCGAAGGCGAGGCGATGAAAAAGCCGGGGGCCAGCGTGGCCAGAGCAGCCGCTGAGGCGGCTGAACGTCCCAGCCTGGGCGCTCTGATGAAGGAGGCCTTCGACACCGACGCTTGGCGTCGACAGCGGCGACGCAGCCTTCGCCCTCTCGTGCGGCTCGTTCCTTTCGTCAGGCTACACCTCCCCGACGCGGCTCTCGGCCTCTCCTTCATCATCATCTCGACCACGGCCGCCCTGGCGCTCACGGTCGGTTTGCGGGCGGTCATCGATCGCTTCGAACTCCACAGTCTCAAGATGCTGATCCGTGCGTTCCTCTTCCTGGCCGCCGGCGCGGGATTGTTGGCGGTGACCACCGGTCTGCGGATCTATTTCGTCCAGAAGCTCGGCGAGCGCGTGGTCGCCGATCTCCGCCAGGTGCTCTTCCGGCAGGTGCTCGGCCTCGACCTCGCCCATTTCCTTCGCGTGCGCACCGGCGAGGTGCTCTCCAGGCTCACTACCGACATGACCATTGTGGAAAGGGCGGTGGCGACGGTGGTCCCGGTCGCCCTGCGCAATCTGTTGACCCTGTTCGGGGCAGTGGTTCTGATGATCGTCGCCTCGCCCAATTTCACCGGCGCGGTTCTCGTTCTGGTGCCCATTCTTCTGACTCCCCTCTTTCTCATCGGTCGGCGCATGCAGCGTCTGTCGGTGAGGGCCCAGGACCGCTTCGCCGAGGCGGTCGGCTACGCCGGTGAGGGCCTGGAAGCGATCGAGACGGTCCAGGCTTTCGGCCGGGAGGCGACGATCGCCGAGCGTTTCAACAGCTCGGTGGAAAAGGCCTACGAGGCCTCCCTCGCCCAACTTCGCGCCCGGGGCCTGATGAGCGGCCTCATGATCAGCCTCGTCTTCGCCGGGCTGCTTGTCCTCCTTTTCCAATGCGCCATGGCCGTTTTCATTGAGCGGACGGCGAGCGGGGCCCCCAGAATGACCGGCGGAACCCTGCTGCAGCTTTTGATCCTGGCGCTTTTCGTGGCTTCTTCTGTGCGCGACCTTTCCGAGGTGTGGGCGGAAATCCAGAAGGCGTCCGGCGCGGCCGAAAGGATCGCCGCGATGATGGACGCGATCCCTTCGATCAGCGCGCCGGTTTCGCCCCGGCCGCTTCCCCAGCCGGCCAGAGGCGAGGTGGCGTTCGAGAAGGTCAGCTTTTGTTATCCCGGTTGCTCGGGTCGGCCGGCCCTGGATTCCTTCACGTTGCTGGTGAGACCCGGCGAGCGCGTCGCTCTGGTGGGCCCGTCGGGAGCGGGGAAGAGCACAGTGCTGCGCATGCTCCTTCGGTTCTACGATCCCGACTCGGGGACCGTGCGCGTCGACGGCGTCGATCTCACGGCGACGGACCCCCGTGAGGTGAGGGCGCGCATGGCGCTCGTTTCCCAGGACGCGCCGCTGTTCTCCGGTTCGGCGGCCGAGAACATCGCCTTCGGCCGGGAGGGAGCCAGCGCCCAGGAGATCCAAGATGCGGCTCTCGCCGCCCAGGCGGAGGGGTTCTTGACCGCCCTGCCCCACGGGTTCGACACCCCAGTGGGCGAGCGGGCCAAAACACTTTCCGGCGGTCAGAGGCAGCGACTGGCGATCGCCCGCGCGCTCGTTCGTTCCTCGCCCATCCTTCTGCTGGATGAGGCCACCAGCGCCCTCGACGCCGAAAACGAACGACTCGTCCAGCAGGCCCTTCACGGCGCCATGACGGGACGGACAAGCCTCGTCATCGCCCATCGCCTCGCGACCGTCCTCGAGGCCGATCGGATCGTGGTCATGGATCGCGGCTCTGTCGTCGAGGAGGGGCGTCACGCCGAACTCCTCGCCCGAGGCGGGCTCTACGCGCGTCTGGCGAAGCTCCAGTTTGCCGCCAAGGCCGCCTAGAAGCGTCTAGGAGAGCTCCGCCACCAGCCGTCGATTGGCCCGCGCGCGCCAAAGCCCGAGCCAGATCAGGGCGAGATCGAGCACCACGATCTCGAAGAGGAAGTACCACATCGGGCTTCCCGCCAGCAGGCTTAGAAAGCCGACGATGGTCCTCACATTACTGTCGAGAAGCCCGCTTGCGCGCACCTCCGGGCCAAGGAGGCTTCCGTAGGTGAGGCGCGCCGCCTCGCTCCGCTCGTCGCCGGCGGCCAGAGCGCGGGACATCGCCTCCTCGGCGCCATCCTCGCCGCCGCTGACGATCGACGAGAGGCTGACATACATCCGACCAAGAAGCCCCCGGACCGCGCCCGAGCGCTCCAGGTTGGTCAGGTTCTGGCGCATCCAGGTCGCTCCATATCTCCAGCGCCGATAGCTCTTGCGTCCGCTCTCGTAGGCATTGGCCTGGACGAAATGACAAACGCCCGCAATCGCGGCCACCGCCCAGGCGATGGGTCCCACCTGACGGGAGAGGATGAGCGCGAAGGCGAGATAGATGAGAAGCTGGCTCAGGTGATCGCAGACGCCGTCGACCAGCTCCCCGTTTGTCGAGGCTCGATTTGTGCGCCGCGCGAGATCGCCGTCGGCTCCGTCGAGAACATGCCAGAGCCACAGGAAGAGGAGGGCGATGCAGGGGCCGACGGGCCGCGGAATCCAGAGGTATGAGGCCGCGCCGCCAGCCGCCGCCAGCACGCTCGCCGCCGAAACCTGATTGGGCGTCGCCCGCGTCGTGACCAGCTTGTCGACGATCGCTCGGGAGGCCGGATGAACGAGCCAGCGGTTTGTGAGGGCCTCGATCTCAGCGGGCCGGCCTGGCGCCCCCTGCTCCGACGAGGCGCTTGATTTCATGCCGCTGGGCTCCTTATGGGCTCCCGAGGAGCCCGATCCCGGACCTCCCCGGCCGCCGAGAGGTCGGTCTTGTGAGGCGTCACCTCAGGCGTTAGCTTGCCCGCGCCCGGAGGGGACGCCCCAAGCCTTGAATAGCGCGCCTGACTGATTCTCTGGCTTCTTCGACTTCGGTCCGGCATGAACAGCATTGAACCCCTGGGGAGTGACCCGATGGCCAAGATTCGCGCAGCCCTGGTCGGCATCGGAAATTGCGCCAGTTCGCTCGTCCAGGGAGTCGCCTTCTATCGGGCGGCCAACGACAACACGGCCGGGCTGATGCACTGGAATCTCGGCGGGTACGAGCCTACCGACATCGAATTCGTGCTCGCCTACGACATCGACGAACGCAAGGTGGGGAGCGACCTGGCTCAGGCCATTTTCGCCAAGCCCAACTGCACGGCGGTCTTCTCTGAAGTTCCCGCCTCGGGCGTCAAAGTTCGCATGGGCGCAGTCGGCGACGGCGTGGCCGAGCACATGGAATTGATGCCGGCCGAGCGCAGCTTCGTGACGTCCAAGGCCGCCCAGCCCGCCAAGGCCGAGATCGTTGAGGCTCTGAAATCGACCCGAGCCGAGGTGCTGGTCAATTTCCTGCCGGTCGGGAGCGAAGAGGCGGTCCGCTTCTACATGGATTGCGCGCTGGAGGCTGGGGTGGGGGTGGTCAACTGCATGCCAGTGTTCATCGCCAGCGATCCGGCGTGGGAACGCCGCTTCGCCGAGCGCGGGATCCCGATCGTGGGGGACGACATTAAGGCCCAGTTCGGCGCCACGATCGT